>NZ_JBIUUU010000011.1:0-410486 GCF_044742595.1 Streptomyces sp. NPDC087859 | reverse complement strand
CGGAGAACAGGATCACCGGCCGTTCGAACTCGCCCGCCACCTCGCGGAAGATGTGCACGGCCTCGGACTCGAGAGCGTCCAGGTGGGAGAGGGCGTACGGAGCGTCCGTACCCTCCTCCACCGCCGCAACGGTCGTCGTCATGCCAGTCCCCTCTCGGTGAGCAGCGCGTGCACAGCCGCCGCGGACTCCTGGACGGTCTGGTCCTGCGACTCGATCCGCAGGTCGGGCGAGTCGGGCTCCTCGTACGGGTCGTCGACGCCGGTCAGCCCGGACAGCTCGCCCGCGGCCTGCTTGGCGTACAGACCCTTCACATCGCGTACGGAGCACACCTCGACCGGAGTGGCCACGTGGATCTCCAGGTACGCCGCCCCGCTCTCCTGGTGGCGCTTGCGCACCGCCTCACGGCTGTCCGCGTAGGGCGCGATCACCGGGACGAGCGCCTTGACGCCGTTGCGGGCGAGCAGTTCGGCGAGGAAGCCGATGCGCTGCACGTTCGTGTGCCGGTCCTCGCGGCTGAAGCCGAGGCCCGCCGAGATGAACTCGCGGATCTCGTCGCCGTCGAGCACCTCGACGAGATGGCCCTCCTCGCGCAGCCGGCCTGCCAGCTCGTACGCGATGGTGGTCTTGCCGGCACTCGGCAGACCCGTGAGCCAGACGGTGGCTCCGGTCGTCACGTGCAACTCCTTCTCGGTGATGGTCATTCGTGCAGCCCGCACTCGGTCTTGCCGCGGCCCGCCCAGCGCCCGGCGCGCGCGTCCTCGCCCTCCAGGACCCGGCGGGTGCAGGGGGCGCAGCCGACGGAGGCGTAGCCGTCCATCAGCAGCGGGTTGGTCAGGACGCCGTGTTCGGCGACGTACGCGTCCACGTCGTCCTGGGTCCAGCGGGCGATCGGGGAGATCTTGACCTTCCGGCGCTTCTCGTCCCAGCCGACGACCGGGGTGTTCGCCCGGGTCGGGGACTCGTCGCGGCGCAGCCCGGTCGCCCAGGCCAGGTAGTCCTTCAGGCCCCGCTCCAGCGGCTCGACCTTGCGCATCTTGCAGCACAGGTCGGGGTCGCGGTCGTGCAGCTTCGGGCCGAACTCGGCGTCCTGCTCGGCGACCGTCCGCGTCGGCGACAGCGTGATGACGTTGACGTCCATCACGGCCTCCACCGCGTCGCGGGTGCCGATGGTCTCCTCGAAGTGGTAGCCGGTGTCGAGGAAGACGACGTCCACGCCCTTGCGGACCCGGGACGCCAGATGGGAGACGACCGCGTCCTCCATCGAGGAGGTCACGCAGAAGCGTGCCCCGAAGGTGTCGACGGCCCACTGGAGGATCTCCAGCGCGGAGGCGTCCTCCAGGTCGCGGCCCGCCTGCTCGGCGAGCGTCCTGAGATCGTCCGTGGTGCGCTCTTCCTGAATCGCGGTCATATCTGGTCTCCCCCTGCGTCGGAGTGCCGAAGGCCACGGGCGAGCAGCCCGAGGAACTTCAACTGGAATGCGCGGTTGCACGCCGCGCATTCCCAGGCGCCGTGGGACTGCTCGCTCGGACGGAGGTCCTCGTCGCCGCAGTAGGGGCAGTAGAAGGGGGCGGCCCGCTCGCTCATGAGAGTGCCTCCTCGGACGCGCGGGAGGCCCAGGCGGCGAAGCGCTCGCCCTCCTCGCGCTCGGCCTGGAACCGCTTCAGGACGCGCTCGACGTAGTCGGGCAGTTCCTCGGAGGTGACCTTCAGGCCGCGCACCTTGCGGCCGAACCCGGCCTCCAGGCCGAGGGCGCCGCCGAGGTGCACCTGGTAGCCCTCGACCTGCTCGCCCTGGTCGTTGAGGACCAGCTGGCCCTTGAGACCGATGTCCGCCACCTGGATACGGGCGCAGGCGTTCGGGCAGCCGTTGAGGTTGATGGTGAGCGGCTCGTCGAACTCCGGGATCCGGCGCTCCAGTTCGTCGATCAGCTGCGAGCCGCGCGCCTTGGTCTCGACGATGGCGAGCTTGCAGTACTCGATGCCGGTGCAGGCCATGGTGCCGCGCCGGAACGGGGAGGGCTTGGCGGTCAGGTCGAGCGCCTCCAGGGCCTCGACGAGCGGCTGGACCTGCGCCTCCTCGACGTCGAGAATGATCATCTTCTGCTCGACGGTGGTCCGGACCCGGCCCGAGCCGTGTGCCTCCGCGACCTCGGCGATCTTCGTCAGCGTGGTGCCGTCGATGCGGCCGACGCGCGGGGCGAAACCGACGTAGAACAGGCCGTCCTTCTGGCGGTGCACGCCGACGTGGTCGCGCCAGCGGCCCGAGGGCTCGGCGGGCGCGGGACCGTCGACCAGCTTGCGCTTCAGGTAGTCGTCCTCCAGGACCTGGCGGAACTTCTCCGGGCCCCAGTCGGCGACGAGGAACTTCAGACGGGCACGCGTGCGCAGGCGGCGGTAGCCCCAGTCTCGGAAGATGCCGACCACACCGGCCCACACCTCGGGCACCTCGTCCAGCGGAACCCAGGCGCCCAGCCGGACGCCGAGCTTCGGGTTGGTGGACAGACCGCCGCCGACCCACAGGTCGAAACCGGGGCCGTGCTCGGGGTGCTCGACACCGACGAAGGCGATGTCGTTGATCTCGTGGACCACGTCCAGGAGCGGGGAGCCGGAGATCGCCGTCTTGAACTTGCGGGGCAGGTTGGAGAACTCCTTGCTGCCGATGTAGCGCTCGTGGATCTCGTCGATCGCCCAGGAGCCGTCGATGATCTCGTCCTCGGCGATACCGGCGACCGGCGAGCCGATGATCACGCGCGGGGTGTCACCGCAGGCCTCGGTGGTGGACAGACCGACCGCCTCCAGGCGGTTCCAGATCTCCGGGACGTCCTCGATGCGGATCCAGTGCAGCTGGATGTTCTGGCGGTCGGTGACGTCCGCGCTGCCGCGCGCGAACTCCTCGGAGATCTCGCCGATCACGCGCAGCTGCTGGGTGGTGAGGCGTCCGCCGTCGATCCGCACCCGCAGCATGAAGTACTTGTCGTCCAGCTCCTCCGGCTCCAGGATCGCGGTCTTGCCGCCGTCGATCCCGGGCTTGCGCTGGGTGTAGAGGCCCCACCAGCGCATGCGGCCACGCAGGTCGTTGGGGTCGATCGAGTCGAAGCCCCGCTTGGAGTAGATCGTCTCAATGCGTGTCCGCACATTGAGACCGTCGTCGTCCTTCTTGAACTGCTCGTTGCCGTTCAGCGGGGTGTGGTGTCCCGCGGCCCACTGACCCTCACCGCGGTGACGGCTCACCTTGCGGCGGGGAGTCGTGGCAGCAGGGTTCTGCGGGGTGGCGGCCATGGTTATTCGTCCTTCGGGACAGGCGGGAAAGCGGCTCTGACCTGCGTGTACGAGCGCATACGTGTACGTGCGCAGTATTGCGCAGGAATGAGACCAATGCGGGAGATGTCGGGCGGCGCTGCGGCTCGCTAGCGCGCCGGACAGATGGCGCTGGACATGCGGCCGAGGTCGACGTGCCGCCGACTCACCAAGGCAATTCCAGTTCCAGACATGACGGAAGCGTGTCACGGCGATCTGGACACAGTCCAGCTTCGTCCATCATGCGGACACCCTTGTCCCGAAGAGTGAGACAAGGGTGGTCTCGATCACATACCGCGCACGGAGTCTTGTCCGCGCAGGTCAGACCGGGTAGGCGCCCGGCCAGGGCCCCGGAGCGGCCGCGTCGGGCTTCTCCTCGACCTTGGTGTCGAAGAGCTTGAAGCCCCGGCGCAGATAGTTGTCCATGGCGTGCTCGCCGTCCAGGCTGCACGTATGCAGCCAGACCCGCTTCGTCGGCGCCAACCCCGGCCAGCGGTCCGCGAGGTCCCAGGCGCGGGCGGCGCCGTACGACAGCAGATGGCCGCCGATCCGGCGGCCCCGGAAGGCCGGGATCAGCCCGAAGTAGACGATCTCCACGACCCCGTCGTCCTGCGGCTCCAGCTCCACGTACCCCGCGGGCGTGCCCCGGTCGTACGCCACCCACGTCTCCACGCCGGGCCGGCCCAGGTGCTCCTCCCACTGCCCGTACGTCCAGCCGAGCCGGTCGATCCAGCGGATGTCGCCGCCGACGGAGGCGTACAGGAAGCGGCTGAACTCGGGGGAGGGGACCGCGGAGCGAACGATCCCGACGTCACTGTCCGGCCCGGCGGCCGGGAGGACGTCGGTCGGGTCGGTCTGTTCCAGGGACCAGGTGGTCACGGGGATGTTGGCCATGCCTGCCAGGGAACCATCCGGCCCGATCATCTGTCGAACGGCCCCGCGATCCGCCCGGCGGGGCCCGGCGGGCTCTAGCCCAGCGCTCGGTCGACCGAGGCCAGCGGCATGGCGAACAGCACCCGGCCCGACTGGGACCAGACCTCGCCGGTCGCCTCCCAGTAGGAGAGGGACTCCGACTCGGTGCTCCAGCACTGTCGGGTCTCGTCGGTGCCGCACCGGGTGGCCCGCGCGCCGGTCGCGCTCTGTCGCCACAGCGTCCCGTGGCCGCCGTCCGCGTCCGCGGCACGGCCCAGGTACCAGTTCGAGCCGTACGACAGCACGGCGCCGACGCCGGCCGCCTTCGTCTCGTACGCCTCGTCGACCCGGGTGTACCCGGCGGGGTCGGTGGTGAGGAGGCCGGAGCGGTCGGAGGCGGCGCTGAAGTCGTAGCGCCACAGCCGGACGTCCCGGTCGTCGCCCTTGGAGACCCACTCGCTCGCGACCAGGCTGTCGGGGGAGGTGCTGCGGTCCAGGGAGAGATAGCCGGGCTGCGCGGCGGCCTTCCCGCCGGCCAGGCTGTAGGTGCCGACCGCGGGCAGGACCCAGCGGTTGCCGTGCGCCGCCCAGCCGCCGTCCACGCGGCCGACGGCGGGGCTGTCCACCGTCGTGCGCTGGACGCGGTCCATGTCGTACACGTACAGGCCCTCGGCGGCGGTCACCAGCAGTTTGTCCTGGTACCAGACCATGCCGGAGACCCGGGAGTCGAGGGCGCGGTAGTCGCGGCCGCCGTCGACCGGGACCGTGAGCAGGACCCAGGAGTAGGTGGGGCGCCCCAGGTCGTTGGCGTCGATGAACGCCACCCGGGCCAGATCGTGGGCGCCCTGCGACCAGGCGGAGAGGATCACCCGGTTCTGCCCCCACAGGCCGTCGTCGTCCGCGTCGCCCGAGGTGGTGACCGCGCCGGCCCGCCAGGACCGGGTGTCGGCGGCGTCCCAGCAGTACGCGCGGGTGGCGGCCGGCTCGACGGGCAGCGCCTCGCGCTCGGCGGGAGCGCAGTCGGCGGCGGCGCGCAGCGTGCGGTCGGCGCTGTCGAGGACGGCGCTGACGCCGACCGGTGTGCCCATCGCGGAGGCGAGCCGGTCGAGGCTGCGCTGCGGTTCCAGGTGCTCCCGCAGGCGCAGGACGTCCGTCTCGGCGGACGTGGCGAGCGGCTTCAGCGCCCCGGGATCGTCGGCGACGGTGGCCTGTGAGGCACTGATCATCGTGGCGGCGGCGGTGAGGGCGAGGGCGGTCCCGGCCAGGAAGGCGCGTGCCGCTCTGCCCCGCTTCTGCCTGCGGTGTCTGCCGCGCTGCATCATGTCGTCCTCCCGAGGCGGGCCAACTGCGCCTGGTGATCCGTACGTTGACGGAGGAGCAGGTGGGGTGGCCCGTGTAGGGATGCTACGGCAGTCGGAGCCTGCCGGGGACGAAGACCCTGCAAATATGCGAAAGATGCCGCCTGTTGGGTGCTTCAGGACAGGTGTGCGGACAACCGCTTGCCGGTCACCGCGGGTGCCGTGGAGTGCGGCAGCAGGTCGCGCGGGTCGGCGGGAGGGAGGACCTCGACCTCCGCACCTTCGCAGAAACGATACGGCCGGTGTTCCAGAAGTCCCCCGAGATACCGGCGGATCCGGGACATCTCCGCGCGCACCGTCACCCTGCGCTCCGGGTCGCCGAACATGTCCTCGGCCAGGCCCGCCGCACTGCGACCGCCCCGGTGCACGGCCAGCAGATACAGCAACTCGGCGTGCCGAGGACTCAGTTCATGGCTCCACGACCCGGCGATCCCGGACACCGTCACCGACCAGCGGCGCGGCTGCGACAGATCCAGGACGATACGGGTGGTGCCCGCCGGCACCGGCTCGGCCGCCGCCCGCACCAGCCAGCCCCCCGCGAGGGGCTCCACGGAGCACAGGCCCAGCGTCGGCAGCCACCGTCGGCCCGCCGTCAGCGACTTGGGCAGCCCGATCCGGTTCTGGTACGGCATCCCGGTCACCGCCGCCGTCCAGCCGTCCCCGTCCACCACCAGGGCCCGGCCGCCGAGCCGCACCAGCACCGGTGCCCCCACCGCGCGCAGCTGCTCGAGGGAGGTCTGGTGCAGCTCCCGCAGCCGGGCCTCGGCGAGCTTGGCCACCGAGTCGACCCAGGCGAGGGTCGCCGGATGCATCGTGTCCAGCGGCCCGCTCACGTCCACCACGCCGATCAGCCGGCCGTCCCGCGGGTCCGTGATCGGCGCCCCGGTGCAGGTCCAGGAGGTCTGCGAACGCACGAAGTGCTCGGAGGCGAAGACCTGCACCGGCCGGCGGGCCACCACCGGGGTGCCGATGCCGTTGGTGCCGACGACGCTCTCCCGCCAGTCCGCGCCGAGTTCGAAGCCGGTCCCGTCGGCCTTGCGCAGTACCGGGGAACTGCCCTCCCGCCACAGCACCCGGCCGTCCTCGTCGGCGACCACCATGATGTGGTGGGCGGCGTCCGCGACCGACGCCAGCCCCTGCCGCAGCACCGGCAGGACGTGCCGCAGCACCGAGGTCTCGCGCCGCCGCTGCACCTCCTCCCGGGACAGCAGCCCGGACCGGAAGTCATGGTCGGGATCGACCCCGCCGCGCAGCATCCGCCCCCAGGACTGCTCGATCACCGGACGGGGTGCGACCGGGGCCCGCTGCCCGGAGAGCGTGGCGGAGCGCACCTCGCTGAGCACCCGTGCCGCACGCGCCGCGTCCACGGCGGCGAGCTGGGTGACGTCCGTCGGCGGGTGCGCCACGGGATCCTCCCGGATGAAGGGCTGATGAGGGCTGCGGACAACCGGTTCCTCGTCGCCTTTCGGCCACGTCCGCGATGCCCGTCCTGACTGTTCGTCTCATAGTGCCTTTCGGCCCTCGCGGAGGGACACAGTCCGGCCACAGTCAGCAGCAAGTTGCAACCCCCTGCAACCCTGGTGGACGGCCGGACCTTGTTTGAAACTTGAGCGACGCCGTCCCGAGCGGCGTTCGCGGCCTCGAACGGGCCAAGGCGGGGGTGGTGCCGTGTCGGCGCAGCACCACCCCCTACCTTCGGCGGTCGGGCCGTATTCGCGGTAGAGGGGTGCCCGGCGGATGTGCGGTGGCGCCCGCGGGCCGGTTTGTGGCTGGTCGCGCGGTTCCCCGCGCCCCTAGGCGGGTCGGGCGCGCTCCACGATGGAAGCCAACGGCAGACTGTGGGGCAGGGTGCCGAACGCTGTGCCCGCGTCTCCGCCCAGGCGGGACGCGCAGAACGCGTCGGCCACCTCCGGTGGTGCGAAACGGACCAGCAATGAGCCCTGGAGCACGAGCGCGAGTCGTTCGGTGAGTCGTCGGGCCCGGGCCTCGACCCCCTCCAGATCGGCCAGTTCCGTCAGCAGGTTCTTGATCGCGCCGTCCAGGCGGTGGTCGGCGCCGCGGGCCTTGCCGACCTCCTGGAGGTAGGCGTTGAGGGCCAGGGGCTCTCGTTGCAAGGCCCGTAGGACGTCCAGGGCCTGGATGTTGCCCGCGCCCTCCCAGATCGAGTTGAGCGGGGATTCGCGCACCAGCCGGGGCATACCGGAGTCCTCGACGTAGCCGTTGCCGCCCAGGCACTCGGCGGCCTCCAGCGTCACCGGGGGGCAGCGCTTGGTCACCCAGTACTTGGCGGCCGGCACCGCGATCCGCAGAAAGGCCCGCTCCTGTTCGCCGCCGTCGTCGTAGGCGGCCGCGAGCCGCAGCGCGAGGGTGGTCGCCGCCTCGGACTCCAGGGCGAGATCGGCCAGGACGTTGCGCATCAGAGGCTTGTCGACGAGCTTGCCGCCGAAGGCCTCGCGGTACGTGCAGTGGTGGACGGCCTGCGTGACGGCCTGCCGCATCAGACCGGCCGAACCGAGCACGCAGTCGAGCCGGGTCGCCGCGACCATCTCGATGATGGTCCGCACTCCCCGGTCCTCCTCGCCGACCCTGCGTGCCCAGGTGCCGTCGAACTCGACCTCGGCGGAGGCGTTGGAGCGGTTGCCGAGCTTGTCCTTGAGGCGCTGGATACGGAACGGGTTGCGGGTGCCGTCGTCCAGGACGCGCGGGACGAGGAAGCAGGTCAGGCCGTCGGGGGCCTGGGCGAGGACGAGGAACCCGTCCGACATGGGGGCCGAGCAGAACCACTTGTGGCCGGTGAGCTCGTAGGTGCCGTCCTCGGCCAGCGGGGTGGCCCGGGTGGTGCCCGCCCGGACGTCGCTGCCGCCCTGCTTCTCCGTCATCCCCATGCCGAACAGGGCGCCCGCCTTCTGGTGCGCGGGGCGCAGCTCACGGTCGTAGACCACCGAGGTCAGACGGGGTTCCCACTCCTCGGCGAGGGCGGGGTCCGTGCGGAGCGCGGGGACGGCGGCGTGGGTCATCGACAGGGGGCAGAGGTTGCCGGCCTCGACCTGGGTCCAGATCAGGAACGCGGCGGCTCGGCGGACGTGGCCGGCGGGGCGGGTCCAGGCGGCGGTGAGGCCGGCGGAGACGCCCTTGCCGAGGAGGCGGTGCCAGGCCGGGTGGAAGTCGACCTCGTCGACGCGGTGGCCGTAGCGGTCGTGGGTCCTCAGGCGGGGTGGGTTCTCGTTGGCCTGTGCGCCCCACTCCTGGACCTGGGCGGAGCCGGAGGTTTTGCCGAGGGCGGCCAGTTCGCTTCGGACATCGTCCAGGTGTACGGGGTCCACATGCCGCTCCACGGCCGCCACCAGGGCTTTGTCGGCTGTGTAGACGTCGTGGCCGATCAGGGGTGGGGGCTGGTTGGTCACGGTGTGCGTGCTGCCTGCCATGGGGGGAACCTACCCGCCGTGGGGGTGTGAAGTCGTTCGGCGGGTGGGGTCGGTCGTGGCTTGTCGCGCTCACGCGGCGGCAGCCGGTCGGAGTGGAGGGCGGCGTCAGGCACATCCTTTCAGGCGGTTCGGTCGAGCAGATCCGCGAGGTCCGCGAGGACCGGATGGCGGGTGACGTCCTTGAAGGTGATCGCCCGGTCCAGGGCGATCGCCAGCTTCACGGCGGCCAGCGAGGTCCCGCCGCGGAGGAAGAAGTCGTCGTGACGGCCGATCCCCTCGGCCGGGATCCCGAGCACCTCGGCCCAGGCGGCGGCGAGCCGCAGCTCGACCGGTGTACGGGGTCCGTCCGTTCGCGTGTCGAGGTCCTCGGCGAGCGCGGTCAGCGCGCGCCGGTCGGTCTTGCCGTTCGCGGTCAGCGGCAGCCGCCGGCGCCAGTGCACGACCGACGGGAGCAGGTACGCGGGCAGCGAGGCGGCCAGCTTCTCCCGTACGACACCCGTGTCGACCGGCGACGCCCCCGTGCAGAACGCGACCAGGTGCGTCCCTCGTACGACGACCACCGCCCCGTCACGGACGCCGGGCACCCGCAGCAGCGCGTTCTCGATCTCGCCGATCTCGATACGGAAGCCGTGGATCTTCACCTGGGTGTCCCGGCGGCCGAGGAACTCCAGCTTCCCGTCGGGCAGCCAGCGCCCGTGGTCCCCGCTGCGGTACAGCCGCTCGCCGGGCCGGAACGGGTCCTCGCTGAACGCCGCCTCGGTGCGCTCGGGATCGTTGACGTATCCGCGGCCCACGCACACCCCGGAGAAGACGATCTCGCCGGGCGCGCCCAGCGGCACGGGCAGCAACCGCTCGTCGACGATGTAGATCCGCACGTTGGCGATCGGCCGCCCCAGAGGAACCCGCGCCTCGTCCGGCACCCGGTCCATGACCTCGTGGTGGGTGTCGTCCGACGTCTCCGTCAGACCGTAGGCGTTGACCAGCGGGATCCCGGTGCGGGCCGCGAACCAGCGCTCCACCAGCTCCTTCCTCACCGCCTCCCCGGTGACCGACACCCGGCGCAGATGGGGCAGTTCACGTGGCCGCCGCTCCAACTCGGCCAGCACCGCCTCCAGATACGACGGCACCACCTGGAGCACGTTGACCCGGCCGCGCTCGATCGTGTCCAGGAACCGCGGTACGTCCAGGATCGTGTCCTGCCCGACCAGCAGCGTCCGCCCGCCCACCAGCAGCGCGGCCAGCAGCTGCCACAGGGAGATGTCGAAGCACTGCGGCGCGGTCTGCGCGACCACCTGCCCGGGGCCGATGTCCAGGTCCTCCAGCTTGGCGAGGACGTGGTTGACGAAACCGGCGTGCTCGCACATCGCGCCCTTGGGCTCGCCCGTGGAGCCCGACGTGAAGTAGATGTACGCCAGTTGGTCCGCCGCGACGGGGACACCGAGGTCGGTCTCGGCGTGGCCCTCCTCGTAGGCGGCCGCCACGGAGTCCTTGGTGAGGACGAGGTCGTAGTCGGCGCGGGTGAGGATCGCCCTGACGCGTCCGGCCGGGAAGCGCGGCTCGATCGGCAGATACACACCGCCCGCCTTGAGGACGCCCAGTACGGCGGCCAGCCAGTCGAGGTTGCGCTCCATGATGACGCCGACGACGCCCTCGGGCCGCAGTCCGTGCTCCAGCAGGGCCCGGCCGATGCGGTTCGCGCGGGAGTTGAGTTCGCCGTACGTCCACTGTCTGTCCCCTTCCACGGCGGCCACGGTGCCGGGGTGGGCCGCCGCTCGCTCCTCGAACAGCTCGTGCACCCGCCGGTCGGGCAGCGGGCGGCGCGGACCGGCCAGCTCCTCCAGCTGGAAGTGGAGCTCGGCCTCGGACAGCAGGCTGCGCCGTACCGGGGTGGTGAGGGCGGTCAGGTGGTAGCCGGCGATCCGGGCGGCGGCCTCGCGGTCCAGGACGTCGGTGCGGTAGCGCAGACGCAGTGTGCGGCCGGTGAGGGCGACGTGGAGCACGGTGTCGTCGCGGTCCGCGGAGAAGGTGGCGAGCACCCTGTCGTGTGCGGCCCGGACGGCCTGTGCGTCGACCGACAGGCCGTCCGGCAGCGGGACCTCGTACACCGCGGTGCCGGGCCTCGGGTCGAGGGTCCATTGCGGGATCGCGTTCATGGCCTTACCTCCCCACGGCGGGTCCGGGCGTGTCCTGACGTGGGCGGCCAGGGCTTCGGTGAGAACACGTTCAGTGCCGTGCGGCACAGGGAGCTCCTCGGTGATTGGTGCAGTTCCCCGGGGGCATGAGAAATGCGGTGCGACGTGTTCGGAAGGTGATGGGAGTGGCCGCGGAAAAGGGCGTGTCACAGGCAACGCGGCTGAAAAGGGTCATGGTCAGTGACCCGTGAATTCCCCCGTGTCGTGTGCGCCCGAGTGATCCTCGGCATACGCAACGAATGCAGTCAGGATTGTTTCGGCAGATTCATGAACGCTTCAAGACATTTTCGGTCATTGGCCTGTTTCCGGACCCCGGGAATTTCCGGACCGGGATGTTCACATGAGTGACCGAACATTCAGGCCAACGCGGACATGACAGGTAAACGGTTCGAATCGCCTACGCACTCACACGCGCCCGGCGCCCACCCGGGGGATGAGCGCAGCCTCCCGCGACGGATACCTTTAGGGCGTGCAGCCAGCAAGTGAATCCCCCCAGCGGCCCCCCTCCGGCCGCCTCCACCGGGCGCGTGCCCTCTATCGGGACGTCTCCAAGCGCAGGACCGCCTGGCTGCTGCTCAAGGACACCGTCAACTCGTGCATGGAGTACCGCATCCTGGGCCTCGCGGCCGAGGCCGCGTTCTTCACCCTGCTGTCCGTGCCGCCGCTGCTGCTCAGCATGATCGGCCTGCTCGGCTACGTCGACGACTGGACCGGCACCGACAGCATCAGCAGCCTGGAGGCCAACCTCCTGGAGGCCTCGCGCACGGTCCTGTCCGACAAGGGCGTGCGGCAGATCGCGCAGCCGATCCTCGACGACGTGATGAACGGCGGCCGCCCCGACGTCATCTCCATAGGCTTCCTCTTCGCCCTGTGGTCCGGCTCCCGCGCGGTCAACGTCTTCATCGACACCATCACCGTCATGTACGGCCTCGACGGCGTACGGGGCATCGTCAAGACCCGACTGGTGGCGTTCCTGCTCTTCCTCGCGGCCCTGCTGATCGGCTCCATCGCGCTGCCGCTGATGGTCGCGGGCCCGGACGCGGTGGTGCGGATCGTGCCGTGGTCGGAGACGCTCGTGCAGATCCTGTACTGGCCGGTGGTGATGGTCCTGTCGATCGCCTTCCTGACCACGCTCTACCACGTGTCCGTCCCCGTGCGCTCCCCCTGGATCGAGGACGTGCCCGGCGCACTGGTCGCCCTCGCCATGTGGGTGCTCGGCAGCTTCCTGCTGCGCATCTACCTCACGAACACCATCGAGGGCGCGTCGATCTACGGCTCCCTCGCCGCCGCCGTCGCCGTGATGCTGTGGATCGGCGTCTCCGCCTTCGCCGTCCTCGTCGGCGCCGCGGTCAACGCCGCGATCGACCGCGTCTGGCCGGCCGCCGCGACGGCGGCGGCCCGCGCCGCGAACGAGCGGGTCCGCGAGGCGCAGGTCGCCGAGTACGTCGCCCGAGCCGCCGCCCACCACAAGATCGACCCGGAGGACCCCGACATGCCGTCGGAGTTCCCCGAGCGGTGGTCGCGGTTCCTGCCGCCGGAGGACGTGACGTCGAGACTGCGAGCCCACGCGAAGAGCACGCACCCCCCGCACAAGGAGGACGGTTCCTAGAAACCGCCGGGCCGCCGGGCGTGCCCGGGGGCGCGGGGCCGTATCGATTCGCGGCTACCGCCCCGTGGGCGCGACCGGCCACGACGAACCGGCACCCGGCAGCGTTCCCGCACCCCCGCGGCGCTACCCCTTCCAGACCCCCGCCGCCGCGGCCTCCCGCACAAAGTCCCCGAAGTCCCGAGGCGCACGCCCCAGCACCTCCCGGACCCCGTCCGTGAGACGCGCGTTCCGCCCGTCGAGCAGCCCCTCGAACACCTCCACCAGGAACTCCGCCTCCTCCGGCGGCACCCCGAACCCCACCAGCGCGTCCCCGTAGTCCCGCGCCGGAACCGGGATGTACGCCATTTCCCTCCCGCTGGCCCCGGCGATCTCCGCGACCGCCTCCCGGAACGACAGCAACCGCGGCCCCGTCAGCTCCAGCGTCCGCCCCACATAGGCGTCCCCGGACGTCAACGCCACCGCGACCACATCCGCGATGTCCCGCACATCGAGGAACGGCTCCGGAACCTCACCCGCCGGAAACGCCAGCTCCCCCCGCCGCAACTCCGCCACCAGCGGCCCCTCACTGAAGTTCTGCGAGAACCACGACGCCCGTACGACCGTCCACCGCGCCCCCGACGACTTCAACGCCTCCTCCGTCGCCAGCGCCTGCGTCTCACCCCGCGCCGACAGCAGCACCAGCCGCCGTACGCCGAGCCCGACCGCCTCCCGGGCGAGCGCCCCGACACCCTCGGCCGCCGCGGGGGAGCCGACGTCGGACGGGTACATCAGATACGCCGCGTCCGCGTCCCGCAGGGCCTCCGCCCAGGTCGTCGGGTTCTCCCAGTCGAAGCCCTGGGCCCGGGACGCGGCCCGTACCTCGCACCCCGCCGCCCGTACCGCCTGAGCCACCCGGCTGCCCGTACGACCCGAGGCCCCGGTCACCACCACTGTCTTCTTCGCCGTGTTGTCTGCCATGCCTCAAGTCAACGGCCGCACGCCCCAACACCCCATCGCTGAACGGCTCATTCCCATACGCGGCCGTCTACGCTGGCCGCATGGACGCTCTCGCAGGCCTCTTGGAGGGCCCCCGCGCGCGGGGCGCCTTCATGATCCGAGCGTGTTTCGAACCCCCCTGGTGCGTACGCATCGAGGACCGCGCACCCCTCACCGTCATGCTCATGATCCGCGGCGAGGCGTGGATCACGCCGGACGCGGGAGAGCGGGTACGGCTGCGGGAAGGCGACCTCGCCATCGCCCGCGGCCCCGACCCGTACACCTGCGCCGACGACCCCGGCACGGAACCCCAGGCGGTGATCCTGCCGGGCGCCGAGTGCCACTACCCGGACGGGCGTGCCCTGAACGGCTCCATGGACCTGGGCGTGCGGACCTGGGGCGACCGGCTCGACGGGTCGGCCGTGATGCTGATCGGCACGTATCTGTGGCAGGGCGAGGTCAGCGGGCGACTGCTGGACGCGCTGCCGCCGCTGCTCACCCTCACCTCCGACGTGTGGGACTGCCCGCTCACGCCGTTCCTCATGGAGGAGATCGTGCGCGACGAGCCCGGCCAGGAGGTCGTCCTCGACCGGCTGCTCGACCTGCTGGTCATCGCGGCACTGCGGGCGTGGTTCTCCCGGCCCGAGGCCGCGGCGCCGGCGTGGTACCGGGCGATGGCGGACCCGGTCGTCGGGCGGGTGCTGCGGCTGGTCCAGGACGACCCGGCCCACCCCTGGACGGTGGCGTCGCTCGCGGCGAAGGCCGGCGTTTCCAGGGCCGCTCTCGCCCGGCGGTTCACGGAGCTGGTGGGGGAGCCGCCGATGACGTATCTGACGGGCTGGCGGCTGGCGTTGGCGGCGGACCGTCTCCGGGAGAGCGATGCGACGCTGGAGGCCATTGCCCGGCAGGTGGGGTACGGGAGTGCGTTCGCGTTGTCGAGTGCTTTCAAGCGGGTGTACGGGGTGAGTCCGCAGGAGCATCGGGGGAGGGTGGCGTAGGAGCGCTGCCGGGTGCCGGTGGGTCGTGGCTGGTCGCGCAGTTCCCCGCGCCTCTGGGTGGGTGCCGCGTAGCCTGGTTCCATGTACGCGGAGTGGGCCTCCCGGCTCGACGGCGCCGTCGTCTGGACCAATGTGCCGTCCGAGGACGGCCCTGGGCGCGTTCTGCCCGACGGGTGCATGGATCTGCTGTGGCACGAAGGGCGGCTGCTCGTCGCCGGTCCCGACACACGTGCGTACGTCACTGAGGGCGCGCCGACCGCGTGGGCGGGGGTCCGGTTCCCGCCCGGTACCGCGCCCGGGCTGCTCGGCGTTCCCGCCCGGGAGCTGCTCGACCGGCGAGTGGAACTCGCCGACCTCTGGCCGGCCGCCGAAGTACGGCGGCTCACCGCTCGCGTGAACGCGGCCGGCGATCCGGCCCGCGGACTCGAAGAGGTGGCGTTGGAGCGGGCGGCCGACACCGAGCGGCCCGATCCGCTGCTGGGGCACGTCGTGGCGGCCCTCGACGCGGGGCGCCCGGTCGCGGCGACCGCCGACGAACTCGGCCTCGGCGCACGGCAGTTGCACCGTCGGTGCCTGGCCGCGTTCGGTTACGGCCCCAAGACGCTGGCCCGGGTACTGCGACTGCAACGGGCACTCGGCCTGGCCCGGGGCGGCGTGCCGTACGCGGAGACGGCGGTGCGCGCCGGCTTCGCCGACCAGGCCCATCTGGCGCGGGACGTCAGGGAGTTGGCCGGTGTGCCGCTGACCGAGCTACTGGGCCGTGGGTAGCGGCGCGAACAGGTCGACACCGTTGCCGTCCGGGTCGAGCAGGCTCGCGTACCGCTGGCCCCACACGGCGTCCCACGGCTTCAGCTCGCCGTGGTGACCGGCGCCCACCAGCTCCTCGTACACCGAGTCCACCTCGGCGGGACTGTCGCACCGCAGGGCCAGGCCCGTGCGACCGCCGCCCGTCGGCGGCTGCCAGCTCGCGTGGAAGGACCGCACCACCTCCTCGGTGTCCAGCAACAGCCGCAGACCGCCGGGCAGTTGTGCCTCGACATGCCCCTCCTGCTCGGCTCCCTCGGGGAACTCGAACCCTAGGCGGCGGTAGAAGGCGACGGAGGCGGCCATGTCGGAGACGATCAGGCCGATGGCGTCGAATCGTGGAGTCATGGGGCCACCGTAGGCAGGGCCGGAGCGGTCGGTCTTGAAGGAATCGGACGTGTCCTCTTCCTCGACGACGACGACGCCGTCCGCCGTCAGTCGAAGCTGACCGGCCCCAGCGGGGTGTCCACCGTGAAGGAGAGCCCCACCGGCCCCTCGGTGACGGTGAGTTCGGTGTCGAGGGCCGCGAGCAGGGCGCGGATCTCGCCCGGGTCGGGGGCGGTCGCGGACAGCGCCAGCAGGGGAGTGGCGGGCAGACCGGAGGCGGACGGGTGGACCGCGGTGCCCCAGTCGATCAGGAACGGCACGAGACCGGAGGGGTGCTGCGTCTCGCCGTCCGTCAGCCGCCACTCCAGCAGGGTGCCGTCCGGTCTGCGGCGGCTCATCGGATGCACCATGCCAGGGTCGTACCCCCGGGCCCGGGCGGCCGCGACCGCCGCGTCCAGGTCCGGCGGACTGATCGCCCAGGTGACCGTGCGGGGCGCCGCCAGTGTGTCGACGTCGAAGGGGCGCGGCCCCTGCGGCTCGGGCTGCTCCGGGTCCGGGCCGATGATCTCCAGATATCCGGTACCGCCCAGCGACACCAGGTAGTTGCGGGTGCCGAACCCGATGTGCACCCCGCCCGGAGCGGGCGCCACACCCGTACGCCGGGTGAAGTCGGCGACCGTCGCCGCCAGATCGGGGGTTGCGAGGACGAGGTGGTCAAGTCGTGCGGGAATGGTGTTCATCGTGCAGCCGAGGCTACGCAGAGCCGCCTCCGGGATGGAACACCCGAGCGGCGGCCTGTCGCCGCACACCGGGGGATCGGTTCATCGAGTGGCTGAGCGAGATCTCTTCGGCTCGATCACTTCAGCGGGACCTGAACCGCCCGCGGCATAGGGTCGCCGGCATGGCACCCCGACTCCTCGTCCACACCCGCACCGCCGACTACCGGCACGACTCCATCCCGGCCGGCATCGCCGCCGTACGCACCCTCGGCGGCTTCGAGGTCGACGCGAGCGAGGACCCGACGGCACTGGAGTCACCCCTGGAGCGGTACGCCGCCATCGTCTTCCTCTCCACCAGCGGCGAGATCCTCACCCCGGCCGGCCGCGAACGGCTCGCCTCCTACGTCGAGTCGGGCGGCGGCTTCGTCGGCGTACACGCGGCGGCCTGCACCGAGTACGGCTGGCCGTACTACGGCGAACTGCTGGGCGCCCGCTTCGACCGGCACCCCGCGTACCAGCCCGGCAAGGCCGTCATCGAGGACCGCGAACACCCGGCCACCCGACACCTGCCCGCCGTATGGGACTTCACCGACGAGTGGTACGACTTCCGCACCAACCCACGCGGCACGGCACGGGTGTTGGCCCGCGCCGACGAGTCGTCGTACGACGGCGGCGGCATGGGCGCCGACCATCCACTGGTCTGGTGCCGCGAGCAGGGCGCGGGGCGCGTCTTCTACACGGCGCTCGGCCACGCCGCCGAGGCGTACGAGGATCCCGACTTCCGCGCGCATCTGCTGGGCGGGATCAGGTGGGCGGCCCGGCTGGACGGTCCCGACCCCGGGCAGCAGCCACAGAAAACCCTTTAGGCTGCTGCCGTCGCACGAATGATCGGATCGGCGCGACAGGGGACCAGGGGAGCAGGGGGACAGGTGAACAACGCGGCTGACGTGTTCCAGCCACTTCAGGTGGACGATCCGCCCGTGGTGGCCGGTTACCGTCTCGCCGCCCGGCTCGGCGCGGGCGGCATGGGCCGGGTCTATCTGTCGCACACGGCGGGCGGCCGACCGGTGGCGATCAAGGTGGTACGCCCGGAGCTGGCCGACGACCCGGACTTCCGGCGGCGCTTCGGCCGGGAGATCAAGGCGGCCCGCCGCGTTCGGGGCGCCTACACCGCCGAGCTCATCGACGCCGACGCGGACGCCCGTCCGCCCTGGCTGGCCACGCTCTACATCCCCGGACCCTCCCTGGCGGAAGCCGTCCACCGGCGCGGCCCGCTCCCGGTACCGGCGGTGCTGTGGCTGATGGCGGGCGTGGCCGAGGCGCTCCAGGCCATCCACGGCGAGGGGATCGTCCACCGGGACCTGAAGCCCTCCAACGTGCTCCTGGCCGCCGACGGCCCCCGGGTCATCGACTTCGGCATCTCGCTCGCCGCCGACACCACGGCGTACACGGCCACCGGCGCCGCCGTCGGCACGCCGCAGTTCATGGCCCCCGAGCAGGCGGTCGCCGGCGACATCACACCGGCGACGGACGTCTTCGCGCTGGGCCAGACCGCGGCGTTCGCGGCCCTGGGCTCGCCGCTGTACGGGGACGGTCCCTCGGCGACCATCCTCTACCGGATCGTCCACTCCGAACCCGACCTGTCCCGCCTGCCCGAGCCGCTCCGGCCGCTGATCGAGCGGTGCCTCGCCAAGGCCCCTCAGGACCGGGCCACCCTCGCCGAGGTCGTCGAGTGGTGTCGGCAGCGGCTCGGCCGGGACGCGGACGCGGGCGGCGGACCGGCGGTGTGGCAGGAGATCACGGGGCCCGAGGTGACGGTTCCGGCGCCTGTCCCCGATCCCACGCCGGTGCACACGATGCCGCTGATCGCACCGGCGCGGGCGACGGTACCGGCGGCGCCGGAGCAGCGCCGGGGCCGTCGACGTCGTACGGCGCTGATCGCCGGCGGGGTTGTGGCCGCGGGCGCGTTGCTGGTGACGGGGCTGGTGTGGAAGGTCGGGGGAGGGGCGGACGGGGCCGAGGGGCGGGGTCCGACTGCGTCTTCCTCGACGCCGGATGCGACGGTGTCGGGGCGGGCGGCGGGGGCGTCGGCGTCGGCTGGGGCGGACACGGAAGTCGAGGATGCGGCGGAAGAGGCGTCGAGTTCCTCCTCGGCCCCGACGTCCGCCGGGCAGCCTCGCGCGATATCGGCGGACGTGCCCCAGATGCTGAACGAGAAGAACTCCCTGTACCTCCACGACGGCAAACGCCCGGCGACCCGTGAGGACCGCAAGGGTGACGTCCGCTTCACCTGCGAAGACGTCGGTTGTACGCTGACGAGCGACGACAGCTTGATCGTCCAGTACATCTCCGAGGAACCGGGTGCCACCTTGGGGGACTGCCGTTGGCTCCTCGGTGGCGCCGAGGACGAGGGCGGCAAGATCTACCACGACTTCCCGCTGGCCGCCGCCTCCGCCGGCAGCGAGTTCTGCGTCAGGCACCCCTCCGGGGACATCGCGCTGCTCGTGGTCCAGGTGAAGAACACCGCGCTGTGGGACACACCCGGAATGAGCTCCCTGATGGCGGACGTGACGGTCTGGCGGGCAACCTAGGCCCCCGAAAGGACCCCGTCGACCCGCCCTACCCCCGCGGCCGCCCCGTACTCGCCCGCTCCACCAACCGCGTGGACAGTTCCGTCCGCGTCCCCTCCGGCCGCGTCCCCTCCATCATCCGCACCAGCAGCCGCGTAGCCGTCGCCGCCATTTCCGACAGCGGCTGGCGGACGGTGGTGAGGGCGGGGCTGGCCCAGCGGGCCTCCGGGAGGTCGTCGAAGCCGACCACGCTGATGTCGTCCGGGATGCTCAACCCCCTTTCCGCCAGGGCCTCGTAGGCTCCGAGTGCCATCCGGTCGGAGCAGACGAAGACGGCGGTGGGCGGCTCGGGGAGGTCGAGGAGTTCCCGCATGCGTTCGCGGGCGACGGACTCGTCGAACCCGGCGTGGCGTACGTACTCCGGACGCTGCCGCACCCCCGCCGACGCGAGCGCCGAACGGTAGCCCGCCACCCGTGCGGTGCTGCACATCTTGCGCCGGCTCCCGGCGATCACCGCGATCCGCTCATGGCCCAGCGCCAGCAGATGCTCGGTCGCGGCCATCCCGCCCTGCCAGTTCGCCGCGCCCACCGACACCACGCCCGCAGGCGGCTCCACCACGGGGTCGATCATCACGAACGGGATGCGGTGCTGCTCCAGCCACGCGTACTGGGAGGGCGTCAGCTCGGCCAGGTTGAACAACACCCCTGACGAACCACGGGCGATGAGTTTGTCCAGCCAGCCCCGCTCCGGCCGCCCGCACCGCTGGCGGGTCAGCCCGGCCGACACCACCACCTCCAGGCCCGCGTCGTGAGCGGCCTCCTCCACACCGTGCAGCACCGCCCCCGACCACGAACTGTTGAGCGAGTGCACGACGAGGTCGACCAGCGCCGGTGGCTTCGCCGCGTCGAAGCGGGGTCTGCGGACATAGCCGAGCCGGTCCAGTGCCTCCGTGACCCGGCGGCGGGTCTCGGGTGCGACGTCCTCCCGGCCGTTGACGACCTTGGAGGCGGTGGGCACGGACACCCCCGCCTCCCGGGCCACGACTGCCAGCGTCGGCCCGGCCGCCACACTCGCACTCCCCGTACGGACCATCGGGAACCACCTCTCCGGCCCGCCCGAGGGCCATGGAAAGTAATCGACCAAGGCGGATAGTAAGCGCTTCCTACCCTAGGTTCGCCGCGGAGAGTCGGGAAGAGGCTGAGGACTACCAGCAGATCAGCCGGAGTGCCGTGAAATCGGCCGTGAACGCCGCGTCGACGAGGTCCACGGCATGGATGCCGGCCATCGCCCCCGTGAAGCCGAAGTCGAGCGGCTCGCCGACCCGTATGCGCATGCCGCCGTCCCCGACGTACCAGTAACCGTGCTTCCGCGCCGTCGACCGTCACGCCGAGAGTGAGCGGTGCGCCCGCGTCGACGTCCACCTGCCGGGTCCCGGACTCCTCCCGCTCGAGCAGGCTCACCAGTCGGATTAGCGATCTGTAGTTTTCCTGTGTGGCGTGTCCGTCGGCGGTGTCGTACGTGAGTGCGTGGATCGAATGTGTGACCTTTCCGTGGGGATGTCGTTGATGTGATGACAGCACTGCACATGAGGAGGGAGGGGGCTGGTGGGCCGGAGGCTGCCGCTCGGCGAGGGTGAGGCGTCCCGTACCGCGTGCGCCCGCGGCGTGTTGCGTACCGGGGTGGATGAGAAGACTGGCGAAGTTCTATCCGCCGCTGTGCTGGCGGAACGGGTGGGCTGGGCGGCCGGTCTGGTGTCCGGCATGGCCCGTGCGCTGACTCTCGAACACTGGAACACCGCTGCAGTGGACACCCTGGCATCCGGCGAGGACGCGGGGGGCAGGAAACTGCCGTCGAACGCGTGGATGGCGCTGCGCCGCCTCGGCTGGGCCATCCGGCCGCCCGAGGGTGCCAAAGTCAACGATCGCATCGTGCGGATGGCGCAGGAGCAGGCCGGGCGCGTGCTGCGGTCGGCGAAGTGGCGCGCCGACCTGACGGCAGGTGTGCTCAGATCGTGGCCCGCCGATCCGGCGAAGCGGACTGCGGGTGAGTGGGACGCGGTGCGTGAGGCGGTGCCCGGCGGCCAGTTCCTGCCGTCCAGTGTCATCAAGGGCCGGACCCGGCAGATCACCGCGTTCGTGAAGCAGCATGGCCGGATGCCGGTCGACGTGTTCGAACTGGAGGCCGCGCCGCGCGTCGCACCCATGCTGCTGCTCTCGGCGTGTGACGGGCAGCAGGCCACCTTGGAACGCGCCGACGAAGGCGGCCGCGCCCTGCTGCGGCTACAACTGCCCACCCGCCCCGACCCGCACTCCTACACGGACTGGACCTGGGTGGCCTGCCCCATCACCCTGCCGCCGACGATCCCCGTCAACGCGGTGCTGCACCTGCCCACCCTGCGCCTCCACCAGGGCCGCATCCGGGCCGATCTCGCCTACACCCACCCCGTCCCCAAGCCGCAACGGAACGGGCACACGATCGCTCTCGGTGTGGACTGGGGCCTGAACACCCTGCTGTCCGCCGGAGCCGCCCGTCTGCACACCAACGGCCAGATCACCGCCCTCGGCTCCGGCGGACAGTTCCGCGCCGCCGGGGTCCTCGCCAAACAACACCGGCTGCGCCGCCTGTCCGAGCACTTGCACGCCAAGGCGGACCACTACCAGCGGCTCACCGGCGGCAACGAGCAGCATGCACTGACCGCCAGACACGCGGTGCTGTCCGATGAGATCCGGCACGTCTGCGACCGGCGTTCCCGCCTCAACGACGCCCTCGCGTGGGCTGCCGCCCGCTGGACCGTGGACCAGGCCGTCACCGCCGGGGCCACGGTGATCTACGTCGAGGACCTGCGGTCGATGGAAGCCAAGGGTATGGGCCGTACCATGAACACCCGCCTCTCCCAGCAGGTGCGCGGACAGATCGTGGACCGGATGCGCCACCTCGCCGCCGAAGTAGGGATCGCCGTCGTCACCGTCCCGGCGCGCAACACCTCCCGGCGCTGCCCCCAATGCCTCACCCCACTGCGGCACCGCAAAGCCCCCGACCGGCCCACCACACCGGGATGGAAATGGGCCCTGTGCCCCTCCTGCCGGTGGCAGGGCGACCGCGACACCGGGGCGTGGCAGCGCATCGCCGCCCGCGGCCTCACCCACCAGACCAAGACCGTCACCGACCGCGCCAGCGGCGCGATGGTGATCCGCACGGTGGTGGACACGCTCGAACCGGGCGCGGTCGTCACGCCGAGTACTGACAAGACCAGCCGGAACGACCGGTCCAAGGCCGGCCCCACCCGGCACCGAGCCACCCGTCCGACGCCCAGGCGACGCCGGACACCCTCCCCTGTCAGACCTTCGGGTCCGGCGGGCCAGCGTCCGGAGGGACACGCTCACACGGACCGGACCCGGCTGCCCCGCGCAGCCCACCGGCACCAGGGCGTGACAACGATCAGCACACCCGCCAACAGCCGACACCGGCCACGAGGAGCAGCACTGGGCGCAGGCTTCCACCTGCACGCCCACGCCACCCCTCCACGATGGGAAATCCCGCTGCCAGACACCACGTCTGACATGGGATCACTAAGCTGATTAGAGACGCTCAGATAGGCCTCGGTGTTGTACCAGAGCACGAGACCGGCGGCCTGCGTGAACGTGCCGGGCCGCGCCTCGACGGTGACCTCGGCCTCCGCGCGGTGCTCGGTGATGCGTTGGGCGAGCAGGCTGTGCGCCCGCCAGGACTCCGGGCCGTGCCGACCGCGCAGGCGGATCCAGCCGGGGCGGATCGTGGGGTCGGCCCAGGACGGGTCGGCGTAGGCGCGCAGGGTGCTCCAGGGCCAGGCGAGGTGGGGGTCGGAGTCGGGGGCGGTGATGGCGGTCGCGGGGCCGGGGTCGGAGTCGGGGGCTGTGGTCGTGGGGTCCGAGGTCGGTGTATGCAATGGACGGTCGACCGTAGGCGCGGGATCGTCACCGGTATACGAGGACTCGTCGACTGTATGCGTCGAGTCGACGGTATTCGGCAAGACGTCGACTGTATGCAGTCGTACGTCGACCTCCACCGCCGGATGATGCCCACCGTCCCGCAGTCTCGGCCACCCCTCCCCGTCCCACACCACCGCCTGGATCGCGGTCTCCCGCCCGAGCGGACACCGTCGCCCGTCGACGGTATGCAATGGCCTGGCGGCGAGATGGCTCAACACCCAGTCCCCGACCGGCGTCTGGACCAACTCCCCGTGCCCCGCCTTCTGCAAGGGCACCGTCGGGTCGTCCCGGGTCGTCAGCAGCGGCCGCTCGTCGACCTCGTACGGGCCGGTCAGTGCACGGCTGCGCGCGACGAGCACCCCGTGCTCGAAACCGGTGCCACCCTCCGCCAGCACCAGGTAGTACCAGCCCTCCCGCCGCAGCAGCTTGGGCCCCTCGACGAGCCGTCCGTGCTGGAGTAGGAGGTGGGTGTCGCCGACCGTGGTCAGGGTCCTGCGGTACAACTCGGTCGCCACGATGCCGGCGAAGCGCTGTCCGCCGGGACGGCAGTCGTTCTGGAGGTTGAGGAGCCACAGTCGGCCGTCCTCGGCGTGGTACAGCGCCGGGTCGAAGCCGTGGCTCGCGACGCGGCGCGGGACCGTCCACTCGCCGGCCGGGTCCGTCGCCGTACTGATGTAGGTGTCCACGTCGAAGTAGGGCGTGCCGACCGAGCGGACGATCGAGTACACGACCCAGAACCGTTCGCCGTCCCAGCTCAGCGACGGTGCCCAGACGCCGCCCGAGTCGGGGACGCCGGCCAGTGAGTCGCCGGGGACGGCGCCGTGGACGTGGCCCGCGTACTCCCAGTGGGCGAGGTCGCGGGAGCGGTGGATCGGGATGGTGGGGAACCACTCGAAGGAAGAGGTCGCCAGGTAGTACCAGTCGCCGACCCGGACAAGTGAGGGGTCGGGGGCGAAGCCGCGGAGGACCGGGTTGTGCAGCAACGTCACGTCGACGCTCCTGGTGCGACGGTCACTTGAGCGCCCCCATCGTCACGCCCGACCGCCAGTAGCGACGCATCGCGACCATCATGATCGCCATCGGGATGATGGACAGCAGGGCGCCGGTCAGCACCAGGCCGGTGAGGTCGACGCCGGACTCCGCGCGCTTGCCGGACCAGTTGTACAGGCCCAGGTTGAGGGTCCAGTTCTCCTGGCCGCGCAGCACGGTGAGGGGGAGGAAGAAGGCGTTCCAGGTGTTCACGAAGGCGAGCAGGAAGACCGTCGCGCCGCCCGTCGTCATCATCCGCAGCGCGATGCTGAAGAAGATCCGCAGCTCGCCGGCGCCGTCGATACGAGCGGCCTCCAGAAGCTCGTACGGAATGGTGGCTTCTGTATACACCTTGGCGAGGTACACGCTGAACGGGTTGATCAGACAGGGGATCAGCATCGCCCAGGGTGTGTCGACCAGGCCGATCTCCGAGAACAGCAGATACAGCGGCAGGGTCAGCAGGGCGAGCGGGATCAGGAACGAGCCGACCACGCTCGCGAAGACCAGGTTGCGGCCCGGGAAGTCGAAGCGGGCCAGGCCGTAGCCCGTCGCGAGGGCGATCAGTGTGCCGCCGAGGGAGCCGACACCGGCGTACAGGAACGAGTTGAACGTCCAGCGCAGGAAGATGCCGTCGTCGTAGGTGAACACCTGCTGCAGGTTGTCCCACAGGTGCCAGCCGGAGAACCACAGGCCGTTGGACTGGTACAGGCCCGTGCGGTCCTTGGTGGCGGCGACGATCAGCCACCACACCGGGAACAGGCTGTAGACGCTCGCCAGGGTCAAGCCGACGAGCAGGAATCGCTGGCCGCCGCGTGAACGGGCCGCCGGGTCAGGGCGGTTGAGACGGCGGACGGTGCGGGTGCCCGCGCGCTCTTCGGTGAGGGTCATCAGTCGGCCTCCCTCGAAGTGAGCCGGTAGAAGAGGAAGGAGGCGACACCGAGGATCAGTGCGAGCAGGACCGACAGCGTCGCGGCGTAGTGGTAGTTCCCGGCGTTGAACGCCTGGTTGTAGATGATCATGATCGGGGTGAAGCTGTCGTCGACCGTCTCCGGGGTGATGTTCCGGAACAGCGCCGGCTCGTTGAAGATCTGCAGCATCTGGATGATCGAGAGCATGCCGGTCAGCACCAACGCCCCCCGCACGAACGGGATCTTGATGCTGAGCGCGATCCGCCACTCGGAGGCGCCGTCGAGACGCGCGGCCTCGAACAGCTCACGCGGCACGCCTTGCAGCGCCGCGTAGATGATCACCATGTTGTAGCCGATGCCGTGCCAGGTCAGCAGGTTGCCGATGGACGGCCACACCATCGACGGCGAGAAGAAGTTCCAGTGGAAGCCGAAGAAGTCGCCGAGCGGGGTGAGCGGACCGACGTCCGGGCTGTACACGTTGATCCACACGATCGCCGCGACCACCCCGGGGATCATGTACGGCACCAGCAGCATGATCCGGAACTTGCCGGCCGCCTTGGCCGTCACCGCGTCCAGGAGCAGTGCCAGCGCCAGGCTGATCAGCAGCATCACCGGGATCTGCACCAGGGCGAAGACCACCACCCGCAGCACGGAGCCCATGAACTTCGAGTCCGTCAGGCCCTGTTGGTAGTTGTCGAAGCCGGAGAACTCGTCGGTGGTGCCGCCCAGGCCCAGTCCGGAGGACTGCGAGCGGTACAGCGACTGGTAGACGGCGTAGCCGATCGGCAGCAGATACAGGAACACGAAGCCGAGCTGGAAGGGCACCGTGAAGGCGGCACCCTTCCAGCGCAGTGAGCGAATCATCGGGATGTGCCTCAGCCCTTGACGTTGATGCCGCGGGACTTCAGGTCCTTGACCGTCCACTCCTGCATATGGGCGAGGAGGTCGGTGACCGTCTGCTTCTTGCTGACGACCTTGCCCCACTGGCTCTGCAACTCGGTGAACATCGCTGTCCAGTTGGGACCGAAGGTCCAGTCGGTGGTGACGGTGCCGAGACTGTCCTTCACGATCTGCTGCGCCGGCTCGTAGTTCTTGCCGAGCAGCTTCTCGGAGATCGCCTCGGGCACGTAGGAGTCACTGTCGGCCAGCGCCGGCATCACGCCGCTGCCGGTCTCCGGGCTGGCCATGGTCTTGACCGCGCCGGTGTCGGTGGACATCCACAGCGCCGCCTCGGCGGCCTGCTCCTGGTGCTCGCACTGCTCGGACACCAGCGTCAGGTTGCCGCTCTGGTTGGTGCCCGCCGGGGTCTTGGCCGCCTCACCGGCGAACGTCGGCCAGGGGGACAGTGCCCAGTCGCCGAAGGACTTGGTGAAGTTCTGCACCATGCCCGACATCTGCCAGGTGGAGATCTGCCGGGTCGCGGTGTCGCCGTTGTCGAAGCTGCGCTGCACGGCCGCGTAGTCGGCGAAGGACAGCTTGGCGTTGAGGTCGTTGTCGATGATCTCCTGGATCACCTTCGCGGCCTTCAGACTGCCCTCGTCCTGGAAGTTCACCTTCCAGGCGTTGCCGTCGATGGCGTACCAGTGGGCGCCCGCCTGCATGGCGAGCACCTCCAGGGTGCTGGGGTCCTCACCGGCGTAGTTGGTGATCCTGATGTCGTGCTTCTTGAGGACCTTGCCCGCGGCGATGAAGTCGTCCCAGGTCGCCGGGGCCTTCAGGCCGTACTTCGTGAAGATGTCGGTGCGGTAGATCGTGAACGCGGGCGCCGAGGCCGTGGGCACACCGTAGGTCTTGCCCTGCACCTGACCGGTCGCCCACGAACCGGAGTTGAACTTGCCCTTGCTCGGCTCCACGTACTTCGAGATGTCGGCCAGCGCGCCCTGCGCGACCCAACTGGTCACGTACTCACCGGTGTTCTGCAGCAGACAGGGAGCGTTCTCGGCCTTGACGGCGTTGCTCAGCTGCTTCTGCATGGTCAGCTGGTCGGTGATCTTCGTGTACTTCAGCTGGACGTCCTGGTGAGAGGCGTTGAACGCCTTCACGACGGCCTCCTGGCCGTTGGCCCAGCCCCAGAAGTCGAGGGTGACCGGGCCGGAGGAGTCGGTGTCGTCTCCGGACTCCGACCCGCCGCAGGCGGCGAGCAGGCCTGTCAGCGCGATACCCGCGACAGCGGTTTGGGCGAACCTTCTCCGGCGGCTGGTGAAGTTCATCTGACCGTGTTCCTTCGGAAGTTGGGCGTCTCGGAACGAGGACGGCGGCTCGGGGGCGCAGGCCGGGAACGGCGGCCGGAATCCGCGGCTCGCGGTTGAGGGGGGTCGGCCAAGCGGAAGCTGTAGTAAGCGGTTGCTGGGACGGTAGGACGACGGATCAGTCCATAGCAAGAGGTGCGCGGAAATTTGTTACGCCGGATTGTCCGTCGCGTGATGCCGAAGTGTCCCGTGTGCGACGGCCGTTCTTCGCCTGTATGTACTGGTCAGGGCATGTGGATCGCAGCCTGCGCAGAGGCCGGGCGGCCACTGGCCCGACCTCGGAGGATCACGAAAAAACCTTTGGAAAACGCTTACGAAACGATCGCTTTCACAGCGCTTCTGGACCGCCCACTCGCATGGATCACACGCGAGGCGCGGGCGGGCGGACGGAGTTGCGTACGACGACATGGGTGCCCAGCACGAGGTGGTCGCCGTCGCCCTTACGACGGCCCGGGCCCCCCTCGCGCCGATCGGCGACCGCGCGCAGCGCGACCCGGCCCATCTCCTCGTACGGCACATGCACGGTGGTCAGTTGGGGCGTGAGCTGGGACGCGAGAGGAATGTCGTCGTACCCGACGATCGACACGTCCTCCGGCACCCGCAGCCCCGCCGCACGCAGCGCCTGCATGGCTCCCGCGGCGACCACATCGGTCCCGGCCAGCACCGCGGTGAAGTCGAGCCCGTCGCGCAGGCTCTCCTGGACGGCGTCGTAGCCGTGCTCGTAGTCGTAGAAGCCGTGCCTCACCATGCTGGGCTCGAAAGGCACGCCGTACGCTTCGAAGGCGCGCCGCGCCCCCTTCAACCGGCCCTGTGCGGTGGTGAGTTCGGCATGTCCCGGCAGCACCAGGACCTTGCGGTGCCCGGCGGACAGCAGATGGCTGGCCATCGCGTACGCGCCGCCCTCGTTGTCGTAGTCGACCGTCGTCGCCGGTACGTCGCCCTCCAGCGGCGGCCTGCCGACCAGTACGAGTTGGGAGCCGGCCGCGTCCAGGGACCGGGCGAACCGGGCCATGCGCAGCTGGTACTCGTCGTAGTCGTAGGCGCCGCCGAGCAGCACCACGGCGGCGACGCCCTGCTGGCGCATCATGTTGACCAGTGCGAGCTCACGCTCGGGGTCGTCACCCGTCGTGCCGACCAGCGAGAGCCAGCCCCGCAGGGTGGCGGCTCCCTCGACACCCCTCGCGACATGGGCGAACGCGGCGCCGGTGATGTCGTTGATGAGGATCGCCACCGTGGGTGTGCCGCCGCCTGCCAGGGAGCGGGCGTGGGCGTTGGTGACGTAGTCCAGGTCCCCGACCACCTTCATCACCCGGCGGCGCAGCTCCTCCGAGACCGGGTAGTTGCCCGACAGGACGCGGGAGACGCTGGCGACGGAGACGCCCGCCTGCTCCGCGACGTCCCGGATGGTGGCCCGTCCGGCGTCGCCCGAAGCCTTGCGCTGACTCACCCTGGGGGCTCCTTCACCATCGTGATCGCCCCACCGCGGGCCGGGAGGACACCGGTCGGGGGCCCGGCCCGGAGCCGGTGCGGAAAACCGTATCCCATGGTTTCCGGCGGCAGTGAGGTGCCGGTTCCCTCAGGCGACACGGGTCAGATCCGCATGCCGCACCTCGTGTGCCAATGGCCCGCCGGAGGCCACCCGCTCCAGTTCCTCCACCACGATCCGCCCGAGTCTCTCCAGCTCGTTCCCGAGCGACCCGGCGATATGAGGTGTGAGGAACACGTTCGGCAGCCGGTACAACGGCGACCCCGCCGGCAGCGGCTCGGGTTCCGTGACATCGAGTACCGCATACAGTCGACCGGCGACCAGCTCGTCGGCCAGTGCGTCGGGGTCGACGAGCGCGCCCCGGGACGTGTTGATGAGGACGCCGCCGTCCCGGATGAGCGCGAGCCGTCCGGCGTCGAGCATGCGATAGGTCTCGGGGATGTCCGGGGCGTGCAGGCTGACGATGTCGCACTGGCTCAACAGTTCGTCCAGTGAGACGAGTTGGGCGCCGAGAGCGGTGGCCTCGGCGGGGCTGACATAGGGGTCGTGGAGCAGGACCGTGAAGTCGAAGGGGCGCAGCAGCTCCAGCAGGCGGCGTCCCACACGCGAGGCTCCGATGACGCCGATGCGGCGGCCGACGTTGCCGATGTGCGCGGTCTCGGTGGGGGGCGGGTAGGCGTGGGTGGTGCGGAACCGTTCGCGCTGGGTGAAGGCGTCCTTTCCGGCGAGCAGGATCATCGCGAGGGTGTACTCCGCGACCGGCAGCGCGTTTCCGGTGACCGCGCTGGACACACTGATGCCGCGTTCCCACAGTTTCTCGCCGACGAGCGAGCGGACGGAGCCCGCCGCGTGCAGCACGGTGCGCAGCCGGGGTGCGGCGGTGAGGACGTCCGCGTCGAGGCTCGGGCAGCCCCAGCCGGTGATGAGCACCTCGGTCGCGGCGAGGACCTCGGCCGCCGCGGGATCGGTGAAGTCCCGCAGCACGAGGCCGGGATCGAGGTCGGCCGCCTGCCGCAACCGGGCCATGAGCGCCGGGGGGAACAGCAGGGGCAGGTGCACCGGGTCCATCGCGAACACGGCCCGCGGCAGCTGGGGGCTGGGCATGAGGCTCCTGAGGCACTGAGTAGAAACATTTTCTGAAAGCGCCTTCTACCGTAGATCTGCCGGGAACGGTGGGTCAATCGGTCTGATGGATCGGGGAGGGGTGGATTTCCCCCGGCTCGTTTCCACCACGTATGCCCACGTCGCGGCGGGGTGGAGGGTCGGGGGCGGGAGTTGGGGTCGGAGGAGGCTCGTCGGTGTCGTGGCGTGGCCAAGTGCCTTGATCCCGCTCTGTAGGGAAATCGGTTTCCCCGTTTTCTCACCCAGCGACCTCAACGGTTTCAGTGGTCTCAGCGGCTCGGACGTCGGTCGTCCCGCCGTGCGGTGCTGTTGGCCCGCGTCGCCGGGTCACGTCTCACAGTCTGACAACCGGTTTCTGAGCAGGACGTCCATAGCGCCTGCTGATCACTGCTTGCCGACGGCGATCGGGGTGCGCTCCGGGCCTCTGTGATTGGTCGGCGAGATCGTGCGCGGGGCGCTCCCGGCCGGTGCGCACGTGCGGACGGTGGTGGTCGACATCGCCATATGGGATGGCCTTGAGCTGCACTTTCTTCGACCGACGTGGCCTTGTCGGCCGTCCGGCGCATGGCGCCCGGGTTACGCAGACTTTTCGAAAACTCGTCATGGCTCTTGACGCGGTTTCCGGACAGGAAGAAGCTCTGCCCCATTGCCCAACAACCGGTTGCCAAACAATCGAGCCAACTAGGTGAAGCGGGAGGTGGTGCGTTCATGCACCCTCGTGTCGGTGCCCCGATGGGCCGCCGCCGGTTCCTCGCCCTGTCGGCGGGAGGCGCCGCGGCCGGTGCTGCCGCGCTGAGCGGCTGCGCGATGCGGGTGTCCACCGGGGTCAGCGGCTCGGGTGAGACCGTCACCGTGATGGTCAACTCCGGAGACATCCTCCCGGAGCAGGTGCGGCAGGCGAAGAAGGCCCTCGGCATCAAGATCGTCCTGGTGAAGTACGACATCACCAAGCTGATCGCGATGCTGACCAGCGGCAACCCGCCCGACCTGGTGCGTGGCGTCGGTGCCGTGGACGCGCCGTTCTTCGCGGCACGGGACGTGGCCGAGGAACTGGACCCCTACTTCGCGCGGAGCGGCGTCCTCAAGCTGGACGACCTGGACCCCGTCAACGACCTGTGGCGGTACGACGGCCGCACCCAGGGCAAGGGCCCCCGCTACGGCATGGCCAAGGACTTCTCCCAGGACTCCATGTACTGGTACAACTCCGCGGCCTTCGACAAGGCCGGTGTCGACCAACCGTCGGAGACCGAGCCGGTCACCTACGAGGAGTGGCAGGACACCGCCCAGCGCCTCGTGCAGCGCAAGAAGGGTCAGACCACCGTCTTCGGAGGCAGCTACGCCGGCCTCACCCGGGCCACGCTCCTGACGACCATGACCGCGTCCGCCGGAGGAAGCCTCTTCAACGACGACTTCTCCCGCGTCGACTTCACCACCCCCGAGGCCCGCAAGGCCCTGACCTGGTACATCGACTACTGCCGGACCAAGGTGGGGCCGAGTCTCGTCCAGCCCGACCCCAACGGCTGGGACGGCCCCACCTACCAGGCCGGGCGGCTGGCCATGTCGAACGCCGGCTACTGGATGGGCGGCATGATCTACCCGGACAAGAAGCTGGCGAAGGTGTCCCGGCTGGCGCCGGCCCCGATGTTCGCGGGCGGTCCCCGGATCAGCGCCTGCCAGGGCGGCACCGGACTGTGGATGCCACGCGGTGCGCAGAACAAGGACGCCGCCTGGCGGGTCTTCGAGTGGTTCTTCGGCGAGGAGCCGGCCAAAGCACGTGCCGCCGGCGGCTGGGGCATCCCCACGCTCAAGTCACTGCGCTCACTGATGCCAGGTCAGGAGGACTACGAAGAACGGGTGTTGAGGGTCCAGGAGAACGAACTGAAGCATTTCTCGGTGGTCTCCTTCACCCCGTACACCAGGGCGGACGCGCTCGACGCCCTCTTCAACCAGATAGCCCCCGCCGCGATGAACGGCCAGATCTCCGTCGACACCCTCGCCGGACGTCTGAACTCGGCCATCAACGACCAGCTGAAGCGCGGTAAGGAGCAGGTGGGATGACGGTCGATCAGATTTCCCCCGTCGCGGACCGGCCCGACGCCGCCGCGAGCACCGGACGGGCGAGCGCCGCCGGGCGGCCACGGATCACCATGACCGCGCGCAGACACCGGGCGTTCTACCTGTTCACCTCGCCCTGGATCATCGGGTTCCTGCTGCTGACCATCGTGCCGATGGCGTACGCGCTGTGGCTCAGCTTCACCACCTTCGACGGCATCTCGCCCCACTGGAAGTACGTCGGACTCGGCAACTACCGCGAGCTGCTGAACGATCCGGTCACCTGGGACTCGCTGGGCCGCGCGGGCCTGTTCGCGGTGACCTCGGTACCGCTGTCGATCATCGCGGGACTCGGCCTCGCCGTACTGGTCAACCGGCCGCTGAAGGCGCGCGGACTGTTCCGCACGCTGCTCTATCTGCCCGCCGTGGTGCCGCCGGTGGGCGCGGGCCTCGCCTTCAAGCTCCTCTTCGACCAGAACTCCGGTGCCACCAACGGTGTTCTGACCTTCTTCGGTATCGACGCCCTGGCCTGGCTCGCCGACCCGTACGCCCGCTACGTCCTGCTGATGACCGTGCTCTGGGGCGCCGGCAACGTCATGATCATCTCGCTGGCCGGTCTCCAGGACGTCCCCCGGGAACTCCACGAGGCGGCTCGGATCGACGGGGCGAGCGCCTGGCGCACCTTCCGCAGCATCACCGTGCCGCTGCTGTCGCCCGTGCTGCTCTTCCAGACGGTCACCGGGATGATCGCCTCAGTGCAGACCATCATGCCGCTGCTGTTGGCGCCGCTCGGTGACACGAGCGGCATCACCACGGTCCCGCAGTCGAACTACCTCTACATGATGCATGTGTTCGCGCAGTACTTCGCGCTCGGCCGCTACGGCTACGCCTCCGCACTGCTCTGGGTGCTCTTCGTCCTGATCCTCGCGGTGACCGGACTCATCTTCAAGTTCACGTCCGGCGCCGTGTTCTACACCGTCGACCCGGAGGCGAAGAAGTGACCGCGACCAGTCTGCCGCCCAAGTCCCCGATCGCCGACGCGCGCGTACGCGTGCGCGCCAGACGCCTCGCCCTCTACACCGTGCTCGTCTCCGTCACCGGACTGTTCCTCGGCCCGTTCGGCTGGCTGATCCTCTCCGGCCTCAAGACGCAAGGGGAGTTGGCCGCCTCACCCGTGCACTGGCTGCCCGACGTCTTCCAGTGGCACAACTTCGCCGACGCCTTCGACCAGATCGACTTCCTCGGCTACGCCCGCAACTCCCTGATCATCGCCTTCCTCTACGCCACGCTGGTCACCCTCAGCTCGGCCTGGGTCGGATTCGGCTTCGCCCGGCTCGACGCGCCCGGCAAGAAGGTGCTGTTCGGTGTGCTGCTCGGCTCGATGATGCTGCCGCAGATGGTCACCCTGCTGCCCACCTACCTGATCTTCGCCAAGCTCGGCATGGTCGACACCTACTGGCCGTGGGTGCTGTGGGGCCTGTCCGCGGCGCCGTATCTGGTGTTCCTCTTCCGGCAGTTCTTCGCGGGCATGCCCCGGGAACTGGAGGAGGCCGCGATCGTCGACGGCTGCGGCTACGCCTCGATCTTCTGGCGGATCTTCCTGCCGCAGTCCTGGCCCGTGCTGTCCGCGAGCTTCATCATCGCCTTCACCTGGACCTGGGGCGACTACATCGCCCCGCAGCTGCTGCTGTCCACCGACCGCACCACGCTCGCCGTCGCCGTGATGACCGCCTACGTCAACGAGGGCGGCACACCTGTCCCCGAACTCCAGGCCGCGGCCTCGGTGATGTACGTCGTCCCGATCCTGCTGATCTTCCTCATCGCCCAGCGCGGATTCGTCGCCGGGATGTCCACGTCGGGCCTCAAGTAGCCCAGCCTTCCGACCTGTTGCAAGGAGTCCTGAGATGAACACGCCCCTGTCACGCCGCACCGCCCTCCAGGCGGCAGGTGCCACCGTGCTCGCGGCCGGCCTCACCCACCTGACGGCCACGGCGGCCCACGCGGACGGCGACACGGTGGAACCGCACCTGGTGACGTACCCCGTGCCGACCGGCGCCCCCGTCAACACCGGCAGCTACACCGTCAAGGTCCGTGTCCCCGGCGGAAGTTGGGAGACCCTCGGCGTCTACCGGCCCACCCTCGCCGAGATCAACGCCGCCACGGGCAGCAAGAAGCAGTTCAACTCCTCCCTCGCCTACTTCGACTTCTGCGGTGAGGTCGAGGTCGAGGTGACCTTCATCAAGGGCGGGGTGCAGAAGGTGCGGGTGCGGCCCGACTCGTACGGCATCACGCCCGAAGTCCTCGCCGACACCCTCCGGTTCACCCTCGACAGACCGCGCAACATCGTCGTCCAGATCAACGACGACCTCTTCGACTCCCTGCACCTGTTCGCCCGCCCGATCGAGAAGCGCAAGCCGAAGGCGGACGACCCCGACGTCCTCTACTACGGCCCCGGCGTCCACACCACCGCCGACGGATACCTCAACGTCCCCTCGGGCAAGACCGTCCACCTCGACGGCGGCGCCCTGCTCAAGGCGACCGTCGTCTTCAGGGACGTGCGGGACGCCCGGATCACCGGCCGCGGTGTGCTCGCCGGCACGAAGGCGGGCGGCATCCTCGTCGAAGGCTCGACGGACATCCGTATGGACGCCGTCACCGTCCTCAACCCCAACGGCTACGCGGTCCAGATCGGCGAGTCCACCGACGTCTCCATCAAGGGCCTGTGCGCCTTCAGTTCCAAGGGCTGGGGCGACGGCATCGACGTCTTCTCCAGCACCGACATCACCATCGACGGCGTCTTCATGCGCAACTCCGACGACTGCATCGCCCTCTACACCCACCGCTGGGAGTACTACGGCGACACCAGGAACATCACCGTCAAGAACTCCACCCTCTGGGCCGACGTCGCCCACCCCATCAACGTCGGCACACACGGCAACACCGAGAACCCCGAGACGCTCGAGAACCTCGTCTTCCAGAACCTCGACATCTGCGACCAGCGCGAACCCCAGATGAACTACCAGGGGTGCATCGCCCTCAACGTCGGCGACTCCAACCTCCTGAAGAACGTCCGCGTCGAGGACGTCCGCATCGAGGACATCCGCTGGGGCCAGGTCATCTATCTCAAGGTCATGTACAACACGAAGTACAACACCTCGGTCGGCCGCGGCATCCAGGACGTCTACGTCAAGAACCTCACCTACACGGGCACGAAAGCCAACCCGTCGCTGCTCCTCGGCTACGACGCCGACCACGCCATCGACAACGTCACGTTCGAGAACCTCGTGATCAACGGCCAGGTCATCGCCGACTCGATGAAGAAGCCGACCTGGTACTACACCACCGACACGATCCAGTGGTACGCCAACGAGCACGTCACGAACCTGAAGTTCCTCACCACCGCCGAGGCCGAGGCGGCCGCGTCGTCGTGACCACTTTCCGTACTCCCCGCACTGCCGGCACTCCGGCGACGAGCCGCCGGGGCTTCCTCGGCGGCACCGCGGCCCTGCTGCTGGCGGCGGGCACGAGCGGACTGCTCGTGCCCGGCACGGCGAGAGCGGCGGACTCCGGCGCCGGTACGACTGGCGACGGCCGACAGTTCACCCACCCCGGGCTACTGCATACAGCCGACGACATCGCACGTATGAAGGTCGCGGTGGCCGTCAAGGAGTCACCGGTCCATGACGGCTACCTCGCCTTCGCGGCCCACGCCCGCTCGAAGTCCACGTACACCGTCCAGAACACGGGCCAGATCACCAGCTGGGGCAGAGGCCCCACCAACTTCCAGAACCAGGCCGTCGCCGACTCGGCCGCCGCCTACCAGAACGCCCTGATGTGGGCCGTCACCGGCACCCGCGCCCACGCCGACAAGGCCCGGGACATCCTCAACGCCTGGTCGGCATCGCTCACCATGGTCACCGGAGCCGACGGTCCGCTGGGCGCGGGTCTGCAGGTCTTCAAGTTCGCCAACGCGGCCGAACTGCTGCGGTATTCGGACTACGACGGCTGGAGCGACGCCGACATCGCGCGCTGCGAGCAGTCCTTCCTGGACGTCTGGTATCCGGCGATCTCCGGCTACATGCTCTACGCCAACGGCAACTGGGACCTGACGGCCCTTCAGTCCGTGCTGGCCATCGGCGTGTTCTGCGAGCAGCGCACCCTCTTCGAGGACGCGCTGCGGTTCGCCGCGGCCGGCGTCGGCAACGGCAGCGTCCTGGGCCGGGTGGTCACGGACGGCGGTCAGGGCCAGGAGTCCGGCCGCGACCAGGCCCACGAACAGCTGGCTGTCGGCCTGATGGGCGACGCCGCGCAGGTCGCCTGGAACCAGGGTGTCGATCTGTGGGCCTTCGACGACCACCGCATCCTCGCCAACGCCGAGTACGCCGCCCGCTACAACCTCGGCGGCGACGTCCCCTTCACCCCCGACCTCGACCGCACCGGCAAATACCTCAAGACGACCGTCTCCGACAAGGTCCGTGGCACCCTGCCGCCGATCTACGAGATGTACTACGCCCACTACGCCGGCGTCCGCGGCCTCGACACCCCGTACACCGAGGCGGCCGTCTTCCGCGGCACCGGCGGCGCCCGCGTCGTCGAGGGCGGCAACGACGACCTGCCCGGCTGGGGGACGTTCGCGTACGCGGGTACGAAGGCGCCGGCCGAGACAGTGCCGACGGCACCGGCCGGCGTCACCGCGGTCGGCGACGGTACGTCGGTCACCGTGGCCTGGCTGCCGTCCGTGGGGGCGTCGACGTACGCCGTGCGCCGGGCGACGGCACCCGAGGGACCGTACGCAGAGATCGCGTCGGCGGTCGACGGCACATCGCATACAGACGACGGCGTGCGGTCCGGGCGGACCTACTACTACACCGTCACCGCCGCCAACCCCCTCGGCAGCAGCGGCGCGTCCAGCCCCACCGCCGCCACCGCAGGCCTCCCCGAGCCCTGGTCCACCCGGGACGTCGGCGACGTGAAGATCCCCGGCTCCGCCGCCTTCGACGGCGAACGTTTCGTCCTGGAGGCGAGCGGCACCGCCGACACCCACCGCCTCGTCCACCTCCCGCTGCGCGGCGACGGCACCGTCACCGCCCGCATCGTGTGGCCGCTCAGCTCGCAGTACTCCAAGATCGGCGTCACCGTCCGGGCGGGCCTCGACGCGGACGCCGCCCATGCCTCGATGCTGATCCAGGGGCTGCCGCTGCACACCTGGAGCGGCGTGTGGACCGTGCGGCCCAAGGCCGGGGCCGACATCTCCGCCACCGGCAGCACCCCGGTGCCGCCCTCCCAGCAGGACGCGATCACCGTCAACGCGTCCTTCCCGATCTCCAGCCTCGGCACCCTGCCGGAATCGGCGACCCCGCTGGAGGCCCCGTACGTCGAGGGCGCCGGCGACGGCTACCGGCTGCGGGCCCCGTACTGGGTGCGGGTGACCCGCAAGGGCCGTTGGTGCGTCGGGGCGATCTCGCCGGACGGCATACGGTGGACGGAAGTCGGCCGTACCGAGGTCGACGGTCTCCGGAACATTGCATACGCCGGTCTCGTCCTCACCTCCTGTCTCGGTGTCGACGAGGACTACGCCGAGACCGGCACCGGCGCCTTCGACCATGTCAGCGTGGTCTCCGCCACGGCCGGTGAGGTCTGGTCCGTGCCCCGCCCCAGGCGCACCGCCCTCGACCTGCGGGCGACCTCCGCCGCCGACGCGGTCGAACTGGCCTGGACCGACCCGGACCTCTCCGCCCGGTACAAGGTCCTTCGCGCCACCACCGCGGACGGCCCCTACGAGACGATCGCGACCCGCGTCGGCCCCGTCGGCTTCGGCACCCGCATCCGGTACGCGGACGCCACCGGCACCCCCGGCACGGCGTACCACTACGTCGTGGCGAAGACGAACAGCGCCGGCCCCGGCCCCCTCTCGGAACCCGCCGTCGCGCGGATGCCCACGCCCACCGTGCCGCAACTCATCTCCTCGTCTGCCGTGTTCGCGAATCGCGGCGACACCTTCCGGCACCTGCTGCGCGGCTCCCACGAGCCCGTGAGGTTCACCGCCGACGGGCTCCCCGACGGCCTGCGCCTCAACAAGCGCACCGGTCTGATCTGCGGAACCCCCGCCAGAACAGGCGAGTTCACGGTCACGACGACCGCGGGCAACGCGTCCGGTGACGCCACCGGCACGCTCGCCCTCACGGTCGGCACACCCCCGCCCGCCCCCTGGACGTACGGAGACCTCGGCGACCCGGTCCTGGACGACCGAGCCTTCGGCACCCTCGGCGTCGTGGCGGTCGCGACACCCGGCAGCACCTCGTACGCCGACGGCACCTTCACCGTCCGTGGCGCGGGCACCGATCTGACCGTCAACAACCAGGGAATGACGGGGCAGTTCGCACGTCGCCCGGTCACCGGAGACTGTCAGGTCACCGCCCGTCTGGTCTCCCGCGACGGCACCACCGCCGACCGGGTCGGCCTGCTGATGGCCAAGTCCCTGTCACCGTTCGACCAGGCGGCCGGACTCGTCGTCACCGGCGGCACCACCGCACAGCTCATGCTGCGCAGGACCGTCGCCGGAGCCTCCGCCTTCTCCGGCACCGCCACCGTCCCACTTCCCCTGCTGCTACGGCTGAAGCGCACCGGGACCTCCTTCACCGCAGCGGTCTCCACCGACGACGGCACTACCTGGACCGACCTCGCCTCCGGCGAGATCCCCGGTTTCGGCGACGCCTCCTACCACGTCGGCCTCGTGGTCTGCTCCCGCAGTCCGCTGGTCCGCTGCACCACCCAGTTCGAAGAGGTGAGTGTCACCTCTCTCTAGATCCCCCCACGGATTGGAGACGCACATGAGCCGCACATCCCCCCACCGGCGCGTCCAGGAAAGCGAGTTGAGCCGTCGCGGTCTGCTCAGGACCGCCGGCGGACTCGGCGCCGCGCTCGGCCTCGGGGGCGGCGCCTTCGCCGCCACCAGCGCGGACGCCGCCCCGTCCACCTGGACCCACCCGGGCATGCTGCACAACGCCGGCGACATCAACCGCGCCAAGGTCAGGGTCGCCGCGGGCGACGACCCCTGGCTGTCCGGCTGGAACAAGCTGGTCGCCAACTCCCATTCCCAGTCCACCTGGACCAACCGGGCCACCGCCACCGTCATCCGCGGCGGCACCGGCGAGAACTACGGCCTCCTCTACAACGACATCGCCGCCGCCTATCAGAACGCCTTGCGCTGGAAAGTCGGTGGCTCCGAGGCCAACGCGGTCTGCGCCGCGAAGATCCTCAACGCGTGGTCCACCACGCTCACCTCGATCGGCGGCAACGCCGACCGGTTCCTGGCGGCCGGTCTCTACGGCTGGCAGTTCGCCAACGCCTGCGAACTCATGCGGGACTACGGCGGGTTCGACCTCGCCGCCGCCCAGGAGATGATGGCGCGCGTCTTCTACCCGATGAACAACAGCTTCCTGACCAACCACAACGACGCCTGCATCACCAACTACTGGGCCAACTGGGACCTGTGCAACACGGCCTCGATCCTGGCCATCGGCATCCTCAACCAGGACAGCGCCAAGTACGACCAGGCCGTCACCTACTTCAAGTCCGGTGCCGGCAACGGCTCCCTCGCGCACGCGGTGCCGTACCTGTACACCGACTCCGACGGCTATGCGCTGGGCCAGTGGCAGGAGTCCGGCCGCGACCAGGGGCACACCGTCATGGGCATGGGCCAGATGGGCGCCATCTGCGAGATGGCCTGGAACCAGGGCGACGACCTCTACTCGTACGACGGGCGCCGCTTCATGAAGGGCGCCCAGTACGTCGCGAAGTACAACCTCGGCAACGACGTCCCCTTCACCACCTACACCTGGGGCACCGGCCAGAACTGCTCCCCATCCTCCCAGACAGCGATCTCCGCCGCCTCCCGCGGCCAGATCCGCCCCGTCTGGGCGATGCTCCACTTCCACTACAACCGGCGCCTGAGCCTCGACGACAAGTACATCTCGGCCTTCTACTACGCCAACGCCCCCGAGGGCGGCGGCGGAGACTACGGCTCCACCAGCGGCGGCTTCGACCAGCTCGGCTTCGGCACGCTGATGTACGCGAAGTAGCACGCGCCACCGTCCGTACGCACCACACGGCACACCGTGTACGGACGGTAGCGGACTGTATGCGATGTACCCCGAACAGCCTCCAGACGCCCTCGTGCGCCGGAATAGCGCGCCGTGATGTGGTGCTCTGTTGATACCGGTGCACGAGTGCGGCGAGGAGGCTGGTGGGCGAATGACGGCAGCAGTCCAGAAGGACCCCGTGGTGAGCACGCCGTACGGAGCCGTACGCGGCCGTCATGAGAACGGGATCGCGGTGTTCCGGGGCATCCCCTACGCGGCACCCCCCTTCGGCCCCCGAAGGTTCCGGCCGCCCCTCCCGCCCGAGCCGTGGGAGGGCGCGCGGGACGCGGGGGCCTTCGGGCCCACAGCCCCCAAACCGCCGTACTCCGAAGCCTTCGCGCAGTACCTGTCCGACCCGGTCGTGCCCGGCGACGACTGTCTCAACCTCAACGTATGGACACCGGAGCCGGGCCGCGGGGCCCGGCTCCCCGTCCTGGTCTGGCTGCACGGCGGCGCCCTGACCAGGGGATCTTCCGCCGTGCCGGTGTATGACGGGTATGGCTTCGCCCGTGACGGCGTCGTCTTCGTCTCCGTCAACTACCGGCTGGGAGTCGAGGGCTACGGCCTGTTCCCGGACGCGCCCGCCAACCCGGGCCTGCGCGACCAGCTCGCCGCACTGGAGTGGGTGCACCGGTCGATCGAGGCCTTCGGCGGCGACCCCGCCCGCATCACCCTCGCGGGCCAGTCCGCGGGCGCCATCAGCACCGGCGCCCTGCTCGCCGCACCGCAGGCACAGGGCCTGGTGCGGCGCGCGATCCTGCAGAGCGGGCCGCCCGAGGCCGCCGACCGCGACAAAGTACGGCGGATGGTGCGCCGGATGGCCGCCCGGCTGAAGATCCCCGCCACCGCGGCCGCCTTCGCCGAGGTCGACCGCGAACTGCTGCTGCGCACCCAGGGCGAGGTCGGCCGGCTCAGCAGCCCGGTGCTCGGCGGTCCCGCCTTCGGCATCGTCGTCGACGGCGACCTCGTCCCGCGCGACCCCCTGGAGGCACTGATCGAGGGCGACGCGGCCCGTGACGTCGACCTGATGGTCGGCTGGACCCGCGACGAGTACCGGCTCTGGCTGGTCCCCGGCGGCCTCCTGGAGCGCGTCGACCGCCTCGGCGCCGTCGCCCTGGCCGGCGCCATGGCCCGCTGCCACGCCGGCCACGAGGTGCCGCGCGGCTACCGCGTCCTGCACCCCGACGCCGGCACCGCCGAGATCGTCGGCCAGATGGTCACCGACCACCTGCTGCGCCTCCCCCTGCACCGCCTGGCCGAGGCCCGGCCCGACGCCACGTACGTCTACGAGTTCGCCTGGCCCTCCAACCTCCCCGGCCTCGGCTCCTGCCACGCCCTGGAACTGGGCTTCGTCTTCGACACGGGCGACAGCCCCGAGTCGGCCAAGCTCGCCGGGCAGGGGGCACCGCACGAGCTGGCCGAGGCGATGCACGGGGCGTGGGTGCGGTTCGTGGTGGACGGGGATCCGGGGTGGGAGGCGTGGGACGAGACGCACCCGGTGCGGATCTTCGGCGATGTCGGCGCCGACGGCGAGGGTCGGCCGGACTACGCGATCGACGGCCGCCCGGCGCCGACTGCCGACGGTCGCCCGGATTTCGCATACAGTCCGCCGTACACGGCACACGGCCCCCGCGACACCGGTTTCGCCCTCTGGACCGCCGACGTCACGCCTCCGGAATCCACACCCGCATCGGCCCCTCCTGACGGTTCGCCCACGCGTAGTACGGAACTGCGGTCAGTGGTACGGCGTCTCCGCCTCCCCGGCGTAGTCCGTCGGCAGTGACGACACCGATCCCGCCCAGCAGCTCGGGGTCGTGCCGGACCGTGAGAGGGGAGCCGTAGGGCAGGGTCAGGTCCTCGAAGGGAATGCCGGGACGCTGGTCCACGCCCTCCAGGCAGTGGACCAGGGGGCCGCGTTCGATGGCCACACAGCCGCGTATGGCGTCCACGTACGGGTCGGGGCGGGTGAGCCGGGCGTCCAGTGCGAGGTCGAGGGTGAAGGTGTCGCCGGGCGACCAGTGACGACGCACCCGCAGCCAGCCGGGGAGGGTCTCGGCGGGCGGTTCGCCGTCGGGGGCCGTCGCCGTGAAGTCCGTGCACCAGGACGGGAGCCGCAGCGACAGCGTCCAGTCGGCGTCCGGCGCCTCCTCGACGGTCACCGCGATCCGTCCGTCCCAGGGATAGCCGGTCTCCACCCGGACCCGGCCGCCGCCGGCCTCGTACACGCCCGTCGCGTACTGATGGAGCCGGAGACCCTCGGCGTCGCCGCTCGCCATGTAGTGGGGGAGTGAGGCGAGCAGCCGCATCACGTTCGGCGGGCAGCAGGCGCAGCGGAACCAGGGAGTGCGGCGGGCCGCCTTGTCCGGTTCGTATGCGCCCTCGTAGCCCTCGCGCACCTGGAGCGGGTTGACGTACAGCCAGCTGTCGCCGCCGAGGCCGACACCGGCCAGGAAGCCGTTGTAGAGGGTGCGTTCGACGAGGTCGGAGTACTTCGCGTCACCGGTCAGCAGCGCCATGCGCCACGACCACTGGATCGACGCGATGGCCGCGCAGGTCTCCGCGTAGGCCCGGTCCGGCGGCAGTTCGTACGGCTCTCCGAAGGACTCGCCCTCGTGACGGGCGCCGACACCGCCCGTCAGGTAGGTCTTCGTCGCCACCATCACGTCCCACAGTCGCTCGGCGACCGCATACAGTTCACGATCGCCCGTCTCCGCGGCGAGGTCCGCCACACCCGCGAGCAGATACAGCTGCCGTACGGCGTGACCGGAGACCGTCGTGGCCTCGCGCACCGGTATGTGGTCCTGCCAATAGGTTCGGCCCAGATGGGGGTTGATGTCGGCGTCGAGGAGCCCGTGTCCGCGCCGGTCCACGAAGTGACCGGCCAGCTCCAGCCAGCGTCGCTCCCCGGTCTCCCGGTACAGCTCCACCAGCGCGGTCTCGATCTCGGGGTGGCCGCACACGCTGTCGATTTGCCCGCCCGGGCCGAGGACCGAGTCGATGTGTGCGGCGAACCTCTCGGCGATGTCGAGGAGTTCACGGCGTCCCGTCGCACGGTGATGAGCCACCGCGGCCTGGAGCAGATGGCCCGCGCAGTACAACTCGTGGCCCCAGCCAAGTTCTTGCCAGCGTCGGTTCGGGCGGGCGACCTGGTAGTACGTCTGCAGATAGCCGTCGGTGTCCTGCGCGGCGGCCAGGAGAGCCGTCAACTCGTCCACGTGAGCGGCCAGTTCGGGATCACCGGGGCGGTCCGCGAGCTGCCAGGACGCCGCCTCCAGCCACTTGTGCACGTCCGAGTCCTGGAACGGGAAGTCGCCGGTGAAGGCGCCCTTGCCGTCGGCGGCGGCGCGGAGGTTGCCGAGGTTTCCGGCCGCCTCCAGCCGGGCGGGGCCCTGCGGAATGCTGACGTCGGCGTTGGTGGTGCGGCGGCCGGCCCAGAATCCGTCGGTGATGCGGGCGGCTGTCGCGGGACGGAGGGCGGTGTGCGCGCCCGGGGTGAGACGGATGGGGCCGGTGCTCATGCGCGAGGCTCCAGGATAGAGAGCGTTGCCAAGATCGTGAGCATAGGAAGCAACCGGTTCCGCGACAAGAGGCCCACGACGCCCGTGGCCGCGCCGCCTATTTCTCGAGCGGCGCCACCGAGTCCCGTACCACCACATGCGTGCCCAGCAGCAGATGCTCGTCCGGGGTGTTCGGTTCGCGCCCCAGCGCGGTCCGCACGGCGAGCCTGCCCAGCTCCTCGTAGGGAACATGCACGGTCGTCAGCGCCGGATGCAGATCCCGGGCGAACGGGATGTCGTCGTACCCGGCCAGCGACACATCGCCCGGCACACTGAGGCCCGCCTCGTGCAGCGCCGTGAGCGCGCCCGCCGCGACCATGTCGGTGGCGGCGACCACGGCCGTGAAGTCCAGCTTCCGCTCCAGCGCCTCGCGCATCAGCCGGTGGCCCGAGTCGCGGGTGAAGTCGCCGTGCAGCACCAGCTCCTCGGCGGGCTCGACACCGCGCGCCCGGTGGGCGGCGAGATAGCCGCGCTCGCGACCCTGCGCCGTGCTGTGGTCGGACTTGCCGCCGAGGAACAGCACCCGCTGGTGGCCCTGGGCGAGGACGTGCGCGACCAGGGCGTAGGCGCCGCCCTCGTTGTCGTACTCGATGACCGTGACCGGTGCCCCGGGCCCCAGCGGCGGGCGCCCGCACAGCACGAGGCGGGAGCCGGCCGAGGCGAGCGAGTCGGCCATGCGGCGGGTGCGTTCGCGGTACTCGGCGGTGTCGGCGCCGCCACCGACCAGGATCACGGCGGCCGCCCGCTGCGCCCGCATCATCTCCACGAACTCCAGCTCGTGCCGCGCGTCGCCCTCCGTGCTGCACACCAGGCACAGATGGCCCAGCCGCGTCGCCTCACGCTCCACGCCGTGCGCCATCAGCGCGAACGAGGGGCCGGTGATGTCCTCGAGCACGAACGCCAGGGTGGGCGTGCCGACGCCCGCGATCGCCTTGGCGCGCGCGTCGGCGACGTAGTCCATCTCGCGGACCGCCCGCATCACGCGGGTGCGGGTCGCCGCGCTCACCGGATAGACCCCGCCCAGCACCCGCGACACGGTCGACGCGGACACCCCCGCGCGCGCCGCCACGTCCCTGATGGTGCTGCGGCTCGCGTCCTCGCTCTTTCTGGTCATCCCTGCCTCGTCCCTCTCCCCGGGCTTGTCGGCCCACCCCTCGGGAACTGCGGCAACATGGATGGAAACCGGTTCCCGACCCGGAGGCTAGCAGCGGGGGAGGGCCGGGACGAGGGGGATGCGGCAGGAACCGCGGCGGCCCGTCGTTCAGCCGGTCGCGGCGCCGAACCAGCGGGGCAGCCGGTCGAGCAGCTCCTCCTGGTCCTCACCGACCCACGCCACATGGCCGTCCGGCCGCAACAGCACGGCGGGCACGTCCAGTTCCTCGCTGCCGTCGACGACGTGGTCGACCCGGTCCGCCCAGCCCGCGAGCGAGAGCCGGCCGCCGGTCTGGTCCAGCAGCAGCCCACGGCCGCCGTGCATCAGCTCGTAGAGGCGCCCCTGCTTCAGCTTCACGTCGCGCAGCCGCCGGCCGAGCAGCTCGTGGCCCTCGCCGACGTCGTAGCGGATGTCGAGCGCGGTGACCTTCTCGATCAGGTGCCGGGTGACGCCCTCGAAGTCCATCAGCTCCGCCATCAGCCGCCGCATCGCCTGGGCGGTCGGGTCGGTGGAGATCAGCAGGGTCTGCACACGGGTGTTGTCCAGTACGGCGGCGGCCACCGGGCGCCGTTCGCTCTCGTAACTGTCCAGCAGTCCCTCGGGAGCCCGCCCCGTGACCTCGGCGGCCAGCTTCCAGCCGAGGTTGAACGCGTCCTGGATACCGAGGTTGAGCCCCTGTCCGCCGAGCGGCGGGTGGACGTGCGCCGCGTCGCCGGCCAGCAGCACCCGGCCGACCCGGTAGCGCTCGGCCAGCCGGGTGGCGTCGCCGAACCGGGAGAGCCAACGCGGCGAGTGCACCCCGAAGTCGGTGCCCGAACAGGCCCGCAACTGCCGTTTGAACTCCTCCAGGGTCGGCGCGACCGAGCGGTCCTCGGCCACCCCCTCGGCGGGCACGACGACGCGGTACCGCCCCTCCCCGACGGGTCCGAGGCCGAACCGCTTCTCGGTCTGCCGGATCTCCGTCACGACGGCGGCGATCGTCTCCTGGGTCTCGGTGACCTCCATCTCGCCCAACAGCGTCTCGGCCTGGGAGGGTTGACCGGGAAATCCGATCCCGAGCAGTTTGCGCACCGTGCTGCGCCCGCCGTCGCAGCCGACGAGATAGCGCGAGCGCAGCCGTGAGCCGTCGGCGAGTTCGACGCTCACCCCGTCCTCGTCCTGGCTCACCCCCACCACCTCGCACCCGCGCCGGATCTCGGCGCCGAGCTCGATGGCGTGCTCGGACAGCAGACGATCGGTGACGGGCTGCGGGATGCCGAGGATGTAGCCGTGCGCGGTGTCCAGCTCGGGCACCGGCTTGTCGATGGCGGCGAAGTAGCCGCCGCCGACGGGGTATTGCCGGCCGTTGGCGAGGAACCGCTCCAGCAGACCGCGCTGGTCCATCACTTCGATGCTGCGTACGTGGAGGCCGAGCGAGCGGACGTACGCGGCGGGCTCGGCGTCCTTCTCCAGTACGAGCACCCGCACGCCGTGCAGTCGCAGCTCGCCGGCCAGCATCGAGCCGGTCGGTCCGCCACCGGCGATGATCACGTCGATCATGAGGCTCCCATAAGCGCATGTATTTCGCGAATCGCTGATTTCAGCCGCTTCTGGCTTCGACCGGAGATTCTGCGGTACGAAGGGGGTCTTGCCGCAAGGCCCCCGGTGCGCTATAGGTTGATAGTGGCAAGGAGTAGCTGACTCCTTGCCTTTCCTCTTGTCGCCCGGAGCCGCCCTACGCCTCCGCCAGCGTCCCCGCGATCGACGTGATCGCCCGCGGCCCCACCCGGCAGCACCCGCCGATCAGCCGGGCCCCGGACTCGCGCCAGGCGCGCACCTGGCCGGGGGCGAAGGAGGAGCGGCCGTTCCAGGCGCGGGCCTCGGCGTCCCAGGCCTCGCCGCTGTTGGGATAGACGACGACCGGCTTGCCGGTGACGCGCGCGGCGATCTCGACGGCGGCGTCCACGTCCTCGGGCGCGCAGCAGTTCACGCCGACCGCGATCACCTCGTCCGCGTCGGCGGCCAGGGCGAAGGCCTCCTCCAGCGGCTGGCCGGCGCGTGTGTGCCGACCGTCGATCGAATACGAAAGCCAGGCGGGTGTATGCAGTCCGCGGACCGCCCGCACCAATGCCTCCGCCTCGTCCGCGTCCGGCACCGTCTCCAGAGCCAGTACGTCGGGTCCGGCGGCGGCGAGCACCTCCATACGGGGCCGGTGGAAACGTTCGAGCTCGTCGACGCTCAGGCCGTAGCGCCCCCGGTACTCGGAGCCGTCCGCCAGCATCGCCCCGTACGGGCCGACCGACGCCGCCACCCACAAGGGTCGCGTGACGCCCTTCGCCTCGGCCTGCGCTGCCGCCTCGCGGGCCAGCTCGACGCTCGTCGTGAGCAGTTCGGCCGCCCGCTCGTGCGAGATGCCGCGCTTGGCGAAGCCCTCGAAGGTGGCCTGGTAGCTGGAGGTGATCGCCACGTCCGCGCCCGCCTCGAAGTAGGCGAGGTGCGCCTCGGTGATCGCCTCGGGCCGCTCGGCGAGCAGCCGCGCCGACCACAGCTCGTCGCTGAGGTCGTGCCCGGCGGACTCGAGCTGGTTGGACATGCCGCCGTCGAGCACGACGGTCCCGGCGGCGAGGGCCTCGGCGAGGGAGGAGTTGCTGGTCATGCCGTCGACGGTACTCCGGGGACCGGTCTCGGGCCGTGCTTGTCCACCCCGCGAACAGGCTCGCAACGGCGGAACGTGATCGTGTCGCCTCCGCCCGGTCCGGCCTCGGCGGATGCCCGCTGAGACCGATGTCGTGTCGCCGGGCCCGGCGACGTCCTCGTCCTCTTCTGGAGGCACGGCTGCCGGAGCCGGGGTTCGGGGAGCGCCGGGCGGGCGCCGGGGTCGCTCCGGGGGTGCGAGAGGCCTCAGCCGTTCGCCGCGTGCCGGCCGCCCTCTCGTCGGTTCCCGCGCCGGAGCCTGGTCGCCGGGACCGCGAGTCCGCCCAGCAGCCCGAGTCCCAGCGCGTACGGCCACCAGCCGAGGCGGTCGTCCTCCGCGGCGCCCACGGTGCGGGTCGCCACGGCGGCGGAAGACGAAGTCGCGGGAGGGGAAGGGGACTTGCTCGCGGCGGTGGCGGTGAGCACGACGTCGTTGCCGTCGCCGCCCCGGTAGCTGATCCGGTAGGTGGTGTCGGCGAGCTTGACCTTCGTCCCCTCTTTCAGCCCGGCGAACGTGCCCCCTGTCTTCGAGCCGCCCGTATGGTTCAGCACGGTGATGACACGCGCGGGGTCGGTCCCGGCGGCCGCGAGATCCAGGGCCCCGGCCAGGCGCACCGCGCCGGTCACCTTCAACGGCTTGTCGCGCAGGACGAGTTCACCCTTCGCGCTCTGCGTGTAGTTCCCGGAGACCGTGAGCCCGCCGGCGACGACACCGTCGTTGGTCACCGAGCCCTTCACCGTGCCCTTGCCGCTGAGCGTGGTCGCCACCCGCAGCCCCGTCGTGCCCGCGTCCAGCCGGGAGCCGGCGGAGGTCAGCCGGATCGCCTTGCTCCGCCGCAGCGTGGCCCCCTGCCGCAGCGCCAGCGTGCCCTTCTTCACCGTGGTCGTCCCCGTGTACGCCACCCCGCTCCCCGTCAGGGTCGTCGTCGCGGCGCCCGACTGGGTGACCGACCCGCTGCCGGTGATCCGGGACAGGGTGAGGGCCTTGCCGACGTTGTTCAGCACGAGCGAGCCGTTGTTCACGACCTTGTACAGACTGCCTGCGGTATACAGTCCACCGTCGCCGCCCGACCGACCGCTGCCCAGCCGCAGCACCGCACCCTTCTCGACGGTCGTGGAGCCGTCGTAGTACTGCACGGCGGCGAAAGTGACGTCGTTCCCGCGGGTCCCGGCGATGACGATGTCGCCGGCGCCGGGTGCGGCCAGGGTGTCGTGGAACCTGCCGCCGCCGATGGGGGCGCCCAGCGTCACCGGCCCGTTGTAGTCGAACGTGAGCAGCGAGCGGGAGCGCGCAGCCAGCAGGTTGATGTAGACCGTCTCCGCCGTCCCCGGCATGAAGATGCCGTGCGTCGTGCCGTCGCCCCACTGGACGTTCGCGCCCTTGATGTTGGTGCCGCGCTTGTTGACGTTCTTGCGGGCGGGCGTCCAGTTCAGGGACGGGTCGCTGAGGGAGGGGTCGGTGTCGCCGCCCTGGTCCGACCAGCTGTACTGGCCGGTCAGGACGACCTTGCTGCCGGGCCGGGACTGGACGTTGATGTCGCTGCCGTACTCGCGCTGGTAGAAGTCCATGCCCTCGGTGACGGTCTGCCCCAGCGGGGTGTCCACCGTCCAGGTGCCCTGGTTGAGGACCTTGCGGACGTGCGGCAGCGAGGTCGCGAACTCCGGTCGCCCGGCGTTGACCTGCGTGCCGTTGTCGATCACTCCGGAGAAGGGGTGGGTGCCCGACAGGTCCCACGTGCCCCAGAGGAAGCGCGGCTGGGTGATCAGCCCGGAGCCGCTGATGGTGCCCAGGTTGTAGGCGGCGTCCTTGAGGGACAGTCGCAGGGTGCCGTCGACGCGGATGTTGTCCTGGTTGAGCGCGAACTGCGGGGTGCCGTAAGGGAAATGGCCGATGAGGCCGGTCGAGCCGCTGTTGCCGTACTGAAGGGTCGCCCCGCGTGCGACCGTGATCGCCGGCGGGTCGGGGGCGGTCGTGGTGACGTAGGGATGGCTGCCGCCCTGCACCGACACCTTCTGCCGCTGCCGGGACTTCGGCAGCGTGAAGTCGCTGTTCCTGGTCAGGATCAGCGTTCCGGTGCCGCGCACGGTGAGTGTGCCCTCGCCGCGGAGGACGCCGTCGTACGTCGTCGTGCCGGAGGGGACGGTGACGACCGTGTCGCCGGCGAGCGTCACGTTCCGGCCCGCGAGCACGTCGGCGGTGATGTCGCGGGTGCCGGCCGCCCGCGCCGGGGGAGCGGCGATCAGGAAGGCGACCGTCGCGAGGGCGCCGGCTGCGGCTGCTGTCTTGTGGGTATGGCTGCGCACGCTTATGGAGACGGGCCGGACCGGCCGTCGATAACAGAAAAGTTCCCGCGAAGAGCCCGCCCGGTAGAAAGCGCCTTCTTTAGTCGCGTCCGACCCGTTGACCTCCTCGTTCCCCAGCCTTACCTTTCGGCTGTTCGCAATAACAACAGATGTTCTCAATATCGAACATCACTCTCAGGACACCCCCATCCGAGAGGCAATCCGTATGAGCCGCACCCCCGACGTCCCCGACAGGCGACTGCTGCTGAAAGGCGCCCTGGCCGCGGGCGCCCTGGCCGTGACCCCCACCGTCGCCGCAGCCGCTCCGAGCCCGAAGAAGACACCCCCGTTCGTGAACCCGCTCGTCCGCAACCGCGCCGACCCCCACATCCACCGGCACTCCGACGGCCACTACTACTTCACCGCCACCGCTCCCGAGTACGACCGGATCATCCTGCGCCGCTCCCGCACCCTGAACGGGCTGGCGACCGCACCCGAGTCGGTCATCTGGACCAAGCACGCGACCGGTCCCATGGGCGCCCACATCTGGGCGCCGGAGATCCATCGCATCGGCGGCAAGTGGTACATCTACTTCGCCTCCGCACCCGCCGAGAGCGTCTGGGACATCCGTATCTGGGTCCTGGAGAACGCCAGTCCCAACCCGTTCAAGGGGACGTGGGTCGAGCGCGGCCAGCTGAAGACGGCCTGGGAGACCTTCTCCCTCGACGCCACCACCTTCACCCACCGCGGCAGCCGCTACCTCGCCTGGGCCCAGCACGAGCCCGACATGGGCAACAACACCGCGCTGTGGCTGTCGAGGATGGCGAACCCCTGGACCCTGACGGGCCCTCAGGTACGCCTGTCCACACCCGAGTACGACTGGGAGTGCATCGGCTACAAGGTCAACGAGGGCCCCTCGGTCATCGCCCGCAACGGCCGCCTGTTCATGTCCTACTCGGCCAGCGCCACGGACTTCAACTACTGCATGGGCCTGCTGACCGTCGACGCGGACGCCGACCTCATGGACCCCGCCAACTGGTCCAAGTCGCCCACCCCGGTCTTCACCAGCAACGACACCACGAAGCAGTACGGCCCCGGCCACAACAGCTTCACCGTCGCCGAGGACGGCCGCAGCGACGTCCTCGTCTACCACGCCCGCCAGTACAAGGAGATCGTCGGCGACCCGCTGAACGACCCCAACCGGCACACCCGTGTCCAGAAGCTGGGCTGGAACGCGGACGGCACACCGGACTTCGGCATACCGGTGGCGGACACCGCCATCGACTCGGTGAAGGAGAGTGCGTGAGATGAGACGTGCGTACGCGGTACTGCTCGCCCTCTGTCTGGCCCTGGCAGGCGCCCTGGTCACCGCGGGACCGGCCCAGGCCGCCGCCCTGACGATCCCCAACGGCGTCCAGTTCACGGACAGTTCCGGAAGCGCCCTGCACGCCCACGGCGGCGGGGTCATCAAGGTGGGGTCGTACTACTACTGGTTCGGAGAGAACCGCAACGCCGACAACACCTTCCGGTACGTGTCCGCCTACCGCTCCACCGACCTGAAGAACTGGGAGTTCAGGAACAACGTCCTGACCCAGTCCTCCGCCGCCGAGCTGGGCACCGCCTACATCGAGCGGCCCAAGGTCATGTACAACGCGTCCACCGGCAAGTTCGTGATGTGGATGCACAAGGAGAACGGCACCGACTACAGCGAGGCCCGCGCCGCCGTCGCCGTCTCCGACACCGTCGACGGGAACTACACCTACCAGGGCAGCTTCCGTCCGCTGGGCACCCACATGTCCCGTGACATCACGACGTTCGTCGACACGGACGGCACCGGCTACATGGTGTCCGCCGCCAACGAGAACTACGACCTGCACATCTACAAGCTCAACTCCGCCTACACCGCCATCGACAGCCTGGTCGCCAACCCCTGGGCGGGCGGCCACCGCGAGGCCCCGGCCCTCTTCAAGCGGGGCGGCGTCTACTTCATGCTGACGTCGGGCGCGACCGGCTGGAGCGCCAACCAGCAGCAGTACGCCACCGCGACCTCGCTTGCCGGACCGTGGACGTCGATGGCCAACGTCGGCGACTCCACGACGTACAACTCGCAGACCGCGTACGTCCTTCCCGTGCAGGGCACTTCGGGCACCTCGTACCTCTACATGGGCGACCGCTGGGGCAACTCCTTCGGCGGCACCGTCAACGACTCCCGTTATGTGTGGCTGCCGTTGACCTTCCCGAGTTCCACCACGATGTCGATGTCCTGGTACCCCGAGGTCACCGTCGACGCGGCCGCCGGGACGATCTCCGGGAGAAGCGCGACGTACAACACCCTGATCGCCCGCAACAGTTCCAAGTGCGTCGACGTACCGAACCAGTCCCTGTGGCAGGGCATCGCCCTCGCCCAGTACACCTGCAACGGCGGCGGCAACCAGAAGTTCTGGTTCAAGGACCTCGGCACCGGCTACTACCAGCTCGTCGGCCGCGGCAGCTCCCTGTGCCTCCAGGAGAACGCGTCCACCGTCACCCAGGAGAACTGCGGCAGCGGGACCACCCAGCAGTGGTCGGTGGTCACTTCGGGCTCGTACGTCAACATCAAGGCCCGCGCCTCCGGCGAATGCCTGGACGTCAACGGCGCGTCCACCGCCAACTCCGCCGCGATCATCACCTACACGTGCAACGGAGCGACCAACCAGCAGTGGACGCGCGGGACCTGACGTCAGGCCAGCAGATCGATCGCGTCGATCGACGTACCGGCACTGAGGAAGGACGTCGACCCCGAACCGCTCGCCACGTAGATCTTCAGTGTGTTGTAGGCGCTGGTGTCCGTCAGCCAGGCGGACGCCGGCACGCTGTAGGTGAACGTGTGGTTGTTGCCCCGGTAGGAGCCCACGGTCAGAGACCGGGTGCTCGGCTGGGTGGGCGGCGAGGGGACGGCGGACGTCCAGGAGTCGTTGACGACGACCTGCGGACGGCCGTTGGCGTACGCCGTCGTCACACCGATGCGCAGGGTGTGCGCGGCGGCGGCCTGGGCGGCCGTCAGCTTGAAGTAGACGATGATCCCGCTGTTGACGTCCTTCCACAGATAGCAGGGGAACGCCGAGGTCTCGGTACCGCTGCCGATGACGACGTTCCCGGTCCAGGAGGCGGCGCGGACGTCGGACGGATGGGCGTACGTCATCAGGTCGGCGTTCTTGAAGCCGCCGGGCGTGCCGTTCCAGTCGTTGATGCGCCAGATCGTGCCCGCGTTGCTCGGGTCGTTCGAGGACGGGATCGCGAGGGAGTTGAGGGTGGTCGTGCCGCCCGCGCTGACGCTCACCGAGGTGGTGTGGACGGCGAGTTCGCCCTTGAAGACGGTCAGCGTGTACGTCCCCGGAAGGACACCCGCGATGGAGAAGTAGCCGTCCGACGCCCGCGCCGCACCCCAGTACTGGGCGGCGGAGTTGGCGAGCCCGACCGTGTAGGCGTACGCCGTGTTCCGGCCGGTGATGCCGACGCCGGCGACCTTGCCCCGGCCGCTCGCGGGGACGTAGCCGGAGATGCCGAGCGAGTCGGCCCACGAGGTGGTGAGGGTCCCCGGGTACAGCGCGGAGGAGGGGGCGCCGCCGTCCGTGAAGGCGATGACGTAGGGGCCCTGGAGGCCGAAGCGCTGGGCCTCCGTCTGGTTCTCGCCGTAGTACAGGATCTCGTACAGGCCGCCGCCGTCCGCGCTCTGGTGGCGCAGGAGGGAGCGGTAGAACGGGCCGCCGGAGGCCTTCTCGTGGTTGGAGCGCACGATGTACAGGCCGACGCTGCCGGTGGTCCAGCCGACGTAGTTGTAGTCGATGACCCGGGACTTCGTGTAGTGCTTCGAGCGGGTCTGGCCGTCGGACTTCGCGAAGACGTCCTGGGCCTCGATGGTGGTGGGCGCGTAGGTGTAGGAGTCGGACTCGTCGTTGAGGAACTTGCCCGCGTTCACGCGCAGGATGTAGCGGGTCGCGCTGACCGAGGTGTCGGCCTTGTTGGTCCACAGGTAGATGTTGTTCTCGCCGCTGCGGGCCGCGTAGTAGTGCTTCAGCGTGCCGTACGCGACCGAGATCAGGATCGTCGTACCGGACTGCTTGATGCTCACGGTGGAGGTGCCGAGGCCGGACTCGATGTGCGAGTTCTTGCCGCCGTAGCCCTGGTACTGGGTGCCCTTGTAGACCAGCGAGGTCAGGTCGCCGTTGGTCTTGCTGACCTTGAAGACCAGGTTCGCGCCGGTGTCGACGACGTAGTTGGAGCCGTCGTCGCTCCAGCCGAAGGTCGCGGCGGAGGCGGTCTGGGCGAGTGGGCCGGCCAGGGCGGCCGTGCCGGCGGTGGCAGCGGTGCCGAGGACGAAGGTGCGGCGGCGGACCGGTCTGTTCGCAGCGGATCCGGACATGGGGGGTGCCTCCTTCGAGGACATGTGGGGGTGGTGCGGGTGAGAGCGAGGGTGACAGTTGAATCGATTTCGCGAAAGGGCTTTCGCTTGCTGGAGGTTGGCAATCTTGTGAAATCGACCCGAGGTCTAGAAAGCGCTTGCCGATGGGGGTACGGTCCAGCCGCCAGGCCTTGTCGTGTGTCGTAGGAGCCTCGAATGAGACGTTTCAACCTTGCCCTGCTGGCGACGGTCGCACTGAGCACCGCACTGACCGCCGTCCCGGCCCATGCCGCAGCCGAGGGGCACCGGCCCCTCGGTATCGAGAACTGCACCGCCACCGGGTGTCACTTCGACGTCCCGGCGGGTACGTACGACGTGAAGGTCCTCCTGGGCGGCGACGCCGGGTCGAGCACGAGCGTCAGCGGTGAGACCCGGCGTTCCCTGCTCCCCGAGACCGCCGTCGCGGCCGGCGAGCGGACCGCCCGCAGCTTCACCGTGAACGTCCGCACCCCCGAGGGCGAACCCACCGGCGCCGAGGGCACCCCCGGCCTGGACCTCGTGCTCGGCGGCTCGGCCCCCGCGCTCGCCGACATCAAGGTCACCCCCGCCCGGCACGCCCGCCAGATCTTCCTCGTCGGCGACTCCACGGTCTGCGACCAGCCCGGCGACCCGTACTCCGGCTGGGGCCAGCAGTTGCCCCAGTACCTCCGCAAGGGCGTCTCCGTCGCCAACTACGCCGACTCCGGCGAGAGCACGGTGACCTACCTGTCCAATCCTCAACTGTTCGCCACCGTCCAGCCGTTGATCCGCCGCGGCGACCTCGTCCTGGTCCAGCTCGCCCACAACGACAAGACCACCGACGAGGTGACCTACCGGACGAACCTGGAGACACTGGTCGCCGGTATCCGGGAAAAGGGCGGTGAGCCTGTCCTCGTGACGCCTATCGTGCGACGCTGGTTCAACTCCGACGGCACCCTGAACAACAACACCGCACTCCTGGTCAACGGACTCGGCGTCGACCACCCCGCAGTCATCCGCTCGGTCGCCGCCGCGCAGGACGTCCCGCTGATCGACTTGACGGCGAGGACGAAGTCGCTCGTGGAGTCCTTGGGAGTCGAGGGTTCCAAGGCGATTTACCTCTACAACGAGAAGCGGGACAACACGCACACCTCCGTGCACGGGGCCACGGTGTACGCCGGCCTCGTCCGCGACGAACTCCTCGCCCAGCACCTGGTGCCGAAAGGCCTGGTGCGGGCGGGATGAGCCCCTGGGGCGCCTCGACCGGAACCGGGGCGCCCCAGGCCTGTACGCCGCGCTTGCTGAGCCGTGACACGCCGCGGGCCGGTGGGGGCTGGTCGCGCCCGCGCGGCGGAGCCGCATATCGACACGGCCCCGCGCCCCTTGAGGGCGCGGGTATCGCACCGGACGTCGTCAAGATCTGAAAGAGAGCTCCATGCACCTCCCTCCCGACGACCGCATCCGTAGCCCGTACACCGGATACACCCGCGCCCACTGGGAGGCCGCGGCCGACGCCCTGCTCGCCGCTGCGGAGCCGTACGCCGCCGAGGGGGGCGCCCTCTACTACTTCCCCGGCGACCGCACCAGCTGGTCGGGGCGCCTCTCCGACGGCCTGGAGGGGTACGCCCGCACGATCCTGCTGGCCGCCTTCCGTCAGGACGAGACCGCTCTCCAGCGCTACGCCGAGGGCCTCGCGGCCGGTGTGTCCGGCGTCTGGCCGCGCATCGAGGACCGGAGCCAGCCGCTGGTGGAGGCGGCGTCCATCGCCGTGGCGCTGCGGCTGACGCGCCCGCTGCTGTGGGACCGGCTGGACGAGGGGGTGCGCCAGCGGGCCGCGGCCTGGCTCGGCGACGCGCTGACCGCGGAGGCCTGGCCCTGCAACTGGGAGTTGTTCCCCGTCACCGTCGGCGGTTTCCTCCAGGAGATCGGCCACGAGCCCGAGGCCTCGCGCAAAGCGATCGACCGCGGCCTCGAACGGATCGAGGAGTGGTACGTCGGCGGCGGCTGGTACACCGACGGGGAGGGGCGCAAGTTCGACTACTACAACGGCTGGGCGATGCACCTGTATCCGGTGCTGCACGCCTGGTTCGCCGACGACAGTCGGCTGTCGACTGTATACGGTGAGCGGTTGGAGGCCCACCTCGCCGACTACGCCCGCCTGTTCGGCGGCGACGGCGCCCCCATGCACCAGGGCCGCTCGCTGACTTATCGTTTCGCCACGACGGCTCCCCTGTGGCTCGGCGCTCTGACCGGCCGTACCCCGCTCACGCCGGGGCAGACGCGGCGGCTGGCGTCCGGGGCGCTGAAGTACTTCCTCGACCGGGGCGCGGTGAACTCCGACGGTCTGCTGACCCTCGGCTGGCACGGCCCCGACTCCGCCGTCCTCCAGGGCTATTCGGGCCCCGCCTCCCCGTACTGGGCGAGCAAGGCCTTCCTCGGCCTGCTCCTTCCGCCGGACCACGAGGTGTGGACGGCCGAGGAGGAGCCGTCCCCGGTGGAGCGCGGGGACGAGGTCCGACCGGTTGCCGCCCCGAACTGGCTGATCCAGTCGACCAGTTCGGACGGTCTGGTCCGCCTCCACAACCACGGCAGCGAGGACGTGCGCTACGACCCGTACTACACGCGCCTCGCGTACTCCACGGTGACGGCGCCCTCACCGTCGTACGACAACAGCGTGATCGTCGGCGACGATCCGGGCCGTACCGACATCGAGCCGCTCGGGCTGGGGGACGGATGGGTGGCCTCGCGGCATGCGGCCGGCGGGGGAGCGCGGGTGACCAGCGTGGTGCTGGCGCGCGGGGCCGTGGAGGTGCGGGCCCATCTGGTGTCCGGAGCCGAGCCCGGGACGCCGGTGAGGGTCACCGGGTGGGCGCCTCGGGGCGGTGTGCTGGCGCAGGCGCTGCCCGCGGTCGGTCTCGACAGCGCGCTGACCGGTGTCACCGGCGAGGGCGGGACGCTCTTCGTCGCGCTCGTCCGGCTCACCGGCGAGGCGGATCCCGTGCCGCTGGACGAGGCCGTGACCGTACGGACCGACGGCGCGGGCGAGTTGACGGTCCGCTGGCGTGCGGGAGCCGAGGTGCGGGTCCGGCTGGACGGCTCCGGGGTGTCGGTCGGGGCCGAGGGCTGAGCCGCCTCGGGCAGTATGGGGATCATGGGTGGGACGGATGAACTCGTAGAACTGCTGGGACGGGCCGGGCTGGAGGCCGTGGGGGAGCGGCGGGTCGAGGAGGTGCTGCCGCCTCCGTTCGCGTGGCGCCATGTCGCCCGGTGGGAGGCGGAGCCGGCCGGGGCGGTGGGCTCCGACCGGGCCGATGCGGTCGCCGAGATCAACGCTCAGTGGTTCCGGCTGGCGTCCGAGACGGGGATCCTCGGCGAGGACGGGGTGTTCCTCGTCCACGCCGGGTGCGCGTCCCGGCGGTGGATACGGGTCCGGCTCGCCGCCGACTGGGATCTCGCCGGGGTGCTCGGGGAGCGGCCCGGGCAGCCGGAGTTCCTCACCATGGCGCCGGACGGGGACACCCTGCTGGGCGTCACGACCGAGGAGTGCGCCGTCCGGCTCGTCGCGGTCGACCGGATCAGGGAGCGGCAGGAGGAGGCCGCGCAGCTTGCGGGCCGGGAGACGGCGGAGGACCGGGCGGCCGCCTGGGAGTCGCTGTTCCAGGGGCCGAGGCCCCCGGAGAAGGTGATCGACGCCTGGGCGAGCGGGCTCTCGCTCAACGCGGCCACCCCGAAGGAGCTGCGGTCCGAGCTGGTGGACAGGTCTTCGTATGCGATGTACACCGCACTGTCGACAGAAGCCCTGGACGCCGCCCTGGCCCATCCGGACTGGGAACGGCGGATGCGGGCGGCCGAGCACCAGAACATCACTCCCGAGCAGTGGGACCGGGTGATCCTCGCCGAGCAGGACGAGCGCCAGCGGTGGCTGCTCACCATGATCGCCGCCGAGCGCTGGGCCGAACTCGACGAAGGCACCTGCCGCAGACTCGCCGCCGACCCGTCCCCGCGCGTGCGCTCCGAGACGGCCCGCCTCAAGACCTTGCCGCCCGAGGTGTCGGTCGCGTTGGCCGCCGATCCCGACGGCGGCGTGCGGGCCGTGGCCTGCCTGGCGGCCTGGCCCCATCTCGACGCCGCCGCACAGGAAGCGCTCCTGGCGGATCCGCACGGCACCGTGCGCGTCCGGGCCCGGCTGCTGCACCACCGGCAACACCCCATGCCCCGTGCGGTGTTCGAGGCCCAGGAGATCCAGGAGGTCCAGGACATCCGGCGCCAGGCACTCGAGACGTGCCGCCTGGAGCGGGGCCTCGCTGAACACCTGGCACGGCACGGAGAGTCGGACGAGCGCCGCTCGCTGGCACTCAACCCGCGTCTGGACCCGGACCTCGTGGCCCTCCTCGCCGAGGACCCCGACCCCGGCGTCCGCTACGTCGTGGCGCAGCGGGCCGACCTCACCGAGGAGCAACGCGCGCGCATCGACTTCGAGTTCGACCCGAGCCAGCACTCGTGGGCTCTCGACTGGGTCGTCGCCCTCCACGAGGACGAGGACACCATGCGCCGCCTGGCCGCCTCCTGCCACCCGCTCATCCGCAGAAGCGTCGCCCGCGCCCGCCGGCTGCCGCCGGACGTCGTCGCACGTCTGGCCCGGGACGAGGACCGTGTGGTCCAGCTCTTTCTGGCCGAGTCCTGCGACGACGCGCCCGCCGACATGCTCCTGGAGGTGTGGCAGTGGTGGACCGGCAGCCTCACCAGCCCCGACCGGCCGCGCGGCCACCCCAATTTCCCCCGTCACGGACTCCTGCGGTACGCGGACGATCCCAGCCCCCGCATGCGCCAACTGGCCCTGGACGACCCGCGGTCCACGCCCGAGCTGGTGGAACGGCTCAGCAGGGACCCCGACGAGGAGGTGCGCTACCGCGCCGCCACCGACCCCCGGCTGTCGGCGGCGGGCGCCGCGCGGCTGCTGGAGGATCCGCACGAGCACATCCGGCATGCCGCCGCGCTCCACCCTCGGCTGCCGGTCCGGCTCCTGGTCATGCTGCTGCGGACGGGCACCGGCAACGCGGAGACGGCGGCCCGGAATCCGGCGCTGCCCGCCGAGGTCGTACGCCGGATGGTCGGCGTACTCACCGCCGGGGCAGCCGACTGACCGCGACGAAGGTCGCCATGGCCGCCAGCGTCCACAGGGCATAGATGCCGTACTCGTCCCACAGCGAGTCGGAGGAAGGCACCGAGGCGTGGGCGAACCGGTTCACGCCCCAGCCGGACGCCAGGGCGGCCACGAAGGCGGGCCAGCGGTGGCGTACCCCCTCGGACACGTCGTCCAGCAGGTTCAGCAGCGCCACCATCATCATCGCGAAGAGACCCTCCTCGTCCCAGCCGACAGCCGTACCCAGCGCCCCGAAGGCCAGGCAGAGCAGCCAGACCCGCAGGGTGGCCCACACCCGGGCGGGCGGGCGCGGCACATCCGGTGGAAGCCAGAAGAAACGCTGCACATCCCGCTTGAACTGTTCGTCGGACATCGCACCGACCTCCCCCGTCCGCGTGCATCGCACCTGGGAGACACGCCGGACGGGGAGGTGGTTGTACGCGTTCAGGGAGTCAGGCGGCTGATCTTCAGCGTCTTGGTCGTCGGGGACGCCCCGGTGAGGGCGGACGCGTACGACGGGGTGACGGGAACGGACGCCCAGGCCAGCGTGGAGTCCTTCTGGACCGCGATGTCACCGGTGATCCGCGTGTTCACGATCTTGTCCGCGCCCTGGAACTTGCCGTTCCAGTCGATGAGACGCAGATGGGTGCCCGCGAAGGTGCCGGTGCAGGTGCCGGCCGTGCACTTGGCGTTCTTGACGGACTCCCAGGAGAGCAGGAGCCGGTCCTTGCCGTACGGGGCGAGGCGGACGTTGACGTGGTCCGTGCCCTTGGTGGTGGAGAGGTAGACCGCCTTGCCGGGACCGGAGTCGCGGTTCTTCATGAACGCGACGGCGACCTGGTGGGTGCCGGTCTTCGGCGTGACGCTCCAGCCGCGCCCGCTGGAGTCGTCGGGGTTCTTCTTGGCCGACGCGGCACCGCGGGAGGCGAACGCGGTGGCGTAGCGGCCGGTGGCGGACTTCACCAGGTCGCCCGTACGGCCGGCGAACGTACCGCCGCAGTAACCCGCCCAGCACTGCTCGCGCTGTACGACCGGGGCGACATCGGGGGCGCCGATACCGGTGGACACGAACAGGCCCGAGCGCCAGTCGTCGAAGCAGAGGGAGGTGAAGGCGCCGGACGTCTCGGGGTGCAGGGCGATGCCCTCGTTGTGGCTGCAGCCCCAACTCCAGCCGCCGCTCAGCTTCTTGCCCTTGCTGCTGAGGTACGACAGTTTGTCGCCGAAGTGCCCGTCGGCGAAGCCGCCCGCGCCGTGGACCACGAAGTAGGCACCGTACTTGGTGCCGTTCCAGGTGAGTTGTCCGTCAAGGGTGGGGGACGTGTCGTGGGTGGCGGTGCCGGTGAGCTTGGTCTGGAAGGTCTTCGTGCCGTTCGTGTAGCGGACGATCGCGGCCGCCGTCTCCTTCCACTTGTTGGTGTCGGCGACCCGGGTGAGCAGCGCGAACCCGTTGTTGTGCGCGACCAGCCCGCCGACCTCCTTGGCGCCCTTGACGATCGTGTCCGCACCCGAACGCTTGCCGGTCGCCGTCAGCGGTGTGACGTGGATGCCGTCGGAGGCGGGCCAGGCCACCCGCAGGGTGCCGTTCGGGGCGGCCGCCGTCGCCGTGCGAGTCCACTCGCGGCTGTTGTTGTAACCCGCCGACAGATAGGGGAACTTGGCGGACAGGGACACCGTGGTCGTGGACACGGTGAGCCCGGTGGCCGTGCTCGCCCCGGCGGTCGCGTACCAGGCGCCGACGAGCGCGGCCGTGGCGGCGAGCCCCGCGATCAGTGGCTTGCGGGCGCCCCGGATGCGGCGGTGGCGCGTGGTGCGTGGTGCTGAAGTCATGCCCTGAGGTGGCCGCGGGTGAAGGATTGGTTGCCGCGCGCGTCGATCTCTTCGAAAAGCGCATTGATCTCCGCGAAGGCACTGGACAAGAATCCGCCGTATGACTTCCGCCATCCGTCATACGACGATCGACTGCGCCGACGCCTACGCCCTCGGCGGCTTCTGGTCCCAGGTCCTCGGCCTGCCGCTGCACGAGGACGACCACCCCGGCGACGAGGAGGCGCTGATCGAGGCCGCGGGTCTGCTCTTCGTGACCGTGCCGGAGCCCAAGACGGCCAAGAACCGGATCCACTTCGACATCCAGCCGCAGGACCGTACGCGCGACGAGGAGGTCGAGCGGCTGCTCGGGCTGGGCGCCAAGCTCTTCGACGACCAGCGCAAGCCGGACGGTACGGGATGGGCGGTGCTGGCCGATCCGGAGGGGAACGAGTTCTGTGTGGAGCGCAGTGCGGGGGAGCGCGGAGCGTAGCGGGCCCCTCGGGGACACTTCGGCGGGCACCGAACCGACACGCTTCTAGCGTGCCGGTATGACCGAGAACCCGCGGGAAACCCCCGCCCGGGCCGTCACCGGGATGGTCGACCACGTCCTCGCCCTGGCCGCGACCTGGACCACCTGGGACGGCAGGCTGTACGAGACCGACGGCCGTGTCTACACCCCGCACAAGGTGATCCGCCGGGTCGCCGATCACCTCGTCGACCATCTCGCGGAAATGGAGGCCCGGCTGGCGGGCACGGACCCCCGGCCGGACCACTGGCACGCCTCGGCGATCACGACCGGGGCGGACCTGGCGCCCTTCACCCAGGAGGACCTGGACGAGGCCCGAAGCCGCCTGGACCGACTGGCCCGGATCTGGTCCGCCCGCCTCGACGCGCTCACCGAGGCCGAACTCGACGACTCCCCGGGCGAGGGCTGGAACTTCCGTGAACTCGCCCTCCACCTCAAGGAATCGACGTACTACGCGGACGCGGTGGGCGACCTGTCGTGACCGCGTTCGCCGAACCCCACCACTCCGACGAGATGTTCGGCGAAGGCGTCGGGATGCTGGGCGACGCCGAGGTGTCCGCCGGGAAATTCGGCGAAGGCGGCCCCGGTCTGCCGGGCGGTGAACTCAGCGGTGCGGTACAGGAGTTGGCCGCGCGAGTCGGTGCCGGCGGCGAGGGTGAGGGGGGCGGAGGCCAGGGCGGTGAGATCGGGGTCGTAGGAGGTGAACGGGGCGAGGACGTGTGCGAGGGAAAGTGCCATGGGGTTGCCCAACTCCTCCTCACGGGTGAGGGGTTGACCCACCAGGGGCGTCTCTGTAGCCGGGGTGGGCTGGTCGGTGAGCCCGGCGGTCATCCGCGCGGCGGCAGCTCGCAGCCCGGCCGTGCGGTAGGTGTCGACCACCTCCCGGAACATGGCCCGGTGCCGGTGCCCGTCCGGGAGTACGCCCACACACGGCGGCTCGTGCGCGACGACGTGCCGCAACCGCTCAGGGTGGCGGGCGAGCAGGTCGAGGGCGACGACGGCGCCGGCGCTGGTGCCGAGGGCGTAGGCGGTGTCGCCGTCGGGAAGGACGCTGTCGAGGACCCGCCGGGCGCTGTCGCTCCAGTCCTCGACGCGCTGGTCGTCGACGGGCGAGCCGAGCCGGCCGTGGGCCAGGCCGAGCGGGTCGAGGACGACGACGGTGAACCGGTCGGCGAGTGCCTCGGTCAGCGGACCGAGCCCCATGGGATGGCCCGCTCCGCCGGGGATGATCAGCAGCACGGGACCGGTGCCGTGGACGTCGTAGTAGAGGTCGGTCACTCTTCTTCGCTCTCCTCGCGGGGCCAGTTCTGCAGCAGGACGTGCAGGGCGTCGATGGTGCGTTTCCAGGACTTCTGTACGTCTCGGGGGGCGCCGAAACTGCCGCTCGCCTCCAGCGCGCAGTAGCCGTGGAAGGTGCTGCGCAGCAGGCGTACGGCGTCGGTGAGGTCGGGTTCCTCGAGGCCGTAGGCGCGGAGCATGCCGTAGGTGATCTCGGCGGTGCGGCGGAGGCCGGGGGAGTCGGCGACGAGGGCCTGGTCGATACGGATCTGGGTGGCGGCGTACCGCCCCGGGCACTCCAGCGCGTACTCCCGGTAGGCCCCGGCGAACGCGGCCAGCGCGTCCTTCCCGGCCCGCCCCGCCACGGCGACGGCGATCCGGTCGATCATCTCGCCCCCGGCGAGCAGCGCGACACGGGTCCGCAGCTCCTGAAGATTCCTGACGTGCGAGTACAGACTCGCGTCCTTCACCCCGAAGCGCCGCGCCAGCGCGGAGAGGGTGACGCTCTCGAACCCGACCTCGTCGGCGAGGTCGGCGGCGGCCGCGGTGAGACGGTCGGGGGTGATTCCTGCGCGGGCCATGGGGCTCCGGGGTGCCGAAGGGAAACCTGGGCTATGTCAAAACCTAGGGTGTCTAGGTCTCATGCTAGTACATCAAGGTCCGTCGAATATTGGGCTGCGCGTGATGCCGGCTCGCCCCTAGGCTTCCGCCCCGGGGAGTCGGCGAGGCGTCCTGTCGGCAGTGGCCGGGCAGCGGATCGGGGATGCGCGGGGCTATGACTTGTCAACTGTTCGCGATGTGTTTCGGTGCGAGTGAGCCACGGAGTCTCGCGGGATTCTGGTCCGGTGTCCTGGGGCGGGAGCTGATCGACGACCCGCGCGACGGAATCGCGCTGCTGCCCTCCGAGGGGTACGGGTTCCGGCTCCGCTTCCTTCCGGCCCAGGAGAAGAAGGTCGGCCAGAACCAGATGCACTTCGACCTGACGAGCGCCTTCCCGGAGCAACAGCGGGAGACGGTGGACCGGGCGCTGCGTCTCGGCGCGCGGCACATCGATGTCGGCCAACTCCCGGAGGAGGGGCACGTGGTGCTCGCCGACCCCGAGGGCAACGAGTTCTGTGTGATCCCGGCGGGCAACAAGTTCCTCGCCGACACCGGGTTCATCGGAGCGCTGGCCTGCGACGGTTCGCAGGCCGTCGGGTACTTCTGGAGCGAGGCGCTGGGCTGGCCGCTGGTCTGGGACCAGGACGAGGAGACCGCGATCCAGTCGCCGCACGGCGGTACGAAGATCACCTGGGGCGGCCCGCCGGTCGCCCCGAAGGCGGGCCGCAACCGACTGCACTTCGACCTCGCGCCACCCGTCGGCGGTGACCAGCGGACAGAGGTCGAGCGGCTCCTCGCCCTCGGCGCCGAACTCGCCGACACCGACCCGGGCGAGACGGGCCGGGTCGAGATGCTCGACCCCGACGGCAACGAGTTCTGCGTGCTGACGCGCCGGTAGTACGGCCCGACGCCGGTGCGCCCGGTCGGCGTGGATCCCGACGGCCGGGCGCACCCTGCGGAACGGCCGCGCCTAGCTGATCGGTGCGTACAGCACGCCCAGCTTGTCGATCTCGGTGCCCGACCGTCCGGTGAACCCGGCGATCTGCCAGCCGGAGGGTGCCGTGAAGGTCTTCGTGTCGGACGTCGCCGTACCGGAGGAGAGGGTGCGGCCCTTGTCGGTGGTGAAGGCGGCCGAGAAGATCCGGGTACGGCCGTCCTTCTGACCTTGTGTCAGCTTCACGGACCTGAGATGCTCACCGGACGCCAGGGTCAGTGACGACGCGGTGCCGCCCGTGCCGCCGTGGCTCAGCGTCGTACCGCCGTCGTGGGTCAGGGACACCGCGTCGAGGCGGGTGCCGCCGCGGAGGGTCAGCGTGCGGGGGGACACCGTGGAGGGCAGGTCGTCGGCGTCGTTGTACGCCGTGCCGTGCGGGCCGCCGAAGAAGTCGCTCGCCCGCAGGGAGGAGTCGAGGGTGTACGAGAAGTCGACCGTGTGCGGGAAGTGGTCGGAGAGGTTGGCGCCCGCCGGGTCGAGGAACGAGGCCCACGCGTTCTGGTAGCGGGTGGCGTTCAGGGACAGCAGGTCACTGCCGCGGTAGAGCACCTTGTCCACCACCTCGCAGCCGTTCGGCGGCGCCGTCGTGGGGCAGACCAGCGCGTCCGCTCCCTGGGTGGGCCGGACGCCGCCCTTCGCCAGCTGCACCCACGCGTCCGTGAGGCCGTTCTCGTCGGCGAGGGTGCGGATGTTGTCACCGCTGCGGGTGTAACGCGTGTTCGTGTCGCCCATGACGATCACCGCGTTGCCCGAGGAGTTCGCCCGGATGAAGTCCGACAGCTGCGTGATGTTGGCACGCCGGGCGGCGAGCGCGTCGGCGGTGTCGTCCGCGTTGGTGTGGACGTTGTAGAGGTCGACGAAGACCCCCTCGGCGAGCCGGACCCGGGCGAGCGAGAAGCCCTTCGGCGTCAGGCAGTTGGTGCCGGTGCAGTTGTTCCACTTCACCCGCTCGAAGTCCTCGAATGCATGGTCCGAGAGGGTGTTGAGACCGTCACCGAACGGCACGCCGCCGCTGGTCGCGGTGCGGTACGGGTGGTTGTCGCCTGCGTACAGGGCCGCGTGGTAATTGAAGTCCTCCTGGACGTTGACGATGTCGTACGCCCCCAACCGAGTTGAGATCAGCGGGGTGTTGGTCTCCGGGTTGCCGGAACTCAGGCCCTCCGGGAGGCCGGCGACGTTGTACGTCAGCACGTTGAACGAGCCGCTGGTCGCCGCGGCCGCGGGCGTGGCGCCGGTGCCCGCGAGGCCGGTGACGGCCAGCGCGGCGGCCGCGAGGGTGCCGAGGAGTCTTCTCATGGGGGGCTCCGGTCGAAAGGTGGGGCAGAAGGTGAACGGTGCTCAGGTTCGACGGCAACCAGTGTGGCGGGCAAGGGCAGTTGGGGAAACAGTGAGAGTCATGAGAGTTGACTCTCATACTTTGTGAGAGGACACTCTCACGTCATGGATTCCGGCAATCGCTTCGGCGACTTGGAGATCACCGACCCGAAGGCCATGCGCGCGCTGGCCCACCCCGTACGGCTCGCGGCCCTGGAGCGGTTGCAGCGGTACGGGCCCGCCACGGCCACCCAGCTGTCCCCGCACGTGGGGGCCACCCCGTCCGTCACCAGCTGGCATCTGCGCCATCTCGCGGGCTTCGGACTGGTCCGGGACGCTGAGTCTGGAGCGGACCGGCGCGAGCGGCGCTGGGAGGCCGTGGCGCGCGGGTACCGGTTCGAGGTGCCGCCGGACGAGGAGGGCCGGGCGGCCGCCCAGGTGCTCGCCGGCGAGATGTTCGCGAGCCGCGCGGAGCTGCCGATGCGCTGGCTGACCGAGACCGCGCCGCGCCTGGAGCCGGAGTGGATGGGCGCCGCGATGTCCAACAACACCGGCATCGTCGTCACCGCCGGGGAACTGGCCGCGCTCAAGGACGCGATGGAGGAGCTCCTCGCCCCCTACGTCACCCGCGAGCCCGCACAGCAGCCGCCGGACGGCCGGGCCGTGCGGATGCTTCTGTACGCCCTGCCGGAGGCGGCGGACGAGGAGTCCGGGGCGCCGGAGTGAGGCGCCCGCGGATATCGGTCTCCGAGACCTCCCTGTGGCGCGACCGTCGCTTCCGGCTCACGTGGACCAGCGGGGCCGTCTCCCAGTTCGGCGACCGGGTCTCCGAGGTGGCGGTCCCGCTGATCGCCGTCAGCCTTCTGGACGCCTCGGCCGCGCAGGTCGCCTTGCTGACCGCACTCGCCTGGGCGCCCAACCTGCTCGGGATCGTGCTGGGCGCCTGGGTCGACGGCCGCAGGCGCAAACGGCGGCTGCTGATCGTCACCGACCTCGTGCGGGCGGGCGTGCTGCTGTCGCTGCCCGCCGCCTACCTGTGGGGCACGGTCACGCTCGGCCAGTTGTACGCGGTGGCGTTGTTGACCGGCCTCGCGGGCGTGGTGGCCGGCTGTGCGTGGCAGCCGCTGTTCGCGCGGCTGGTGCCGCCTTCCTCGTACGTCGACGCCAACAGCAAGTTCAGCGCCGCCCGTTCCGCCTCGTTCGTCGCCGGCCGCGCGGTCGGCGGCGGTCTCGTGCAGGCGATCGGCGCACCGGTCACCGTCGTCGTGGACGCCCTGTCCTTCCTCGCCTCCGCCCTGCTGCTCGGCCGGATCAGGGTCGACGAACCGGCGCCCGCGACCCGCACCGGCGCCGCCGTGCCCGCGCTGCTGCGCGACGCCCGCGAGGGTCTGGCGTTCGTCGTCCGGCACCCGGTGCTGCGGGCGAGCCTCGGCTGCTGCACGACCGTCAACTTCTTCACGTTCCTGGCGGGCACCGGCCTCGTGGTGCTGTTCGCGGACCGGGTCCTCCACCTCTCGCCGGGAGCCATCGGACTGACCCTCGGCGTCGGGGCGACCGGCTCTCTCGTCGGCGCCCTGACCGCGCCCCGGCTGTCCCGCCGTATCGGAGTCGGGCGCGCGGTCGCCGTGGGGGCCGTACTGTTCCCGGCGCCCTACGCCCTCGCCGCGGTCGCCGGCGGACCGGCGTGGGCCGCCGCGGGGTGCCTGGGCGGCGCCTACTTCCTGGTGGGCCTCGGGGTGATGTGGTTCGACGTCAACCTCAACTCCCTGCAGACCGCGGTGACTCCGGACGCTCTGCGCAGTCGCGTGACCGGGGCGTTCGGCACCGTCAACTACGGAGTACGTCCCCTCGGCGCACTGACCGGAGGGGCGCTCGCCACGACCTTCGGGCTGCGCGCGACCCTCGTCACGGTCGCCGTCGGCGGGGTGCTGTCGGTGCTGTGGCTGCTGCCGTCGCCGATACCAGGGATCCGCTCCCTGGCGGACCTCCCGGCCGAACAGCCCGTTCGGAGCGGCGGGTTGAGCCCCCTGGACGAGCCCGTGTAGGCCGGCCTCGCCGTGTCCCCGCCGCCACCGGGAAGTCACCCGCCCGCGGCCGCCACCCGGCAGGGTGCCGTCAACGCGTCCAACGCGCGCCACACGGCACCCTCCTTCTCGTTGTCGAACCCCAGGAGCGTGCCGTCGGGCACGGACACGACGTACGACACGGGCTGGAACGACAGGGCGCCCCACGACTCGTACCGATGCTCCATGGCGAGGACGCGGCCGCAGCCCTCGCACCGCATCCACGGCACCAGCGCCATGCCGTCCTTGTCGACCGGCTCCAAGCCCTCGAGCACCCGCAACTGCCCCCGAGAACCGGGCAGGTCGACGATGTCCGTGGCGAGCTGGTCCCACACCGCCCACTGCGAGGCCATCGCCGCGAGCTCGGCCCGTGCCGAGTCGTCCACGGACAGCTCGAGCTCGAACAGCCGGTCCACCAGCTGGAAGAGGCCCCCCTCCTGCTCGCCGATGTCCCAGCACCCCTGGATCAGATCCACGTCCTCGGCGCCCGGCAGCAGCCCGGCGAGCCGGGACCAGACGACCCCCTCGGCGGCGTACGCCCGCACCCGTTCCTCTCGCTCGTCCATCGCGCCCGAGCCTAGCTTCCGGCCAGGACCACCTGCGGCCCCGTCATCCGTTGACCCCGGTGTAGTGCTTGAGGCTGACGTGCCACAGCCGGCGCGACCCGAGGTAGGCCAGCGCCCCCAGCAGCGGCGAGGCCGCGGCCAGCCAGTACGGGACGCCGGTGTCGTGGCCGGTGAGCACGGCGGTCGGGAAGTAGGCGACGAACGCGAGCGGGAGGCCGTACGTCAGGAGTCCGCCCACCGCCCTCGGCAGCACGTTGAGCGGGTAGCTGCCGAAGGTGCCGAGGAGCTCCTCCAGCCAGCGCCCCCAGTAGTCGGCGGCCGGGAAACGCAGCGACGCGCAGGCCACCACCGTGAACAGGGCCGCCTCCAGGAGCAGTCCGCCGAGCACGGCCACGACCAGGTACGAGATCCGGCCCGCCGTCCAGTCCAGGTCGCTGCGGCTGAGCGCGCCCGCCATCAGGCCCGCGGCCACCGTCAGGTCGCCGATCGCGTTGGTCGGGAAGTAGGAGAGCTGGAGCTGGCGGTAGACCGGCATCGGGCGGACCAGATAGGTGTCGATGACTCCCTCCTGGATGTGCCGGCCCAGACCGTGCACCCGGCCGAGGAACAGCACGAACAGGCCGTGCGCCAGCATCCGGGTCGCCGGGATCAGCAGCACGTCCGAGCTGTCCCAGCCGCCCATCCCGGTGAACCGGGTCAGCAGCACCGTCGCGAACACGATCACCGACACCTGCCAGACCGCGCCGATCGCGATCATCATCAGGAACTCGGAGCGGTACTCCAGCTGGGCACGGAAGTTGAGACGCGTGATGCGCCACGCGATCCGGACGGCGTTCACAGGCATCAGCCTCCCTGGGAGACGACACGGCGGGCGGCCCGCCGCCACAGCAGACGGGTGAACAGGGCCAGCGCGAGGACCCAGGCGGCCTGGATCGCCAACTGGAGCGCGGCGTCGGACAGTTCGATCCGGCCGATGTAGATCGACAGGGGCACGCTCAGCGTCGCCTGGAACGGCAGGAACGTGCTCAACGTGATGAACCAGTCGGGGAAGAACCACAGCGGCGCGTACACACCCGCCAGGAGGTTCTGCGCGAAGATCAGGATGAGCATCGCGGCGCCGTTGCGCAGGGTCCAGAAGCACAGCTGGTCGATGACGAGCATGACGTAGTACAGGACCCACTGGCCCAGCAGCAGGCTGAGCGCGAACACCCCCGCCACGGCCACGGATCCGGGCGGCTCGACGACCCCGAGCGCCAGACAGACCGCGTATCCGCCCAGCGCCCAGGCAAGGCCGTAGAGCTGCTCGCCGAACGCGCGCAGGGCGTAGTACCGCTGGGGCTTCAGCGGGCGCAGGTACCAGTAGATGATCGTGCCGAAGTGCATGTGCTGCAGGACGGTGTCGCGGCCCGCGTACTGGTCCAGCTCCCGCAGCCGGGAGGCCAGTACGGCCAGGACCGCGTAGGTCACCGCCTGGTCGCGGTCGAGTCCGGCCGTGGTGCCGGTGTTCTGGTACAGGCCGTGCCACAGGGACGCCACCAGCACGATCTGCACGGTCAGACGGAGCAGGGCGGCCGTCATACGGGGCGGGGTGTGCAGTTCGCCGAGGGGAGTGACGCGGGCGGCCCGCCAGGCGTGGATCGCCGCCATGTCAGACCCCTTCCGCATGGACGTAGGCGGCCCGCATCACGTCCTCGAGGTCCGCCTCGTCGAGCGCGATGTCCGTCACCTCGTACCGCTCGATGACGGCCTTCAGTGCCTGGTGCACGGTCGGCGCGTCGACGCCGTCCGGGCCGAACACCAGGCGCGGGCCCGTCTGCTGGAGCAGCGTGATGCCCGGCAGCGGGACGATCTCGGCGTGCGGGTCGGCGAGGGTGGCCCGCACCTGCCAGGTCGAGCCGAACTTGCGGCGGATCTCGTCGAGGGAGCCGTCGAGGACCAGCCGGCCGTGGTTGACGAGGACGACCCGCTCGGCGAGCCGCTCGACCTCCGTCATGTCGTGGGTGGTGAGCAGGACCGTGCGGCCGCGCTCCTCGACCTGGTGCCTGAGGAACTCCCGGACCTGCTCCTTGACGACCACGTCCATGCCGATGGTGGGCTCGTCGAGGAAGACGACCGGCGGATCGTGGAGCAGGGCGGCGGCGAGGTCGCTGCGGACGCGCTGGCCGAGCGAGAGGTGGCGCACCCGGGTGTCCCAGAACGACGACAGGTCCAGGAGGTCGTCGAACTCCTTGAGGCGGGCGGCGTGTTCGGCCTTCGGCACCTCGTAGATGTCCCGCAGGATCGCGAACGACTCCCGCACGGGAAGGTCCCACCACAGCTGGGTGCGCTGCCCGAACACCGCGCCGATGTTGCGGGCGTTGCGCTCGCGTTCCTCGTAGGGCACCACACCCGCGACCCGGGCATGGCCGGCGGTGGGGGTGAGGATGCCGGTGAGCATCTTGATGGTGGTGGACTTGCCGGCACCGTTCGGACCCAGCAGGGCGAGGAGTTCGCCCGGGGACACGTCGAAGGTGATGTCGGTGACGGCGTGTTTGGCGACCCGCTCCGGGTTGACCAGGGAACGGACCGCGCCGGTGAAGCCCGGTCGGCGGACGGTGGTGTGGAAGGTGCGGGACAGTCCGCGGACCTCGATGCTGCCGACCAAGTGGCATCAACTCCTCTGTGCGCAAACAGAAGCGCGGCCGGTCGGCAAGGATGCCGACCGGCCGCTGGCGACGTTCCGACAGTGTCGGAATGTCGATCAATCAGTCAATCGATTAACGGATCTCTTACTTGGCGGTCGAGAACACGAACGAGAACTGCGCCGGCTCCGCCTTCAGGTGGTACCGCGGCAGCGGGCCCGGTCCGCAGGACTGCGAGCCGAGGCCGTGCAGGCCGTGGTCGAGGTTGACCCAGACCGTCTTGCCGGGGGTGAGGTCGGTGAGGTGGGTGGCCGCGTCCAGCTGCTCGGTCGTCCAGCGGCGGGCGGTGAACCAGAACTCCGGGTCGCCCTCGATCCGCAGCCCGCCGATCTCCGCCCAGCGGACGTCGGCACGGGCGCCGTTCTCCTGCGGGCGCACGTACGGCGTCTGAAGACCGTCCACCGTCGACTGCCAACGGCCGACGGTCGACGCCAGACGGCTGTCCGGATACGCCTCTCCGGGACCGCCGCCGAACCACCGCACCGCGTCCGCCTCGGCGAGCCCGAGCCGGATGCCCAGGCGGGGCAGCGGCACCGTCCAGTCGCCCTCGGGCGCCACGGACACCGTCAGCTTCAGCCGGTCGCCGTCGGAGGTCCAGCGGTACACCGTGGCCAGACCCACCTCGCGGGCGGCCGGGGACACCCGGGTCCGCACGGTCAGCGCGTCGTCGGACAGCTCCACCGCGTCCAGCCGGTGCTGCATCCGGTGCAGGCCGAGCCCCCGCCACAGCACCCCGTACCGGGTGTCCGTCTCCCACTCGGCGCCGTCGTCGTTGTCCGTCGTCGCCCGCCACACGTCCAGGCGCAGTCCCTCGACCGGCACCCCGCCGACCGACCGCAGCGCACCGGTACGGGCGTCGAAGACGGCCGGGCCGAGCGTGATCCGCCGCTCGTCGCGCACGGGCGCTTCGGTGGGCGCGACGGACGGCGACGGGCGGGCGGCGACCGGGAACTGGCCCCACGCCACCACATGGCCCGCCGGCCCCCAGGACGTGTCCTGCGCCAGCAGCGCCCGCACGGTCCACCGCGTCTCCGCGCCCCGGTGGTCCGCGGGCGGCTCCGGCAGCTTCACGTCGGCCGTCTCACCGGGCTTCAGCGCGGGCACCGACAGCGAGCCGGACTCCACCGTCTCGCCCTCGACCTGGTACGACCACTCGAAGGCCAGCGCCGACAGGTCGGCGAAGTCGTACTTGTTGGTCACCCGCACGGTGCCGTCGGCGCCGTCGCCCTCGATCCGGACCGGCTCGATGACCTTCTTGTACTCGACCAGGCCGGGGGAGGGCGTGCGGTCGGGGAAGATCAGGCCGTCGCAGACGAAGTTGCCGTCGTGCAGCTCCTCGCCGAAGTCGCCGCCGTAGGCGTAGCCCAGCGCGGGGTGCTCGATGCCGTGGTCGATCCACTCCCAGATGAAGCCGCCCTGGAGCCGGTCGTGCTTCTCGAACAGCTCCTGGTAGTCGGCGAGTCCGCCGGGGCCGTTACCCATGGCGTGTGCGTACTCGCACTGGATGAAGGGGAGTTCACGGCGCCTGTGGGTGCCGCCGTCGAGCTCCTTGCCGATTCTCTCGACCTCGGCGTGGTTGGCGTACATCCGCGAATAGACGTCCGTGTCGCGGCAGTTCCAGTCGCCCTCGTAGTGCACGAGGCGTGAGGAGTCCCGGCCGTGGATCCACTCGGCCATCGCGGTGAGGCCGCGTCCGGTGCCGGCCTCGTTGCCCAGCGACCAGAAGACGATCGAGGGGTGGTTCTTGTCGCGCTCGACCATGCGGGCCGCGCGGTCGAGAAGGGCCGGGGTCCAGCGGTCGTCGTCGACCGGGTTGTCCCGCCAGTCCTGCTCGGTGAAGCCGTGGGTCTCCAGGTCGCACTCGTCGATGACCCACAGGCCGTACTCGTCGCACAGGTCCAGGAAGGCCGGGTGCGGCGGGTAGTGGGAGGTGCGCACCGCGTTGAGGTTGTGCCGCTTCATCAGCAGCACGTCCTCGCGCATGGTCTCCAGGTCGAGCGCGCGCCCCTTCGCGGGGTGCCACTCGTGCCGGTTGACGCCCTTGAAGAGGATCGCCACGCCGTTGACCTTGAGCAGACCGTCCTCCAGGACGATCGTGCGGAAGCCGATGCGCAGCGGGACCCGCTCGCCCTCGGTGACCAGCTCGCCGTCGTACAGCCGGGGTGTCTCGGCGTTCCACGGCTCCACGGCGACCGTCACCGACTCGCCGGTCGCGACATCGATGTCCAGGGCGGGCACGGTCACCCGCCCGTCGACGTCGGAGTCGACGCGCAGGGTGCCCTCGCCTGTGACGTGGTCGTAGTCGGCGTGCACGAAGAAGTCCAGGACGCCGCCCGCCGGGCGGTGCAGCAGCGTGACGTCACGGAAGATGCCGGGCAGCCACCACTGGTCCTGGTCCTCCAAGTAGGAGCCGGCCGACCACTGGTGGACCCGGACCGCGAGGACGTTGCCCTTCGGCTTCAGCAGATGCCCCACCGCGAACTCATGGGGCAGCCGCGACCCCTTGAACTCACCGATGTCCGTGCCGTTCAGCCAGACCCGCGCGCAGGACTCGACGCCGTCGAAGCGGACCACCGCGCCGCCGTCCGCGGGCCAGCCCTCGGGAAGGTCGAAGACGCGCAGATGGTCGCCGGTCGGGTTCTCGGTCGGGACGTGCGGCGGGTCCACCGGGAACGGGTACAGATGGTTCGTGTAGATGGGCGAACCGTGCCCCTGGAGGACCCAGTGCCCGGGGACCTGGACCTCGGCCCAGTCCCCGGCGTCGTAGCCCTCCTCGGCGAACGAGTCGTCCTCGGCGTCGACGGTCGCCGAGACACGCAGGCGCCAACTGCCGTTGAGCGACAGCGCCTTCGCGTCGGAGGCGGCGTACCAGGCGCGGGGCGGCAGGGCCCCGCTACCGGGTGAGACGTCCTCGACGTAGTCGACGGCGGTGGTGCGGAAAGACATCGGTCTCCAGGTCTTGAGAAGAGAACGTCAGCCCTTGATGCCGGTCTGCGCGATCCCCTGCACCAGCCAGCGCTGGAGGAAGAGGAACACGAGCAGCAGGGGCAGGATGGAAATGGCCGTGGCCATGAAGATCAGGTGGTAGTTGACGGTCTGGTTGGTCATGTACGAGGACAGGGCCACCTGAATGGTCCAGGAGCTCGGGTCCTGGCCGATGACCAGGGGCCACAGGAAGGAGTTCCAGCCGCTGATGAACGTGATCGTGGCCATCGCCGCGAAGAAGTTCAGCGAGTTGGGCACGACGACCCGCCAGTACGCCCCCCAGTACGAGAGTCCGTCCACCCGCGCCGCCTCCTCCAGCTCCTTGGGGAACCCCAGGAAGTACTGCCGGAACAGGAAGCAGGTGAAACCACTGAACAGGCCCGGAATGATGAGACCGCGGTAGGTGTCCACCCAGCCCAGCGACGACACCAGCACGAAGCTCGGCACGAAGGTGACGGCCGTCGGGATCATCAGGGTGACCAGGACGCCGTAGAAGACCTTGTTGGCGTGCCGGTAGGGGATGCGGGCGAGGCCGTAGCCGGCGAGCGAGCAGATCAGCAGGATGCCGCTGGTGTGCAGGACGGCGACGACCCAGGAGTTCCACAGGGCCCGGCCGAAGTCGACGGTCTCGTCGTTGAACGGTTCGGTGATGTTGCCCCACTGGATGTCGGTGGGGAGCCACTTCCAGTTCTCGCCCGTGATCTCCGGGTCCGTCATCAGGGCGTTGCGGACGATCAGATAGAACGGGACCAGGAAGAGCAGGGCCGCGACACCGGTGGCGATGTAGAGCCCGGTGTTGCCGATGACCTTGCCCCCGCGCTTCTTGCGGGGGGTCTTCGTGACGTCAGGTGCGGTGGTGGTCACTTGGACTCCTCACCCCTTCCAAAGCCCATGATCTTGCCCTGGAACAGCGTGATGATCAGGATGAGGACGGTGAGGATGACCGCGCCCGCGCTGCCCTGGCCGTAGTCCTGGCTCTCACCGAGGGCCGTCTTGTACAGCTCCACGAGGGGTGGCTGGCCCCAGGTCGCCTTGCCGAGCAGGTTCCAGAACTCGTCGAAGGCCTGGTAGGCGGCGATCAGCAGCAGCAGGATCACCGCGGTCGAGGTGGCCCGCAGCTGGGGCAGGGTGATGTACCGGAAGGTCTGCCAGCCCGGCTTGGCGCCGTCGATCGAGGCGGCCTCGTAGAGCTCCGCCGGGATGTTCTGGAGCGCGGCCAGGAACAGGATCATGTAGAAGCCGGCCTGGAGCCAGAGCCGCAGCGTCACGATGACCAGCCAGTACCAGGGCGGGTCGGGGTTGGCCAGCCAGGCGGTGTTGTCGACGCCGAACCAGCCGATGACGGTGTTCGCCAGACCGAAGCGGACGCCGTTGAAGATGGACATCTTCCAGATCAGCGCCGCGGCCACGTAGGAGACCGCGGTCGGGATGAAGAACACCGACCGGAAGAACGCCTTCATGAACGTCAGCCGGTGCACCAGCAGCGCCAGGCCCAGCGAGAGCGCCCACGTGGTGGGCACGATGAACGCGGCGAAGACGGTGAAGGTGACCAGGGACCCCGTGAAGTCCGGGTTGTCCAGGATCGCCTTGTAGTTGTCGAGGCCGATGAACTCGCTCGGCGAGACGGTGAAGCGTGCCTCGAAGAAGCTGAGGTAGATGCTCCAGCCCATCGGCACGAAGACGAAGATCACCAGGCCGATCAGGAAGGGGCTGGTGAAGAGCCAGAAGTTGAGGGTGCTGTTGGCCCGCAGACTCCGCCGCGGCCGCGCCTTTTCAGGCTTGGCCGGGGCGGCGTCCGTGAGGTCGAGCTTGGTGGTGGTCGACATGTCGAGGTCCGCCCGCCGGCCTATCCGAAGAGCTTCTTGAGCTCTGCGTTGACCTTCTTGTCGCAGGCGTCGAGCGCGGCCTCCGGACTGCCGCCCTTGCGCACGGAGTTGGCGATCACGTCGTTCACCGAGGCGATCATCGCCTGCGTCCAGGCGATGTTGTCGAAGTGCCCGTACTCGCTGAAGAGCTTGACGCCCTCGGCCGGCAGACCCGACTTGAGCTTGGTGGCCGACTGCGCGATCGAGGTGCGCGGCGGGATGTGGAAGCCGTAGGACAGCGCCCAGTCCTCCTGGTACTCCTTCTGGTCGATCCACAGCCACTTGACGTATTCCTTGGCCGCGTCGAGGTTCTTGCTCTTGGCGTTGACGAACATCGACCAGCCGCCGTTGGTGACCGAGAACTTGCCGGAGTCGCCGACCTTCGGGAAGGGGAAGACGCCGACGTCGTCGCCGAGCGCCTTCTGGATCACCGGCATGGCCCACATGCCACACCACTGGATCGCGGTCAGGCCCTGGGTGAAGGCCGAGGGGTCCCACCAGTCGGCCGGGGCGTCCAGGAGCAGGTTGCCGCTGGTGAACAGCTTGCGCAGCTGGCTCAGACCGTCCGCCACGGCGTCCGTGTGGTAGGCGATCTCGTTCTTGTCGTTGAGGGTGTCCGCGCCGGCCGACCAGATCAGCGGGGACTGGACGGGGGTGATGTCGTTGCCGAGGAAGGCGCCCTTGACCTTGCTCGTGGTGAGCTTGTCGATGACCTCGATCAGCTCCTCCAGCGTCTGGGGGACCTCGACCTTGGCCTTCTCGAAGAGCGAGGGCCGGTAGTAGAAGAACTGCGGGTCGTCGATCATCCGGACGCCGTATATCTTCCCGTCGACCGTGTGCGAGGCGATGTCGGCCGGGTTGAAGTCGTCCTTGACCGGGTTGATGATGTCGCTCAGGTCCGCCACCTGGCCGCTCGTCACCATCTGGAGCTGCGGGTGGAACTCGAAGACGTCGGGCGCGTTCTTGGTGAGCAGAGCCGGGAACAGCTTGTTCTCGAAGTTGGAGCCGGTGATCCACTGGGTGGTGACGTTGGCTTCCTTGTAGGCCTTCGCGTACCGCTTGATGGCCTGCTCGGTGCCCGCCTCGCCGTACGCGTGGAAGTACTGCGTGAGGCCCTCGCCGGAGCTGCTGCGTCCGGTGTTGCCCCCGCACGCGGCCAGTCCGCCGGCGGCGGCCATACCCATGGCGGCCCGGAGAACGGTACGGCGGTCCCAGTTGACGTTGCTCATTGCCGACATGCTGACGTCCTTGTCTCGAGTACGGCTGCGGCTCTGCGCCCGGTGCCTGAAGCGGCTCAGCGCCAGGTGGCTCAATTGGTGTCGCGGTGCGGGACGTTAACCTTCGGCTAAGGCTTCGGCAAGGGGTTGGACGAAGTCTGTTCGAAGCGTTGCGGAGCGTTCGGGATTCCGGACGTCACGGATCGCGGGCCGCCGCACCAGCGGCCCGCAACCCCCCTTCGGGTACTGCGGGTTACTGCCTTCCGGGCCCTACGGCCCACTGCCGGAACCAGGCTCTGGCTAACGCGGGTTGTGCGTCTTGGCCCTCGCGGGCGTGGTGCTGCGTTTCGGCGACTTCTGGCCGACCGACTGGAGGGCGCCCTCGAGCGCGAACGTCGCCGCGCCCAGGCACACCGGATCCGTGGGGATCGGGGACAGGACGATCTCGGTGGCGGCCATCGGACGGGGCAGCGCGTGCCGGGCGACGGCCTCGCGCACCTCCTCGACCAAGGGCTCGCCGAGGGCGGCCGCGACCCAGCTGCTGAGCACGATCACCTCGGGGTTGAACAGGTTGACCAGATTGGCGATCCCGGCGCCGAGGTAGCGGACGGTGTCGCGGAGCGTGCCGACCGCCACCGGATCGTTCTGCCGCAGGCCCTCGGCCAGGGCGGCGATGGTGGCCGTCTGGTCGTCCGGGTGCAGCAGCGGGCTGCCGGGACTCAGCTCCCGCAGATTCAGCATGATCCCGGACGCGCCGACGTACGCCTCCACACAGCCGTGCTTGCCGCAGCGGCACACCCGGCCGTCCAGGACGATCGTGGTGTGGCCCCACTCGCCGGCGCTGTTGCTGACCCCCCGGTGCAGTCCGCCGCCGAGCACGAGCCCGGCGCCCACACCGGTGCCGAGGTTCACCACCACGGCGTTCCCGCGTCCGCGCGCGGCCCCGAACCACAGCTCGGCCACCGCGGAGGCGCGCAGCGGATTGTCCAGGTACAGCGGGTAGGCGATGTGCTCGGTGAGCAGATCGAGCAGCGGCACGTCGTGCCAGTCCCAGTTGGGCGCGTACTCGCAGAACCCGGTGTCCCGGTCCACCTGGCCCGGCACACTCACCCCGACGCCGAGGACACGGGCACCCTCGATGCCGGCCTGCGCGACCACCTGGCCCACGACCGCGGCGACATGGCCGACGACCTGCTCGGGCAGGCTCTCACCCGGGCGGACGTCCTCCTCGGCGCGGGCCAGCACGTTCAGTCCGAGGTCGAACAGCTCGACATGGACGTAGGTCTCCGCGATGTCGACGCCGATCAACGCGCCCCCCGACGCGTTGACCGCGACGAGTCCCCGGGGGCGGCCTCCCGCCGAGTCCTCGAACCCGACCTCCGTGATCATCGAGAGGTCGAGCAGCTCGCCGACGAGCGTGGCGACCGTGGCCAGGCTCAGCCCGGTGGCGGCCGCCAGCTCCTGCCGGGAGGTGGGTGAGGCGGCGATGATCTGGCGCAACACCTCGTAGCGGTTCGCGGTGCGGATGTCACGTGAGGTGCGCTTCACCGGGTTGCCCCCGTCCCTTCGGCTCTCGCCGGGACGGCATCGGCACCGGCGCGGCGCAAGGCTATGGGCTGCCGGGGACTTTCGACAAGGGGTTAGGAAAGGGGCTTTATAAAGTCAGTCGGCGAGCACGTCCCGGACGAAGGCGTTGGCGAATTTTGCCTCAGGGTCCAGGCCGCCCGCCAGCGTCCGGAAGTCGTCCAGCCTGGGGTAGCGGCCGCGCAGGACCTCGCCCGGCGTGGTGAACACCTTCCCCCAGTGCGGCCGCGGCCCGAAGCCGTCGAGCACCTCCTCCAGCCGTCGCACCACCGGCAGGACGGCCGCAGTGTCCTCGATCCAGGTGAAGTGCAGCGCCACCGTGTCGCGTCCGTACGACGGGCTGAGCCACTGCTCGTCGGCGGCGACCGTACGCACCTCGCAGGTCTGCAGTGCACCGGCGACCGTCTGCCGAATACCGTCGATGGCATACAGCGCCTCGACGGCATACCGCCGCGGCAGCAGATACTCCGACTGCAGCTCCGCCCCGCTGCTCGGTGTGAACTCCGCCCGGAAGTGCGGCAGCCGCTCATGCCAGGGTCCCGGCACCCCGAACTGCTCGGTGCAGTTGACCGCGGGCATCCCCGGCACCGGGTGCAGTTTCTCGGTGGCGGGCGCGGCCCAGGTGAACTGGTCGAGTGGCTGATCCACCCGCCGCTTCAGCCACACCTGACGGAAGCCCGGCTCCCGCCAGTCCGTGAAGAGGCTGACGCTGTACGCGGCCGACATGACCGCCGAGAACGTCTCGAAGTCCAGCCCCTCCAGCGGCAGTTCGGTGAAGACGTGCTGCTCGACATCGAAGGCCGGCTCCAGGTCCAGGGTGAGCGCGGTGACGACACCCAGGGCGCCGAGCGAGGTCACGGCACCGCCGAAGCGCTCGTCGTCCCGTCCGATCGTCACCCTCGACCCGTCGGCGACGACCAGCTCCACCTCCCGCACCGCCGAGCCCAGCGGGCCGTTGCCCACACCCGAGCCGTGCGTCCCCGTCGCGACCGACCCCGCCACCGAGATGTGCGGCAGCGAAGCCATGTTGGGCAGCGCGAACCCCTGGGCGTGGACCGCGCGGGCGAGCTCCGCGTACCGGACGCCGCCCCCGACCCGCACCGTGCGGGCCGCGGAGTCCACGTCGATCACCGCGGGGAGCCCGGCGATCGACAGCAGGACGCCGTCGGGGCCCGGTTCGGCGATCTCGTTGAAGGAGTGCCCGCTGCCCAGCACCCGCACCTTCGCGCTCCCGGCCACGAGGGCACTCAGCGTGTCGAGCGAGTACGGGCGGTGCAGCTCCTTCGCTCCGTACGTGATGTTGCCCGCCCAGTTGGTGACCGTCTCCGTCATCCCTGTCGTCCCTTCCCTGGAACGCCGGCCCTCGCCGGCATGCCTCTGCGTTGACCCTCTCATCCGCCGCCACCTAATTTAGAGAGCGGTTTCTATCCGTTTCCTCGACCGGGGGTCACCACCTTGCCCGAGCGTCCGCAGGCGCTGTTCGCCATGACCGCCGCCAACCTGCCCCATGTCTTCCCGTCGGAGGTGCTGGAGCGGCTGCGGGAGGCGGTGGACATCGACCCGGATCTCGTGGCCGAGGACTTCACCGACCCGCGCGTCAAGGAGGCGCTGGCCCGCACCGAGATCCTCGTGACGGGCTGGGGCTGCCCCCGTATCGACGCGACGGTCCTCGACGCCATGCCCGGACTGCGGGCGATCCTGCACTCCGCCGGCTCCGTCAAGGGCTTCGCCGCGCCGGAGATCTGGCGGCGTGGCATCGAGGTCTCCTCGGCCGCCGACGCCAACGCGGTCCCTGTCGCCGAGTACACCCTCGCCATGATCCTCCTCGCCGGGAAGGACCTCTTCGTCGCCCGTGAGCGACTGCGCGCCTCGCGGGCCCACCCCGGCTGGGGCATCGTCCCCGGCATCGGCAACCACGGCCGCCGGGTCGGCGTCATCGGCGCCTCCCGCATCGGCCGCCGCGTCCTGGAACTCCTGCGCCCCTTCGACCTGCGGCCCGCGCTCACCGACCCGTACGTCACCGAGGCGCAGGCGGCCCGACTCGGCGTGCCCCTGCTGGAGCTGGACGAGCTGCTGCGGGGTTCGCAGATCGTCACGATCCACGCCCCTCAGACCCCCGAGACGCGTCACCTGATCGGCAGCCGTGAGTTGTCCCTGATGCCCGACGGGGCGGTCCTCGTCAACACCGCACGCGGTGGCCTGGTCGACCACGACGCCCTGGTCGCCGAACTTCGCACCGGCCGCCTCAGCGCGGTCCTCGACGTGACCGACCCCGAACCGCTCTCCGCCGACTCGCCCCTCTACGACCTCCCCAACGCCTTCGTCACCCCGCACCTCGCGGGCTCCCAGGGCAACGAGCTGGCCCGGCTCGGCACGGCGGTGGCCGAGGAGGCGGAGCGGCTCGCGACCGGTGCCGGACCGGCCTATCCGGTGGAGCTGGCGGCGCTGGAGTACGGCGCCTGAGAAGGTGCGGATTTCGCAGTTTGGGAAGCCGTTCGCTATGGATATCGATAAATGTCTGGCGGTAAGGCGTCGATATCAGTAGCTTCCCTCGTCATGACGCTCGACCCGCTCCCCGAGACCGACCTCACCCGCCACCGCCGCCTGCGCGACCAGGGCAGCCTCGACCGCGCCGACCTGAACGCCATCCTCGACGCGGGCTTCGTCTGCCACCTGGGCGTGGTGATCGAGGGCCGGCCGCTGGTCGTCCCGACCGTCTACGGGCGTGACGACCGGGAGCTCTACCTGCACGGCTCGGTGGCGAGCCGCAGTCTCTCCGGCGCCACCCCCGTCTGCGTCACGGTCACGCACGTCGACGGGCTGGTCCTCGCCCGGTCCGTCTTCGAGCACGGCGTGAACTACCGCAGCGCGATGATCCATGGCGAGGCCCGCAAGGTCACCGACCCCGAGGAGAAGCTGGCGGGCCTGCGCCGGCTCACCGACCACGCGACCCCGGGGCAGTGGTCGTACGCCCGCAGCCCGAGCCGCAAGGAACTCGCCGCCACCACTCTGCTCGCCCTCTCCCTCGAAGAGGCCTCGGTCAAGATCCGCAGCGGCCCGCCGGACGACGGCGACGGACCCGATGCCGAGCTCGGTCTCTGGGCCGGGACCCTGCCGCTGACCTCGGTGTGGGGCACCCCCCTCGCTGATCCCGAACTGCCGGATGAAACGCCCGTACCGGAACACATCGCTCGACGCGAGGGGACCCGGTACACGTGACGGGCGGGCGGGGGCATAACGTGAGGAGTCGAACGCCTGAGCCGGGAGGAGATTACGGATGGGCAGCCGCACCGCACTGGTCGAAGATCTGATGGAGCGATTCCCGCACGTACCGCGGGAAGCCGTCTTCAAGGAGGACCTGCTGCGCGGCGGGGTGGCCTTCGATCCGTCCGCGCTCAGCGACAACGAGGGTGGTGAGGTCAAGCCGAAGTCGTACTTCATCTTCTCCTTCGACCACGGCACCCTCCCCGAACTCGGTGAGGCCGCGCTGCGGCGGCCGCCGGAGGAGATCATCCTCACGGGCGGTCCGTACGACCTGCGCCGCACCGTCGTCTCCGTACGCGTGAACCCGTCGTCGCCGTACCGCGTCGCCGCCGACGAGGAGGGTGTGCTCGGCCTCTACCTCGACGGCAAGCGCATCGCCGACGTCGGTGTGCCGCCGATGCCGGAGTACTACAAGCACAAGCTCTCCAACGGGAAGTCCGTCATGGAGGTCGCCCCCACCATCCAGTGGGGCTACCTCATCTACCTGACCGTCTTCCGGGTCTGCCAGTACTTCGGCGCCAAGGAGGAGTGCCAGTACTGCGACATCAACCACAACTGGCGCCAGCACAAGGCCGCCGGCCGCCCGTACACGGGCGTCAAGGACGTCGAGGAGGTCCTCGAGGCTCTGGAGATCATCGACCGGTACGACACCGCGAAGACCTCCACCGCCTACACCCTCACCGGCGGCGCGATCACCAAGACGGTCGCCGGACGCGACGAGGCCGATTTCTACGGCCACTACGCCAAGGCCATCGAGGAGCGCTTCCCGGGCCGCTGGATCGGCAAGGTCGTCGCCCAGGCGCTGCCGCGCGACGACGTGCAGCGCTTCAAGGACTACGGCGTGCAGATCTACCACCCCAACTACGAGGTGTGGGACGAGTACCTGTTCAAGCTCCACTGCCCCGGCAAGGAGCGCTACGTCGGCCGCGACGAGTGGCACAAGCGGATCCTCGACTCGGCGGAGATCTTCGGCGCGCGCAATGTGATCCCCAACTTCGTGGCGGGCGTGGAGATGGCCGAGCCCTTCGGCTTCAAGACCGTCGACGAGGCCATCGCGTCCACCACCGAGGGCCTGCGCTTCTTCATGTCGCAGGGCATCACGCCCCGCTTCACCACCTGGTGCCCCGAGCCGACCACCCCGCTCGGCAAGGCCAACCCGCAGGGCGCGCCGCTGGAGTACCACATCCGGCTGCTGCAGGCCTACCGCCAGACGATGGAGGACTTCGGTCTCTCCTCGCCCCCCGGATACGGCGAGCCCGGGCCCGGCCGCGCCGTCTTCTCCGTGAGCTCCTTCATGGACAGCCTCCCGGCACAGGAGCCCGCCGAGGTGTAGTCGCGGCGAGAGCCGATGAAGCAGACAGGGTCCGGATCGAGTCGTCCGGGCCTTTTCTGCGTATGTCTTCAGGAGTAACAAGCGCAACAGCGGCAACGAGGTGTGGGCGGGCTCGAACTCCTGGTAACCGGATTTGAATGGTGAGCTTGTCAGTTGTGTGGAAGCCGTGAAAAGCTCGTGCACTGCCGCGAGGTTCCCCACAACTCCGTTGCCAATAAGGTGAGTTGACCTCGCTTTCGATGCAGGAGTCCGATGCCCGACCTGCCGACCCCCCAGGACGCCGCCGAGGCCGCGCTGTTCACCGAGTGCTGGGACGCCGTGCTCTCCTACGCCGACCTCTGCACGGCCGGATCCACCGCGGCCACCCAGCTGGCCACGGAGGCGTTCGCCCTCGGCATGCGCGAGGCCCGCACCGACGGCACCGCCAAGGGCGTGGGCCGCCGTGCGCCCCGGTTGCCCGTGATCCCCTTGCTGCTGACCGCCGTACGCACGACCGCCGCCGCGTGGGAGACCGCCGGCCAGGGCCATCGGCTCGATCCCGACCTGCGCCTGTGGCTCAACTCGGACAAGGCCGCACGCTACACCGGCCCGCCGTTGCAGCGCCCGCTCGCCCTGCGCGGTCTGCGCGACATGCAGGAGCACGACGCGGATCTGCTGTGGCTGGCCGAGGTGGAGGCGCTGCCGCTGTCCGTGGTGGCCCGCAGGCTCGGTCTGGACCCGGCCCATCTGCCGGAGGAACTCGCGCAGGTGCGCGGCCTGTTCCGGGACCGCAGTCACCGCAACCACCTCGACACCCCGATGGCCCCGCAGTGCCGCAGCTACGCCCGCCTCCTCGACGCGGTCACCCGCGCGACCGCCGCCGACACCCCGGCGGACCTCTCCCGGCATCTCGCCACCTGCGTGCAGTGCGCCGAGGCCGCCGCCTGTCTGCGGCTGCACGGCGGCGGACTGCCCGGGGCGCTCGCGGGCGGAGTGATCGGCTGGGGCGGCCTCGCGTACCTGGAGCGCAGACGCCGGGCCGCGGAGGTGCGGCTGGGCGCCGGACGCCCGGAACCCGCCGACGCCGGTCCGCCGAACCCCGGCGCCCACAAGGCGCGTGTCGTGCGCAGCGGACTGCTCGTCACCGCCGTACTGGTCTCACTGCTGGCCCTCGCCGTCTCGATGATGCCGGCGGGCGGCTCCATGGACGACGGGGCCGCGGTCCCCACCGACCGGCAGCCGGTGGCCGATCCCGGCGTCACCGTGCCCTCGCCGTCCGCGACCTCCGGACCGGTGGCCTCGCCCACACCGTCCGCGGCCGGCAGCACCTCCGCGAGGAAGAACCCCGACCCCGAACCCCAGGGCACCACCTCCTCCGCCGCCCACGACGACAAGAAGCCGAACCCCGCCACGAGCGCGTCGGCGACCTGCGAGGTCCGGTACGAGCTGGTGAACCAGTGGCCCGACGGCTTCCAGGCCACCGTCACCGTCACCACCGACGAGGCCCTCGACGACTGGCGCGTCGCCTGGTCCTTCAAGGACGGCCAGAAGGTCGGCCAGATGTGGGACGCGAGCTACGCCCAGGACGGCTCCCGAGTCACCGCCGACGCCGCGGACTACAACAGGTCCGTGCGCGCGGGCGCCGACCTCGCCTTCGGCTTCCTCGCGTCCTGGCAGGGCACGAACTCCCCGGCGTACGCCTTCACGTTGAACGGGCACAGCTGCTCGAAGGCCTGACGGCATCCGTCGGACGCAGCAGTATCGGCACCGTGGCCCGGTCGGGCAGGCACCACCTCGGCCCGGACGCCGATGCCGGGCCCGTCCCGCCGGGCGCCGCGTCCGGACCGGCGGCCTCCAGCTCGAACCACACCTCCGTGCCGACGCCGTCCTCGACGCACCCGCTGCCCCACCGGTCGGCGAGCGCGTCGACCAGCAGCAGGCCGCGCCCGTTCTCGCTGTCCGCGTCGGAGCCCTCGCCGGGTGTCCCGGGCAGGCCGGGCCCCTCGTCCGCGACCGTGCAGCGCAGCCGGCCGGCCGTGAGGGAGAGGGTGAGCCGATAGCGGCCCCGGGCGTGCACGACCGCGTTGGTGGCGAGTTCGCTGACCAGCAGTTCGGCGGTCTCCGCCTGGTCCTGGAGCCCGTACTCGGCCAGCCAGGTCCGCACGGCGGCCCTGGCGAGGCGGACCGAGGACCGTCCGGGCCCCAGGATCGTCGTACAGCCACCGCCCAGGGACAGACCGGGCGGACGGACGTCGGGCATGGTCGCTTCCCTTCACCCCTGCGGCTCGGCCTCCACCATGCCGTCGGCGAGCCCCGCGGGTCGCGGGGGAAACTACGCGCATCAGCGCACCGGTCCGTCACCCCCGGCCGTCACCCACCCGTCACCCCGACGACGCCAGCGCCGTCTCCATCCGGATCGTCCACCCGTCCCCGGCCGCGGCCCCGGACCTCAGGTCCACGAACTCGCAGAACTGACGGGTCTGCCACAGCCCGTCCTCCGGGCCCGTCTCGGGACCGGGCGGACGGAAGCCGAGGAACGGGTCGGTGATCCGGCCGTGCGGGGTGCGCAGTTCGCAGACGATCCGTTCCCCGGCCGACCACAGCAGCAGCTGCGCGCTGTCCAGGCCCTGGGCGGCCGCATAGCCGGTGGCCCCGGACACGGCCACCCCGAACCGGTCGGCCCGCTCGCCCGTCATGCCGTGGGCCTTCGCCTGCTCCGCCGCGAACCGGCGGGCACCGGCCATGTCCCCGGCGAGCGGGACCCCGACGGCCTCCGGCGGCGGTTCGGGCAGCGGGGCGAGGTCCCGGGTCGCGTACGCGGCGGGTTGGGTGAACAGGGGGCTGGGCCGGATGCCGAGCCGGTCCAGGACGGTCGGATGGGTGTGCCGGGCGGCCTCGACGACGTCGGGCGGCGCGATGCGGGTGTCGTACAGACACATCAGGTCCGGCGGGGCCCCGGTGAACAGCTCGGTGGCCAGGGCCTCGTACCGCTTCCACTCGGTGATCTGGCGCGGCGAGCGGCCGTTCCAGACCGGTTCGCCCGCCATGTGCAGCCGGCCCGTCGGGCCCGCGTGCGTGACGTAGTAGTCGAGGGCGGTGGCCATGCTGTTCGCGGGTGTCCCGCGGTACCAGTGCGCGGAGTTGCGGAGGTCCACGTGCCGGGCGTCGGGGCCGAGCGCCTCGCGCAGCAGGTCCAGCTTGCGCGGGGTGGTGATGGCCACCGGGTCGGGCTCGTCCTCGGCGGCGATGCCGTTCCTGAGGAAGGGCACCATCACCGTCAGGAACTCCTCGTCGCAGGAGTGGATGCCGGCGTGATGCTTGGGGGGAGCGGCGGTCCGCTGCTGATGATCATGATGATCCGTCATGTCCGGTTCCCTTTCGTGGAGTTCGTGTCGGGTGCGGGCCGGGGGGCGTCGTCAGGGGCGCGTGATGCCGCGCGACGCGGTCCAGACGGCGACCTGGCTGCGGGAGGTGAAGCCCAACTTGCTGAGGATCCGCTCCACATGGCCCTCCGCCGTCCGTACCGCGATGACCAGCCGGTCGGCGATCTGCTGGTTGGTGAGGCCCTGGCCGAGGAGTTCGGCGACCTCCGCCTCGCGGCGGGTGAGCGGACTGTCGGGCACCGTGCGGGCGGGTGACTTCCGCTCACCCAGCGCGTAGCCGACCGCGTCGTCCAGGGCGAGCTCCAGGCCCTCGCGGTGGGCGTGCCCGAACGCCTCGCCCAGCAGCGCGCGGGCGCCTTCCTCGGCCTCGTCGCGGACGGGGCCGTGGGACGGGGTGCGGTCCAGGGCGACATGGGCGTCCCGCCAGATCCGCCGGGCCGCGCCCAGCAGGACCGCGGCGGGCCGGCCCTCGCCGACGCGGGCGTGGACCGCGGCGAGGAGTTCCAGCGTCATGCCGATCCCGAACACGTCGCCGACCGCCCGCTTGAGCCGCAGACACTCCCGGGCGTGCGTCCTGGCCGACACCTGGTCCCCCTGGGACCACTCGGCGAAGGCGAGGATGCGCAGGAGGTACGAGTGGATCCACTGCTCGCCGTGGACCAGGCAGATCCCGCGGAACTCCGCGCACAGGGCCATGGCGCGCCCGTGTTCGCCCTGGAGGCTGAGGACATGGGCGAGTTCGACGTACTTGAAGCCGACCAGGCTCATCGACTCGCCCTCGAGCGGTGGCCGGGAGAGCGCCTCCTCGTACACCTCCCGGGCCCGCTCGTAGGCGCCGCTGATCAGCAGGGCGCCGCCGCGGCCGAAGAAGCTGTGGGCGGCCTCGGTCTCGTCGCCGAGCCGCAGGGCCAGTGCGTGCGACTCCTCGGCGAGCGGTCCGCCCCGGACCGCGTCGCCCTGGCTGAGCAGCATCAGCGCCAGGCTCCACAACGCCCGGGCCCGTGCGCGGGTCGGCTCCGGATCGGCGGCGAGCAGCCGCTCCAGCCAGAACCTGCCCTCCGTCAGGGCGCCGGTCGCGAACCAGAAGAACCACAGATGCCCGGCCAGCCTCAGCCCGGCCCGCACCTCGCCCGGTGTGCTCAGACAGAACTCCAGCGCCGCACGGACGGTGTCCGACTCGGCGTGCAGTCGCCGCACCAGCTCCGGCTGGTCGGGGCCGAACCACCGCCGCTCGCACTCCTCGACGAAGTCCAGGCACCAGTCCCGCACCCGGCGCCGGGCCGCCTCCCGCGCGTCGGCGCCGCTCTCGTACAGCCGGTCGAGGCCGTAGTGCCGGATCGACTCCAGCATCCGGTACCGGGCGTGCACGGTGTCGCCGTCGCGGACCAGGAGCGACTTGTCCACCAGCCCGGCGACGGCGTCCACCGTCGCGTCCCGGTCGAGGCCCGCGCCGGCGCAGACCTCCTCCACCGCGTCCAGGTCGAAGCTGCCGGCGAACACCGAGGCGTGCGCCCACACCGCCTGCTCCTGGGGGGTGCACAGGTCGTGGCTCCAGTCGACGGTGGCCCGCAGGGTGCGGTGCCGGGCCGGGGCGTCCTCGGCGTCGGCCAGCAGCCGATAGCGCCGGTCCAGCCGGTCGAGCACCTGCCGCACACCCAGCGCGCGCATCCGGACCGCCGCCAGCTCGATCGCGAGCGGCAGCCCGTCCAGGCGGTGACACAGGGCGGCCACCGCCTCCTGGTTGTCCGCGGTGAGCGCGAACCCGGGCAGCACGTCCGCGGCCCGGTCGGCGAACAGGGCCAGCGCCGGATACTCCAGGGCGGGCTTCGCGGGCAGCGGATCGCCCGGCGCGGGCGTGGGCAACGGCTGCACCTCCAGCACGTGCTGTCCGGCCAGCCCCAGCGGATGCCTGCTGGTCGCCAGCACCCGCACCCGGGCGGTCCGCGCCAGCAACGTGCCGACGAGCTCCGCGCAGGCCTCGGACAGGTGCTCGCAGTTGTCCAGTACGAGGAGCAGATCGCGGTCCCCGAGCTGCTCGACGAGCACCTCGACGGGCGAACGCCCCGACACGTCACGGACGTTCAGCGCCTCGACCAGGGCGAGCGGCACCAGCGAGGCGTCCCGCACACCGGCCAGCTGGACCAGGTGCACCCCGTCGGCGAACCGCTTCGCCAGCGCGGGCAGGACATGCAGGGCCAGCCTGGTCTTGCCGACGCCGCCCGGCCCGGTCAGGCTCACCAGCCGGTGGACGGCCAGCAGCCGCTTGACCTCCGCGACCTCCTGCCGCCTGCCGACGAAGCTCGACGCCCTCAGACCCCGACCGGCCGTTGCTCGCGTCGCGGATGCTTGCAGAATCGGAACCCGCCTCCGAACGTGGTACGCCCCGTGCGCGCCGTGGTCCGCGGTGGGCGGAGGTACGGCGGCCCTACCAAGAACATTAGGAGCGAGACGCAGGTCAGGCGCCTGTAGTGCGACATTGCCAACTGAAGGCGCTTTCCTGACAGAACGTGCCCACGTCCTGTCGCGCGGCGAGAAAAACCCGTGGCGTCCGCGAGCGCACCTGTCTAAGGTGGGGGCGTTCCGGCGACGACCGAGTACGCATGAGGAGGTGTTGACCGATGACTGTCCCTGCGATGAGCGCTGTCCGCATTCAGTTCATCAAGTCCACCTCCGTGGCCGCCGGCTGACCACCTCATTCCTCGCCGGGGCCACCCTGTGAAGGGTCACCCTTGACTTCCACCTCTGTTTTCACCGCGCTCGCTCCCTACGGCTGGGACGACGCATGGGCGGACGAGTTCGCCCCCTACGACGCCGAAGGACTGCTGGCCGGGCGGGTCGTCCGCGTCGACCGCGGGCAGTGCGACGTCGTCACCGCGGACGGTCTCCTGCGGGCGGACACCGCGTTCGTCACCCCCCACGACCCGCTGCGGGTCGTGTGCACCGGGGACTGGGTCGCCGTCGAGCCCGGCGGCAACCCGCGCTACGTCCGCACGTATCTGCCGCGCCGCACCGCCTTCGTGCGCTCCACCTCCTCCAAGCGGTCCGAGGGGCAGATCCTCGCCGCCAACGTCGACCACGCCATCGTCGCCGTCTCCCTCGCCGTCGAACTCGACCTCGGCCGCATCGAGCGCTTCCTCGCGCTCGCCTGGGAGAGCGGGGCACAGCCCGTGGTCGTGCTCACCAAGGCCGACCTCGTGCCGGACGCGGTGACGCTCGCGCATCTCGTCCAGGACGTGGAGACCACGGCGCCGGGCGTACCGGTGCTGACGGTCAGCGCCCACGACGGCGACGGGCTCGACGTCCTCGTCGCGGTCGTCTCCGGCGGTACGAGCGTGCTGCTCGGTCAGTCCGGAGCGGGCAAGTCGACCCTCGCCAACGCCCTGGTCGGCGAGGACGTCATGGACGTCCGCGCGGCCCGGGACGTCGACGGCAAGGGGCGTCACACGACGACCACCCGCAACCTCCTCGCCCTCCCGGGCGGGGGTGTGCTGATCGACACCCCGGGGCTGCGCGGTGTCGGTCTCTTCGACGCCGAGAGCGGTGTCGGGCAGGTGTTCTCCGAGATCGCGGAACTGGCCGAGCGGTGCCGCTTCCACGACTGCGCCCATGAGGCGGAGCCGGGGTGCGCGGTGCTCGCCGCGGTCGCCTCCGGCGAGCTGGGTGAGCGGCGCCTGGAGAGTTACCGGAAGCTGATCCGGGAGAACCAGCGGATCGTCGCCAAGACCGATGCGCGGGTCCGTGCGGAGCTTCGGCGGGACTGGAAGCGTCGGGGCGCCGAAGGGAAGGCCGCGATGGAGGCCAAGCGGGGGCGGGTGCGGTAGGGCGCCTACGGGGGTGCCTCGCTGTGCCGTCTCGCGGGTGCGGGTGGACTGTGGCTTGTCGCGCAGTTCCCCCGCGCCCCTTCGGGGGCGCCTCAGTGCCGTGTCTGAAATCCGCCAGCTCTCTTGCTGGCCAGGTCGCACACTGGACTGTGTGATGGACGAAGACAGCAGGTACGAGGCGGTGCGGAGTCGGGACGGGCGGTTCGACGGGGAGTTCTTCTTCGCCGTCGAGACGACCGGGATCTACTGCCGGCCCAGTTGCCCCGCCGTCACGCCGAAGCGGCGCAATGTGCGGTTCTTCGCGACGGCCGCCGCCGCGCAGGGCTCCGGGTTCCGGGCCTGTCGGCGGTGCCGTCCGGACGCCGTCCCGGGGTCGGCGGAGTGGAACGTACGGGCCGATGTCGTGGGGCGGGCGATGCGGCTGATCGGCGACGGCGTCGTCGACCGGGAGGGCGTCGCGGGTCTCGCGGACCGGCTGGGCTACAGCGCACGGCAGGTCCAGCGGCAGCTCACCGCGGAGCTCGGCGCCGGGCCCGTCGCCCTCGCCCGCGCCCAGCGCTCGCACACCGCACGGGTCCTGCTCCAGACCACGCAGCTGCCGGTCACCCAGATCGCGTTCGCCTCCGGGTTCGCCAGCGTGCGGCAGTTCAACGACACGATCCGCACCGTGTACGCGCAGACCCCGAGCCGGCTGCGCGACGCCGCGCCCGCGTCCCGTCGTACGGCCACCCCCGCGGCCGGTGTGCCGCTGCGGCTCGCCTACCGGGGCCCGTACCGGTCCGACGCCGTCTTCGACCTCCTGGCCGACGAGGCCGTCCCCGGCGTCGAGGAGGTGAGCGGACCGGAGGGGAAGCGCACCTACCGGCGCACGCTGCGGCTGCCGTACGGCACCGGGATCGCCGCCGTCGAGGAACGGCCGCGCGGCTGGCTCGACGCCCGGCTCCACCTCACCGACCTGCGGGACCTGACGACCGCCGTACAGCGGCTGCGGCGCCTGTTCGACCTCGACGCCGACCCGTACGCCGTCGACGAACGGCTCGGCGCCGACCCGCGGCTCGCCCCGCTGGTCGCGGCCCGCCCGGGGCTGCGGTCGCCGGGCGCGGCCGACCCGGAGGAACTGGCGGTACGGACGCTGGCCGGCCCGGCGCGGGCCGCGCGGCTCGTGCAGCGGTACGGCAAGGCGCTCGACGCGCCCTGCGGCAGCCTCACCCACCTCTTCCCCGAACCGGCGGTCCTCGCCGAGGCCGAGCCCGAGGGCCCCCTCGGCGCGCTCACCGCGGCCCTCGCCGACGGCGCCGTCCACCTGGACCCCGGCGCCGACCGCGACGACGCACAGACGGCGCTGCTCGCCCTGCCCGGCATGGACGCCCGTACCGTCGCCGTCGTCCGCACCCGCGCCCTCGGCGACCCCGACGTGGCCCCACCCGACCTGAACGCCCCCGACACCTGGCGCCCCTGGCGCTCCTACGCCGTACAACACCTGCGCACCGCAGGGGAGCTGGAGACCCGATGACCACGCACTGGACGACCGCGGACAGCCCCGTCGGCCCGCTCCTGCTCACCGCCGACCCGACCGGCGTGCTGACCTCCCTGTCCGTACCGGACCAGAAGGGCGGGCGCACGGTCCAGGACGGCTGGCTGCACGACCCCGCCCTCTTCCGCGAGGCCGAGGAGCAGCTCACGGCGTACTTCGCCGGCGAGCTGAAGGAGTTCCGGCTGCAACTGCGGGCCGAGGGCACGGAATTCCGCGAGCGGGTCTGGGCCGCCCTGGACGACGTCCCCTACGGCGCCACGACGACCTACGGCGAGATCGCCACCCGCATCGGGGCGCCCCGGGCCGCGGTACGAGCGGTCGGCGGCGCGATCGGCGCCAACCCCCTGCTGATCCTCAGGCCGTGCCATCGGGTGATCGGCGCGAACGGTTCACTGACGGGATACGCGGGCGGCCTGGAACGCAAGACGACCCTGCTGAGCCTGGAGGGTGTCCTCCAGGAGCTTCACGACGACCCTTCCACCCCCTCGAGCCCCCAGCTGTGAATCCGCCGAGGATGGATCCGGATGACCTCCTCACTGAAATGCGCCCCCAGCTCATGCGGCCCCACCAGCAGCTCCGCCTCGCCGCGGATGTCGATGCCACGGACGGTCCAGGGCCGCAGGCTGACGATGTCGTCGACGACGAGCGCGACCTTCGGGTTCTTCTGAAGGTTGCGCCACTTCTTGCTGCGCCCCATCTCGTAACCGCCGACCAGGATCGTCCCGTCGTCCTGGGGGAAGAACCCGACCGGGTTGGCCTGCGGCTGCCCCTGGGGGGACACCGTGGCGAGCCGCCCCAGCCGCTGCGACCTCAGATACGCGCGTTCGGCCTCGCTGAATTCGGTCATGCCGCCATCCGAACACGCCCGCCCCGGCGGGCACATCGGTTCCTCGGCCTAGGGCCGCGGCCCTACGTCACCCCCACAGCACCGCCCCCAGCCACGCCCCCATGATCAGCAGGCAGGTGAACAGCTCCGCCAGCACGCTGGAGCCGCCCGAGCGCATGACCGTGCGCACCGCCGCCCTCGCCTCGCCGTCGCGGCCGAGGCGGAGGCGTTCGTACAGGTAGATGCCGGCCACGAAGCCGGGGATCGCGCCCAGCACGGGGACCAGGAAGAAGCCGAGGAACGCGCCGATCCCGGCGTACACGCCCATCCGGGGGGTGGCGCCGCTCGTGCGCAGACGGCGGGGCGGCAGCGTCCAGCGCACCACCTGGGACAGGAACAGCACGACGGTGGCCCCCACGAGCACCCACCACGCGACCGGCCGCGGATCCTTCAGCGCCCACCACGAGACCGCGGCCCACACGAGCCACGACCCCGGCACCCCGGGCACCAGCACTCCGCACAGGCCGAGCAAGAGGACCAGGCCGACCAGCAGGAGGTCCCACACTCCCATGCGTCCAGGGTGCCGGACGGTCGGAGAACCCGCAGGTCAGCCAGGTTCACCCGCGGCCCTCGCCGGATTGCTCCCGGGCCACCCAGCCCCGCTCGTACGCATGCCACCCCAGCTGCAACCGGGTCGTCACCCCACTGAGTCCCATCAGCCGCTTCACCCGGCGCTGCACGGTCCGCAGGCCCAGGTCGAGCTGTTTGGCGACGCTCGCGTCGGTCATCCCGGCGAGCAGCAGGGACAGCACCTCCAGATCGGTGCCGTCGGGGCCGTCCGCCGGTTCCTCGCCGACGCCCGAGGCTCCGAGGCGCAGGGGCAGCGCGTCCCGCCACACCGACTCGAACAGCTCCGACAGGAGCTCCAGCAGTCCGCTGGCGTGCACCACCAGCGCGGCGGGCTCGGTGGCGGGTGAGGTCAGCGGTACGAGGGCCTGCGCCCGGTCGGCGACCACCAGCTTCGTCGGCACCTTGTCCACCACCCGCACCTCCTCGTCGCGGCCCAGTGCCGCCGACAGCTCGGTGAGGCCGTGGGGGAGATCCAGGACCGAGCGCTCGACGACCACGCGGTAGCGCACCCCGCGCCCGGCCGCCTGCTCCTCGGCGTCGTTCTCGATGCCGGAGACGACCGTGGGCCTGCCGGTGACCAGCGCGCACACCTCTTGGCTCGCCCCGAGCTGCAGTTGCAGGAAGCGCTGCGCGACCGCGCTCGCGCCGCTGACCACCTCGACCAGGTCGTGCACGGCCGGTTCGGCGGCGGTCGCCCGGTACTCCTCGGCGAGCAGCGCCGCCGCCAGCTCCGCCTTCTCCAGCTCGTGCCGCTGCTGGGTGAGCAGCGCGCCCAGCGCCACCCCGGGCGGCGCGGCGACCCACCGCCCGGGCCGCGCCGACGACTGCGCCGCGAGCCCGTGCTGCTCCAGGCGGCGCAGGGCACGCTCCGTGTCGTGCTCGTCGAGCGTCAGCCGCCGCGCGAGATCGGGCACGTCGGCCGCGCCCACGGAGACCAGCGCCCGGTACGCGGACTCGTGCCGCTCGTCCAGCCCCAGCACGCCCAGCATCGGCAGCCCCTCCCCAGTGGTGCCGTGGCGGGAATCGGCCACGGCGCAAACCCGCCTCGGCACATCATCCCCGCACCACCCGTCCCTCTGCCAAGGTGGCGCCACCGCAGCATCGACCACCGTCCGCAATGCCCGCCTCGGGCCCCTTCGGCCTGCGCGTTTCGCGTTCGCGGGGATACGGCAACACGGCAGGAGAAGCGATCTTGGCGAGAGCGATACGCCGGACGGCCCTGGGGGCGGCGACCGCCGCCCTCCTGGCCGTCACGACCGCCGCGCCCACGGACGCGGCCGAAAGACCGGGCCCGTCGAGAGCACTGACCGGCAGCCGGGCCACCCCCACCGCCGGCTCCGTCGTCACCCTCGTCACCGGCGACCGGGTCCTCGTCACCGGCGGCGGGGCCGTCGCCCTGCCCGGCGAGGACGGTACGACCCCCTTCACCCAGACCCGCCAGTCGGGCGACGACCTGTACGTCTATCCCGAGGACGCGATCGAGGCGCTGGCCGCGGGCCGCGTCGACGAGGAGCTCTTCAACGTCACCGGCCTGGTCCGGCAGGGCTACGACGACGCGCACAGCGACACGCTGCCGCTGATCGCGACGTACGACCGCGCCGTCTCCGCCCGCAGTGTCCCCAGGACCCCGCGCGGCGCCGAACGCGACCTCGTCCTCGACTCGGTCGACGGTGTCGCCCTCGACGCGGACAAGAAGAAGGCCGACGACTTCTGGGCCGACGTCAGCCGGGGCCCGGTGAAGAAGCTCTGGCTCGACGCCAAGGTGGAGGCCACCCTCGACCGTTCGACCAAGCAGGTCCACGCTCCCGAGGCCTGGGCCGCCGGCTACGACGGCAAGGGCACCAAGGTCGCCGTCCTGGACACGGGCGTCGACGCGGACCACCCCGACCTCAAGGGCCGGATCAGCGCCTCGCGGAACTTCACCGACTCCGCCGACGCCGACGACCACCAGGGCCACGGCACCCACACCACCTCGACCGTCGGCGGCACGGGCGCGGCGAGCGGCGGCAAGAAGAAGGGGGTCGCACCGGGCGCCGACCTCCTCAACGGCAAGGTCCTGAACGACTACGGCTCCGGCGAGACCTCCTGGATCATCGCCGGCATGCAGTGGGCCGTCGACCAGGGCGCCGACGTCGTCTCGATGAGCCTCGGCAACCCGGCGCGGACGGACTGCACCGACCCGATGGCCCAGGCGACGGAGGAACTCGCCCAGGCCAACAAGAACACCCTGTTCGTCATTGCGGCCGGCAACACGGGACCCGGCAACAACACGGTCTCCTCGCCCGGTTGCACCCCCAGCGTCCTCACCGTCGGCGCCGTCGACCGTGACGACTCCACCGCGAACTTCTCCAGCCGCGGCCCTGTCTACGGCTCCCACACCCTCAAGCCCGAGATCACCGCGCCGGGCGTCGGCATCTCCGCCGCCGCAGCGGGCGGCCGCGGCGTCTACGCCTACCAGTCCATGAGCGGTACGTCGATGGCGACCCCGCATGTCGCGGGCGCGGCGGCCATCGTCAAGCAGCGTCACCCCGGCTGGAGCGCCCAGCAGATCAAGACGGCCCTGGTCTCCTCGGCCGACGCGGACATCCCCGGCGACGTCCGCGAGACCGGCGGCGGCCGTCTCGACGTGAAGGCGGCGATCGACCAGACGGTGCTGAGTGCGCCCGCCGTCCAGGCCGGCACCTTCAACTGGCCGCAGGACACGAGCGATCGCACGACGGTCTCGGTGCCCTACACCAACACCACTGACAGGACGGTGGAGTTGAAGCTGTCGGTGGTGGGAGTCACCGGCAACGACGGCTCCGCCGTCCGCTCCTCCGTCGCCCGCCTCGGGGCAGGGTCCCTCAAGGTCCCGGCCGGGAAGACGGTCGAGGTCCCGCTCCGCATCGACCCGACGGCGACCCTCAAGCGCGCCCAGTACGGCGACATCACCGGCCGCGTCCTCGCCACCGCCGACGGAGTCTCCGTCTCCACCCCCTTCGCGCTCTACGTCCAGCCGGAGACGGTCACCCTCCGCGTGAAGCTGATCGACCGCCTCGGCAAACCCGCCACCGGCGCCTCCTCCGTCGACCTGATCGGCACCGACGACGCGAGCGGCGAGCGCCGCTTCAACGACGGCGCGAGCGACCAGACGTACGAGATCCGCCCCGGCAGCTACTTCCTCTCCAGCTTCGTCACCACACCGGAGACCGAGGGCACGCTGCTCAACTCCCTCTCCTACCTGGCCCGTCCGCAACTGGAGATCCGCGGCGACACCACCGTCGTCCTCGACGCCCGCAAGGCCCACCGGCTGAGCGTGAAGACGGACCGGCCGACCGAACTCCGCAGCGCCACGCTCGGTTTCGCCCGCTCGTGGGACGACACCTGGCTGCACGGCGGCACCGCGGCGGCGGGCCGCTCCGTGCGCGGCTACTACGCCTCCGTCACCGGCAGGGCCACCGACGGCACCTTCGAGTTCGACAGCTTCTGGAGGGCGGCGGCTCCTCAGATCACCGAACTCGCCGTGGTGGGCGGCAGCAAGCTCCACCCGGTCACCGCGTCGACCAGCTCGGTCAACCTCGACGGCACCGGGCGGGCGCCGCTCTTCGACGCCAAGTCCGGTACGGAGGCGGAGCTTTCGGGCGCCGAGGGAAAGATCGCGCTCGTGAAGCTGGACGACGACGGCAGCGCGAACGAGGTCGCGGACCGCGCGAAGACGGCCGGCGCCGTGGCCGTGCTCGGCTACCGCGAGGCACCGGGCCGCTGGTACCCGTCGGCCGGCTTCATCGGCGGTGCGCTGCCGGTGCTCGGCATCCCGACGGACGAGGCGAACTCCCTGCTCGCCGCGGGCGAGGTGACACTGCGCTGGACGGCCACGGCGAAGAGCCCGTACGTCTACAACCTCGCCCACCCGGAGACCGGCCAGATCCGGAGCGACCGCACCTACCGGGTGCGGGACCGGGACCTGGCGGCGACCACGGCGACGTACAACTCGGTGGCGGGCACCGCCACCGACCACATCGACCTCCGGTCGATGACCCGCCCGAGCGGACTGACCGGCTACTTCGGCGAGATCGAGACCGTCCCCGCGCCCTTCGCACGCACCGAGTTCCACACGCCGGGCACCACCGGCTGGGAGCAGGAGGTGTCCAGCAGCTTCCCCTGGGGCGAGTTCATGATCGACCCCGTGCGGACGTACGAGAAGGGGGAGCGGCGGACCGAGGAGTGGTACGGCGGTGTCCTCGCGCCGAGCGCCCCCCTCGACGCCGACGGCGACCAGGCCCTCGCCGCCGAACGCCAGGGCAACCTGATCGGTGTCGCGCCCGCCTTCTGGGGCGACGGTCAACACCACGGTGTGCAGGGCAGCTTCGGCGACATCGGCTCCATGGTGCTGAAGCGGGACGGCGAGACCGTCGGCGACAGCCCTTACCCGTTCGGTGTGTTCGAGGTCCCGGCCGCGGAGTCGTCGTACGAACTCACCCTGACCACCACGAAGTTCGGTGCCCCGGCCCGCGTGTGGAACCGCTCGACGGCCACCTCGACGACCTGGTCCTTCCGCTCGGCGCTGGACGAGAACGCGTACTCCCAGGGCATCCCGCTCCTCTTCCCGCGCTACGACCTCCCGGAGGACGGCCTCAAGACGCTCCCGGCGCGCGACGGGCAGCGGATCGCCCTCACGGCCGGCGGCCACGCGGGCTATGAGCCCGGAGGTTTGACCTCGGTGAAGCTCGCCTACTCCTACGACGACGGGGAGACCTGGACCCAGGCGCGGACGTCGAGGAAGGGCACCGTGTGGGAGGCCTACGTCGACCACAGCACAGCGACAGGAAAGCAGGTCACACTCAGGGCCGACATGACCGACGCGAACGGCAACTCGGTCAGCCAGACCGTGTCCCGGGCCTACGACGTGCGCTAGCGCGTCAGGGGATCGAAGGTCCGGGCCACCCCGGTGTCGCCGGGCGGTTCTCCCGTGGGGGGTGGAACTGCCCGGCGGCTCCTTTCGTACGGTCGTTCTGTGGATCACCCGCCGTGCGGCGTGCCGCCGATTTTTCCGGATGCCCCGTTTTCATCCGGCCCGCGCGGTGGACAATTAGGGGCATGAGCCAGCAGGGGGGAAGGCCCACCGGTCACGAGGACGACTGGTGGGGTCAGCTGTACGACGACACCGAGGACGCGGGCCCGGCCGCCGCGCCCGACTCGCTGGACGACAGGTTCGCCTCGGCGGCGGGGACCGTGAACACGGGCACGGGGGTTCCGGCGCCCAGGGCGGGCGAGGAGGACACCCCGCCGACGAGGTCCCGGGCTCCCTGGGAACCGACGCAGGCGCCCACCGGCCCGCCGGGCTTCGCGACGGGCGGCGATCCGCCGAGGCCCGCGAGCGGCCCGCCCGCACAGCCGCCCGACACCGCATCCGCCGGGCCCGCGGACCGTCGTGCCGCCGCGACGGCTCCCGGCCCCAGGCCGGGCGGCGCCCCGCAGGCGCGCGCGGGCGAGACCCACCCGCCCGCGGAAACACCGGCCGACGCGCCACCCCCGCCCACGGAAACGCCCCCCGAACCACCCCCCACCCACACCCCCACCCGGGTCGACCTCCCCACGCTCCCTCCCGGCCCCCAGGACTTCGTGGGCTCCGGCCCGCCCACCTACGACGCCGAACCCACCGCCCTCCCGCCCGCGGACCCCGACGACCTGGACGACCTGGTCGCCGACACCGTCCTCGACGGCGCCCACTACGGCTCCTGCACCCTGCGCGCCGCCTCCGTGCGGGGCGACTCCGCCCGCTTCCGGGGCGAACCCCGCCGCGACTCCCTCCTCACCGCCCGCTTCGGCACCGGAGACCACGCCCTGGTCCTCGTCGCGATGGCCACCGGCGCCCGCGCGACCCCCGGCGCCCACCGGGCCGCCGCCGAGGCCTGCCACTGGATCGGCAGGGCCGTCGGCCGCAGCCACGCACGCCTCGCCGAGGACCTCCGCGCCGGCCGCCGCGGCGACCTGAAGTCGGGGCTGCACCGTCTCACCGACCGCAGCCTCGGCAAACTCCGCGCCAGCGCCACCGAGCAGGGCATCGACCCGGAGGAGTACTCCGCCACCCTGCGCTGCCTTCTCCTGCCGGCCGACACGGGCTGCCGCACCCGCGTCTTCTTCGGCGTCGGCGAGGGCGGACTGTTCCGCCTCCGGGACGGCGAGTGGCAGGACATCGAGCCGCGCGTCCTGGACGTCACGGGCGAACCGGTGGTCGGTTTCGGCTCGCTGCCCGCCGAGACCCCCGAGGGCGACCGCCTCACCATGGACCTCGGCATCCCCACCCCGCCGAGCCCGTACGAGGCCGCCCCCGAGCCGCCCCGCGAACCCTTCCGCTTCCGCGCCTCGGTAGCCCGCCCGGGTGACACGCTCCTGATGTGCAGCGGCGGCCTCGCGGAGCCCCTGCGCGGCGAACCGGAGCTGTGCGAGTACCTCACGGGCCGCTGGTCGGGCCCCACCCCACCGGGCCTGGCCGCCTTCCTCGCGGACACCCAGGTGCGGGTCAAGGGCTACGCGGACGACCGTACGGCCGCCGCCGTGTGGGAGGCGTGACGGCGGGGGTTGTGGATTGATGGACCCATGGCCAAGCAGAACGTCGCCGAACAGTTCGTCGACATCCTCGTCCGCGCCGGTGTGCAGCGCCTCTACGGCGTGGTCGGCGACAGTCTCAACCCGGTCGTCGACGCGGTGCGCCGCAACGCCGCCATCGACTGGGTGCACGTCCGGCACGAGGAGACCGCCGCGTTCGCCGCGGGCGCCGAGGCGCAGATCACCGGGAAGCTGACCGCCTGCGCGGGCTCCTGCGGTCCCGGCAACCTGCACCTCATCAACGGCCTGTACGACGCCCACCGCTCCATGGCCCCGGTCCTGGCCCTCGCCTCGCACATCCCCTCCAGCGAGATCGGGCTCGGCTATTTCCAGGAGACCCACCCCGACCAGCTGTTCCGCGAGTGCAGCCACTACAGCGAACTCATCTCCCACCCGAAGCAGATGCCGAGGCTGCTCCAGACCGCGATCCAGCACGCGGTCGGCCGCTCCGGCGTCAGTGTCGTCTCGCTCCCCGGCGACATCGCCGACGACCCCGCCCCGGACAAGCCGCTGGAGACCGCCCTCGTCACCTCCCGGCCCACCGTCCGCCCCGGCGACACCGAGATCGACCGGCTCGTCGAGATGATCGACGCGGCCGACAAGGTCACCCTGTTCTGCGGCAGCGGCACCGCGGGCGCGCACGCCGAGGTCATGGAATTCGCGGAGAAGATCAAGTCCCCGGTGGGGCACGCGCTGCGGGGCAAGGAGCACATCCAGTACGACAACCCGTACGACGTCGGGATGAGCGGACTGCTCGGCTACGGCGCCGCCTACGAGGCCACCCACGAGTGCGATCTGCTGATCCTGCTCGGCACCGACTTCCCGTACAACGCGTTCCTCCCCGACGACGTGAAGATCGCCCAAGTCGACGTCCGGCCCGAGCACTTGGGCCGCCGTTCCAAGCTGGACCTGGCCGTGTGGGGCGATGTGAAGGAGACCCTGCGCTGTCTCACCCCACGGGTGCGGGCCAAGCAGAACCGCAAGTTCCTCGACAAGATGCTCAAGAAGCATGCCGACGCGCTGGAGGGCGTCGTCAAGGCGTACACCCGCAAGGTCGACAAGCACGTCCCGATCCACCCCGAGTACGTCGCCTCCGTGCTCGACGAACTCGCCGACGACGACGCCGTGTTCACCGTCGACACCGGCATGTGCAACGTCTGGGCCGCCCGCTACATCTCACCCAACGGCCGCCGCCGTGTCATCGGCTCCTTCTCCCACGGCTCGATGGCCAACGCGCTGCCGATGGCGATCGGCGCCCAGTTCACCGACCGTAGGCGGCAGGTCGTCTCGATGTCCGGTGACGGCGGATTCAGCATGCTGATGGGCGACTTCCTGACCCTGGTGCAGTACGACCTGCCCGTGAAGGTCGTCCTCTTCAACAACTCCTCGCTGGGCATGGTCGAGTTGGAGATGCTGGTCGCGGGCCTGCCCTCCTACGGCACCACCAACAAGAACCCCGACTTCGCCGCGGTGGCCCGCGCCTGCGGTGCCCACGGTGTCCGGGTGGAGAAGCCCAAACAGCTGGCCGGCGCCCTCAAGGACGCCTTCAGACACAAGGGACCCGCCCTCGTCGACGTCGTCACCGACCCCAACGCCCTGTCCATCCCGCCGAAGATCAGCACCGAGATGGTGACCGGGTTCGCCCTGTCCGCCTCGAAGATCGTGCTCGACGGCGGCGTGGGGCGGATGCTGCAGATGGCGCGGTCCAACCTGCGCAACGTGCCGCGGCCCTAACCCTCCGACGCCCACCTGCGGTTGGACCAGTCGTACGAGTACTGCGGGAGCCTCTTGTCGCCCGTCGTGCGGAACGGGCTGCCGTTGTCGGTGATCCGGACGGTGCCGGTGCGGCCCTGGGAGGACCAGTCCAGTTCCAGGTACCAGCTGCAGTCGCAGGTCACCGTCCGCGCGGTCACCAGCAGGATCTCCGGATCCTCGGCCGAGACGCGGTAGGGCATCCGGATCGCGGGGATCTCGTTCTCGCCGTCGGAACCGGCCTCCGAGTGGGCGACCGGGCGGTCCGCGTCGAGGTCGACGGAGAACTGACGCGGGGTGAGGGCGCCGCCGCAGCCGTTGTCCATGGCATAGGAGTTGCCCTCGGCCGGGGCCGCGCGCCCGACGACCCGGACCCGGAGCGCCTCGAGCACCACGGCCGTGGAGCTGCGCCCCTGCACGGAGATCTGCACCATGGTCTCGCCGCCGTGCAGCGCGCCCAGGGTCGACGCCCAGACGGGGGCGTCCTGCGCGGTCGGGGGCGGCGGGACCTTGGCCGTCGGCTTGTCGATGACGTAGTGATGACCGCAGCCCGCGTTCCAGACATGGGAGTTGACGGTCCAGGTGAGGGGCACGGCGGCGCCCGGGGCGGCACCGCCGGTGGGGCTGCCGGGGCCCTTGCCGGACGGGGCGGGGGTCTGCCCGCCGGTGCCGGAGGAGGGGGACGGGGAGGTCCGGTGCGGGGACGGCGAGGGGCTCGCCGACTTCTTCGACGCGGTGGGATCCGGTGACCTGGGAGCGGCCGACGTGGTGACGGCGGGGTCGGAGGGGCGTACGGCGTCGGCGGACGAGGAACGCTCGTTCGACAGGGCGGACAGGCCGGCGAGGGTGGCGGCGGACGCGACGGCGACCGCCGTGGTCGCCAGGATCCGACGACGGCGGTACCAGGGGAGTGGGGCGGGAGGGGCGCCCAGGTTCGTGACCGTCTCGCCCTCCGGCACCGGCTCCGGCTCGTCTTCCGGCTGCCTTTCCGGCACCGACTCGGGCCCGGCCTCGGGCTCGGCTTCAGGAGCGGGCCCGGGCTCCGCCACCGGTGTCCGCGGCCGCTGCCGTGCCGCCACCGCCGGTAACCACAGCCGGTGCAGCTCCAGCCGCTCCTCCGGCGTCGCCCCGCACAACGCGGCGAAGCGCTCCACGGGCGCGAAGTCGAGAGGGACCGCGTCACCCGCGCAGTAGCGGTGCAGCGTCGAGGTGTTCATGTGCAGACGCCGGGCCAGCTGGCCGTAACTGCGGTCCGTACGTTCCTTCAGCCGCGTGAGCAGCGCCGCGAATTCCGCGACCTCGTCCACGCCGTCCCGCTCTGACAACGTTCCCCCTGTGTCTCCCGGACCGGTGAGCCCATCCCAGGCACCTCATATACCTGCACGTCAGACGGGCTGGGATGGTTCCACCGTGGTGGATCGGGCGCCGGCTGTTGCGCAGGCCGACTGTGACGGCTGATGCTCTTGGTGTCGCACCGACCGGGCCGGACCGACCATCCGCCGTCGGCGGCATTCCACATCCAAGCACTCACTCGTACACGGGGGACCACCCATGCCCAAGCGCACCCGAGCCGGCGCCCTGTTCGCCGTCGCCGTCACGGGCCTCGCCCTCGGCGCGACGCTCGCCGCACCGGCGGACGCCGCACCGCAGACCACGCCGAAATTCCTGTCGGCGGCCGAACTGCCGCCGCACCCCTCGTCCTCCTGGAAGGCGGGCAAGGTCACCGACGGCGTCCCGGACGAACTGCTGAGCTGTCTGAGGGAGACGATGCCCGGCTACGACTCCCGGTACCGCTCGTTCACCACGGAACTGGAGACCAACGCCCAGCAGCTCACGATCGTCGTCGGCACCACCGCCAAGGCCAAGGCACTCGCCGACCGCCTGAACAAGGACATGCGCGACTGCGCCACGCGCATCGAGCAGGCCGACCCGGAGATCGAGGCCACGTACAAGAACTACGGCACGCTGCCGGTGGAGGAGGGCGCCCGCGTCCACGGTCTGCACACCGAGGCCTCCTGGGGCGCCACCGACATCCACCTGCTGTCGGTCGGCCGGGACGGGCGGACCGTCACCGTCGTGCAGTGGGGGCAGATGGGCGACTTCGACAACGCACCCGTGAAGGCGTTCAAGAAGACGACCACCACGGCGGTCAACAAGCTCTACTGAGCCCGCCCGTCATGTGAGACCAACCGAAGAAGCGGAGCCGCCCTCCTGCGACGGGGGTACGGGAGGGCGGCTCCAGCTGCGTGAAATCCGGTACGGAAGCGGTGAATTCAGGCCAGATTCGACGGCGGGCAGAAGCTCGCCCCGTTCTGGCGTCCAGGACCAGCCGTCCCATCTCTGCCCCGGGTACGGCCGGATCGGGAGACCGGGGTAGACGGTGCGGCCGATGCCGGTGGTCAGCGTGTCGCCCCGGGGTGTAGGCCCGAAGCCGTCCCGGAGTACCGGGTCGGCCGCTCACCGCGGGGCAGATGCACCGGCGAGCCTCCGCTCCCGGGCACCGGACGGTTCCGCCGGTGCACGCCGTCGAAGGCGACGCCGGGGACGCCGTACAGGGGAGAGGCCAGGTCGGCGGGTGCCGTGGCGGCAGTCCGGGGCACCAACCGGAATCCGCGGATCGACCAGGGGTTTCCCCGCGCTCCGGCGCCGGCCGGTCGGGACGCCGTACGAGCAGCACATGCCACCCGCCGAAACCGGCGGCACGCGCCCGCCCGCCGACCGTCCCGCACGAGCTGCCCCAGAGCGCACCCCGGCCCCAGCCGTCCCGGGCGCCGGCCGCCCCCGTGCCGGGCTCCGATGCGCCCGGCACGGACGGTCCACCCTTGCTCCGGTAAGCCTCAACCATGGCCGAACACCTGGTCGTTGATGATTCGACATGACTGGCGCGTGCCCGACGGGGCATGGATCCCGTGAACGTGTTCGAGCAGGAGGGGAACCGACATCGGCACGCGGGCGGGGGTCATGAAAAGGCAGGCGCGAGGAGGCGGTCCCATGGCGATCGGGGCCTTCTCGGCACAGACAGTGGAGGACGTGACCGCGGGCGCCGGGGTTCAGGCGCAGGCGTCTCAGCTCAGGCGCAGACTCGGGAAGGCGGACCTGCGGGCGGTGCCCGAAGTCCGCAGAGCACTCCGGGAGTTGTTACGGCAATGGGGGAGGCCGGGGCGATCGGAGATAGCGGAACTGCTCACCAGTGAGCTCGTGACCAACGCGCTCATCCACACCGATCACGACGCGGTCCTCACGGCCACCGTCGCACCCGGTGGACTCAGGGTCGAGGTACGGGACTTCGTGGCCCGCCGGCCCAGCCTGCGCGTACCGAACGCCGACGACGGTACGCACGGCCGGGGCCTGGTCCTCGTCCAGTCCCTCGCGGACGCGTGGGGCGTGCGGGCACACGGGGTGGGCAAGGCGGTGTGGTTCGAACTGGACGCCGGGACCGCATGACGCCGGTGTCCCATGACGAACGGGAGGGGGGTACGGCCGTGAAGCCGTACCCCCCTCCCGTGATGCCCGAAGGCCTAGCCGAACTGCTGCTCGAGGTCCTTGAGCTTGCGCTCCAGGGAGTCGAGGCGGGGCAGGGCCATGGTGTCGTCCTCGGCGGTGAGGTCGACGGTGATGGGGTCAGTACCCTTGCGGACGGGCTGCAGGGACGGCCGTGAGCGTACGGGCAGTTGCTCCGGCGACGATATGGCAGGCTCCGCGGAGACCACGTCGGAGCCCCGCTCCAGAGCCTGGGCCTCGCCCGGCCGGCCGCCACCGCGGCCGATGAATCCGCGGTGACCGCGGCTGATGGCCTTGAGCTGGGCGCGCTCCATGCGCTCCTTGTCGCGGCGGCGCAGTCGGGCGGTCTCCTTCTGGCGCTTGTCCTCGCGGACCTCGTCGACCGCCTCGTCCAGGCTGCGCACGTTCTCCAGCAGCATCAGCGACCAGGCCCTGTAGGTCTCGCGAGGCGCCCGCAGCCAGCGGACGATGCGGATCTGCGGCAGCGGACGCGGTACCAGACCCTGCTCGCGCAGCGCGGCCCGGCGGGTCTGCTTCAGCGCCCGGTCGAAGAGGACGGCCGCCGAGAGGGACATGCCGGCGAAGAAGTGCGGGGCACCCGCGTGGCTGAGGCCCCGGGGCGCGTGCACCCAGTTGAACCAGGCCGCGGCACCCGCGAACGTCCACACGAGTATCCGGGAGCCGAGGGCCGCGTCACCGTGGCTGGCCTCGCGCACCGCGAGAACGGAGCAGAACATCGCCGCGCCGTCCAGGCCGAACGGCACCAGGTACTGCCAGCCGTTGTCCAGGCCCAGGTTCTGCTCACCGAAGCCGACCAGGCCCTTGAAGGAGAGCGCGGCCGCGACGGCGGCGCAGCAGAAGAGGAGTACATAGGAGGCCGTTCCGTATATGGCTTCCTTGCGCCTGCGGCGCTCCTCGCTGCGCTCCCAGGAATCCTCGATCTTCGCGTGCTCCCCGGCGGACCGTTTGCCGCGCGCCAGCACCGCTACCGCTGCCAGCATGCCCAGGAGCAGTACGGCGCCCGGAAGCAACCAGTTCAGCGATATGTCGGTCAGTCTCATCTGGGGTCCCTTGCATTGGGATAGGGCGTGTAACGCCCGCCATAGTGGCCCAATCCCACTGGCCCTCAGGGGGTTTCGGGGCAAGAGGCCGCCAAGGAGGTGCAAGGGAATGCCCAGGGCGGCGTTCTGCTCGAACTGCCGCGTGAGGGGCGGGAGTTGAGTTCGAATAAGACTACCCGTACGGGTGGTTCCACGGAAAGTTCCTGCGCCAAGTGAGGAAATTGTGAATCGCCTGTAACCGAGGGGCAGCCCTGTTCGCGGATGATCTTACGGGACGTCCGCTCCCCCTTGCGCCTGAGGGTCCCTCAACTGGCGGCTTCGGCGAGGAGTTTGACGACACGGTCGGCGTCGCAGGTGCGCGGGCAGGTGGCGCAGGTGTCCTCGGGATCCAGTGTGTAGTACATGCAGCAGCTGGCCCGGTCCCGGGTGGGCAGCGCCTCGCCGCGCGGTCCCGTCAGCTGCCGGAAGGCCGCCGCGCCGACGTACGGCTTCGTCGAGCCCGGCAGCAGCAGCTCCAGCTCCCGCCGGGCCCGCGCCTGCTCGCTCTCGCCGAGCAGCTGGGCGACGTACCAGAGCCCCTCGACGATCTCGTCGGTCACCATGCCCCACAGCGCCCGCCCGCGCCGCCGCATCCGCGGCCCGAACCCGCCGAGCACGGGTTCCAGGTGCTCGGCTATCGCGTCCCGCACCTCGGCCCGCAGCGCCTCCTCGTCGGGGACGACGCGGGCACCCGGCAGTGCGGCGGCGGGATCGCCGGGCAGGCAGGCGAAGGCGCCGGTCCGCACGGCGAAGGCCATCGGCCCCTCGGTCCGGTCGTACGAGACATGCGTCACGGGGAAGCGCGGCACCCGGCGCTGCAAGAACCACGGTGCGGTGATCAGCAGACAGGCGGGCCAGGCGTACCGGTGCAGCCCGAAGCTCGCTATGACGTCCGGGCGGCCGCTGCGCCCGTGGTCCCGCAGCACCTGTGCGTCGTCCCATGCCAGAAAGGCGTCGAGGCCGGCCCCGCCCTCCGCGAGCGAGGCGGCCGTGACCCAGCCGCCGCCCCGAGGGGCCTGGTCCGCACGGTCCAGCTCCGCGACGGTGAATCCCGGGAAAGCCTCGGTCAGACGGTTGTAGGCGTCAGTGAGGGCCGAGGTGCGCACGGTCATGCGGGGTCCACCGATCCAAGACAGTTGTACGACTGTTTTGAAGGTAAGCCTAACCTTACCCAAGATCGTCGGGATTTGAACCAGGGGCTTCTGCGCCTAAGGTGCTTGACGGACGAGTAACAACCCGCCGTAATGACCCCAAGTACCGACACATCCGGAGGAGGACCCGTGAAGCCGAGCGCGCAGGGCCCCACCGGGACGGGAGTTCCACCGGCGGTGCGGGTACCGCAGCAGCTCACGGCGGCGCGGGGTGAGCACACGCACGGCGAGCGGCCCCGACCCGAGCCGGCCGTACCTCCGGTCGCTGTGGCGCGACCGCGCCCCGAAGGCTGCGTGCCCGAGCCCCGTACCGAGCGCACGCGCACCGACGACGCCGTCGCCCCTCAGGTCCGTGCCGACCGGCCCCCCGCCGAGCCGCCCGTCCGTCACGTCGTGCAGCGGGCCTCCGTGCGCGGGCAGATCCTCGACGCCCTGCGGACCGCGCTGGTCTCCGGTGAGCTGAGGCCGGGTGAGGTCTACTCGGCGCCCGTCCTCGGTGACCGCTTCGGCGTGTCCGCGACGCCGGTCCGTGAGGCCATGCAGCAGCTCGCGCTGGAGGGTGCCGTCGAGGTCGTGCCCAACCGCGGGTTCCGGGTCGTGGAGCGGGGGGCGCGGGAGCTCGGTGAACTGGCCGAGGTGCGTGCGCTGATCGAGGTGCCGGTGATGCTGCGGCTGGCGCGGACCGTGGCGGTCGAGCGGTGGGCCGAGTTGCGGCCGCTCGCCGAGGCGACGGTGCGGGCCGCGTCGACCGGCAGCCGGGCGGCGTACGCCGAGTCCGACCGCGCCTTCCATCGCGCGGTCCTCGCCCTCGCCGGCAACGACCAGCTCGTCCAGATCGCCGACGACCTCCACCGTCGCGCCCAGTGGCCGCTCGTCGGCGCCCCCGCCTCCCGCGGCCGCGCGGATCTCGTGGCGGACGCGGCGGAACACACCGCGCTGCTGGACGCGTTGATCGCCGGGGACGTGGACGTGGTGCGGGTGCTGGTGCGCGAACACTTCACGGGCGCGAGCTGAGGCGGTTCCTCGCCCCCGCCGCCCTTACCCGTCCCATCCCTGGGGGCTGCGCCCCCAGACCCCCGCTGTCGGCCCTGAACGGGCCTCGTCCTCAAACGCCGGACGGGCTGGGTTTCTCAGCCCGTCCGGCGTTTGAGGAGCGGGGGCGAGAAACGCCTCAGGCCGTGGCCGCCGGTGGGGGTGCCAACTGCTGGGACAGCCACGTCGGTACACCGCCCAGCAGGCGGAACAGCCGTCGAGCCTCCTCCCGCAACCGCGAGGCCTCCGGCTCGACTTCCGCGTCCGCCAGGGACGCCAGCGCCGGGGCCGTACCGACGAGGTACCCCAACTCCTCACGGATCCGCAGGGATTCGGCGAAGCCGTGCCGCGCCTCGGCCAACTCGCCGTCCCGCAGGGCGAGTCCGGCGAGATGGCGCCACGTGAAGGAAAGCAGCAGCGGATCGGCATGGGCCACCGCACCCGCATGCGCCCGCCGATACGCGGCCCGCGCCGACTGCGGCGACCGCGCCAGGTTCTCCGCCACCAACCCCCGCCGGAAGTCCAGCAACGCCCGCCCCACCGCCCCCGGAGGGATCAGCGCCGCCGCCCGCCCCAGCGCCGCCCGCGCCTCGTCGGCCCGGTCCCGCACCCCGTGCAGCGTGGCCGCATACGCAAGATGCCCGCGTTCACAAGCGGCCGCTCCCCGCTCCTCGTCGGTGTGCGCCAGCGCCTCCGCGATCCGCAGCGCGTCCTCGGCCTCCTGCCACCCCTGTTCGGTGTAGAGACATCGCTCGACCAGCAAGGACGCCCGTTGCAGCGCGAACCCCGCCTCCACCGGCTGGATCAGCGCGGCCGCGTCGACCCAGCAGGCGCGTGAGCGCAGCCGCCATACCGCGGTCTGGAGTGGATCGTCAGGGGTCGTTCCGTTACCAGACATGGCGGTATACGCCACCTCGCCCTCCCCGGCACACCATTGAGCTGTTGAGTGGTGGCCGCATCTCAGCACGAATTCCGTGGCCCGGCCAAGAGGGTGGGTGAAGGATTTCACAAAGTCGTGGGTTCCCTGGCCCCGCCAGGTTTCAGCTCATCCGCAGTGCCAGGAAGAAATCCAGCTTGTCCTCCAGCCTCGACAGGTCACGACTCGTCAACTGCTCGATTCGCCCCACCCGGTAGCGCAGCGTGTTGACGTGCAGGTGGAGACGGGTCGCGCAACGCGTCCACGAACCGTCGCAGTCGAGGAAGGCCTCGAGGGTCGGGATCAGTTCCGCGCGGTGGCGGCGGTCGTAGTCGCGCAGCGGGTCCAGCAGCCGCGCGGTGAAGGCTCTGCGGACGTCGTCCGGCACGAAGGGGAGCAGCAGGACGTGCGAGGCCAGTTCCTGGTGGCCCGCCGCGCACACCCGGCCCGGCCGCGCCGCCGCCACCCGCCGGGCGTGCCGCGCCTCCTCCAGCGCGCCCCGCAGCCCCTCCGCCGAGTGCACGGCCGCGCTGACGCCCAGGGTGACCCGGCCGTCGTCGTCCAGACCGGCGGCGAGGGGGTCCCGTACGGACTCCAGGAGCACGTCGGCGAGGATCCCCGCCTCCGAGCCGTCGTGCTCGGTCGACACGGCCGGCAGCGGGACGAGCGCGATGGCCTCGTCACCCGTGTGGGCCACGGCGATGCGGTCGGAGTGCTCGGGCCCGGCGGACAGCGGGTCGACCAGGATCTCCTCGAGCAGCGACTGGGCGACCGCGCCGCTCTCGATGTCGCCGCCGTCCCACTCGACGCGGGCCACGACGACCTGCCAGTGCGGGGCCGCCCCGAGCCCGGGCAGCAGCACCGGCGCGGCGACCCTGAGGCGCGCGGCGATCTCGGCGGGCGCGGCACCCGTCTGGACCAGCTCCAGGACCTCCTGGGCCAGCCGGCGGCGGACCGTACGCGCCGCGTCCCTGCGGTCCCGTTCGACCGAGATCAGCTGGGTGACGCCCTGGAGCAGGTCCAGGCGCTCCTCGGGCCAGTCCCCGGCGTCCGCCTCGACGGCCAGCAGCCAGTCCGACAGGACCGTCTCGCGCACATCCCGCGAGGCCTGCGGGGAACGGCCGCTGCTGCGGACCGGGAAGAGCGAGTACGTCGTCGAGCCGAGCGGCAGCCGGTGCGGTCCGCGGCGGCCGGTGCGGGCGGCCGCCAGGTGCTCCGCGGCGAGCTTCGCGCAGATGTCGGCGGGCAGCGCCGGGCCCGTGGTCTTCGAGCCCGCGATCAGCCGCCCGGTCGGCGAGAGCACCCACGCCCGCAGGTCCAGGTCCGAGCCCAGCAGGTCCAGGACCACGTCCGGGCCGCCGCCCGCCGGACCCGAGGTCATCATCCGGCGGTGCCGGTCCACGACCGCCGCGAGATCCCCGGCGCGCTCGCCCGACACCTGCCGTACGACATGCTCGGTGATCGTCGCGAACGCCACCGACTCGTGCACCGCGAACAGCGGGAGCCGGTTGCGGGCACAGGCCAGCACGAGGTCGTCCGGCACAGCGCCCAGCTCGGCCTCACCGGCGGCCAGCGCGGCCACCCCGGCCTGCACCAGGATCCGTACGAACGCCTCGGAGTCCTCGGCGTCCCGGCGCCAGGCCAGGCCCGTCAGGACCAGCTCCCCGCCCGAGAGATAGCGGCTCGGGTCACGGAGGTCGGTGGTCATCACACCCCGCACGGTGCGATCCAGCTCGTCCTCGCCGCCGAGCAGCCGCAGGCCCAGCGCGTCGGTGTCCAGCAGTGCGCGCAGCCGCATTCTCGTCGCCGCCGATCTTTGTCTCGAAATCTACGATGAACTTTGAGGGTCTTGTGGTGACGAAGGCCCGCCAGGTGGGCCGAGGGGCACGCCTCCCGGCCTTCCGGGCTGTGTCCCAGGTCACGCCCACTGTGTCGCGCGTTTCCACAGGAAAACATGGAGGTTACTGAGGCCCTCCGTTCATACGAATCTACAAGATGCCTGCCCCGACCAGCCAACTCCTTCAGAGTTTCCGTGACTGACCCCGTCGGAGCACACCGCTGTGTACTGAGCCCACTCCGCGTAAACAGCACATGAACGAGCCGGTCCCGCCGCACACGGTTTGGCTCGATCCGTACGACCCACGAGACGCAGAAGAGAGCCGGTCATGGACTTCCTTCGCCCCGCCAGCTGGGAGGAGGCGCTCGCCGCCAAGGCTGAGCACCCCACCGCTGTGCCCATTGCGGGCGGCACCGATGTGATGGTCGAGATCAACTTCGACCACCGGCGGCCCGAGTACCTGCTCGACCTGAACCGGATCACCGACCTCACCGAGTGGGAGGTCGGCGAGGAGAGTGTCCGGCTGGGTGCCTCCGTCCCGTACACCGCGATCATGGAGAACCTGCGCGGAGAGCTCCCGGGCCTGGCGCTCGCCTCGCACACGGTCGCCTCCCCGCAGATCCGCAACCGCGGCGGCGTCGGCGGCAACCTCGGCACCGCCTCCCCGGCCGGCGACGCCCACCCCGCCCTCCTCGCGGCCGGCGCCGAGGTCGAGGTCGAGTCGGTGCGCGGCTCGCGCCTGATCCCGATCGACGCGTTCTACACCGGCGTGAAGCGCAACGCGCTCGCCGCCGACGAGCTGATCCGCGCGGTCCACATCAAGAAGGCCGACGGCCCGCAGCAGTACTCGAAGGTCGGCACCCGCAACGCCATGGTCATCGCCGTGTGCGCCTTCGGCCTCGCGCTGCACCCCGAGACCCGAACCGTCCGCACCGGCATCGGCTCGGCGGCGCCCACCCCCGTCCGGGCCAAGGCCGCCGAGGAGTTCCTGAACGCGGCACTCGCGGAGGGCGGCTTCTGGGACAACGGAAAGATCATCACCCCGTCGGTCGCCAAGCAGTTCGCGGACCTGTGCTCCGGCGCCTGCAACCCGATCGACGACGTCCGGGGCACGGCGAGCTACCGCCGCCACGCGGTCGGCATCATGGCCCGCCGCACGCTGACCTGGGCCTGGGAGTCGTACCGCGGCACCGCCGCCCGCACGGAGGGAGTCGCGTAATGCGCGTCAATTTCACGGTCAACGGCCGTCCGCAGGAAGCCGACGACGTCTGGGAGGGCGAGAGCCTGCTCTACGTCCTGCGCGAGCGCCTGGGCCTGCCCGGCTCCAAGAACGCCTGCGAGCAGGGCGAGTGCGGCTCCTGCACGGTCCGTCTGGACGGCGTGCCGGTGTGCTCGTGTCTGGTCGCCGCCGGTCAGGTCGAGGGCCGCGAGGTCGTCACCGTCGAGGGCCTGGCGGACTTCGCCAAGCAGCGCGCCGAGCACGGCGGTTGCGCGAGCGGTGCCTGCGGTACGTCGGGTACGTCCGTTCAGGAGGCTCAGCAGTGGGCCGCCAAGGGCCAGGACTCGCAGACCGGCGAGGGCACCGAACTCTCCCCGATCCAGCAGGCGTTCATCGACGCCGGCGCCGTCCAGTGCGGCTTCTGCACCCCGGGTCTGCTGGTCGCCGCCGACGAGATGCTCGAGCGCAACCCCAACCCGACCGACGCCGACATCCGCGAGGCGCTGTCGGGCAACCTGTGCCGCTGCACCGGCTACGAGAAGATCATGGACGCGGTCCGCCTCGCGGCCGCCCGGCAGGGAGAGGCGGTCTGACCATGCCTGTGAAACCCACCAGCGGCGCGCCCACCAAGATCACCCAGGGTTCGCAGACCAAGGGCGGCATCGGCGAGTCCACGCTCCGCCCGGACGGCACCCTCAAGGTCACCGGCGAGTTCGCGTACTCGTCCGACATGTGGCACGAGGACATGCTCTGGGGCCAGATCCTGCGCTCCACCGTCGCGCACGCCGAGATCGTGTCGATCGACACGAGCGAGGCCCTCGCGACGGCGGGCGTCTACGCCGTCATGACGTACGACGACCTGCCCACGGACGTGCGCAACTACGGCCTGGAGATCCAGGACACCCCGGTGCTCGCGCACGGCAAGGTCCGCCACCACGGCGAGCCGGTCGCGATCGTCGCCGCCGACCACCCGGAGACCGCGCGCCGCGCGGCCGCCAAGATCAAGGTCGAGTACCGCGAACTGCCCGTCATCACCGACGAGGCCTCCGCGACCGCCCCGGACGCGATCCTCGTCCACGAGGGCCGCGACGACCACCACATCGGCCATGTCCCGCACCCGAACATCGTGCACCGCCAGCCGATCCTCCGCGGCGACGCCGCGGCGGCCGCCGAGCGCGCCGACTTCGTCGTCAGGGGCGAGTACACCTTCGGCATGCAGGACCAGGCCTTCCTCGGCCCCGAGTCGGGTCTCGCGGTGCCGGACGAGGACGGCGGCGTCCACCTCTACATCGCCACCCAGTGGCTGCACAGCGACCTCAAGCAGATCGCCCCGGTCCTCGGCCTGCCCGAGAGCAAGGTCCGGATGACGCTCTCCGGCGTCGGCGGAGCCTTCGGCGGCCGCGAGGACCTCTCGATGCAGATCCACGCCTGTCTGCTGGCGATGCGGACCGGCAAGCCGGTCAAGATCGTCTACAACCGCTTCGAGTCCTTCTTCGGCCACGTCCACCGCCACCCGGCCAAGCTCACCTACGAGCACGGGGCGACGAAGGACGGCAAGCTCACCCACGTGAAGTGCCGCATCGTGCTGGACGGCGGCGCCTACGCCTCCGCCTCCCCGGCGGTCGTCGGCAACGCCTCCTCGCTGTCGATCGGCCCGTACGTGGTCGACGACGTCGACATCGAGGCCATCGCCCTCTACTCCAACAACCCGCCCTGCGGCGCCATGCGCGGCTTCGGCGCGGTCCAGGCGTGCTTCGCCTACGAGGCGCAGATGGACAAGCTGGCCGACGCGGTCGGCATGGACCGGGTGGAGTTCCGTCAGCTCAACGCGATGGAGCAGGGCACGATCATGCCGACCGGCCAGCCGGTCGACTCGCCCGCCCCGGTCGCCGAACTCCTGCGCCGCGTCAAGGCGATGCCGATGCCGCCGGAGCAGCAGTGGCTCGCGGCCGGCGAGGCCGCCGACGTACGCCAGCTGCCGGGCGGCCTGTCCAACACCACGCACGGCGAAGGCGTCGTCCGCGGTGTCGGCTACGCGGTCGGCATCAAGAACGTCGGCTTCTCCGAGGGCTTCGACGACTACTCCACCGCCAAGGTGCGCATGGAGGTCATCGCCGGCGAGCCGGTCGCGACCGTGCACACCGCGATGGCGGAGGTCGGCCAGGGCGGTGTCACCGTCCACGCGCAGATCGCCCGCACCGAGCTGGGGGTCACGCAGGTGACCATCCACCCGGCCGACACCCAGGTGGGCAGCGCCGGTTCGACGTCCGCCTCGCGTCAGACGTACGTCACCGGCGGCGCCGTCAAGAACTCCTGCGAGCTGGTCCGGGAGAAGGTCCTGGAGATCGGGCGCCGCAAGTTCGGCTCCTACCACCCCGCCTGGGCCACCGCCGAGCTGCTCCTGGAGGGCGGCAAGGTCGTCACCGACGGCGGCGAGGTCCTCGCGGACCTGGTCGACGTCCTCGAAGGCGAGAGCGTCGAGGTCGAGGCGGAGTGGCGGCACCGTCCCACCGAGGCCTTCGACCTGCGCACCGGACAGGGCTTCGGCCACGTCCAGTACTCCTTCGCCGCACACCGTGCCGTTGTCGAGGTCGACACCGAGCTCGGCCTGGTCAAGGTGATCGAGCTGGCCTGCGCCCAGGACGTCGGCAAGGCGCTCAACCCGCAGTCGGTCGTCGGCCAGATCCAGGGCGGCACGCTCCAGGGCATGGGCATCGCCGTCATGGAGGAGATCGTCGTCGACCCCAAGACCGCGAAGGTCAGGAACCCCTCCTTCACGGACTACCTCCTCCCCACCATCCTCGACACGCCGAGCATCCCCGTCGACGTGCTCGAACTCGCCGACGACCACGCCCCCTACGGGCTCCGTGGCGTCGGCGAGGCCCCCACCCTGTCGTCCACCCCGGCCGTCCTCGCGGCGATCCGGAACGCGACCGGGCTGGAGCTCGACCGCACGCCGGTACGTCCCGAACACCTCACGGGAACGGCGTAGCCAAGCTCTCCGGGCGGCGCGCGGGAACGTCACACTTCACCGCGCCGCCCGGAGCACCAGGTCCCGCACCGCTCGCGGCACCTGAAGCATGTCCCAGTACCAGATCTGATCGTTCGTCTCGGGCCGTCCCCCGGGTCGTGCGGCCGAAGCACCTTCCCAAATCCCGTAGCCGCAGCAGCGGTTGGTACGGGTGCCCCTGTGAACCTTGGGAGTAGGCCCACATGACCCAGCAGTCACTGGAGCCGAAGACCGTCGCCGACGACGCGGGAGAAGGCACCCGCGTCCCGGCCGGACGGTCCTGGCTCGACCGGTACTTTCACATATCCAGGCGGGGATCCACGGTCGCGCGCGAGGTGCGCGGCGGTACGACCACCTTCATGGCGATGGCGTACATCCTGCTGCTCAACCCCCTGATCCTGTCCGGAAAGGACGCGGCCGGGGACACGCTCGCCCAGAAGGCCCTCATCACCGCGACCGCGTTCGCGGCGGCCTTCTCCACGCTGCTGATGGGCTTCTTCGGCAAGGTGCCGCTCGCCCTCGCCGCCGGTCTCTCCGTCTCCGGCGTCCTGGCCTCCCAGGTCGCCCCCGCGATGACCTGGCCGCAGGCCATGGGCATGTGCGTGATGTACGGCGTGGTCATCATGCTGCTGGTCGTCACCGGCCTCCGCGAGATGATCATGAACGCGATCCCGCTGGCCCTCAAGCACGCGATCACCATGGGCATCGGCCTCTTCGTCGCCCTGATCGGCTTCTACAAGGCCGGCTTCGTGCACCAGGGCGAGGCGACCCCGGTGACGCTCGGCCCGGCGGGTGAACTCGCTGGCTGGCCGGTGCTGTTGTTCGCGGTGACGCTGCTCGCGATCTTCATGCTCCAGGCGCGCGGTGTCCCCGGCGCGATCCTGCTCGGCATCGTCGGCGGCACCGTCCTGGCCGTGGTGCTCAACGCCCTCGACGTCATCGACCCCGGGCAGTGGGCGAGCGGTGCTCCCGAACTCCACGGCAGCGCGGTCTCGATGCCGGACTTCTCGATCTTCGGCAACGTCGAGTTCGGCGGCTGGGGCGAGGTCGGCGCGATGACGGTCGGCATGATCGTCTTCACGCTCGTCCTGGCCGGCTTCTTCGACGCGATGGCCACCATCATCGGCGTCGGCACGGAGGCCGAGCTGGCCGACGAGCAGGGCCGGATGCCGGGTCTGTCGAAGGCGCTCTTCATCGACGGTGCCGGCGGCGCGATCGGCGGCGTCGCGGGTGCCTCGGGCCAGACGGTGTTCGTGGAGTCGGCGACGGGCGTGGGCGAGGGAGCCCGTACGGGCCTCTCCTCGGTCGTCACCGGTCTGTTCTTCGCGGCCTGTCTGTTCTTCACCCCGCTGACGGCGATCGTGCCGGGCGAGGTCGCGGCGGCGGCCCTGGTGGTCATCGGCGCGATGATGATGATGAACGCACGCCACGTCGACTGGGCGGACCGCGCGACGGCGATCCCGGTCTTCCTGACCGTCGTCATCATGCCGTTCACGTACTCGATCACGGCGGGCGTCGCCGCGGGCGTCATCTCGTACGTCGCGATCAAGGTCGCCCAGGGCAAGGCGCGGGAGATCGGTGCCTTCATGTGGGTCCTGACAGTGATCTTCTTCGTCTATTTCGCCCTCAGTCCCATTGAGAGCTGGATGGGCGTGCACTAGCCGCCCTCTCGCATACGACCGCTGTTGTGAAGGAGACCGAGAGATGCTGGACATCGCCGAAGAGCTGCACCGGTGGGTCGAGCAGGGACGCGACTTCGCCGTGGCCACCGTGGTGGCCGTCGGCGGCAGCGCCCCTCGCCAGCCCGGCGCCGCCCTCGCGGTCGACGCCGACGGCACGGCGATCGGCTCGGTCTCCGGCGGTTGTGTGGAGGGCGCGGTGTACGAGCTGTGCCAACAGGCGCTTCAGGACGGCGAGACGGTCCTGGAGCGCTTCGGCTACAGCGACGACGACGCCTTCGCGGTCGGTCTGACCTGCGGCGGCGTCATCGACATCCTGGTCACGCCGGTACGGGCGGGAGACCCTGTCCGTCCGGTGGTGACGGCGGCTCTGGCCGCGGCCTCGTCGGGCGGGGCGGCCGCGCTGGCCCGGATCGTGTCGGGCCCGTCGGACCTGATGGGCCGCGTGCTGCTGGTCCGCCCGGACGGCTCGTACGACGGCGGCTACGGCGGCCACCCGGAACTGGACCGCACGGTGGCGGCCGAGGCCGGCGCCTTCCTGGACGCCGGCCGCACGGGCACCCTGGAGATCGGCGAACAGGGCTCCCGCTGCGGGGCCCCGCTGACGGTCCTGGTCGAGTCCTCGGTCCCGGCGCCCCGGATGATCGTCTTCGGTGCGATCGACTTCGCGTCGGCGCTGGTGCGGGTCGGGAAGTTCCTGGGCTACCACGTCACGGTGTGCGACGCGCGACCGGTCTTCGCGACGGCGGCCCGCTTCCCGGACGCGGACGAGATCGTCGTCGAGTGGCCCCACAAGTACCTGAAGCGCACGGAGGTCGACGCCCGCACGGTCCTGTGCGTCCTCACCCATGACGCGAAGTTCGACATACCCCTGCTGCAACTGGCGCTCCGTCTGCCGGTCGCCTACGTCGGCGCGATGGGCTCCCGCCGCACCCACCTGGACCGCAATGAGCGGCTGCGCGAAGTCGGCGTGACCGACATGGAGTTGGCCCGACTGCGGTCGCCCATCGGCCTGGACCTCGGCGCCCGCACACCGGAGGAGACGGCCCTGTCGATCGGGGCGGAGATCGTCGCCAACCGGCGTGGGGGGAGCGGGGTCTCACTGACGGGGGCGCATACGCCGATCCACCATGACGCGACGTCGGTGGGGGTGGGGCGGATCGGGTCGGTGGCCTGAACGAGCGGGTTTCGCCCCCGCCGCCCCTACCCGTCCCGTCCCTGGGGGCTGCGCCCCCAGACCCCGCTTCGGCCCTGAAGGGGCCTCGTCCAGCGGGGGTTCAGGGGGCGGAGCCCCCTGGGAGCGGGGTCGAAGGGGCGGCAGCCCCTGGAGGATGGGAACGGGTAGGGGCGGCGGGGGCGAACACCACCTCGGGTGCCCACCGTCACCCCCGCCTCAACAGTCGATTCACCGCCCGCCCGAACACATACCCGGCCACCCGCCGCACCACCGGATCCATCACCCCGGGCAGAAACCGGAACCCCAGCTCCTCCCGCCACACCACCCGACTGCGCCCGCCCGGCCCGGGACCGACCTCGATCTCGGCCCAGCCGGTCACCACACGGCCCCGTTTCTCCAGTCGGCACAGCCCGCCCGCGCCGGCCACCGGCGGCCGCCACACCGTGACCTCCATGCGGTCGTCGAAGGTGAACGGACCGATCCCTGAGCGGGCCACGAAAACGGTGCCCGCACTCGTCGGCCCCCCGGTCTCCACCGTGACGCGGGTCAGCGGGACCACTTCGCCATGGCGGGGCCACAGCGTGAGGCGGCGCCAGGCCTCGTCGGGCGGAAGCGGTGCCGTGCGTTCGAGGAGGAAGTTGACCACGCGACGATCTTAGGGAACCCGGCCGGCTCAGCAGCGTATTCATACCCGGCTCACATACTTGGCCCCCTCGGCGGTCGTCGTACATGCGTACCCCCGGCGAACACGCTCCGCACCATGGACCGCAACCCCTACGATTCCGACCATGGGTGGGCATTCCGCCCGCCCCAGGGGGAGTTGGTCACCATGCCACTGAAGGCCTACGGCGTACTGATCACACGGGCGGTCGACACCCGGCGCGAGGGCGCCGTCGACACCCCGCACTACCAGATCCATCTGACCGACGATCAGGACGTCCACTACCGCGCCGCCGTCAACGTGCTGTCCCAGGAGCGTCCCTCGGAGCTGCTCTACCTCGTCGACGAGGACTTCCGGCACCCGGTCACGGCTCGGCTCGCGGGACTCGGCAGCGGGTGGAACAGCCTCCCGCCCGGCCCCGGCGGCCCCAACCTCGACTTCGTGCGGGGCAACCTCTTCGACCCGGCGAAGATGCGCACCCTGCCCCCGGACGCCCCCGGCGCCGACGACGACCTGGCCGACATCCTCGATCACTACGTACGGCGTGCCGTCGCGGACCCGGACGCCCGGCTGTACGTCTTCGGCGAGCGCTTCGGTCCCGAACCCCGGGTCAAGGACAAGGTGTTCGGCTTCCTGCCCGGCAACGGCATCCACGACATCCACATGAACCAGGGCAACAGCCGGAAGTTCCGTGGCGACGACGGTGTCTGGCAGGACGGCGGAATCCTCATCCACTTCCCCGGCCAGGACCGCTGGGTGGGGATCTTCCTCGCCTTCCAGAGCCAGGCCTGGCACACGGACGACGGCACCGGCCACGCCCTGGAGGACGTCGAGGGCGACCGGCCCGAGCCGGACAGCCTGCCCGTCCGGATCGTCGCGGCGCTCGTCAACCCGCGCGGCCCCGCGCCCGAGGCGGAGACGGTCACCCTGCTCAACGCCTCGGCCGACCCCGTCGACCTCACCGGCTGGCGCATCGGCGACCGGCTGGGCCAGAAGTCCCCGGTGCCGAGCGGTCCGCTCGCTCCCGGCATCTGCCTCGTCGTCCCGCTCGGCGCGAACGGCGCCCAACTCGGCAACCACGGCGGCGAGATCACCCTCCTCGACGCCAAGGGACTCAAGGCGCACGGCGTTTCGTACACCGAGGAGCAGGCGGCACGGGGAGGGTGGTCCGTCGTCTTCTGACGGGTTGCACGGGATGTACGGCTCACGTGGCGCATGCCCCGAAGGGCCTCAGCGGTACACCTTTCCCGGCTCGGCCTTCCCGGGTGCCAGCAACTGCGGCACGGTCACGAAGACGTACCCCCGTGCCTTCAGCGCGTCGATGATCCCGGGCACGGCCGGCACGGTGCCGTCGTAGAGGTCGTGGAGCAGGATGATCCCGTCGCGGGACACCTGGTCGAGCACGCGCTTGCGGATCAGCGCGGAGTCGTTCGTCTTGTAGTCCTTGGCGGTCACGCTCCACAGCACCTCCGCCATGCCCAGCTCACGGCAGATGTCGTGGACGGTGTCGTTCGTGCGGCCCTGCGGCGGGCGCATGAGCGTCGGTCTCCGCCCGGTGAGCCGCTCTATCTCCTTGTTGGGGCGCTCCAGTTCCTCGCGTATCTCCTCGGGCTTCAGCTTCGTCAGGATCTTGTGGTCCCAGGTGTGGCTGGCCACCTCGTGTCCCTCGTCGGCCATGCGTCCGACGAGGTCCGGGTACTTCTCGATGTGCCGTTTGCCGAGGAGGAAGAAGGTCGCGGGGACCTGTTTCTCCTTGAGGATGTCGAGCAGCCGGGCGGAGTGCTCGCTGGGCCCGGCGTCGAAGGTGAGCGCGACGCACTTGGCCTCGCGGCAGTCGACGGTCCCGAACCGGGCCACCTCTGCGGTGTCCGCGGCCTGGTTCCGGGCGGCGCTGGGCGCGGTCGTGTCGAGCGATCCGCAGCCGGTCAGCGACAGTGCCAGGGCCGCTGCCGCCGACAGCAGCGCCGCTCGGAACCTGTTCCCCGTTTTGTTCATCTTGTTGGTCGCAGAAGGCATGCCGGGACTATACACAGCGATTATACATGCGGTGTATAGTCTATTCGATCATGTCTTCGGGACCGCCTACTGGGCGTAGAAGGTGGCGTCCGCCCGGTCCGTGGCGGTGCTCAGCGCCTGCACGTACAGCAGGTAGTTGTAGTGCCGTACATACCGGCCGGCGTAGTTGTACGACTCGTAGGAGATCCCCGCCGAGTCGGCGAGCCCTGCCCGCCGGTAGAAGCTGGCGGACGAGGCGAAGGCCGAGGTGCCGTCGTTCTTCTCCACCCACACCTCGAAGTTCTTGTGCCGCAGGAAGTACCCGGGGAAGTTGGCCGACTCCAGGGAGACCGTGCCGCTGCCGGCGAGGCCGGTGACGACCCGGAACTGCGAGTCGGCGAGCGGCGAGACGTTCGCCTCGATACGGGCCCGGTACTCCCAGTGCCGGATGAAGCGGTCCGCGAAGTTGTACGACGACAGGCGCTGCGGGGTGACCCCGTCGGCGACCGGGATGCCGAAGTCGGGGGTGCCGTCGGCCTTCCAGTACACCTTCTGCACCCGGGTGCGGCGGTTGGGGTCGTTCAGCGGGTCACCGGTGATGTCCTTGTAGCTGCGGTCGTGGTAGACGAGGATGTCCGACTTGCCGTCCTCGGAGACGGTGAAGGAGTTGTGGCCCGGACCGTACTGCGAGGTCGCCGCGCTCGTCTGGAAGACCGGCGTCGAACTCTTCGTCCAGGAGGCCGGGTTGGTGAGATCGGCGGTCGCCGACGCGGTCAGCATCCCCAGGCAGTAGTTGGCGTCGGTGGCGCTCGCCGAGTACGTCATGAACACCTTGGAGCCGTGCTGGATGAGCGCCGGGCCCTCGTTGACCTTGTAGCCGACGGTCTCCCACGACAGCGTGGGCTGCGAGAGCTCCGCCGGAGTCCCACTGATCGTCCAGGGGTTGGACATCTTCGCCAGGAACAGGCTGGTGTTGTTGTCCTCCGACGGGTTGCGCTGCGCCCACGCCAGATAGCGCACACCGTTCACGACGAAGGTGGTCGCGTCCAGCGAGAAGCTCTCCCAGGTGGTCTTGATCTGGCCCTTCTCGGCCCAGGTCGCGGTGAGCGGATTGGCGCCGGTGCCCTCCAGGACGTACATCCGGATCGCCCACACGTCACTGGTGGACCCGGCGGCGAAGTACACGTACCACTTGCCGTCGATGAAGTGGATCTCCGGCGCCCAGATGTGCGCGCCCATCACCCCGCTGGTGTGCTTGGTCCAGATGGTGACCTCGGCGGCCGTCGACAGCCCCTGGATGGTGGTCGCGCGGCGCAGCACGATGCGGTCGTACTCGGGGACCGTCGCGGTGAAGTAGTAGTAGCCGTCGGTGTGTTTGAAGATGTGCGGGTCGGCCCGCTTCTCCGCGATCGGGTTGGTGTAGGTCACGGCGGGGGAGTCGGGCACGGCGGCCTGGGCGGGGGAGCCCGGGCCGACGAGGCAGGCCGCGAGTGCGACCAGCATCGCCAGCAGCAGGCGAACGACGTTGCGTCTCAAGGGAGTTCTCCAGGAATGACGAGGATCAGGTGGTGGGGACGAGGCGCCACTGCTGGCAGGTGTTGTTCAGCCAGGTCCACTGGCGTACGTCGGCGCCGTTCGCTGCGGAGCAGTCGGCCACGTCGGCGACCTTGCCGGTGGACTCGTTGACGATCCGGACGTAGTCGCCGGTGGCGGTGAACACGAGCCGGAAGCGCTGGCACTTGTTGTTCAGCCACGACCACTGCCGGATGTCCGCGCCGTCCGCGCTCGAGCACTCGGCGACATCGGCGACCTTGCCGGTGGCCACGTTGACCAGCCGGCTGGTGTCGTCGCCCAGGTCCTCCAGCTTCCACTTCTGGTTGGTCCCGCCGTTGCAGGTCCACTGGAGGATGTTGGTCCCGTCGGCGGTGGCGCCGCCGTTCACGTCCAGGCACTTGCCGCTGTTGCGGTTCACGAGGGTGTACGACGTCGGGGTGGCCGCCGTCTCCCCGGAGGGGCCGGGCAGGGTGGTGCCGAGGGCGACCGGGGTGCCGAAGTTCGGGGTGCCGTCGGCGTTCCAGGTGAACTTCTGGGCGCGGGTGGTGCGTCCGTTGCCGCAGCCGCCGCTCGAGGACGAGTTGGCGTGGTAGACGATCCAGTTCTCGGTGCCGTCGGGCGAGGTGAAGAAGCCGTTGTGGCCGGGCCCGTACACACCGCTTGTGTCACTTCGCTGGAAGACCGGCGTCTGCTTCTTGGTCCAGGAGGCGGGGCTGAGCGGGTCGGAGCCCGTCAACTCCAGCTGTCCGAGCTTGTAGTCGGCGGTCTGGCAGGAACTCGCGGAGTACGTCAGGAAGGTGCGGCCGCCCCGGTACAGCGGTTCGGGCCCCTCGTTGACGGGGCTGCCGGACCGCTCCCAGTCCAGGGTCGGGCTGGAGATGACGGTGAAGGTGCTGCTCGCGAGGGTGTACGGGTTGCTCATCGGCGCGATGACCAGGCTCTGCGTACTGCCGTTGATGAACCCGCTGCCGACCAGATACAGCTTGCCGTCGGCCTTCAGCACGCTCGCGTCGATCAGCCAGCCGCCCGGCGTGAGATTGGAGCCGGTCAGCGACCCCTTGTAGGTGTACGTCCCCATCGGGTCGGTGCCGGAACTCTCCAGCACATGCGTGCGCTGCGAGTCGCAGCAGGCGACACCGCTCTGGCCGGCCGAGTAGTACAGGTACCAGTGGCCGTCGAGGAAATGCAGCTCCGGCGCCCAGATGTTGGTGTTGCGGGTCGACGTGGCGTCCGACCACACCTGCACGGTGGGCGCGGTGGCCAGGCCCGCCAGCGTCGGCGACTTGCGGATGCCGAGGATGCCGGTGAACGTCGTGGTGACCAGGTAGTAGTTGCCGTCGTAGTACTCCAGCCAGGGATCGGCACCCTTGGCCGACTTCAGCGGATTGTTGTACGGGCGACCCTCCGCCGCCGACGCCGGCTGGGTCGCCGACACCAGTGCGAGCAGGAGGGTCAGCACACAGAGCAGCAGAGGTCTGCGGCGTTTCCCGAGGCGAGTCCGAACCATACGAGACCGTCCCTGTCCGTAATTTCGAACGTAGTTCGTTATGTCGGTCAGAAGATAGGAGTGGGGCATGCCCCCGTCAACGCTTTCGTCACAGGAGCCTGCTGTGGCCCCGGGATCGCCCGGGGCGGAGTTGCGGGGCAGGCGGCGGTGTGTGCATCTTGATCGCCGACGGTGTCGCGTGGGCACCGTCGGGGGAGGGGACAGAGTTGAGTCCGGTCGTGTTCGGGGCCGCGGCCTCACGGCCCTGCACGCTCGTCGTGTGCCGGGGCTGCTGCTGCGGCAGCGCGAGCAAGTATCCCGACGTCGACCATCAGTGGCAGCTCGACCGGTTGAAGGCCGCCGCCGCGGAGTCCGGCGGTCGTCTCGCCGTCCGTACGACCGACTGCCTCGGTCCGTGCGACCAGGCGAACGTCCTCGTGGTCCAGCCTTCGGGAGAGGGGCGCCGCCGCGGCGGCCGCGCCACCTGGGTCGGCTGGTCCGGCGACGACGACTGCACGGACGACGTCCTGACCTGGGCCGCGGCAGGCGGCCCGGGCGTGGCGCAGCCCCCGGCCACGCTCACGCTGCAGTTCATACGACCGCCCCGCCCCGAAGTCCGACGAGCCCGCCGCTGACCCCTGCCGGGCGGTCGACCCCCGACAGTGCGACCGGTGCGTGCCGGCCCCGCTCCGGACAGCTCGCCTGCGTCGCCGTCACGGCTGGTGCGGCGAGGACCAGGTCCGCCGTCGGTCACCCTCGCCTCCACCGCCTTCGCGCCCCTGACGGGCCGGGCCGTCCTCGCCGCGCACTTCGGCCGACGCGCCACGTACACGGCCCTGGCCGCGGTCCTCGCGGCCGACACCGTCCCCGCCCACGCCCTGGCCCTGTGCGTTCCGTGGCCCCGGCGCCACCGCCGCGGCAGCGGGACGACCGTCCGCAGCCGGCCTTTCTGGTCCTTGCGCTGCGCTCACCAGGAGCAGGAGCCGACGGTGAGGCGCAGCACCGACATCAACTGCCCTGGCGCCGAGCCGAATTGACATGCGCGAGGGACCTCCGCCGACGTACGGTCCGTCCGTGGATCACGAGGACGGCTACTTCGCAGAGCACATCGCGGCGACCTACGACGACCCCGCGTCGGACATGTTCCAGCCGGACACCATCGACCCGGCGGTCACCTTCCTCGCGGAACTGGCCGGCGACGGCCCGGCGCTCGAACTCGGCGTCGGGACCGGCCGTATCGCGCTCCCTCTGGCCGCGCGCGGCGTACCGGTGCACGGCATCGACCTGTCCCGAGCGATGGTCGAACGGCTGCGCGCCAAGCCCGGCGGCGACGCGATCGGTGTGTCGATCGGGGACTTCGCGACGACGAGGGTGGACGGCGTCTTCACCGTCGCCTACCTGGTCTTCAACACGATCATGAACCTGACGACACAGGAGGAGCAGGTGGCGTGCTTCCGCAATGTCGCCGCCCATCTGGCGCCCGGGGGCACCTTCGTCATCGAGGTCATGGTCCCCGAGCTGCGGAAGCTGCCGCCCGGGCAGAACACCGTGCCGTTCCATGTCGGGTCGCGGCGACTGGGGTTCGACACCTACGACGTGGCCACGCAGCGGATGAGTTCGCACCATGTCAGCGTCGTCGACGGGCGCGGGACGTACGACGAGATCCCCTTCCGCTACGTCTGGCCCGCCGAACTCGACCTCATGGCACAGCTCGCCGGACTGCGGCTGCGCGAACGCTGGGAAGGATGGACGAGGGACCCCTTCACCAGCGACAGCGCCGGCCATGTTTCCGTATGGGAGAAACCCGCGGACTGACCGCGGCGAACCCACCGGAACGAAAGGCCCGACGTGCGACTCCACACCCGTGAATGGGGCACCGGCGACAGAACCGCCCTGCTCGTGCACGGCATCATGTCCGACTCCCGTACCTGGCGCCGCGTCGGCCCGGCGCTCGCCGACCACGGCTACCGGGTCTTCGCGGTCGACCTGCGCGGCCACGGCCTCTCGCCGCGCGGCGAGTACAGCCCGCGGCACTTCGCCGACGACCTCGTCGACACGCTGCCGACGGGAGCCGACCTCGCCGTCGGGCACTCCCTCGGCGGGCTGAGCCTCTCCCTGGCCGTCGAGCGGCTACGCCCTCTGCGGGCGGTCTACTCGGACCCGGCCTGGTCGACCCGGAACCCCGAACAGCCCCTGGACCCCGAGGCGTTCGCGTCCGCCAAGAACCTCACCCGCGAGCACATAGCGCGGTTCAACCCGCACTGGGCGGCCGAGGACATCGACGTGGAGGCGGCCACGCTGGCGGACTGGGACGCGGACACCTCGTACTTCCTCGACGGCCGCCCGCTCACCGGCTTCGTCCCCGACCGCCCGGCCGTGCCCTCCCTGGTCCAGCTCGCCGACCCCAGTCACCTGGTCGGCGCCGACGACGTGGTGCGGCTGCGGGCGAGCGGTTTCGAGGTCCGTACGGTGACCGGCGCGGGGCACACCATCCACCGCGACGACTTCGACGGGTTCATGAAGTCCCTCGACGGCTGGATCTGACGGTCACCCGGAGACGGCCGTGTCCCAGTCGAGGAGCCGGGGGAGGTCCTCCTCCCGGGGCCGGGGGACGGTACCGCCCCGGCCCCCGCGGGACAGGCCCCCGCTGACCACCGTGTTGTGCTCCACGCGCGGGCGGCGCAGCGCCTCGTACAGGGCCAGCCCCGTGTCGGTGTCCGGTGTGTCGCGCAGGGACTTGGCGAGCACCACGGCGTCCTCCAGGGCCATCGAGGCGCCCTGCCCGGTCGCGGGGGAGGCCGCGTGGGCCGCGTCGCCGACGAGCAGGGTCCGCGCGGAGCGCCAGGGGGTGCCCGGGGGTATCTCGGTGGCGTTGGTGACCAGGACGTCCTCGGGTCCTGTGGTGGCCGCCACGATGTCCGCGGCGGGGCCGGTGTCCCGGCGCAGCAGCGACACCAGCGGGTCGCGCCATCCGCCACGGGTCAGCTCCTCGGCGGTCAGCGGGTCGTCGGTCACGCGGGCGAACCAGTAGGTCTCCCCGTCGGGCGACACCGTGTACCCGAAGGCGGCCTCGCTGCACCGCACCATGGTGAACTGCTCGTCCTCGCCCGGCGGTCGGGCGTCGCGCGTGATGCCGTAGAAGACGCGCTGGGCCGCGTAGACGGGTCGTGCGTCGGGCGCTGTCGCCTTCCGGACGGTGGAGTTGAGGCCGTCGGCGCCGATGAGGAGGTCGCCCGTCGCGCTGCTGCCGTCGGTGAAGCGGGCGGTGACGCTGTCGGGGCCCTCCTCGACGGAGGCGAGCCGGACGCCGTGCCGGACGGGGACGCCCCGGCGGGAAGCCTCCTTCTGGAGCGCCGAGTTGAGGTCGCCGCGGCGCAGGCAACGGAACCGCAGGAGCGGATCTTCGGCCTCGCCGAGCGGGCCCTTGGCCACCTCGGCGCCCGTCGCGTCGAGCAGCCGCATCGAGCGCAACGGGAAGCCGATGGCGGTGACCGCGGCGGTGGCGTCGATCTGCGCGAGCGCCCGCATGCCGTTGCTGGCCAGGGTGAGGAACGCGCCCAGATCCTCCGCCGAGTCGGGATGGGCCTCGTGCACTTCGACGTCGAAGCCCGCCTTGTGCAGGGCGAGCGCTGTCGCCGTACCGCCTGTTCCACCGCCGATGACCAGGATGCGCGCCATGCCACGACCGTACACGCCGCGGCCAACTGGACATCCGAGCTGGGGCGTTGAGCGCGCGTGTGTGCGGTCCGAGTCTGCCGGGAGCCGCGGCCGGGCGACACCCGAGCGCACGGTCACCCGCTGAGGACCGCCCGGCGCTCGCCCGCGCACCCCGGCCCGTTGCTCAGGCGCTCACGCTCTCCGGGTGGAAGGTGGCCGACCTGCCGGAGAATCGGGCGGTCAGCCCGTCCGCCGCGCCGGCATGCACCCCCGGGCGCCTGAGGTCTCAGTCGAGGTCGGGCAGGGGCCGCCGGGACACCTCGCGGGCGTCCTCCGGGGCGAGGCCCAACATACGCAGCACCATCTCGGCGAGGTGCGAGGCGGCGTCGTCCCCGTCCAGCTCGGGGCGGGTGAACCGCAGCTCCAGCAGGGACAGCAGGGTGCCGCCCAGCGCGGAGAGGGCCACCACCGGCTCCACCGCGCTGAAGCGGCCGGAGGCCGTGCCGGCCTGGAGATCGCGCAGGGCCCTGGAGGTCAGGCCGTTCTCCGAGTGGAGATGGCCGAGCCCGCGCCGGCGCAGCACCTGCATCAGCTCCGGATGCGAGTCGGCCATCCGGGCGCTGAGCCGGAAGCCCGCCGCGACCAGTTCCGCCGGGTCGTCGATCCCGGTCAGCCGCTCGTCGAAGGTCTGGCCGAACTCCTCCAGCGCGTCCACCACGGCCGCGTCGAAGAGCTCCGTCTTCGACGCGAAGTGGTTGTAGAACGATCCGAAGCCCACGTCCGCCCGCTCGGCGATCGCCTGGATGCTGGCGCTGGTGTCCCCGGTCTCGGCGAGGATCTGCCGGGCCGCGCGGACCAGGGCCTGGCGGGTCTCGGCGCGGCGACGCTCGAAGCGGTTGCGGGGCGGGGCTGACGAAGACATGCGCCGAGTCTAGCCGCGATGACGCAGGCGTCAGCAATTCTGATGGATCCATCAATTCGTCCCCCGAGCCTCTTGACGGAGGGTTACGTCAAACTTGATGATTTCCTCATTAAGGCAATGTTGCTTGGAGGACGTCATGTCCAAGACGGCTCATCAGGACCTCCACAGTGAGCAGGGCGCCCTGCGGGGCGAACACCCCGGTCGCTCCCGGAACCCGGTGATCAAAGTGGCCGACCTGGCCTGGCTGGAGTTCCAGAAGCCCGACCTGGACCGTGCGGAGGTCTTCGCCCGGGACTTCGGCTTCCGGACCGCCGCCCGCACCGGCACCGAACTGTGGCTGCGCGGCACCTTCGCGGGCTCGCCCTGCATGGTGATCCGCAAGGGGCGCACATCCCGATTCATCGGCCCGGCCTTCCGCGCCGCCGAGCGGGCCGACCTCGGCCGGCTGGCCCGGGCCACGGGGATGTCCGTGCGGGAGGCGGACGTCCCCGGCGGCGGCCGCACGGTCGACCTGCTCGACCCCTCGGGCTTCCCGGTCCGCGTGGTGCACTGCGCCGAGCGCCTGCCGGAACTGCCGGGCCATCGGCCGCTGGTGCTGAACTCCGGCACGGATCACCGTCGTACGAACGCCACCCAGCGTCCGCCGCGCGAGCCGTCCCGGATCCAGCGCCTCGGCCATGTGGTGCTGGAGACCCGCGTGTTCGCCCGGGCCCTGGACTGGTACCTGGACACCCTCGGGATGATCGTGTCCGACTTCCTGTTCCTGGACGGGCAGCGCGGCCGCGGCCCGACGATGGCGTTCATCCGCTGCGACCAGGGCACTCTGCCCGTCGACCACCACACCCTGGCCATGCACCTCGGGCCCGGCACCGGCTATGTCCACTCCGCCTACCAGGTCACCGACCTGGACTCCCTCGCCGCCGGCGGCGCATACCTGGGCGAGCGCGGATACCGGCGGAGCTGGGGGATCGGGCGGCACATCCAGGGCAGCCAGCTCTTCGACTACTGGCGCGACCCCGACCGCTTCATGCTGGAGCACTTCGCCGACGGCGACCTGTTCTCCTGCGACCTCGAACCCGGCTGGGCCCCGATGTCGACCAGCGGCCTGGCCCAGTGGGGACCGCCCGCCACCCGTGACTTCCTCGGCGCGAGCCCCTCCCCGCAACGCCTCCGCGATGTCGTCCAGGCCCTGCGCGGCGACAACGAGATGGACCCCGCACGCCTCCTCGGCCTGCTGAAGGCCGCCAACTCCTGACGTTCCTCCCCTCTCACGAAGGCACCGACATGAGCACCAACGTCCTGCGCACCGCCGACGGCTGGTGGGCGGTGGCCGGCGACCGCGCCGTCCGCGTCGACACCAAGGCCCGCACCACCGGCGAACTCCTCGACGACCGCGACGCCGTCACCGAGGCGGCCCTCTCGGGCGAGACGGGCACACCCGTCGCCGGCCTCGCCGCCCTCTCCCCGGTCACCACGCCCTGCCGGGTGGTGTGCCAGATGGTCAACTACCACAGCCACGCGCGTGATTCGGGGTTCACGGGCGACATCCCGCCCGCCTTCTTCCGCAAGGCCTCCGGTTCGGTCAGCGGCCCCCACGAGAGCGTCGTCCGGCCCGCGCACGTGAAATTCCTCGACTACGAGATCGAACTGGGTCTGGTCATGGGCGCCCGGCTGCCCGTCGGCACCGTCGTCACCGAGCGGAACCTGCACGAGTACGTCGCCGGGCTCGCCGTCACCGACGACATCAGCGCCCGCGACATCCAGCTGACCAAGACGCAGTTCTACGAGAGCAAGTCGTACCCCACCTTCACGCCCACAGGCCCGTACCTGACGCTCCTGGAACCGGAGGACTTCGCCCATCTCCTCGATCTGCGGCTGAAGTTGAGCGTCAACGGCGACCTGCGCCAGGACCGCACCCTCGCCGACATGATCGTCCGCCCGGCGCAGGCCCTCACCCTGCTCGCCCGGTTCCAGACCCTCGACCCCGGCGACCTGGTGCTCACCGGTACCCCCGGCGGCACGGCTCTGAAGGCCCCGCCGAAAGCCGTCGAGAAGATCGGCGCGCTGCTGCCGCCCGCGCTCAAGTGGAAGGCGTTCTTCAAGTCCCAGGCGAAGAACCCCCGTTATCTGAAGGACGGCGACGTGATCACCGCGACCATCGCCACCGGCGACGGGCGCATCGACCTCGGCGAGCAGCGCACCACCGTGGCCGACGCGACCTGACCGACGCGAACCCGGACCCGACGTGAGACCCGAAAAGAGCCGCACATGACCGTCCACCACAGCCCGGCAGACATACCCGTGGTCATCGTCGGTGCCGGACCCGTGGGCGTGACCGCCGCCCTGCTGCTGGCCCGGCACGGCGTCCGCAGCGTCGTCCTGGAACGGCACCGGGACGTGTACCCCCTCCCACGGGCCGTCGCCACGGACGACGAGATCTGCCGGATCCTCCAAGCCGCGGGGATCGGCGAGGAGTTCACCGCGATCTCCCGCCCCGCGCGCGGCCTGCGCCTGCTGGACGCCCGGCACCGGGTGATCGCCGAGTTCCGGCGCACCCCGCACGGCCACCACGGCTTCCCGCAGACCAGCATGTTCGACCAGCCCGAGCTGGAACGGCTGCTCCGCACCGAACTGGCCCGGCGCCCCGAGTGCGAACTGCGGGGCGGCACGGAGGTCACCGGCGTGACGCGGGAGGCCGGCGGAGGCGTCCGGGTGGCGTACCGCGACGAGGAGGGCGACCATCTGCTGCGCGCCGACGCCGTCCTCGGCTGCGACGGCGCCGGCAGCCTCACCCGCGACGCCGTCGGCGCCGCGTGGGAGGACCTGCGCTTCGAGGAGCACTGGACCGTCATCGACGTCCGCACCAGCCTGCCCGTGCGGAGCTGGGAGGGGGTCGACCAGGTCTGCGATCCGCACCGGCCGGCCACCTTCATGCGGATCGGCGAGGACCGCTACCGCTGGGAGTTCCGGCTGCGGGACGGCGGGCAGCCCGATCACGAACGGCTGCGCGAACTGGTGGCCCCCTGGGTGAATTTCTCCCACGGCGACGACTTCCACGTCGTCCGGCAGGCGCAGTACACCTTCCGCGCCCGCATCGCCGACCGCTGGCGCCGGGACCGGATGTTCCTGCTCGGGGACGCGGCCCACCTCACCCCGCCGTTCGTCGGACAGGGACTGTGCGCGGGACTGCGGGACGCCCACAACCTGACCTGGAAACTGGCCCGGGTCCTGCGGCAGGGCGCCGACGAGCGGCTGCTGGACACCTACGAGCAGGAACGCAAGCCGCACGCCCGGCATGTGATCCGGCTCGCGGTCGCCATGGGGTGGGCCATGACCGGCGGCCAGGACCGTGCCGCCGCCCTGCGCCGCACCGCCGTCAGCGCGGCCTGCCGCATCCCCGGCGTGACGGGGGTCGCCGGGCGCGACCTCAGCCGCGCCCTGCGGCCCGGACCGCTGAGCCGCCGCGGCCGTCTCGGCGGCACCTTCTGTCCCCAGCCCTGGGTGACCGCCGACGGCACCCGCACCCGCCTCGACGACGTCCTCGGCGACTCCTTCGCCGTCCTGACCGCGGTGCCCCTCACCCCTTCGGTACGCGCCCTCGCCGAAGGGACCGGCGCACGGATCGTCGACGTACGGGCCACCGGCGACGACGGCACCCTCACCGGCTGGCTGAGGTCCGGTCGCGCGGACGCGGTCCTGCTGCGGCCCGACCGTGTCGTCCTGGACGTACTCCCGCAAGGCGGCGCCGACTTCACCGCGACGGCCGACTGGGCGCCACTGCTGTGCACCGGCCGCCGCCCCTCCGACGACCTCGAACCTCCGCTGCCCGTCAGCCCGTTGAGGAGCACCACGCGATGACCACGCCCTTCTGGACCCCCGCCCCGGAGTCCGTCGCACGCAGCCGCATCGCGGACTTCGCCCGACGGCACGGACTCGACGCCGACGATTACGCCGCGCTGCACCGCTGGTCCGTCACCGACCTCGAAGGGTTCTGGGCGGCGATCTGGGAGTACTTCGACATCGAGGCGTCCTCGCCGTACGAGAGCGTGCTCGCCGAGGAGAGGATGCCCGGCGCCCGCTGGTTCCCCGGCTCCACCCTCAACTACACCCACCACGCCCTGCGCAACCTCGCCGACCGGGAGACGGCCGTCGTCGCCCTGGACGAGACCGGCGCCGCACACGAGCTGACCGGCGGGCGGCTGCGCGCCCAGGTCGCCTCCGTCGCCGCCACCCTGCGCGACCTCGGGGTCGGCGCGGGCGACCGGGTCGTCGGCTATCTCCCCAACACCCCGCACGCGATCGTCGCGTTCCTGGCCGCGGCGAGCCTCGGCGCGGTGTGGTCGGTGTGCGGGCAGGACTACGCCCCGCGGGCCGCCGCCGACCGCTTCGGCCAGCTCGAACCCACCGTCCTGGTCGCCGCCGACGGCTACCTGTTCAACGGCACGACCCACGACCGCCGTGCCGCGGTCCTCGAACTCGCCCGCGCACTGCCCACGTTGAAGGCGACGGTCCTCGTGGACCACATCGGCCTGCCGGGCCTCCCGGAGAACCACCCCTGTCTGCTGCTCCCGTGGGAGGACGCGGCCACCCGCAGCGAGGAACTCGCCTGTGTACCGGTGCCGTTCGACCACCCCCTGTGGATCGTCTTCTCCTCCGGCACCACCGGGCTGCCCAAGGGCATCGTCCACGGCCACGGCGGCGTCCTCCTCGAACACCTCAAGACCCTCGGCCTGCACTCCGACCTCGGCCCCGGAGACCGGCTGCTCTGGTACACCACCACCCACTGGATGATGTGGAACCTGGTCGTCTCCACCCTCCTCACCGGCGCCGCCACCTGCACCTACGACGGCAGCCCGGCCCCGCTCACCGAGCCGGACATCCTGTGGCGGCTGGCCGCCCGGCACCGTGTCACCCTCTTCGGCACCAGCCCCCAGTACCTGCTGGGCATGGCCAAGTTCGGGATCGACCCTTCCGTGCACGACCTGTCCGCCATCCGCGCCGTCGGCTGCACCGGCTCGACCCTGCCGGCCTCCGCCCACCCCTGGGTCCGCGACCGCGTGGGCGCCGAGGTCCTGCTCGCCTCCGTCAGCGGCGGCACGGACGTCGTCTCGGGCTTCGCGGGCAGCGCGCCCAACACACCCGTTTGGGCAGGGGAGTTGTCCGCCCCCTGTCTGGGTGTGGCGCTGGCCGCGTACGACGCCGAGGGCCGCCCGGTCGTCGACGAGGTCGGCGAGCTGGTCGTCACCCGTCCGATGCCGTCCATGCCGCTGTACTTCTGGAACGATCCCGAGGGCGGCCGCCTCCACGACGCCTACTTCGCGGCGTACCCCGGAGTGTGGCGGCACGGCGACTGGATCACCCTCACCTCGCACGGCTCGGTCGTCGTGCACGGCCGCTCCGACTCCACCCTCAACCGCAACGGCGTACGGCTCGGCAGTGCCGACATCCACGACGTCGTCGAACGCCTCCCGGAGATCACCGAGGCCCTTGTCATCGGCGCGGAGGAACCTGACGGCGGCTACTGGATGCCGCTGTTCGTGGTCCCGGCGGTCGGCGTCGAACTGGACGACGCGCTGCGCGACCGCATCCGCGACGCCATCCGCACCGGCGCCTCACCCCGCCACGTCCCCGACGAGATCCTCCAGGTCCCGGCCGTCCCGCACACCCGCACCGGCAAGAAGCTGGAAGTCCCCGTGAAGCGGCTGCTCCAGGGCGCCCCGGCGGAACAGGTCGTCAACCCCGCCACGGTGGACGCCCCCGAACTCCTCGACTACTACGCCCGCCTGGGCGAGCAGCGACGGAACAGCAGGGCAGGCGCATAAGGTGCCCGGCCCCGCCCTCGCAGGCGGGGTCAGCCCTCCCCGAACGCCCCGAGAATCCGCTCCGCGGCCAGCGTCGCCGTCAACTCGCCCTTCCTGACCTGCTGTTCGAGCCCGGGTGCCAGCGCGCGTACCGCGGGATCGGCGTGCAGCCGTCCGAGGAGCTCGTCACGGACCATGCTCCACGTCCAGTCGACCTGCTGGTCACGGCGCTTGGCGGCGAGCCGCCCGGTGGAGTCCAGCAGGGTGCGGTGCTGCTCGAGCCGCTCCCACACGGTGTCCAGGCCCGTCGACTCACGCGCGCTGCAACTCAGCACCGGCGGCGTCCAGAACGCGTCCTTGCCGTGCATCAGCCGCAGCGCACCCGCCAACTCCCGCGCCGCGGCCTGCGCGTCCCGCTGGTGCGGGCCGTCCGCCTTGTTCACCGCGATCACGTCGGCCAGCTCCAGGACGCCCTTCTTGATGCCCTGGAGCTGGTCGCCGGTACGGGCGAGGGAGAGGAGCAGGAAGGAGTCGACCATGTTCGCCACGGCGGTCTCGGACTGGCCCACACCGACCGTCTCGACCAGGATCACGTCGTAGCCTGCCGCCTCCATCACGACCATCGACTCGCGGGTCGCCTTGGCGACGCCGCCGAGCGTGCCCGCGCTGGGGGAGGGCCGCACGAACGCCGCGGGGTCCACGGCAAGGCGTTCCATCCGGGTCTTGTCGCCCAGGATGGAGCCGCCCGTACGGCTCGACGACGGGTCGACGGCGAGGACGGCGACCCGATGGCCCAGTCCGGTGAGCCGGGTGCCGAACGCGTCGATGAACGTCGACTTGCCCACCCCCGGCACCCCGCTGATCCCGATCCGCCGGGCCCGGCCGCTGTGCGGGAGCAGCTCGGTGAGCAACTCCTGTGCCAACGCCCGGTGCCGGGGCCGGGTCGACTCGACGAGCGTGATGGCGCGGGCGACGAGCGCACGCTTGCCGTCGAGCACACCCTTCACATACGCGTCGACATCGATCACAGGTCGTGCCCGAGGTCGTCCGACAGTCGCTTGACCAGGTCGTACGCCGCGTCCGGGATCACCGTCCCCGGCGGGAAGACGGCCGCCGCGCCCATCTCCAGGAGCGTGGGAACGTCCTGCGGCGGGATCACCCCGCCGACCACGATCATGATGTCCTCGCGACCCTCCTCGGCCAGCTGCTCCTTGAGCGCCGGTACGAGGGTGAGGTGGCCCGCGGCCAGCGAGGAGACGCCGACGATGTGCACGTCCGCCTCGACGGCCTGCCGGGCGACCTCGGCCGGCGTCTGGAACAGGGGGCCGACGTCGACGTCGAAGCCGAGGTCGGCGAAGGCGGTGGCGATGACCTTCTGGCCGCGATCGTGGCCGTCCTGGCCCATCTTGGCGACCAGGATGCGCGGCCGTCGGCCCTCCTCCTCGGCGAAGTCGGACACGAGGGCGCGGGTGCGGTCCACGGACGGGGACTCGCCGGCTTCGTTGCGGTACACGCCGGAGATCGTACGGATCTGGCTCGCGTGCCGCCCGTACACCTTCTCCAGGGCGTCGGAGATCTCCCCGACGGTGGCCTTGGCGCGGGCCGCGTTCACCGCCAGCTCCAGCAGGTTGCCCTCGCCGCCGGCCGCCCGGGTGAGCGCGTCCAGCGAGTCCTGGCACGCCTGCTCGTCCCGCTCCGCGCGCAGCCGCCGCAGCTTCTCGATCTGCTGGGTGCGCACCGAGGAGTTGTCGACCTTGAGGACGTCGATCTTCTCGTCGGTCTCGACGCGGTACTTGTTGACACCGATCACCGGCTGGCGCCCGGAGTCGATACGGGCCTGGGTACGGGCCGCCGCCTCCTCGATGCGCAGCTTGGGGATGCCCGCGTCGATGGCCTTGGCCATGCCGCCGGCCGCCTCGACCTCCTGGATGTGCTGCCAGGCCCGGCGCGCCAGGTCGTACGTCAGCTTCTCCACGTACGCGCTGCCGCCCCACGGGTCGATGACCCGGGTCGTGCCGGACTCCTGCTGGAGGAGGAGCTGGGTGTTGCGGGCGATGCGCGCCGAGAAGTCGGTGGGCAGCGCGAGCGCCTCGTCGAGGGCGTTGGTGTGCAGCGACTGGGTGTGGCCCTGGGTGGCCGCCATCGCCTCGACACAGGTGCGCGTGACGTTGTTGAACACGTCCTGCGCGGTCAGTGACCAGCCCGAGGTCTGCGAATGGGTGCGCAGGGACAGCGACTTGGCGTTCTGCGGGTCGAACTGCCTGACCAGCTTCGCCCACAGCAGGCGGGCCGCGCGCAGCTTGGCGATCTCCATGAAGAAGTTCATGCCGATCGCCCAGAAGAAGGAGAGCCGGGGGGCGAACGCGTCCACGTCCAGGCCCGCTTCACGGCCCGCCCGGATGTACTCCACACCGTCGGCGAGGGTGTACGCCAGCTCCAGGTCGGCCGTCGCACCGGCCTCCTGGATGTGGTAGCCGGAGATGGAGATGGAGTTGTAGCGCGGCATCCGCTGCGAGGTGTACGCGAAGATGTCGGAGATGATCCGCATCGACGGCGTCGGCGGATAGATGTAGGTGTTGCGGACCATGAACTCCTTGAGGATGTCGTTCTGGATGGTCCCGGCCAGCTTCTCCGGCGGTACGCCCTGTTCCTCCGCCGCGACGATGTAGAGCGCGAGGACCGGCAGCACGGCGCCGTTCATCGTCATCGACACCGTCATCTTGTCCAGCGGGATGCCGTCGAACAGCTGCCGCATGTCGTAGATGGAGTCGATGGCCACGCCCGCCATGCCGACGTCACCGGTCACCCGCGGATGGTCGCTGTCGTAACCGCGGTGCGTGGGCAAATCGAAGGCAATCGACAGGCCCTTCTGGCCGGCCGCGAGGTTGCGCCGGTAGAAGGCGTTGGACTCCTCGGCGGTGGAGAACCCCGCGTACTGGCGGATCGTCCAGGGCTGGTTGACGTACATCGTCGGGTAGGGGCCGCGCAGATACGGGGCCGCGCCCGGGTAGGTCGCCAGGAAGTCCAGGCCCTCCAGGTCCTGCCCGGTGTAGAGGGGCTTGACCGGGATGCCCTCCGGGGTCTCCCACAGCAGGTCGTCGCCGCCGGCCGCCTTCTTGAGCGCCGCCTGCCACTCGTCGGTGCCGCCGGCGGGGGCCGGGGCCCCCAGTTCGATCCCGGAGAAGTCGGGGACGGAGGGGGTGGTCATCAGGACACTCCCATGCGGTCGAGGGTGGCGGACAGGACGGCGACCGCGTCACAGCCCGCGAAGACGTACGAGTCGACACCGGCGTACTGCCCGGGCCGCCCCGCGAGGGACACATGCGAGGCACCGGCGGCCCTCAGCTCGGCCGCGACACTCTCGGCCCGCTCCTCGTAGAGGGCGTCGCTGGAGCACAGACAGACCTCGCCGGCCCCGCTGTCCTCGAACGTGCCCCCGGTGACGGGCTCGATGCCGCCGGCCTGGAAGAGGTTGGCCGCGAAGGTGAGCCGGGCGGTGTGGGCGGCGGCCGGACCCAGCGCCGCCAGGAAGATCCTGGGCCGGGCGCCGGTCGCGGCCAGATGGGCGTCGGAGCGGGCGCGCAGCGCCTCGTACGCCTCGTCGCGCCGGACCCGGGGCAGACCGCCGGACGGCGGTTCGGGCGCGGGCTCGCGCACGACGGGCTTCTCGCCCAGGTTCGGGAACTCGCTGACGCCGGTGATGGGCTCCCGCCGCTTGGCGAGCTTGGCGCTGCGTGCCTCCCACGTGTCGGCGAGGACGTGGGCGAGGTGTCCCGAACGCAGCGTGGCCGACTGGCCTCCCCGCCGCTCGATCTCCTGGAAGAACTCCCAGCCCGCGTGGGCGAGTTCGTCGGTGAGCCGCTCCACGTACCAGGAGCCGCCCGCCGGGTCGATGACCCGGGCCAGGTGCGACTCCTCGATGAGGATCGTGGAGGTGTTGCGGGCGATGCGCCGCGCGAACGCGTCCGGCAGCCCGAGCGCGTCGTCGAAGGGCAGCACGGTGACGGACTCGGCGCCGCCCGCACCGGCGGCCAGCGTGGCGATGGTCGCGCGCAGCATGTTCACCCACGGGTCGCGGCGCGTCATCATCACCGGCGAGGTCACCGCGTGCTGGAGCTGCGCCCCCGCGCCCGGCGACCCGCAGACCTCGGCGACCCGGGCCCACAGCCGGCGCGCGGCCCGCAGCTTGGCGATCGTCAGGAACTGGTCGGCGGTCGCCGCGTACCGGAACTCCAGCTGCCCGCAGGCCTGCTCGACACTCAGCCCGGCCTCGGTGAGGAGCCGCAGATACGCGACACCGGTCGCCAGCGAGGTGCCCAGCTCTTGCGCGGCCGAGCCGCCGGCCTCGTGGTACGGCAGCGCGTCCACGGTCAGCGCCCGCAGCCCCGGGTACTCCTCGGCGCACTGCCGGGCGAGGGCGGCCACCGGCGTGAAGTCCTGACGCTGCCCGGTGCGGGCCTCGTGGCCGAGCGGGTCGGCGCCGAGGTTGCCGCGCGCCGCCTCCCTGGCGACGCCCCGCTCCTCGTACAGCCGCAGCAACTCCCGTGCGGCGGGCTCGACTTCGGTGCCGGCGTCGAGGACGACCGGCGCCAGGTCGAGGTACACGCCGTCGAGGACGCGGCCCAGCGACGCCACCGGGATGCCGGCCTCGCCGATGCCCAGCCACAACGAGCCGACGCCGTTCTCCAGGTCGGCCAGGACCGCGGCGCCGTCGGCCGCCGTGTGCCGCTGCCGTACGTCCCAGCCGCCGACCGTGTTCCCTTCGGCGCGTCCCGCGCGGACGAAGGGGGCGAAACCGGGAAGGCCCGGGTCGGGCGCGGCGTCGAGCGCGGAGTACAGAGGCCGGGTGCGCAACCCGTCCTCCAGCGCGGTGGACAGGGCTTCCTCGGCCGCGGTGTCCTCGACGTCCTTGCCCGCCTTGCGCAGGACACCCGCCACGAGGCGCTGCCACTGCTCGTGGGGAACGTCAGGGAACTCACCGGCCAGCTCAAGCCCGTCGTCAGGCAGGACCGTCATGCGTCGGATGCTAGGCCAGCAGGCTCCGGCCGGAGCAGAGGAAAGCCTGTGACGTTTCCCTCGCGGTCACTGTGACGCCGCCCACCCGCCCGCCGGAGCCAGTCCCGGCGCTTGAAAATGACGCACGGACTGACGCGGACCACGCCCATCAGGCCGATCCCATCAGGCCGACCGCGAAGGGGTAGCCGAAGCCCCGGCTCGGTTCCGGCATGTGGTCGAAGTTCATGCCGTAGATCGTCCCGACGAGAGTGGGGGCGAACAGGATCGCCGCCCACGACGAGAGCCCAGGACGGCTGTCGGATGACAGCCGTCGAGAGTGATCTTGAGCGCTTGCCGGAAGGGCCCTTGTCCGTCCGACAGGAATGCGGCGACCGGCGCCGTACAGGAGCAGGGGCGGTCAGGCTTTCAGAGCCTGCTCGAGGGTGGGGTGGCATGGAATGACGGTGTCGACGCCGACCATCTGCAGCAGACGGAGGACGGACTCCTGGGCGCCGGCGATGCGCAGCCACCCCTGAGCCTGGCTCACTCTCCGGTGGGCGGCGATGAGGACGTTGATCCCGCTGGAGTCCATGAAGGTCACACCGCTGAGATCCGCCACGATCCGCACGGGCGGCGTCATACCGTCCTGGGAGGTCAGCGCCTGGCTGAGGGTGTTCTTGACGTCGTGGTCGATCTCGCCGTGCACGGTCACGACGAGGACGCCGTCGACCACTTCGGGTCTGACGGAGAACCGGCCTGGCCGGTCTTCCTTCTGGATGTCGCTCACCGTCTCCTCGACTGCGCCTAGGCTGGCCCGGGCAGGGCGTGCGCGGATGATTCTGCCCCACCGTTCCGGCTGGATGCATTCGGGTGGCTGCCGAACAACGTGTCTCTGCCATGTAAGCAGGGAGGGTGGGTACTCGCGCACTCGTGTACGGGGAATGAGGGCGAGGCCAGTGGGATCCGATGCCGACGGTGACGGCTGTGGGGCCGCCAACGGATGCCTGATGCGCGCCCGTTACGCCCTGAGCGAGTACGACGGCTGCATCGCCGAAGCCCGCCAACACGCCGTCGCCTTCCTCGAGAAGGCCCAGACCGACCGTCACCTGCCCGTGTCCCCTCGTGCGAGGGACCTCACCCAACTCGTGGTCAGCGAGCTGGTCACCAACGCCCACAAGTACGCTCCCGGCCCTGTCCTGCTGGAACTGCGCATCACTGCCCGCACCGTGGACGTCGTCGTGTGGGACAGCGACCCCACTGTGCCCGCTGCCCGGGCCGCTGATCCCGACCGGATCGGCCAGCACGGCCTGGAGATCGTCAAGGCCGTCACCGAAGCCCTGTTCACCGAGCAGGAGCCGGTCGGTAAGCGCATCACGGCCCGCATCGCCCTGTCCGACGCCTCCCACAGCGATATCGCCCGCCGTTGAGTCGAGAAGCCCGGTCGGATGCCCCGAGCGGCGGATAAGAAACAAATAAATGTTCGACGTGTGCGGAGATCAAGCCCGGGCACACGGCGGGACGGAGGTTGATAACTATGGTTCCCCTGATAGTGGTTCTGCTGCTCGCCCTGCTCCTCTTCGGCGCCGGGTTCGCCCTGAAGGCCCTGTGGTGGCTCGCCGTGATCGTCCTGGTGATCTGGCTGGTCGGCTTCTTTGCCCGCTCCGCCGGAGCAGGCGGAAAGCGTGGCCGCTGGTATCGCTGGTAAGCGGCGCTGACCGGACACCAGATGTGAGTGGGGGGTGCACCGATCGCCGGTGCGCCCCCACCGCCATGTCCGGGTATCTCTCACGTTCTGCACACACGGCTGGTTGTCTCGCCGGTCTCGGCACGGGTACACGTCCGGTCAGGTCCGGGGCCGGTACCTGTGCCGGCAAGGGAACTCTGGCACCTCCAGCAGGAACCGGCCTCGGGCCGCAGCCTTGGGCGCCATCAGTGACCGGACGCGGCGATCCGGAGTTCTGCCGTCCCGCGCGCAGTCGGCTGATCCGGACTCTGTCGCCCGGCGTCGACCACGGTCTGCTCGCCGAGCGCGTCGAAGACGTCGTCGATCAACCGTTTCGCCATGCGGGGAGCCTTGGGCCGGATGACCTCGACGAGCTTGCGGCATCCGGCCTTTCGCAGGGCGGACGGGGATCCGTAGCGTTCCAGCGGCGGGTGGAACCGGGTGAGCAGGCCGACAGGATCGCCGCCCAGGACGAGATCTTCTTGAAGTCGTCTGCCTGGTGGCGCTGACCTGGGGCGATGCGGCAGACGGCGAGCGGAAGTCAACCGGTCGTACCTCGGGATCGGCGAGTGCGGACAGGAGTTCGGCACCTGGCCCACTGTGCACAACCCCGTCCGGCAGCGGCGCGACGTCGGCGTCGACTCCACCACCTTGGGAATGGCCGGGCTGGTCGTGGTCAGCCCAGTGTGCACGCTGGTGATCTGCATGCTGTGGAAGATCCACCGCACTTGGAAGCGCACGCCGCCCGACGGCGGCGCCTTCGCGCACTCCGCTGCCACCCGGACCGCCGTGCGCTTTGTCGTCTCTTGGGACGGGGGACGCACATGGAGTGCGGTCTCCGGGCAATGTGCCAGGAGTGACACGCGTCGGAATCATCGTCCTGACCTGGGTGGTCGCCGTCGCGGCGGCCGTGGCTTCGTTCGGGGTCTCGCCCTACTGGCTGTTCGCCGCCCTCCCGCTCGCGCTCCTGGCACTGCTGGGTTCCTGGGACCTGCTGCAGCCCCGGCACTCGGTGCTGCGCAACTATCCGGTTCTGGGGCACGCCCGTTACCTCCTGGAACGGATTCGTCCAGAACTTCAGCAGTACTTCATCGAGCGGAACTACGATGGGCGCCCCTTCGACCGGGATGTGCGCAGCATCGTCTACGAGCGGGCGAAGGGCACCGACGCCGAGGAGCCGTTCGGCACCGAGCGGGACGTGTACCGGCCCGGCCACGAGTTCCTCGTCCCCTCCATGGCACCCCGCGCGGTACCGGAGACGCCGCCGCGGGTGCGCCTCGGCGGTCCCGACTGCGCCCGCCCCTACGACATGGCGCTGCTGAACGTGTCGGCGATGAGCTTCGGCTCGCTGTCGGCCAACGCGATCCTCGCGCTGAACGGGGGCGCCGCGGCCGGAGGCTTCGCCCATGACACCGGCGAGGGCGGCCTGTCGGAGTACCACCTGCGTCCCGGGGGCGACCTCGTCTGGGAGATCGGCACCGGATACTTCGGCTGCCGTACCGACAAGGGCGATTTCGACGCGGCCGAGTTCGCGGACAAGGCCGCGCACGAGCACGTCAAGTGCGTGTCCCTCAAGCTCTCGCAGGGAGCCAAGCCCGGGATCGGGGGAGTGCTGCCGGGAGCCAAGGTCAACCCGGAGATCGCCCGGGTGCGAGACGTGCCGGAAGGGCGGACGGTGGTCTCACCGCCGTACCACCGCGTCTTCTCCACGCCACGCGAACTCGTCCGTTTCATCGCCCGCATGCGTGAGCTGTCCGGCGGGAAGCCCGCGGGCTTCAAGCTCTGCGTGGGCTCGCGCCGGCAGTTCCTCGCCGTGTGCAAGGCCATGATCGAGGAGGGAACGGCACCCGACTTCATCGTGGTCGACGGAGCCGAGGGCGGGACCGGCGCGGCGCCGCTGGAGTTCGCCGACCATGTGGGGGCCCCGCTCACCGAGGGGTTGCTCACCGTGCACAACGCCCTCGTCGGCGCCGGTCTGCGCGAGCTGGTCAAAATAGGGGCGAGCGGCAAGATCGCCACCGGCGCGGATCTGGTCAAACGCATGGTGCAGGGCGCCGACTACGGCAACGCGGCACGGGCGATGATGTTCGCCGTCGGCTGCATCCAGGCCCAGCGGTGCCACACCAACACCTGCCCCACCGGTGTCACCACCCAGGACCCGCGCCGGGCCCGCGCCCTCGACGTCGGGGACAAGACGCCGCGCGTCCGCCGCTTCCAGGAGGCGACCGTGGCCGGCGCGCTGCAGATCATGGCGTCCATGGGGGTCACCGACCCCGCGGAGCTGCGCCCGCACATGCTGCACCGGCGCATCGACCCCTGCACCGAACGCTCCTATGCCGACCTGTACGAGTGGCTGGCGCCAGGGCAGTTGCTCGCCGAGCCGCCCGCCTCGTGGGCGGCCGACTGGCACGCCGCCGACCCCGACCGTTTCACCGTGTGACCTGGAGGAGCAAAGTGGCCCGTACCGTTGCCCGAGTCATCGTGGACGCCTTGGATGAACTCGGCGTACGCCAGGTCTTCGGCGTCGTGGGAGACGCCCTCAACCCCGTCACGGACGCCATCCGCACCACGGAGAGCCTCGAATGGGTGGGGTGCCGGCACGAGGAGGCGGCGGCGTTCGCCGCGAGCGCCCAGTCGCAGCTCACCGGGACCCTCGGGGTGTGCATGGGCACGGTCGGACCGGGTTCCGTGCACCTCCTCAACGGCCTCTACGACGCGGCCAAGTCGCACGCTCCGGTGCTGGCGATCGCCGGCCAGGTGCCGCTCGCCGAAATCGGCAGCGGCTACTTCCAGGAGGTCGACAACGACGCGCTCTTCAGCGACGTGGCCGTCTTCCGCGCGACCGTCACCTCTCCCGGCCAACTCCCGCAGATGCTGGAGACGGCCGTCCGCACCGCACTGGGCCGCAAGGGCGTCGCCGTCCTCACCGTGCCGGGCGACCTGGGCGACCAGGAGCTGCCCGCCGACCGGCCGGCCCGGTTCTCCCTGAACGCCGCGGTGAGCCGGCCTGACGACTCCGCCGTCCGTCACGCCGTGGAACTCCTCGACCGCGCCGAACGCGTCACCCTGCTCGTCGGGGAGGGCGCCCGTGCCGCTCGCGACGACGTCCTCGCCCTCGCCGACCGGCTGGCCGCGCCGATGGTGCTCACCCTGAAGGCCAAGGCCGGCTTCGAGGGCGACGCCAACCCCTTCCAGGTCGGGCAGACGGGGCTGATCGGCAACCCCGCGGCGGCGTCGGCTCTCCAGGACGCGGACACGCTCCTGCTGCTCGGCACCGACTTCCCCTACCGGGACTGGTATCCCGAGGGACGCACGGTCGTCCAGGTGGACACCGACGCCACCCACCTCGGACGCCGTGTCCCGGTGGACGTCGGGCTCGTGGGCGACACCGGCGCCACGGTGCGCGACCTTCTGGGCCACCTCGCCGCCACGCCGCCCGGCACCGAGGGAGCGCGCGACCGCTCGCACCTGGAGAAGGCGCGCGAACGCTACGACCGGTGGCGCGACGGCCAGGCCCGGCTCGCCGACCCCGATCACGACAAGGGGCTCGTGGGCCGCGTCCGCTCCGCGCTGGACAACCGCGGCAACGACATCCGCCCCGAGGCTCTGGCCGCTGTCGTGGACCGTGTCGCGGCCGACGACGCGGTGTTCACCTCCGACACCGGCATGGCCACGGTGTGGCTCTCGCGTTTCGTCGAGATGCGCGGCGAGCGGCGGCTCATCGGCTCCTACAACCTCGGGTCGATGGCCAACGCCATGCCGCACGCACTGGGCGCCCAGTGCGTGGACCGGGGCCGCCAGGTGGTGGCCTTCTGCGGCGACGGTGGGCTGAGCATGCTGCTCGGCGATCTCATGACCCTGAAGACGTACCGTCTTCCGGTCAAGCTCGTCGTCTTCGACAACCGGCGCCTGGGCATGGTGAAACTCGAACAGGAACAGGCCGGGCTGCCGGAGTTCGGCACCGTGCTCGACAATCCCGACTTCGCCGCCGTGGCCCAGGTCATGGGCATCCCCGGCATCCGCGTGACGGACCCCGCCGAACTCGAGGACAGCGTACGCCGTGCGTTCCGCACCGAGGGTCCGGTCCTTCTCGACGTCCTCACCAACCCCGACGAGATCGCCGTTCCCGCCAAGCCGACGGTCGAGCAGGGGTGGGGTTACGCGGTGGCCAAGATGAAGGAGGTCGTGCGCAGCCACGGAGAGTCGGGCGGGCACTGAAACTTTCTCGGAGTTCGCGGTGTGCGCGTCGGCAGCCGGGGTAAACGCGTGCTGGCCGGACCAGGGGTCCGGACAGCACGAGACCGATCGGCCGGGAGGGGTGCGGCATGGCGACGACCACCGTGCAGAGCGCAGAGCAGACCGTGGACATTCCGGAGATCGCGGAGCCCGCCAAGGTCGCGCCGAAGGACGCGCGGGAGTTGTCGAGGCTGTTCTTCGACCAGCTGGCGGTGCTGGAGGAGGGCACGCCCGAGTACCAGTACGCGCGCAACACGCTGATCGAGATGAACATGTCCCTGGTCCGCTACGCCGCCGGCCGGTTCCGCAGCCGCGGTCCGGAGGAGATGGAGGACATCGTCCAGGTCGGCATGATCGGCCTGATCAAGGCGATCGACCGGTTCGAACTGACCCGCGAGGTCGAGTTCACCTCCTTCGCGATCCCCTACATCGTCGGTGAGATCAAGCGGTTCTTCCGCGACACCTCCTGGGCCGTCCATGTGCCCAGGCGGCTGCAGGAAGCCCGCGTCCAGCTCGCGCGCGCCAACGAGGAACTGCACAGCCGACTGGGCCGCACACCCACCACCGCGGAACTGTCCGAACTGATGAGCCTTCCGGAGGAGGAGGTCGTCGAGGCCCAACTGGCCTCCAACGGCTACAGGTCGGCCTCCCTGGACGCGGCGATCAGCGGCAGCGAGGCCGGCGAGGCCGCGCTGGCGGACTTCATCGGCGACGAGGACGCCGCCCTCGCACTGGTCGAGGACTTCCACACCCTGGCGCCGATGATCGCCGAACTGGATGAACGGGACCGGCAGATCATCCACTGGCGCTTCGTCGACGAACTCACCCAGGCCCAGATCGGTGAGCGCCTCGGCGTCTCACAGATGCATGTCTCCCGTCTGATCACACGCCTCCTGGCCCGTCTGCGCGAAGGCATGCTCAGCTCCCACTGACCGGCTGCGAGGGCGATCCGGTGCCGGCCCGTTCCCCGGCACCGGACTTCGCCGGCTCCGCGTTGAACTGGGCGCCGGCCAGAAGTGCCCGACGGTACAGAACGAGTACCAGGGCGACGGCGACCACGGCGATGACCGGCCACCGCAGTGTGTCCCATGTGGTGGGGAACGACGAAGATCAACGTCCACGCCGTCGACGACTGCCCGGCCGTCTGCCGCAGGGTGCTGCGCAGCAGAGCGCGGGACGCGGTCGGAGTGGGCTGCACCACGCGGTCGATGCCCCCCGGCTCGGAGGTGGGCATGGCCGGACCGAGAATCGAGAGAATCACCGGCAGCGACGGGAACAGGGCCGGAACCGACGGTCACCGGCGTCCGGCACGGCGCCGCCCACCATCGGGTCGTGCGACCGTCTGCGTCATCCATGGCAAGCCGCTCCAGGCGACGGCGCAGACGTTGTTTGCGCGCTGCCGTGTCAGGCACGGTGTCCTGTGCGGGAGGCGCAGGTATGCCGCCGAGTGGCACGCCGAATCTCCGACCGGGTCATGAAGCGGGAACGGGCTGCCTGGCGAGCCCGAACAACCGCATTCCCGGTCGCCGCCGCCGCACTCCGGTCCTGCGTTCGACGCTCCCGGTGTCCACGGGGTGGTCGGCGCGGCCCCGGGCCCGCTCCGGCCCCGGGAGGCCCGCCGTATGAGGATCTCGCTACGTGCCCAGTCCGTCGCGCCGTTCTACGCCATGCCGTGCCGGTGCTCGAGGCGCGATGGGCACGCTCACCTTCCGTTACCGCCGGCCTCGCGGTTGTCGATGGCCTCTGGTTCCGTTCCCTGGCTCCGTCGGACAGTCGGCGGTCTGTCACACCTGAGCGGCCGTGGGCCGCGGCTTGACGTTGTGGGACCAAGTGCCCTGCGGGGCAACGGACATGAGCGCGCCGCCGCACGTGGACACCATCCACATCCTGAGATGGGACGGCCTCGGACCGTCTGTCGCACTGGGCCAGGGCTATGCTGCTGCACAGGCGTCCCAGACCCCGGCGGCTTGTCGTTTCACGACACAGATGGCTGCGGGGAGCGGACCTTTCGTCCGTCACCCGGCGCATCCCTGGAGGGAACCGGGTGGGTCCCCTGTCCTGTTGCACAGGCCCTCGGACCGGCCCTCGTCCCGTCTCCGCCGTACATACGCCCCTGCCGACAGCGCGCCAAGGGAGCCGGGAAACCCGGTGTCCCCATCTCGCTGCCGGATGGTCTTTGAACCGAGGCGTCATGCCCGTCCCACAGCTCACCATCCACCGTCATGACCAAAGGCACCGGACACTGATCACCCTCGCCGGTGAGATCGGCCTGGAATCGGCACCGCTGCTGCGCTCGACACTGGCACGATGCCTGAGTGACGGCATCCGCATCATCGATGTCGACCTCACCCCCGTGACCTTCTGCGACTGCAGCGGCCTCAACGCCTTCCTCTACGCCGCGCAGCGGACCAGGGAGGCCGGCGGGATCCTGCGACTGCACAACCCGCCACCGTCACTGGGGCGGATTCTCGAGCTCACCGGCTGCGGGTTCCTGCTTCTGGGCCTTCCGTTCGGGCATCTGTCACCGTCTCTCGGGGACGTCCCTGACCCGGTCGCTCCGGCTCTGCCGGACCGGAGCAGTCCGCTGGTGGCCGTCCTGTCGGGCGATGTGCGGTGATGGCCCAGTCCAGGCAGGGGCAGCCGCGCAAGCCCCGTGCAGGCGAGCCGTCCACCATGGACGCGGTGCGGTTGCGCCGCGTGAACCGCTGGCTGGCGCAGGGCCTGGGCGGGGAGCTGGCGGATCTGTACGTCGACTCCGGAGAGACGTCCGTCCCTGAGGCGTACCGCAGCCGTAGCCGCCAGGACTTCCTGAACCGTCTCACCGGTGACATCCGGCGGCCGGGGTTCGCCATGGTGATCGCGGAGACGGACCACCTGGTGGGATGCGCCTTCGGGTTCCCGGTGAGCAGCGACGGCTTCTGGTGGCTCGGGTTCGACGGAGCACTGCCGCAGAACATCGAGCAACTCACCGCCTCCGGCGGCGTCTTCGCGATCACCAGCATCCTGATCCAGCCACACCCGCAGGACCAGGACATGGCCCGCCGTTTGCAGGAGCGGCTGCTGGGCGACCACCAGGCATCCCTCGGCGCCACCTTGGTGGATCAGAACGATCACCCGACCCTTGCCTCACTCCGCTTCTGGGGATGGCTGGACCTGGGAGAGGTGTGGCGGCCGGGCCCGACCATGTTCCGCGCGCTGGTACTGCCCCTCGGCGAACGCACCACGGCGCGACTGGAGGGCCTGGCCCACGATGCCTGGACACGGTGGCCGGGATGAGGTCCGACAACCGGTCGGCCCGGATCCAGGCGCTGGTCGCCGAGCAGGCGGCCCGACGCGGCGCCCGGCCCGGTGTCGTGGACGTGTGCGCCGCGGCCGTGGCCGCGCTCCCGGTCGGCGGAGCCGGGGTATCGGCGATGTCCCGGACCGCGGCGAGCCATCCGCTGTGCAGCACCGACACCATCAGCGAGCAACTGGAAGAGCTGCAGCTCACCCTGGGTGAGGGACCCTGCGTGGACGCGTTCACGCAGGGTTCCGCGGTCTTGACATCCGATCTGCTCACCGGTGAGCTGCAGGACCGCTGGACCGTGTTCGCCGATGCCGCCCTGGACGCCGGGGCGCGCGCCGTCTTCGCGCTCCCCCTGCAGATCGGGGCGATCAGCCCGGGAGTTCTGGACCTGTACGCCGACGTTCCGACCGTGCTGGACGCGGAGGAACTGGCCGACGCGCTGGCGTTCGCCGACCTCGCGACGCTGCTCCTGCTCGACGCGCGTATCGATGAGACGGGCGCGCCGGTCGACGGAGCATTGGCAGACCGGGGCTTCGACGACCTGGGCGGATACCGGGCGGAGATCGACCAGGCCACCGGCATCCTCACCGTCCAGCTCGAAGTCGGCATCGACGAAGCCTTCGTCCGGCTGCGCGCCTACGCCTATACCCAGGGACGCCGGCTCGCCGACGTGGCCGCCGACGTGGTGGCCCACCGGCTCCGCTTCTCCCCCGACACGGAACCGAAACGGACGGACGACGACGCCTGACGCACCGGTTCCGGACGATAGGCATGCTGCGCTTCCCGCCCCCTCCCGGCGGGACTAGTCTCAATCGAGGGTGACACGATGAATCAGCAGCTCCTGGCCAAGACCTTCGTCGAGCTGGCGGACAACCTGGTCGCCGACTTCGACCTGATCGACTTCCTGCGTCTGCTCACCGACCGCTGCGTGAGCATGCTCGACGCGAGCGCAGCCGGGGTACTGCTCGCCGACCGCGACGGCAAACTCCGCGTGATGGCCGCCTCCGACGAACGGGTACGCCTGCTGGAACTCTTCCAGCTCCAGAACGACGAAGGCCCCTGCCTGGAGTGCTACCGCACCGGGCAACCGGTGATCGTCCCCGACCTGACCCGCGAGGTCGGCCGCTGGCCGCACTTCGTCACGGCGGCCCACCGCAGCGGATTCGGCGCCGTCCAGGCCCTGCCGATGCGCCTGCGGGACGAGACCGTCGGCGCCCTGAACCTCTTCCACGCCACCCCCGGCCCCTTCGACCCGGCCGGCACACTCATCGGCCAGGCCCTGGCCGACGTCGCCACCATCAGCCTCCTGCAACAACGCTCCACCCACCGCAGCACCGTCCTCAACGAACAACTCCAGAGGGCATTGAACAGCCGCGTACTGATCGAGCAGGCCAAGGGGAAACTCGCCGAACGCCAGGGCATCGACATGGAAGAGGCGTTCACCGCGCTGCGCGGCTACGCCCGCGCCCACAACCGGCGCCTGTCCGATGTGGCCCGCGTCTTCATCGACGGTACGGAAGTCCTTCCCGGCCTGGTGGCCTGACACCGTCGCCGAGGCCGTGACCGCACGCAGCCGCCCGAGCACGAGGAATCACGCCCGGATCACGGGCCGTGCTTCTGGAGGCGCGGTGCTGCTGGAGCGGGACTGCCGGCTGACGCTCTCCGTGGTGCGGCGTCATCCGCGGGGCCGATCCCGGGCTCCGGGCTCTCGCCCTCGGCAGTCTCGCCGGACTGCACCGCTGTCCCTGTCGCTGTCCATGCGGCGCAGTACAGCAGCAGCCTGGCCATGAGGTTGATCCACAGTACGACGGCGACCGGCACGGCGAAGGCGCCGTACATGCTCTTCCCGGCGACGCCCTGCAGGTAGCCGGTCAGCAACCACTTGAGCAGTTCGAAGCCCACCGCACCGATCAGCCCGGCGACCACGACCGCACGCCGGCCCGGATGCACCCGCGGAAGCCGGGTGAGCAGGTAGATCAGCAGCAGGAAATCGACGACGAGGGCGATGGCCAGGCCGGCGAAGAACAGCAGAGCCCGTCCCGCCCCACCCTCGATTCCGGCCTTGTCGGCGGCCCAGCCGACGGCACTGTTGGCGAACACCGAACTGCCGATCGCGACCAGCCCGACCGCGCCGAGGCCGACCAGCACCATGGAGTCCTTGAACTTGAGCAGGAACGGATTGCCCGGGTCCTGCTCCTTCTCCCACACCGCGCGCAGGCTGCCGCGCAGGGCGCCGACCCAGTTGATGCCGATCACGAGCAGCAGTGCGCCCGCGATCAGCCCGACGGATCCGGCATGCGCGACGAGACTGTCCAGGTCCAGCAGGTCGGAGAGGCCCGGCGCCTGGTCGGCGATCTTGTCCTGGAGCTTCCCGAGCTGGTCGTCGCTCAGCAGCTTGGCACCGATCGCCGCGCCCACGGTGATCAGTGGAAAGAGCGCGACGAAACTGGTGAAGGTGATGGCGGCGGCGAGCCGGGCCCAGTGGACGGCATCCAGCCGTGCGTACGCCCGCCAGGCGTGCGTACGCATCAGCTTTCCGATCACAGGCAGCCTTCTCAGCCATTCCATGAGGAACACCCGCTCTCTGCGTACCCGCCGGCACCGTGCCTGGCAGGTCGGCCAGGGGCTGTGTCGAGGTTGTCTGCGGGATCGTCAGCGGGGCGCGGCCCGACGGTGGAACCAGTGCTGGTGGTGGGGGCGTTCGACCGGTTCGGCCCGGTCTTCGTCCTCCCTCTCCGCCTGCACCGTCTGCCCGCGGGAGGTGTCGCGTTCGCTGGTCAGGCCACCGGGTTCCCGTTCGGCCGCAACAGATCCGCGCCGGGACGGTTCGGGCCCGCGATGTGCCGTGCGGCGACGGGTGGTACGGCGTGTACCGGCCAGGATCAGGCTCAACCCGAGCAACGCCGCCGCCCCGACGACGATGCCGCAGAGGAAGAGGGTGCCGGTGGAGCCGGTGACATCGACTCCGAAGACGGAGAATCCGCCGGTGAACTCGTGGGCGCCGCCACTGTTGGAAAGAACGCCGGCGACACCGATGACCACCGCGGCGACGAGGATGACGAGTCCGAGGATGATCATGGCGCGCTCCTGGGATCTGCTTCCTCTCCCCACGGTAGAACCGTTCTGCCCGGCAGGCCACTGCCAGGGGTTGCGTCTACCCTGAAATTGAGGTAGGTGCGAGACCGGAGGGCACCGGAACTACTGGGTGCACGGCCTCTGGTGCGCCCTTCCGCCACCACCTCAGGAGGCGTAGCGCCATGGTCTTCTTCCTGGTTCTGCTCATCTGCGCCGTCGCGCTGATCGTCATCGGTGCTGTCGTCGACGGACTGCTGTATCTGGTTTCCACCGGCGTGCTGCTCCTCATCGCCGCCGTGCTGTACCTGCTCGTGCGCTCGGTATCGCGCATGCGCCGACGCCCGGCCCACTGACGCGTGGTGGTGGACGCCGGACCGCCGCTCCACATGCGGCTCGAAGACGGGGGCCGTACGGTTCGCTGCTCTTGTGTCGACCAAGTGCGTGGCTACGGCCCGGCCCAAAGGCGAGCCTGGTGAGGAGCCGGCAGATCAGGCTGGATCACCGTTACAGGCGGCGCCACCGAGCGGAGGCGAAGGAGAAGGCGCCGAAGAGGATCAGCCCGATCGCGACGGCGACCAGGAGCCACGGCCCCACCGGTGTGTGCGTGAAGCTGCGGAGCGTCGCGTCCACGCCCTTGGCCTCGTCCGGGTCGAAGCGGACGGCTGCCACCAGGATGAAGATCCCGGCCGCGGCGAACACCACGCCACGCGCCACGCCTCCGCCCACGCCCAGGGCGGTGACGACCTGCTTCGTACGGTGGCTCATGGTGCCGGTGTCCAGCTGCTTGAGGAAGCTCCGCATGGCCGCCCGGGCGGCTAGTACCGCACCGATGCCGATCAGGAGGCAGCCCCCGGCTCCCACCAGCACTTGGCCGTACGACAGTTTGAGCACCGATGCGGTCCAGTCCTTCGACTGCGCGTTTCCGCTGGAGCCCTGGCCGCCGCCGGCGGCGTACACCGCGGTGGTCCAGCAGACGAAGGCGTAGAAGACCGCCCGCCCGCCGTCGAGCACGCGCGAACCGGCCTTCCGCTGAGGCCCCCTGGTGAGGACTGCGCGGGTACCCCGCCACAGCGCCATGGAGGCGAAGCCGACCACCATCGCCCACAGCATCACCTTCCCGAACGGCTGCTCCGCGACCTGGGCCAGCGCGCCCTGCCGGTCGGCCGACTCGCCGTCGCTGCTGCTGAGGGCGATCTGAAGAGCAAGGGCGCCGATCAGGACGTACACCACACCCCGTGCGACAAAGCCCGCTCGCCCTGCGGCGGTCAGCGTCTCCTTCTGGGTGGTGCGGGCCGCGGACCTCACGGCCCGGCCGCGCCCTTGCGTGTTGGACGAGGTCACGATGTCCTCCCCATGGTGTGGCCGCGCGATACGCGTCCACTGCCCCCAAGTGCCCCGGGCCGGGCATTTGATGTGCGCAGCGGACGAGCGCAGCCTGGACGGGACAGGATGATTCATCGGTCGTCGTCCTGGACGTCACCGGCGTAGCACGGGTCACTTCCGGCATGGGCCGGGAGGGCCGAGCCCTGTGCCGCACCGCCTCCGACTGTGCGGCGTACCCCCCGACTTGTCGAGCGTGGAGAAGCACGGGGAGTTGTCGTGGCCTCAGGGTCGTTGCCGTCGAGCCCGCTGTTTCACCGCCTGGGCCGCGCGGGGGAGTTCCTCGTTCAGCAGGTGGCCCGCCAGCGCACCGCCGTAGACGATGACGCCCACACCGACCAGCCAGGACTGGACGACCAGAACGGTTCCGAAGGGACCGTAGGCGACGGCACTGGACGCGATCAGCGGTGAGAAGACGAGACGGGAGAAGACCCGAAGACCGAGCAGCCCGAGCGCCGATACCACCGCGCCCGGCAGCAGGGCGCTCCAGGCGATCCGCCCGCCCAGCAGTGTCCGCTGCGACCACCAGAAGAAGAGGACGGCGCTCAGCGTCGCGGCCAGCGTGCCGGCCGCCGAATGGCGCCACAGTGTGGTGGTGGCGGTCAGGTAGAGGGACCCGACGAGCACGGCGAGCCACAGCACGTGCCGCCATCTCGCGTACCAGCGGGCCGGAGGCAGCTCCCAGATCTTCTCGTAGCCGGTCTGCACCGCCGCCCCGAAACTCAGACCGAAGACAGCGAGAGCGGCAAGGCCGAAAGCAGTCGTGGTCTGCAGCACCTGGCCCGGCCGCGCGAACAGCTTCCCGACCTCCTCCCTGGCGGCACTCGACACGCCGAGCCCGTCCCCCAGCCACTGCGCGAATCCTCGCCCTTGCTCCGGATCGGCTGCGGAGACGACGATCAGCAAGGGCACCAGCGTGAGGAAGCCGAGCGCCGCAAAGCCCAGCGCCCTCGGCCCGAGTTCGATCTCTCGGCTCCGCCGCCATCCCCGCCCGGCCGGCGAATCACGGAACACCCGGCGCCGGAAGACTCCTTCGGTATCCACGTCGCCCATCACATGGGGCGCCATCACCGGCAGCCGTGAACGCATGACCCCGTCACCGCCGCTCCAGCGCGTGAGGGCACCGCAGCACGCGACGCCACTCGCGCCGTGTCGCCTCGGGAAGTTCCTGGCCCTTCGTGGTGGCGACCAGGGCCGCAGCCAGGTCGCGGAGTTCGACCTTGCAGTGCTGCGACACCTCCACGAGCAGGTCCCAGGCTCGCCCACTGGAACACGGCGCCAGGACCATCACCATGCCGCGGGTTCGAGAACATCGACAGCCCGGGCCGCGTCCCCCAACCACGTCACAGCCGTCAACAACGGCTGGTCCGCGCGGGGGTGTGGTCAGCCGGCGCATGGTGCATACCTCACAACGAAGTCCTCAGAAGTCAGTCATCGTGTCCATGAGCGGTCAGGGCATGGGCTGTTTCGAGCACACCGACCCTGTGACCTTCCCTGTCGACGACGTCGCAGTCGCGCCCCTCACGGACATCGGCTGCGTCGATCACGGCCCTGCCCTTCCGGACGGCTCATCTGCCGGTCGTGAGTCGCCCCCCTGGTCTTCTGCGTACAGCCGCCGCAGTGCATGGCGCAGTGCCCTCTGCATCGGCCGCGAGAGCGGCGCCCCCTCCCACGCGGCGACCACGGCTGCAGCCACGTCCGGGAGCTTGGTGTTGCACTCTCGCGCCATGGTCATCAGCAGGTTCCTGGCCGGCCCGCGGCGGCAGGGAGCCAGGACCATCACCATGCCGCAGGCCTGATCGATGACCATACGGCCGGCCAGCGCCCGCTGCAGTTGTTCGATCTCGGCGCGCAGCGCCACGACATCCCGAGCCGCCGCAGTCCCCGCCACGGCCTCGGCCCTCAGGTCCCACCAGTTCTCCGGAAGCATGGTTGTGCGCTGCATGGCGGGTACCTCTCGATGATTTCGGCGCGTCCGGCTGGACGGAGGCCGTCCCGGAACCTCTGGATGTTCGGGCAACTTGATCGGTCACCCGCGGAGTTCGTGGACCCGGCGGTCCTCGCGCCTCCAGCGCGCCAGGTACCGAAGGCTGTAGCGACGGTCCTGACGGTCCCGGCGGTGCCGCGTGGCACCGAAGACCAGCACCGCCGCAGCCCACCACCAGAGGGGATTGAGGAAGCCGCTGCCGAACAGAATCAAGATCAGGACGAGAAGCAGAACGAACACTGCGGGCCTCCCGGCACGGAACAAAGCGTCACTGCCGGGGGCCGGGGCCTGTTCGAACAGCGTAGCTCTGCCCAGAGACTGCGGATAGCGCCCCATGTAACGGTCTTCCGCCCTGGACAGATGGCCACTTGCCGTCTGTCCAGGGAGTGCGGTCAGGGCTAGCGTGTGCGGTACGGCCCGAGCCCCCGGCAGCGTCGAACACCTCTCGCGCTCCTTCGAGGGCGCACCTCGCGCATCAGTGCCGGAACCGCCCCGCCCCCAACGGGCCGCCCCCGCCGTCGCCACTCGATCCCGGCGCCGCACCGATGCGCCCCATGCGGGCATCCCTCTCCGCTGCCCGCCGCGTCGCACGCAGCTCCCGCAGGCGGTACGCATGTACGTACTGATCGTTCCGGCTTCTGTCCCCTTCGTCCTGCTCGCCACCGTCATGGGCCTGTCCTGGTGGGAAGACCGCATCCTGCCGACGGCGCCGGCCGAGCCGGTCGACCCTCCCGCAAAGGCTCCGTTCGTCCCGGCGGCCCCTGCCCCGCTCGCAGAACCCCCCTGTGTCGACACCATGTTGACAAGGGAGGTTGCCGGGCGTTGACTGACGGTACGGCGTAGGGCTATGCCACTCCGGATCACTCGGTCGGCGCATTCCACCTTCCCGCTTCGCCCGGACCCCGCGGAACTCAGGAACTTCCCGCGATCTGGAGGCCCGGCAATGCTTTGGATTCTTCTCCTTCTGCTGATCCTGGTGGTGTTCGGGTTCGGCTTCACCATGCAGGCTCTCTGGTGGGTCGCCGCCGTACTCCTGGTCGTCTGGATCGTCGGCTTCGCCATGCGCGGACGCGGCAGTGGCGGACGCGGCGGTGGACGCCGTGGCGGCGGACGCCGGTACAGCCGCAGTCGCGGATAGCCCACACACCGGGCGCTCTCCCCCTCCGGGAGGGTGGCCTGTACGGCGATCACGCGCGGAAGCCCATTCAGCGAACGAGCAGAGGACAGCCATGAGCCTCGGACAGACGATCAGGCACAAGACCCAGGCATTTAAGGGCCGGGTCACCGAACGCGTCGGCCGGACCACCCGCAACCGGCGACTGCAGCGCGAAGGCAGGACCGACCGGGTCTCCGGGAACCTCAAGCAGTCCGGCGACAAGGCCAAGGACGCCTTCAAGCACTGACCGCAAACGCCCCGGGTGGTGCCCACGTCGCGTGGCCGCCACCCGGCAGGCCAACGCGGAATCAGCCCACAGGAAATGACGGGAACGGCAATGAAGCCGAACACTCCACGAGCCGAGAGCCAGAGAAGGCCGCCATGCTCACCATCGTGATCATCGCCGTGATCGTCATCGCGGCCGTCGTCCTCTTCCTCGTCGGACGTGGACGCATCCGGGCCGGCGGAGGACGCGGGCTCAAACACCGCTTCGGACCCGAGTACGACCGTACCGTCGCCGACCACGACGGCGACACCAAGGCGGCCGAGCAGGAACTCGGCGAGCGCGTCACGCAGCACGGCTCCCTGGAGGAGCAGCCGCTGTCGCCCGAGGCCCGTGCGCAGTACAGGGCTCAGTGGGCCGACGTCCAGGAGCGGTTCGTCGAATCACCGCAGAAGGCCGTCACCGAGGCGGACGCACTCCTTGCCGGCCTGGCGAGGGACCGCGGCTTCCCCGACGGCGAGCAGTTCGAGGAGCAGTTCGCCGCCCTCTCCGTCCACCACCCCGCCCGTGTCCATGGCTACCGCAGCATGCACACGGCCGCACGCGGACAGAGCGGCACCGAGGAAATGCGGGAGGCCATGGTCGAAGCCCGAAGCCTCTTCGAGGCACTGGTCGCCGAACAACCGGACGACCCGGACCAGGGCAGTTCGCAGACTCCTCAGTCCCGCGACGGCAACGGCCACGCGCCATGGGCACTGAACCGACGCCACGCGAAGGGAAGCAACACCTGATGTCACAGAACGCCGAACACGCACGGCAACCCCAGCCCGGAAGCCCGGATCCCTCGGCGCCGCGCAACCCGCAGGCACCTGTCACCGATCCTGCTCACGACCCGCGTGAACCCGCCAGCAATGCCGCCAACGCCGGCCGCCCCAGCCCCGATCGCAAGCCGACGCCGGAGATGCTCCCGCAGGGCGAACGGGACAAGCTCACCCTGCGCCTCCAACAGGCCCTCAACACCTTCGTCGACAGCCCACGCCAGGCCGTGGAGGAAGCCGACAGCGTCTTCGACGAAGTCGCCACCCACTTCACGAACACCCTCACAGAGCAGCGGCGCGTCCTGCGATCGGGCTGGCAGGACCAGGACACCGAAGCGCAGACCGAGGAACTACGGGTCGCGCTGCGGCAGTACCGGGAGATCACCGAACGGCTGCTGCACATGGCGGCGCCCGCCGACCGGTGACACCGTCCTCCCGGCAGGAAGCACAGCCGCCGCAGGAAACCGGTAGGTGAACCACACCGGCCAGCCGCGACGGCTGTGTGCTGCTGAAGCACTCAGCCCGATCCGTCCGGCGGCTCCGAGACGGCCCGGGCCTCCAACCGTGCGGCGTGTCGCCTGACGAACTGCGGCAACACCACCCACAGGCCCCCGCACACCAGCAGCGTCGCACTCCCCGCGATCACACCCTCGACCCGGCCGAACACCACGTCGACGACGAGGAGCACGGAACCGGTGAGGGTCAGCATCAGGACGCTCATACCCGCCCCCGCCAGCCGTGAGGAGATCATGACGATCTCAGGCTTGGCCCCGCGCTGGAACAGCGTGCGGTGCAGCGCGGCCGGAGTGGTGAACAGGGCCGCTGCGAGCACCGCGAGCAGCAGCGTCGTGATGTATATGGTGCGCTGCGCCGTGTCGAGCGCGGAGAAGCGGGCGGTGAACGCCAGCGTCAGCAGGAACGCGAAAAGGATCTGGACCCCGGTCTGGATGATCCTCAACTCCTGGAGCAGCTCGCCGTAGTTACGATCGGCCCGCTCCAGCGTCGTCTCCTCGCGCGGCGTACGGGAATTCTCCTCAGCCATATCCTGGCAACCTACTCGAAGGCCGACGGTTGACTACGAGGCCGCTCTCACAGCGTGAACACCACACCGACGGCGTCCGTCACAGCGGAACAAGCTCAGTCACGGCCGCCCGTAGACGGGCGGCCTGCTGGTGCCGCAGCAGTGGCTGCGGCCTGGTGACGAATCAGGGGCCGGCCGGCTCGGAGATCGCCAGCATCACTTCTCCCCAGAGACTCCCCACGGTCGATTCTGGCGCGAACCGTGAATGACGCGAGGGCAAAGAGCGACGAGTTCAGAGCCAGTCCCGCCGTTTGAAAATCACGTACAAACTTGCGCAAACCACCCCCATCAGGCCGATCGCGAAGGGGTATCCGAAGCTCCAGCCCAACTCAGGCATGTCCTCGAAGTTCATGCCGTAAATAGTTCCGACCAACGTGGGAGCAAACAGAATCGCCGCCCACGACGAGATCTTCTTGATCTCCTCGTTCTGCTCGAACCCCGCCTCCGCCAGCGCCCGCATCTCCGCGTTCTGCTGCTGGGTGACCAGCGTCGCGTTCACCGTGAGGATCTCGGTGAGGGCCAGGCGGAAGCCGTCGACGCGTTCGCTGGTGTGGGTGACGTGGTCGGCGACGTCGCGGAGGTAGCGCTGGAGCTCGTCGTCGGTGCCGTACTTGGAGAAGCCGGCCATCAGACCGTGCAGCATGCCGACCAGGGGGCGGGTGGCGCGCTGGAACTCGACCATTTCGCGGGAGAGTTCGTAGATGCGGCGGGAGACTTCCGGGTCGCCGCGGAAGACCTCCGTCTCGATCTCGTCGACGTCGTTCTGGACCCCCGACACGACCGGCAGATAGCCGTCCACCACCGCGTCCAGGATGGCGTAGAGGATCGCCTCGGGACCCAGCTTCAGCAGCTCCGGCGTCTCCTCCATACGGCGGCGCACCGCCGACAGATCGGGTGCCGCGCCGTGCCGGACCGTGATGACGAAGTCGGGGCCGACGAAGACATGCAGCTCGCCGAAGTCGACCTCCTCCGAGGCGTCCAGATAGCGGGCCGCCCGCAGGACGACGAAGAGCGTGGCGCCGTAGCGCTCCAGCTTGGGCCGCTGATGGGCCTCCATCGCGTCCTCGACCGCCAGCGGATGCAGGTCGAACTCGGCAGCCAGAGAAAGGAGTTCGGCCTCGGTGGGGCGGGCCAGGCCGATCCACGCCATGCCCGAGGGTTGCTCGCGCAGCTCACGGAAGGTGTCGGCGAGGGTGGCGGGGGAGGAGACCCGGAGACCGTCCCGGTACAGGGCCGCCTGCACGATGCTCGCCTGCTCGGGTTCCGCCTCCACGGCCTCCGCCCGCCGCGCGGGCGGCTGCTCCGGCGGGGGTGGTGAGGTCAGGGCACGGCGCCATGCGGACCTCCCCCGGCTCTTCGAGGTCGGACGGGCGCGTCGCTCGGCCATCGCGGCTGCCTCCCGGATCGAGCCGACGGCTGGGTGATCACGGGCAGGATATACGGGACATACGACGTCGGCGTGTCCGCGGGAGGCGGGAAACGGTGAGAGTTGCGGACAGAAGGTGTCCGCAAGTCTCCGTAACGTGTTCCCCATGACGAAGACGACGGCCCCCGTGCTCGACACCCGCGCCCTCAACCGCGCGACCCTCGACCGGCAGCTGCTGCTGCGCCGCGCGGACCTGTCCGCCAGGGCGGCCGTCGAGCATCTGCTCGGCCTCCAGGCCCAGAACGTCAAGCCCCCGTACTACGCCCTCGCGGCCCGCCTCGACGGCTTCGCCCCCGAGGAACTGTCCGCCCTGATGGCCGACCGCGAGGTCGTCCGCATCGTCACCATGCGCTCCACCATCCACACCCACACCGCCGAGGACACCCTCACCCTGCGCCCGCTGGTACAGGCCGCCCGCGACCGTGAACTCACGCTGTTCCGCAAGGGGCTCCAGGGCGTCGACCTCGACCGTCTCGCCGCCCTCGCCCGCGACCTCGTCGAGGCCGAGCCCCGCACCATGAAGCAGCTGCGCGAGGAACTCCTCGCCGAGTGGCCGGACGCCGACCCGCAGGCCCTCGGGATCGCCGCCCGCTGCCGGCTCCCGCTCGTCCAGGTCACCCCGCGCGGACTGTGGGGCAGGAGCGGACAGGTCGCCCTCACCACCGCCGAGCACTGGCTGGGCCGCCCCGCCGAACCGGCTCCGGCACCGGACGCGACCGTGCTGCGCTACCTCGCCGCGTTCGGTCCCGCCTCCGTCAAGGACATGCAGACCTGGGCCGGACTGACCCGTCTGCGTGAGGCCTTCGAGCGCCTGCGCCCGCGGCTGGTCACCTTCCGCGACGAGCACGGCGTCGAGCTCTTCGACCTCCCCGACGCCCCCCGTCCCGACGCCGGCACCCCGGCCCCGCCCCGGTTCCTCCCCGAGTTCGACAACCTCCTCCTGTCCCACGCCGACCGCACCCGCGTGATCCCGCCCGAGTACTGGGGGCGCAGCTGGGTCGGGAACATGGCCTACAGCACCCTCCTCGTCGACGGCTTCCTCGCCGGGGTCTGGAAGCTGGAGGAGGACGCGCTGGTCGTCGAGCCCTTCGGCACGCTCACCAGGGCGCAGCGGGACGAGGTCACCGAGGAAGGAGTGCGGATGCTGGCCGTCATGCACCCCGGATCCTCGTACGACATCCGCTTCGGCACCGTCGTACGGGTGCCCTAGGGGCACCCGGAGACATGGATAGAGGGCGCTGCGGGCCGCTCGTGGAGGCCCGCAACGCCCCCTGGTTCTTCACCTGAGGGGTGCTCAGGAGAGCTTCGGGGTTATGAGTTGACCTGCGTGGTCACCAGGCTCGAGAAGGTGGTCAGCCGGGTGTAGACACCCGGGTAACCGGCCTCCGCGCAGCCCTCTCCCCATGAAGTGATACCTGCCAGGACGCCCCCGATGAGCAGGGGACCGCCGCTGTCGCCCTGGCAGGTGTCTGTGCCGCCGGAGGTGTATCCGGCGCAAACCATGTCGGACGAGATGAAGTCCGAGCCGTAGCTGCTCGCGCAGCTGGTGTTGGAGACGATCGGCACCGTCGCGGTGCGCAGCTGGTTGGACGAGCTGCCGCCCGCCGACGTGGTGCCCCAGCCGAGGATGCGGGCCGTGGTGCCGGCCGCGTACACGCTGGTCTGGGACGAGGAGACGTACGACGCCGGGGTGTACGACATCGCCGTCGAGAGGGTGAGGACGGCCACGTCGTCACCGTTGGTGGCGTCCGTGTAGGACGGGTGGATCCAGATCTTGCTGACCCGGCTGACCGTGCCGTTCGTGCCGTTGAGGTAGGTGCGGCCGCCGACGACTCTCACGCTGCTGGTGGTCTCGCCGACCATACAGTGGGCCGCGGTCACGACCTTGGTGGAGGAGACCAGGGTGCCGCCGCAGAACTGGTTCTGCGAGGCGTCCGTGATCTGCATCATGAAGGGGTACGAGGTCGTCGTGGTCGTCGTACCGCCGACGATGGGCTGGGGAGCGGCGACGGCGTTGGGGGCGCCGATCAGTGCTGTCGCGGCGGCGGCAGCGGTCGCCGCGAGGAGCGCGGCGGTCTTCTTTGCGCGGTTGAGCCCGAACATGAGTCTCCTCAGTGGGGGGTTGCCGGTGGGGTTCGCGCGGGTGTGGGGGGTGGTGCACGGGGGTCGCGGGACCGACCCCCGTATGCCCGGGCGAGCGGCACGTTCATAACCTAGAACTCGAAAGTTCCCCTTCCCAATGAGGGAACCCCCTAGGGGAGTTGGACAGGGAAAACCCTCGATGGGAGCACGGCAAACCCGCCGCGGGCCACGGGGACCCGCGGCCCGTCACTCGGTACGGCGCCCCGCCGCCAGTCGGACGATGTCCACCCGTGACCGGATCCCCAGCTTGCGGTAGACCCGGGTCAGGGTCGCCTCGACCGTCTTGACGCTGATGAACAGCCGGGCGGCTATCTCCCGGTTGGTCGCGCCCTCCATGACGAGCGCGGCGACCTGACGCTCCATCGAGGCGAGACCCTCCAGCGCGTCCGCCGTCGGTACGGGGGCGGGCCGCTCCGGCGCGACCACCGGCTGGGCGGTCGCCGCGTCCACCTGGCGCAGCCAGGGCAGCGCCCGGCAGCGGCGGAACAGCCGGGCCGCCTCGTCGTACGACGTCGGTCGGGCCAGCCTGGTGCGCAGCTGGACCACCGCGAAGGCGGTACGGGCCTCCTCCAGGCCGTAGCCCAGCTTGGCCAGCCGGTCCTGCACCGACGTCAACCGGGCCAGCGCGGCCTCGTGTTCGCCGCGCGCGGCCCGCACCAGGGCCTCCGCGCGGTCCACCACCGCGAGCACGCTCTCGCGGCCGAGCCGCAGTGCCTGCTCGCGGGTCACGTCGACGACGTCCTGTGCCTCACGCAGCTCGCCGATCCGGACGAGGGCCTCGGCGAGGTCGCCCTGCCAGCGGCCGCGCGCCGGGTCGGTGATGCCGAGACCGTCCTCCAGCTCCCGCACCCGGCGCAGCGAGCGCACCGTTCCTTCCGCGTCCCCGGCCACCAGCTGGGCGTAGCCGAGGGCGGCGAGGCCGCGGGAGACGTACATCTGGTCGCCGTCCCGCTCGGCGTGCTCGACCGCCTCCCGGGCCAGCTCCAGAGCCCGCTCCACCTCGCCGCCGGAGGCCTCGCAGAGCGAGGTGAGCACGGCGGAGGCCACCTCGCCGATGCCGGTGTCCCGGGCCAGCATGAGGCTCTCCCGGGCGAGGTCGAGGGCGCGTCCGCAGTGCCCGGAGCGCAGCTCGGTCTCGGCGACCCCGCGCAGGAAGTGCACCTCGCTCTCGACGGACCCGCGGCGCTGCACCTCGCGCAGCAGCCCGGTGACCGTCGCGCGCGCCTCGGACAGCTGGTCGCTCATGATCAGCCAGCGGAACCGCGAGTAGCCGGCCCCGTTGTGATGGCACGCCACCCTCGGGTCCTGGGGTTCCTCCAGCGCGCGTTTGATGGTCGCGGGGGCGTCCGGATGGCCCATCAGGGTCTCGATCTGGGCCTGGAAGGCGAGCGCCATCAGCTCGTTGTAGCGGTCGTCGGCCCGCGCGGCCAGCGCCGCCGAGTGCGCGGCCTCCTCGCGGGCCTGGTCGAAGTCGCCGTCCACCAGCAGGGCCCGCCAGGTCAGCTGATAGTGGATCAGGGCGAGCAGCTTGGGGTCCTCGCCGGCGTCGGCGAGGGCCTGCGGGAAGACCGAGTCGACCTCCGTCATGGCGTGGCCCGCCGTGTCGATCACGATGATCCAGGCCCGTACCCGGTCCGCGGGCACGGTCGCCCGGGTGAGCACGTCGCGGGCGATGTCCCGGGCGAGGTCCAGCTCGCCCGCCGTGATCGCGTCCTCGGCGGCCTGCAACCGGCGCGCGTCCGGGTCCGGGGTGCCGTCGGCCGGGGTGTGCCGGGCGGCGAGCAGTCCGAGGGAGGCGGCGACCGAAGGGGCCCCGCGGTCCCGGGCGAGGGCGGCGGCCTCGGCGAGGCTGTTGGCGGTCCTGGGGTCGGTGCCGGTGGTGGCCAGGGCGAGATGCCGGGCCCGTTCGATCGGGTCGGAGGCCGCCTCGGACAGCGCGGCGTGCGCGGCCCGCCGTTCGTGCGCGGGTGCCTCCGCGTACAGCGCGGCCGAGATCAGCGGATGCGCGAACCGTACGGCGGGCCCCTCGGGTTCGGTGGCCAGCAGTCCGAGCGCCGCCGCCTGGGCGGTCTCGGCCTCCGCGTTCTCGCGGCCGGCCGCGCGCAGCAGGGCGGGGGTGGGGCGGGCGCCGGCGCTGGCGACGAGGAGGGTGCGGCGGGCTTCGTCGGAGAGCATCTCCAGACGGTTCAGGACGAGGGTGCGCAGCGAGGTGGGCACGGGCAGCGGCTCGCCCGGGCGGGGCGGGGTGGGGTTCTCGCTGAGGGCGCGGCCGAGTTCCAGGGCGAAGAGCGGGTTGCCGCCGCTGGTGCGGTGGATGTCCCGGACCGTGGAGCGGGGCAGGCCGGTGTAGCCGCGGTGGCCGAGCAGTTCGGAGACCTGGGTGCGGGTGAGCGGGTTGACGCGCAGGGCGAGGGTGTCCGGCGGGGACGCGCGTAGATGACGGTCGTACTCCTGGCCCTCGGTGCGTACCGCGCACAGCATGCGCACAGGTGTCTCACCGAGCCGGCGGGCGGCGAAGCCGAGGAGCTCGGCGCTGGCCGAGTCCAGCCACTGCACGTCGTCGGCGACGATCAGCACGGGACCCTCGGCGGCGAGCGCGCGCAGCGCCGACAGCACCGCGAGGCGCAGGGCGAGGCCGTCGCGTTGCAGGGTGGACTCGCCGCGGCCGGTGAGCGCCGACTCCAGGGCGGTGAGCTGGGCCGCGGGCAGCTTGCCGGACACCTCGTCGAGGACCAGGCCGAGCAGATCGGCGAGGGCGAGGAAGGGCAGATGGGATTCGGACTCGGTGGCCGAGCAGCGCAGCACGGTGCGGGCCGCGCCGCCGTTTTCCGCGGCCAATGCCCGCAGGACGGTCGACTTTCCTATTCCGGCGGGGCCGTGCAGGAGCACGCTGCCGCCCCGGGTGAGCTGCTCACGGGCCTGGCCGAACACCTCGTCCCGGCCGATGACCAGGTCAGGGCGGCATCTGGCAGGCTCCTTGAAGTCCCGTCGCACGGTCACCGCTCCCCTCGTGTGTCGTGTCCGGGCCAAATTCTAGGCAAGGTCTCTTTGAAATTCGGACCGACGACGCGGTGAGGGAAATAACAACCTTGCAGCATGGAGAAATTCAAAGTGCCGCTCTATGAATGAATTGTCAACGGTGTGTTACGGCAGCATGCCCGCCCGGCGCGCCGCCACCACCGCCTCCCCGCGGGTGTGCGTCCCCAGCTTCCGCATCGCCGAGCGCAGATAGCCCTTGACCGTCTCGGGCCGCAGCCCCAACCGCTCGGCGGTCGCCGCGTTCGTCGCCCCCGCGGCCACACAGGCCAGGACGTCCAGCTCACGGGGTGCGAGACCGATCTCCTCGGCCGGCGCCCGGGGAGCCAGGAGTCCGCAGGCGTCCAGCAGTTCGGCCCGCAGCGCCGGGTCGGTGATCCGCGGCGCCAGGGCCCGCAGGGCCGCATGCGCTTCCCGCACCTGTTCCCGGCCCACCGGGTCGACCGTGCGGGCCGCCTGCGAAGCCTCCATCAGCCCCCGCGCCTCGTCCCGCACCACCAGCGCCTGCTCCACGTCCCGCGCCACGTCCACCACCGCGCTCAGCGTGCGGTCGCCCAGCGGCTGGGCGGTGCGCAGCGCACCGTAGAGCACGCCCCGCACCCGGCGTCGTACGACCACGGGCACCGCCACGATCGCCCGCAGCCCCTCGGCGGCGACCGGCAGGTCGTACTCGTGGCTGATCTGCCGTGAGGAGGAGTAGTCCGTCACCGCGCAGGGGCGGGCCAGGGCGACCGCCTTGCCACCGAGGCCGCTGCCGGAGATCACCGCGAGGGAGCGGAGCGCGGCCGTGGCCGTGCCGCTCAGTTCACTGATGCGCATCCGCGGCCGCCCCGGCTCCACCAGCCCACCGAAGGCGACGGGCAGCCCCGTCGTCCGCCGCAGCCGCGCCAGCGCACCGCGAATCTCCACCGTCCCGGCCGTGTCCACCGCCACGCATTCGTCCCTTCGCTGCAGCGCACACCCCCGTTCGGGGGTAGTGAGACCTGCATCACGGATTACACGATGGCAGAGAGCCGCCCGGCAATGGTCCGGCACAGAGGAGAAGACATGACGACGGCCGCCTTCCGCAGCGCGCGGGACTTCCTGCTGCAGCATCGCGAGGACTACGCGACGGCCTACGACGGCTTCGGCTGGCCCCGCCCCGACCGCTTCAACTGGGCGCTCGACTGGTTCGACGTCATTGCCGAAGGGAACGACCGGACCGCCCTGCACATCGTCGAGGAGGACGGCAGCGAGATCCGGCTCTCCTTCGCGGAACTGTCCGAGCGCTCCGACCGCGCCGCCAACTGGCTGCGCGCGCAGGGCGTGGGCGCCGAGGACCGCGTCCTGGTCATGCTCGGCAACCAGGCCGAGCTGTGGGAGACGGCCCTCGCGGCGATGAAGCTCCGCGCCGTCGTCATCCCGGCCACCCCGCTGCTGGGCCCCGCCGATCTGCGCGACCGGGTCGAGCGCGGCCGGGTCCGCCATGTGCTCGTACGCGCCGAGGACACCGACAAGTTCGACGACGTGCCCGGCGGCTACACCCGGATCGCGGTCGGCGGCGCTCCCGGGGGCTGGCGCCGGTACGAGGACGCCTACGAGGCCTCCCCGCGGTTCACGCCCGACGGCGAGACCCGGGCGGACGACCCGCTGATGCTCTACTTCACCTCGGGCACCACCGCCCGCCCCAAGCTGGTCGAGCACACCCACACCTCGTACCCGATCGGGCACCTGGCCACCATGTACTGGATCGGTCTCCAGCCCGGTGACGTGCACCTGAACATCTCCTCGCCGGGCTGGGCCAAGCACGCCTGGTCGAACCTCTTCGCGCCGTGGAACGCGGAGGCGACCGTCTTCATCCACAACTACACCCGCTTCGACGCGGCCCGACTGATGGCGGAGATGGACCGTGCGGGCGTCACGACCTTCTGCGCCCCGCCGACCGTCTGGCGCATGCTCATCCAGGCCGATCTGACCCAGCTGCGGACACCGCCGCGCGAGGTGGTGGCCGCGGGGGAGCCGCTCAACCCCGAGGTCATCGAGCAGGTGCGCCGGGGATGGGGCGTCACCATCCGGGACGGCTTCGGGCAGACCGAGACGGCCGTCCAGGTCTCCAACAGCCCCGGCCAGCCGCTGAAGACGGGCTCCATGGGTCGGCCGAGCCCCGGCTACCGGGTGGAACTGCTGGACCCGGTGAGCGGCGCGCCCGGCGCCGGCGAGGGCGAGATCGCGCTGGACCTCTCGGCGCGGCCGGTCGGGCTGATGACCGGCTACCACGGCGACGCCGACCGTACGGCGGAGGCGATGGCCGGCGGCTACTACCGCACCGGGGATGTCGCCGCGCGGGACGAGGACGGCTATCTGACCTACATCGGCCGCAGCGACGACGTCTTCAAGGCCTCCGACTACAAGATCAGCCCCTTCGAGCTGGAGAGCGCCCTGCTGGAGCACGAGGCGGTCGCCGAGGCGGCCGTCGTGCCCGCGCCGGACGAGCTGCGCCTCGCCGTGCCCAAGGCCTATGTCGTCCTCGCCGAGGGCTGGGAGCCCGGGCCCGACACCGCGAAGGTGCTCTTCGAGCACTCCCGTGACGTCCTCGCCCCCTACAAGCGCATCCGCCGGCTGGAGTTCGCGCCGCTGCCCAAGACCGTCTCCGGCAAGATCCGCCGGATCGAGCTGCGCGAGGCCACGGCCGCCGGCTCGGACGCCGAGTACCGCGAGGAGGACTTCCGGTGACATCCCTGTCGTACAGCCACGGAACGAGCGGGACCGCGCTGCTCGGCGACACGATCGGCGCCAACCTGGACCGGGCGGTGGCGCGTTGGCCGGACCGCGAGGCGCTCGTCGACGTTCCGTCCGGGCGGCGCTGGACGTACGCCCAGTTCGCCGCAGACATCGATGAGTTGGCGTTCGCGCTGCTCGCGAGCGGTGTGGCCAAGGGTGACCGGGTGGGTATCTGGGCGGTCAACTGTCCCGAGTGGGTGCTGGTCCAGTACGCCACCGCCCGCATCGGCGCGATCATGGTGAACATCAACCCGGCGTACCGCACCCATGAGGTCGAGTACGTCCTCAACCAGGCCGGGATCTCCCTCCTCTTCGCCTCCCTCGCCCACAAGACCAGCGACTACCGGGCGATGGTGGAGGAAGTGCGCGGCAGGTGTCCGCGGTTGAGGGAGACCGTGTTCATCGGGGACCCGGGCTGGGACGCGCTGATCGCGCGCGGGACGCCGGTGCCGTACGAGGAACTGTCCTGCGACGACCCGATCAACATCCAGTACACCTCGGGCACGACGGGCTTCCCCAAGGGGGCGACCCTCTCCCACCACAACATCCTCAACAACGGCTACTTCGTGGGCGAGATGATCGCCTACACCGAGCAGGACCGGATCTGCGTCCCCGTGCCCTTCTACCACTGCTTCGGCATGGTCATGGGCAACCTGGCGGCCACGTCCCACGGTGCCTGCATCGTGATCCCGGCCCCGTCCTTCGACCCGAAGGCCACCCTGGAGGCCGTGCAGCAGGAGCGCTGCACCTCGCTGTACGGCGTCCCGACCATGTTCATCGCGGAGTTGAACCTCCCCGACTTCGCGACGTACGACCTGTCCTCGCTCCGCACCGGGATCATGGCGGGCTCGCCCTGCCCGGTGGAGGTGATGAAGCGGGTGGTCGGCGAGATGAACATGGCCGAGGTGTCGATCTGTTACGGCATGACGGAGACCTCGCCGGTCTCCACGCAGACCCGGCGCGACGACGACCTGGAACACCGCACGGGGACGGTCGGCCGCGTCCTGCCGCACGTCGAGGTGAAGGTCGTCGACCCGGCAGGGGTGACCCAGCCCCGGGGCGTGGCGGGGGAGTTGTGCACCCGTGGCTACAGCGTGATGCTCGGCTACTGGAGCGAGCCCGAGAAGACCGCCGAGGCCGTCGACGCGGGGCGCTGGATGCACACGGGGGATCTCGCGGTGATGCGGGAGGACGGGTACGTCGAGATCGTCGGACGGATCAAGGACATGATCATCCGGGGTGGCGAGAACATCTACCCGCGCGAGATCGAGGAGTTCCTCTACGCCCATCCGAAGATCGCCGACGTCCAGGTGGTCGGGGTCCCGCACGAGCGCTACGGCGAGGAGGTGCTCGCCTGCGTCATCGCGCGCGACCCGGCGGATCCGCCGACGCTGGCGGACGTACAGGCCTTCTGCGAGGGGCGGCTGGCCCACTACAAGGTGCCGAGCCGGTTGCAGGTGCTGGACTCCTTCCCGATGACGGTGTCAGGGAAGGTCCGGAAGATCGAGCTGCGAGAGACGTACGCGGCGGACTAGCCCCGGCGCATGGGGGGCCTCGGCGGGGTCCGGGGGTTCCGGCGGCGATGGGCAGATCCGTCCCAGGCCCGCCCGTAAACCCGCAGGTCCCGGCCTCCGCCCCTAGGACGGATCTGCCCATCCCTCCCGCCCTGCCCTGCCCCGCCCCCTACGCGCCCGTTGAGTCCAGGTCGTCCGCCAGCGTGTTCACCGGCTGGGGCGTGCCTGTCAGGTCGAGGACGAAGAGAGGGACGCCGAGGGTGTCGGCGACGGCGCGGGCCTCGGTAGCGTAGCCGGACAGGGAGAAGTAGACGCAGGTCGCGGATTCCGTCATGGCCGTCAGCCACAGGCACTCCACGTCGCGCAGGGAGGCCGGGCGGACGGTCGGGTCGACCTGGGCGAGCAGGCCGCGGGCGGCGATGCCGATGCCGTTCGGGGGGCGCTGGTCGGCGCGGCGGATGTCCCGGTAGCCGAGCCAGCGCAGATACAGGGCCGCGGCCGTGACCGCGTCGCGCGCGGTGCGGATCGTCACGGGCTGGAAGGCCCGCCGCGGGCTCGGCTCGGCCCGCTCGACGGCGGCGCCCGCCGTGACCGGGATCCGCAGCACCGTCCCGCACGGGCAGCCCAGCTCCGGATGCGGCCACTCGCCCCGGCGACCGCAGGAGGCGCACAGCACGGTGACCCAGTCGTCCTCCCAGGAGCGGTGCGAGACCGCCGTGGCCCGGGCACGCGGATCCAGCGGCGGCACCACGGGTGCGCCACACACGCACGGATACTCCGGCGCCGTGAAGAGATGCTCGCGCCGGCAGACCGGGCAGCGCACCGCCACGCTCTCGGACATGGAGCCCATCGTCCTCCAGGAGGCCCCCGCTTGTCCGTCTCTTGACGACCTACGCCTCCCCACTTACATTGCTTCCAGATAGTAGAAATTACTTTCCGCATTACGGAAGTACTCACGGCGGGGCGCGACGGGAGTACACGTCCGACAGCCGAAGCAGGAGTACTCAATGGCTCGTATGACCGCTGCCCGCGCGGCAGTCGAGATCCTCAAGCGCGAAGGCGTCAGCAACGCGTTCGGCGTGCCGGGCGCGGCGATCAACCCCTTCTACGCGGCGCTCAAGGCCTCCGGCGGGATCAACCACACCCTCGCCCGCCATGTCGAGGGCGCCTCGCACATGGCCGAGGGGTACACCCGCACGCACCCGGGGAACATCGGCGTCTGCATCGGTACCTCCGGTCCGGCCGGCACCGACATGATCACCGGTCTGTACTCCGCGATCGGGGACTCGATCCCGATCCTGTGCATCACCGGCCAGGCCCCGACCGCCCTGCTCCACAAAGAGGACTTCCAGGCCGTCGACATCGCCTCGATCGCGGGGCCGGTCACGAAGATGGCCGTCACCGTGCTCGAGGCCGCGCAGGTTCCCGGCGTCTTCCAGCAGGCCTTCCACCTCATGCGCTCCGGGCGTCCCGGGCCGGTCCTCATCGACCTGCCGATCGACGTCCAGCTGACCGAGATCGAGTTCGACCCGGAGACGTACGAGCCGCTGCCGGTCTACAAGCCGGCCGCGAGCCGTGCCCAGATCGAGAAGGCCCTGACCTTCCTCCTGGAGTCCGAGCGTCCGCTGATCGTCGCCGGCGGAGGCATCATCAACGCCGACGCCTCCGACCTGCTGGTCGAGTTCGCGGAGCTCACCAACACCCCGGTCGTGCCCACCCTGATGGGCTGGGGCACCATCCCGGACGACCACGAGCTGAACGCCGGCATGGTCGGCCAGCAGACCGGTCACCGCTACGGCAACGCCACGTTCCTGGAGTCCGACTTCGTCCTCGGCATCGGCAACCGCTGGGCCAACCGGCACACCGGCTACAAGCTGGACGTGTACCGCGAGGGCCGCACGTTCGTCCACGTCGACATCGAGCCGACCCAGATCGGCAAGATCTTCGCCCCGGACTACGGCATCGCCTCCGACGCCAAGGCCGCCCTCGAACTCTTCGTCGAGGTCGCGCGCGAACTCAAGGCCGCCGGCAGGCTCCCGGACCGCTCCGCGTGGGTCGCCTCGCACCTGGAGCGCAAGGGCTCGCTGCACCGCCGTACGCACTTCGACAACGTGCCGATGAAACCCCAGCGCGTCTACGAGGAGATGAACAAGGCGTTCGGGCCCGACACCCGCTACGTCACCACCATCGGCCTCTCCCAGATCGCCGGCGCGCAGATGCTGCACGTCTACAAGCCGCGCCACTGGATCAACTGCGGCCAGGCGGGACCGCTCGGCTGGACCATCCCCGCGGCCCTCGGTGTCGCCACCGCGGACCCGGAGGCCCAGGTCGTCGCGCTCTCCGGTGACTACGACTTCCAGTTCATGATCGAGGAACTGGCGGTCGGCGCGCAGCACCGCATCCCGTACGTCCACGTCCTCGTGAACAACGCCTACCTGGGGCTGATCCGGCAGGCGCAGATCGGTCTGGACATCAACTTCCAGGTCAACCTGGAGTTCGAGAACCAGAACTCGCCCGAGCTGGGCGTGTACGGCGTCGACCACGTCAAGGTCGCCGAAGGGCTGGGCTGCAAGGCCATCCGCGTCACCGAGCCCGACCAGCTCCTGCCGGCCTTCGAGGAGGCCAAGAAGCTGGCCGCGCGGTACCGGGTGCCGGTCGTCGTCGAGGCGATCCTGGAGCGCGTGACCAACATCGCGATGAGCCCGACCGCCGACATCAGCGCGGTCAAGGAGTTCGAGGAGATCGCGACCGAACCGGGCCACGCGCCCACCGCGATCATCCCGATCAAGGCCTGACCGGCCGCACAGCTCCACCGCTCCGCCGAGGGGGCGGCCCAACCGGGGGGTTGGGCCGCCCCCTCGGCGCGTCCCCCCGGTGTGGATCCCCCGCCGGGGCCCGCCGCCCCCGTGCCGGCGGGCCCCGTGTAGAGGAGAATGTGCCCGGACCCAGGGGCAGTTGAAGCCCCCGGAGGCGGGTTCAGAGGTTGATTTGAGGGTTCCGTAGCCCGCGTACGCCCGGTGGCGTAGGCGGGCTCCGTGCGTACGGTGCTCAGTGCCCGTGGTGCTCGGACAGGCCCGGCCAGTCGTCCGGGCCACCGCCCTGCCATTCGACGATGTCGCTCACCTCGACCTCGACCACGTCGAGATCGGCGAGGCGCAGCAGCTCCACGACGTCGTCCAGATGGGAGGCGACGCCGAGGTTGTGGTCGTCCGCGGTGACCCGCCGGGAGCCGTCCAGGGCCGGCGAATGCACCACGACGTGCGGATGGTGCGCTGGATGTGCCATGCCTCCAGAGTCCTGCGCGGACGCCGGGAGCGCACCCCGGAGACAGCGAAGAGCGCCCGCACGGGACCGTCCGTGTCAGGCGCTCTTCGTCTTTGCTGGGACCGCGGCGGCAGCGACGGAGCCGGGGCGCCCTTCCCTCAGGTCGAGAAGGGGGTCCGGTCCTTCACCACCGCACTGGCTCGCACGCCGCCGCGGTCCGCACCCTGCCCGTGCCCCGTACCGAGGACCACCCCTCATCCGGGTCTCCCGGCGTTCGGGCGCGAGCAGGGAGCTCTTCTCCCGGGGAGGCTCAGTCCTCGCGCAGGGCGCGGACCGCCTCCTCCACGCGCTTGCCGTACTCCGGGTCGGCGGCGTGGAAGTGGGCCAGGTTCTTCTCGATCACGTCGTCGCGGGAGACCTGGGAGAGGCCACCGGCGATGTTCGCGACCAGGCGGGACTTCTCGTCCTCGGACATCAGGCGGTACAGCTCGCCGGCCTGGAAGAAGTCGTCGTCCTTGGTGTGCTGCGGGGCCTCGTGCGTGCCCGTCCAGCCGTGGAGGGCCAGCGGCGCCGACAGCGGGCGGCCGGTCTCGACCGGGCCGCCGTACGAGTTCGGCTCGTAGTTCTTCGCCGCGCGGCCCTGGGAGTTGGACGCCATGAGGCCGTCACGGCCGTAGTTCCGCGCCGTCGTCGCCTTCGGGGCGTTCACCGCGAGCAGGGTGTGGTTGACGCCCAGACGGTAGCGGTGCGCGTCCGCGTAGGCGAACAGCCGGCCCTGGAGCATCTTGTCCGGCGAAGGACCGATGCCCGGCACGAAGTTGTTCGGGGAGAACGCGGCCTGCTCGACCTCGGCGAAGACGTTGTCCGGGTTGCGGTCGAGGACCAGGCGGCCCACCCGCTGCAACGGGTAGTCCCGGTGCGGCCACACCTTGGTGAGGTCGAAGGGGTTGAAGCGGTAGTCCGCCGCCTCGGCCGCCGGCATGATCTGCACGTACAGCGTCCAGGACGGGTTCACGCCCCGCTCGATGGCCTGGAGCAGGTCCGTCTGGTGCGAGCCCGGGTCCTTGCCCGCGAGCTCGGCACCCTGCTCGGCCGACAGCGACCGGACGCCCTGGTTCGTCTTGAAGTGGTACTTGACGAAGAAGGCCTCGCCCTCGGCGTTCGTCCACTGGTAGGTGTGCGAGCCGTAACCGTTCATGTGGCGGTACGACGCCGGGATGCCGCGGTCGCCCATCAGCCAGGTGATCTGGTGCGTGGCCTCGGGGGAGTGCGCCCAGAAGTCCCAGACGTTGTCCGGTTCCTGCCTGCCGGTGAACGGGTCGCGCTTCTGCGAGTGGATGAAGTCCGGGAACTTGATGGGGTCCTTGATGAAGAACACCGGGGTGTTGTTGCCGACGAGGTCGTAATTGCCCTCCTCGGTGTAGAACTTGACCGCGAAGCCGCGCGGGTCGCGCACCGCGTCCGCGCCGCCGAGCGAGTCGGCCACGGTCGAGAAGCGCAGGAAGACCTCGGTGCGCCTGCCGACGGAACTCAGGAAGTCGGCGTACGTGAAGCCGGTGACGTCGTCCGTCACCTCGAAGTAGCCGTACGCGCCGGAGCCGCGGGCGTGCACCACGCGCTCCGGGATGCGCTCACGGTTGAAGCGGGCGAGCTTCTCCAGCAGGTGCTGGTCCTGGAGGAGGAGCGGACCGCCGGCGCCGGCGGAGGCGGAGTTCTGGTTGTCGGCGACCGGGGCGCCGGACTCTGTCGTGAGCACGCGCTGCGACATCAAGGACCTTCCGTACGAGAGTCAGCGGAGGTTTCGGAAAAGAACTTCCGCTTTGTGGAGCCTAGGTTTGGGGCGATCTGGACGTCAACACTTTGTTGAAGTTGATTCCGGGCGGCGCCGACGCTTGGGCGCGACAGGACAGGTGTCAGCGGCAGCGCCGCCCGGGGTCTCGGTCAGACCTGGGCGCCGGAGAGGCGCTCCACGGCCCGGAGGAGTGCGGAGTGGTCCAGTCCGCCGTCGCCCTGCGCACGCAGCGAGGCGACCAGCTGGGCGACGACCGCGCCGACGGGCAGGGTAGCGCCGACGTTGCGGGCGGCGTCGGTGACGATGCCCATGTCCTTGTGGTGCAGGTCGATGCGGAAGCCCGGCCTGAAGTCGCGGTTGAGGAAGTTGTCCTTCTTGCGGGTCAGCACGGTCGAGCCCGCGAGGCCGCCGTTCAGGACGTCCAGCGCGGCCTTCAGGTCCACGCCGGACTTCTCCAGGAAGACCACGGCCTCGGCGCACGCCTGGATGTTCACGGCGACGATCAGCTGGTTGGCGGCCTTCACGGTCTGGCCCGAGCCGTGCGGACCGCACAGCACGATGGTCCTGCCGAGCGCTTCGAGGATCGGCTTCGCGGTGTCGAAGTCGACCTGCTCGCCACCGACCATGATGGACAGCACGGCCTCGATCGCGCCGGCCTCGCCGCCGGACACCGGGGCGTCCAGGACACGGATGCCCTTGTCCTTCGCCGCCTTCGCCAGGTCGACCGAGGTCTGCGGGGTGATCGAGGACATGTCGATCACCAGGGCGCCCGGCCGGGCGTTCTCGAGGATGCCGTCGGGGCCGTAGGCGATGGCCTCGACCTGCGGGGAGGCCGGCACCATCGTGATGACCACGTCGGCGTCCTTGACGGCCTCGGCGATCGAACCGGCGGCCTTTCCGCCGGCGGCGGCCAGGCGGTCCAGCTTGTCCTGCTCCAGGGTGAAGCCGGTGACGTCGTAGCCCGCCTTGACCAGGTTCTCGGACATGGGGGAGCCCATGATGCCGAGGCCGATCCAGGCGATCTTGGGAAGAGTGCTCATGACGGGGGTGCCTCTCTGCGTACTTCTCTACGTGTGTGGGATGGCCCTCAGCGGGCCGCGCGTGCCTCGGCGGGCAGCCAGCCGAAGGCCTCCGCGCCGGGCCGGTCGCCCGACTTGTACTCCAGGCCGACGTAGCCCTCGTAACCGGCCTTCCTCAGCTGGTCGAGCAGCTCCTCCAGCGGCAGCGTCCCCGTGCCCGGCGCGCCGCGTCCGGGGTTGTCGGCGATCTGCACATGGCCGGTGATCGAGGCGAACCGCTCGATCACCGACGGCAGGTCCTCGCCGTTCATGGACAGGTGGTAGAGGTCCATGAGGAAGCGCGCGTTGTCCAGCCCCGTCGCCTCGTTGACCTTGTCGACGATCCCGGCCGCGGCCGGCGCCGACACCAGCGGGTACAGCGGCGACTCGGGCTTGTTCAGCGCCTCGATCAGCAGGATCGCGCCGATCCGGTCGGCCGCCCGCGCCGCGAGGACCAGGTTCTCCAGCGCGAGCGCGTCCTGCTCGGCCGGGTCCACGCCCTCGACGCGGTTGCCGTACAGGGCGTTGAGGGCCTTGCAGCCCAGGGACTCGGCGAAGTCCGCGGCCACGTCGATGTTGGCGCGGAACCTCTCCGACTCCTCGCCGGGGAGCGACAGGGCGCCGCGGTCCGGGCCCGGCAGCCGGCCGGCGTAGAAGTTGAGGCCCGTGAGCCGGACACCCGCGTCCTCGATCGCCTTCCTCAGGGCGTCGAGCTCGGACTGCTCGGGGGTGGGGGAGTCGATCCAGGGCCACCACAGCTCGACCGCGGTGAAGCCCGCCGCGGCGGCGGCCGCGGGGCGCTCCAGGAGCGGGAGTTCCGTGAAGAGGATCGACAGGTTGACGTTGAAGCGCTGCTCTGCGAATCCCATGGGGCCTGCGCTCCCTTCCGTGTCGAGTGATTCCGTATTGCGGAAGTTTGTTTCTGCTTAATGGAAGATTGCCGTCGGGTGTCGCTGCTTGTCAAGAGGGGTCGGCGGAAGTACGTGCCGCGCGTTAGGTTGTGCGCGTGCGATTGAGAGTGGAGTTCACGACCGAGCCGTTCGACCTGGACGAGGCACCCGCGCACGCGCTGGTGGCCCGCGAGGTGGTCGAGGCGGCCGAGCTCGACGCGGTGGATGTCGGCCCGTTCGGCAACACGGTGGAAGGCGGTGCCGACGCCGTGCTGACCGCTGTCGACGCGCTGCTGCGCAGGTCCCTGGCGGCCGGTGCCACCCGGGTCTCGCTCCAGGTCAATGTGATCGGGGAGGGCGAGAAGTGACCGGCACGGGGGACGAGCCCTTCATCACGGCGGTGAAGCCGCTGGTCGACGCCATGGGCGGGGAGATGGTCCCGCCGGACGAGGCCGGTCCCGACGACGTCGTGCTCAGCTGGGGAGGCTCCGACGTGGTCGCCGTGCGCCTGCCGCAGCTCGCGGACTCCCTCGATCACATCCTCGCCGCCATGGAGCGCAAGCAGGGCAAGCCGCTGGCCGATCTGGACCGCAAGGCCAAGCAGGAGGTCGTACGGATACTCGAGGCGCGTGGCGCCTTCTCCGTACGGCATGGCGTGGAGACCGTGGCGAGCGCGCTCGGGGTGAGCCGCTTCACGGTGTACAACTACCTCAATCGCGACAAAGGCGTCTGAATCGCACCCCGCGGGCTTCGTAACCCGGAATTTTCAACAAAGTGTTGACGTGGTGTTGCGGAGGGCGTTAGCTAACGGGAGCCCGTTCAGTACGAAGGCCGTTCGCGGCCACGGAGGCTCCCGTGACTTCGACTTCCACGCCGCCGGGCCTTACCCGGTTCAACGCTCTCGAGGAGCACGCGGCGTTCGCCGCTCTCCACGAGGCGTGCGCCTCCACGGCCTGGGCGCGGCGGCTGCTCGCCGCCCGCCCGTATCCCACCGTCGACACCCTCTACGCCGCCAGTGACGCCGCCATGGCCGAGCTGACCACGGCGGACCTGGAGGAGGCGATGGCCGGGCACCCGCCCATCGGCCGCCCCAAGGAGGGCGACCCGACCTCGGCGCGGGAGCAGCGCGGCATGGCCGGCGCCTCCGAGGACCTCCGGACCGAGATGCTGGAACTGAACCTGGCCTACCAGGACAGGTTCGGCCATGTCTTCCTCATCTGCGCCACCGGCAGGACCGGCGAGCAGATGCGCGACGCGGTCAGGGAACGGATCGGGAACTCGCCGGAGCAGGAGCGGGAGATCGTCCGCACCGAGCTGGGCAAGATCAACCGTATCCGGCTCGCCCGACTCGTCGAAGAGGACTGACGCAGCATGAGCAACAGCACCGCGGCCTCGCCGAGAAATTCAGTGTCCACGCACATCCTGGACACCAGCATCGGCCGCCCCGCGCAGGGTGTCGCCATCCAGCTCTCGGCCCGCCCGGGCCGGGACGCCCGGTGGCAGACCCTCGGCGGTTCGGCGACCGACGCGGACGGGCGGTGCAAGGACCTCCCGGCCCTGCCGGAGGGGACCACCCACGTACGGCTCGACTTCGCCGTCGAGGCGTACTTCGAAAAGAAGCAAGCCGATGCGCAGCAGGACGCCCCCGCGAGTCGGGACAGCGGTGCCGTGTTCTTCCCCGAGGTGGCGATCACCTTCGCCGTCGAGCCCGGGGAGCACTACCACGTACCGCTGCTGCTCAACCCGTTCGGCTACTCCGTTTACCGAGGGAGCTAGCTAAATGACACTCAATTCCCGCCCTGCCCGCCCTGTGATCCTGGGACAGAACCAGTACGGCAAGGCCGAGAACCGAGTCGTAAAGATCACGCGGGACGGCGCCACCCACCACATCAAGGACCTCAACGTCTCGGTCGCGCTCTCCGGCGACATGGACGAGGTCCACTACTCCGGCTCGAACGCCAACGTCCTGCCGACCGACACCACCAAGAACACGGTGTACGCGTTCGCCAAGGAGCACGGCATCGAGTCCGCCGAGCAGTTCGGCATCCACCTGGCACGGCACTTCGTGACCTCGCAGGAGCCGATCAAGGTCGCGCGGATCCGCATCGAGGAGTACGCGTGGGAGCGGATCGCCGCCTCCGACGCCAACTCGCAGTTCATCGGCGCGGACGAGGTCAAGCACTCCTTCGTCCGCAAGGGCCAGGAGACCCGGGTCACGCAGATCACCTACGACGGTGAGAAGTGGGAGGTCGTCTCCGGCCTCAAGGACCTCGTGGTGATGAACTCGACCAACTCCGAGTTCTGGGGCTACGTCAAGGACAAGTACACGACCCTGCCCGAGGCGTACGACCGCATCCTGGCCACCCAGGTCTCCGCCCGCTGGCGCTTCAACTGGACCGACGACGAGCAGCGGATGCCCCACTGGGAGAAGTCCTACGAGCAGGTGCGGAAGCACATGCTCCAGGCCTTCGCCGAGACCTACTCGCTCTCGCTCCAGCAGACGCTCTACCAAATGGGTTCGCGGATCATCAACAACCGCAGCGAGATCGACGAGGTGCGCTTCTCGCTCCCGAACAAGCACCACTTCCTGGTGGACCTGGAGCCGTTCGGGCTCAAGAACGACAACGAGGTGTACTTCGCCGCCGACCGGCCCTACGGCCTGATCGAGGCGACCATCCTGCGGGACGGCTGCGAGCCGAAGATCCCGGTGGACCTCACCAACCTCTGATCAACTCCATCTGCGGCACCCGCGGCCCGCCTGGGCGGGCCGCGGCACTCAAATCCCGGGGTCCTGCCGTGCCCACTCCACACAGCGCAAAGGACGAACCATGGCAGCAGCCCAGCGCATCGTCATCGAGAACTGTTCGATCGCGACCGTCGACGCCGACGACACGGAATACGCGAGCGGTCACGTCGTCATCGCCGGCAACCGCATCGAGGCGCTCGGCGCGGGCAAGGCACCCGAGGGCCTGGAGAACGTCGTACGCAGGATCGACGCCACCGGCCACCTGGTGACCCCCGGTCTGGTCAACACCCACCACCACTTCTACCAGTGGATCACCCGGGGCCTGGCCACCGACCACAACCTCTTCAACTGGCTCGTCGCGCTGTACCCGACCTGGGCGCGCATCGACGAGCCGATGGTCCGGGCCGCTGCCCAGGGCTCCCTCGCGATGATGGCCCGCGGCGGCGTCACCACCGCCATGGACCACCACTACGTCTTCCCCGAGGACTCCGGCGACCTGTCCGGCGCGATCATCGGCGCGGCGCGCGAGATGGGCGTCCGCTTCACCCTCGCCCGCGGCTCCATGGACCGCAGCGAGAAGGACGGCGGCCTGCCCCCGGACTTCGCCGTCGAGACCCTCGAAGGCGCCCTCGCCGCGACCGAGGCGACCGTGAAGGAGCACCACGACTCCTCCTTCGACGCGATGACCCAGGTGGCCGTGGCCCCCTGCTCGCCGTTCTCCGTCTCCACCGAACTCCTGCGTGAGGGAGCCGAGTTGGCCCGCCGCCTCGGGGTGCGCCTGCACACCCACGGTTCGGAGACCGTCGAGGAGGAGCAGTTCTGCAAGGAACTGTTCGGCATGGGTCCCACCGACTACTTCGAGTCCACCGGCTGGCTCGGCGAGGACGTGTGGATGGCGCACTGCGTCCACATGAACGACTCCGACATCGCCGCGTTCGCCCGGACCAGGACGGGAGTGGCCCACTGCCCCTCGTCGAACGCCCGGCTGGCCGCCGGTATCGCACGGGTCCCGGACATGCTGAAGGCCGGCGTCCCGGTCGGCCTCGGTGTCGACGGCACCGCCTCCAACGAGTCGGGCGAACTGCACACCGAGCTCCGCAACGCGCTGCTCATCAACCGCCTCGGAGCCCACCGCGAGGCCGCCCTGAACGCCCGACAGGCCCTGCGCCTGGGTACGTTCGGCGGCGCCCAGGTCCTGGGCCGGGCGAGCCAGACCGGCTCGCTGGAGCCGGGCAAGCTCGCCGACCTGGTGCTGTGGAAGCTGGACACCCTCGCCCACGCCTCCATCGCCGACCCGGTCACCGCGCTGGTCTTCGGCGCGGCCGCCCCGGTCACGGCCTCCTTCGTCAACGGCCGCCAGATCGTCGAGAACAACCGTCTGCTGCACGTCGACGAGGACGCGATCGCGCGCTCCACGCGGGAGCAGGCACAGCGCCTGGCGAAGATCGCCGGTCACTGAACACCGTACGGAAGTACGGCACTCGACTCCGGCCGGGAGGGACGGCTCCTGGCCGGCAGCCGTGAACCCGAGCGGGGTTCATGGCGGCCGTGTCCGGGGCGTGCGCCACACGCGCGCGCCCCGGAACGGTCTCCGCACTCTTGCACGCCCCCGTCCTCCGGTCCCGCACGACCGCGCACCACCTCCAAGAAACCCACGTCAGAGCCGACGTGTTAGCTGACCCGGAGGAACCGCAGTGACCGCTCACCCCGTCGACGAGAAGCTCCCCGCACTCAAAATGGCCACCACCGGCCTCCAACACGTGGCCGCCATGTACGCGGGAGTCGTCGCCCCGCCCCTGATCGTCGGCGCGGCCATCGGCCTGTCCGGCACCGAACTCACCTTCCTGACCGGCGCCTGCCTGTTCACCGCGGGCCTCGCCACGTTCCTCCAGACCCTCGGGATATGGAAGATCGGCGCCCGGCTCCCCTTCGTCAACGGCGTCACCTTCGCCGGCGTCGCGCCGATGACCGCGATCGTCGCGTCCACCGACGACAAGTCCGACGCCCTGCCGGTCATCTTCGGCGCGGTCATCGTCGCCGGTGTCCTGGGCTTCATGGCAGCCCCCTTCTTCAGCAAGGCGGTCCGGTTCTTCCCGCCGGTCGTCACGGGGACGGTCATCACACTCATAGGCGTGTCCCTGCTGCCGGTGGCCTTCGGCTGGGCGCAAGGGCCGAACCCCGCCGCCGACGACTACGGTTCGACGACCTATCTGGGCCTGGCGGGCGCGACGCTGGTGATCGTGCTCCTCCTGCGCCGCTTCACCCGCGGGTTCGTCAAGCAGATCGCTATCCTGCTCGGCCTGGTGATCGGCACCCTGGTCGCGATCCCCTTCGGAGTCACCGACTTCGGCCCGGTCGCGGACGCGGACGTGGTCGGTTTCCCGACGCCGTTCCACTTCGGCGCCCCGCAGTTCCAGGCCGCCGCGATCGTGTCGATGATCGTGGTGATGGTGGTCTCGATGACCGAATCGACCGCCGACATGCTGGCGCTGGGCGAGATCGTCGACCGTCCGGCCGACGAGAGGACCATCGCGGCGGGCCTGCGCGCCGACACCCTCGGCTCGGCGATCAGCCCGCTCTTCAACGGCTTCATGTGCAGCGCCTTCGCCCAGAACATCGGCCTCGTCGCGATGACGAAGATCCGCAGCCGGTACGTGGTCGCCACCGGCGGCGCCTTCCTGGTGCTGATGGGCCTGTGCCCGATGGCCGCCTCGCTCATCGCCGTCGTACCCCGTCCGGTGCTCGGCGGCGCGGGCGTGGTCCTGTTCGGATCGGTCGCGGCGAGCGGCATCCAGACCCTGGTCCGGGCCGGTCTGGACAAGGACAACAACGTCCTGATCGTGGCCGTCTCGCTGGCCGTCGGGATCATCCCGATCACGGCGCCGGAGTTCTACCACGCGTTCCCCGAGACGGCGAAGATCGTCCTCGACTCGGGGATCTCGACGGGCTGCGTGGCCGCGGTGGTGCTCAACCTGGTTTTCAACCACCTCGGCAGGCAGCACGACGCGCAGGACGTCACGCACCCGATGGAAGCCGGCGAGGAGATCGCGGCGGCGCACTAGCCGATCGCGCAACTGCCCCCATACACCTTCCGCTTGAGCGGTGTGTCCAGGTCGAGATCGCCCTTCCGGAGAAAGATCCGTCGGGCGGTCTCGACCTACGGCTTCAGGGGCGCGGGTTCGCCTGGCACGGGGTCGCCGCGGGGAGCCGGCCGGTGAAGTACGAGCGGGGCGGGACGCCCATCAGGGCGCGGAAGTCGGACGTCATGTGCGACTGGTCGTAGTAGCCCGTGGCGGTGGCGACTTCGGCCCAGGGCGCCGTCGTGGCGTGGGTGAGAACCGCGTGCACACGGTTGATGCGGGCGTAGTGCTTGGGGGACAGGCCCACGCCCTCCGCGAAGAGGTTGCGCAACTGGCGTTCGCTGACGGCCAGTTCGCGGGCCACCTGGCTGACCTGCCCGGGGGCGCGGCCGATCCGCACCGACATCGCGTCGACCCCGGCCCGCACCAGCTCGGCGCGGTCGGACGTCCTCGTGAGCCGCTCCGGCAGCACGTCCGCCAGATGGGCCGCCGTCTGCTCGGGGGCCAGCCATCGCAGGTCACGGCCGAGTGCGCGGGCCGTACTGCCCGGCAGTTCGTCCAGCGGAACGACCTTCCCCACCAGTTCGACCGCCGGAACTCCCAGCAGGGGACGGGCCGTTCCGGGTGCCAGGCGCATCTCCAGACAGGAGGCCAGGGCCTTGCCGTCGTGGTACGAAGCCCGGACCCGGGGACCGACGGCGATGACGTCACGGTGCCCGGTCACTCCCACGCGTACGACGATCTTCGTGCCGACGTCCGGGAGATGGACGAACGACTCCTCGGGCGGGCCGACGGCGGCCACGGTGCTGATCCCGGTGATCCAGGGACGCAGGGCCTCAGGCAGCGCAAGGGCCTGCTCGGTGCGGGAGTTCGTCACCCCTTCACCGTAGACGAGCGCACGGCGCGGAGGGCGGGCGAACCGTGCCGGAATTTCCAAGAGCCGGAGCCCCCGTCCGGCGCACGGTGGGGACATGATCCTCGTTACCGGTGCCACGGGCACCATCGGCAGTGAACTCGTACGACAGCTCGCGGCGCGCGGCGAGAAGGTCCGCGCCCTGACCCGCGACCCGGCGAAGGCCCAGATGCCGCCGGGGGTGGAGGTGGTACGCGGGGACTACCTCGACCCCGGCTCCCTGGAGGGCGCGACGGCGGGTGTGACGGCCGCGTTCCTGCTGGGCGCCCCCGGTCCGGGCTCGCGGCACGACCAGGTGCTGGTGGAGGCCGCGGCCGCGGCGGGCGTCCACCGGCTGGTGAAGCTCTCCGCGATCGGGACGGGCGATCCCGAGGTCGGTCCGTCCGGGGAGTGGCATGTGCCCGGGGAGCAGGCGGTGCGGGACAGCGGCGCCGAGTGGACGATCCTGCGCCCTTCGTCCTTCGCCTCCAACACGCTGAGCTGGGCGCAGGCCGTCGGGCAGGGCGAGCCGGTGCCGAACATGACCGGTGACGGACTGTCCGGGGTGATCGATCCGCGAGACGTGTCCGAGGTCGCGGCGCGGATCCTCGTCGACGGCGGGCACGCGGGGCGGACGTACACCCTGACCGGCCCCGAGGCGATCAGCGTCCCCGAGCAGGCCGCGGTGCTCGCCTCGGTCCTCGGCCGGCCGGTCACGACCCGGGATCTCTCGCCGGAGGAGACCCGCGACCACCTGCTCACCGCGTGGGGCTTCGACGAGGCGCAGTCCGCGGGCATCCTGGCGGGTACGGCCTTCGTGCGCGCGGGCGGCAACGCGGTCGTCACGGAGGACGTGCCGGAGGTGCTGGAGCGGTCGGCGCGTACGTACAGGGAGTGGGCGGAGGACCACAGGCAGACGTTCGCAGCAGGGTGACAGGATGGGGCGGTGGCGGACAGCGGGGCCCGCCACCGACCCCGGCCGCGGAACCGCGCCCCCTGAGGGGCGCGGGGAACTGCGCGATCAGCCCCCACCGGCCCGCGGGTTGGCTCACTTCCGCCCCGGCCGCAGTACCCCCGCCGCCAGCCCCAGCGCCACCACCGCGATCCCCGTCCCCACCCCGAAGGCCAGCTGATACCCCTCGGCCGTCGCCGCGAGGCGCCCCGCACCGCCGTCGACCAGCCCCTCCGTCCGGCTCGCCGCCAGTACCGACAGCACCGCCAGCCCCAGCGAACCACCCACCACCTGCGTGGTGTTGAACAGTCCGGACGCCAGCCCCGCGTCCTCCTCCCGCGCCCCCGACATGGCCAGCCCGGTCAGCGCGGGCATCGCCGCGGCGAACCCGGCGCCGAGCAGGAGCAGCGACGGGAGTACGTCGGTGACGTAACGGCCGTCGACGGGTGCCCGGCTCAGCAGGCCCATGCCGGCGACGATGAGGACGAGCCCGGCGAGCAGCACCCGGTACGCGCCGAACCGTCCGATGGTCCGCGCCGACAGGCCGAGCATCAGCGCCCCGATCACGATCGGCGCCGGCAGGAACGCCGTGCCGGTGGCCAACTCGCCGTAGCCCAGGACCCGTTGGAGGTAGAGCGCGGCGATGAACTGGAAGCCGTACATGGTGGCGATCATCAGGATCTGCACGGCGTTCGCACCGCTCAGCATCCGGGAGCGGAACAGCCGCAGCCGCAGCAGCGGACGGGCGGTCCGCGCCTGGCGGACGGTGAACGCCACGAAGAGCGCGACGGCGAGGGCGGCCAGCAGGAGCGTGACGGTCGGTTCGCGGTCACCGGCGCCGACGATGACGTAGACCGTGAGCATCAGGGCGCCCGTGACCAGCGTCGCGCCGGGATAGTCGGCGCCCTTGCCGAGCCCCTCCCCGCTGTCCGGGGCCAGGACACGGGACGCCGCCAGCAGGGCGACGATGCCGATGGGAAGGTTGATCAGGAAGATCCAGTGCCAGTTCAGGACCTCGGTCAGCGCCCCGCCCAGGAACGTGCCGAGGGAAGCGCCGCCGGCGCCGACCGCGCTGAACACCGCGATGGCACGGGCCTGTTCGCGTGGGTCGGGGAAGAGGGCGACCAGCATGCCGAGGACCACGGCCGAGGTCATCGCCCCGCCCACGCCCTGCAGGGCACGGGCCGCGATCAGCACACCCTGGCCGGTCGCCACCCCGCACAGCACGGACGCCGCGGTGAACACGGCGAGCCCCGCGGTGAACATCCGCTTGCGGCCCACGAGATCACCGAGCCGGCCGGCGAGCAGCAACAGCCCGCCGAAGGCGATGAGATAGGCGTTGACGACCCACGCCAGGCCCGAGGCCGAGAAGCCGAGGTCGCTCTGGATGGCCGGCATGGCGACCGTGACGATGTTGCCGTCCAGGACCGTCATCAGCGTCCCCGCGCACAGGACGACAAGGGAGGCCCAGCGGGAGTACGTTCGCGGTGTTCGGTGCGGTGTCCGGCTACGGGACTCGATGATGGCCGTCATGGCGGCGTTGCCTCCGGTCTTCCCTTGGTGCACGACTTGTAACGGGGTTCATCGTGGGTGACCATGGAGGCCGGCCGTAAGGAGGCAGTCCGATGTCCCAGAGGAACACCGGTGTTACCGTCCAGGCAGTGAACGCGCACGCCTGCCCCGTCCGCGAAGTTCTTGACAGGGTCTCCGGCAAATGGAGCGTCCAGATCCTGGTGGCCGCCGCCCACGGACCCATCCGCTTCACCGAGTTGGAGCGCAGCATCGAGGGCATCAGCCGCCGCATGCTGACCCTGACGCTGCGCAACCTGGAGCGCGACGGGCTCGTGACCCGTACCGTGCACCCGACGGTCCCGCCCAAGGTCGAGTACGAACTCACGACGGCGGCCCGGGAGTTGCACGAGACCCTGCAGCGCCTGACCGACTGGGCCGAGCGCAACAGGGTCTACATCGCCGAGTCGAGGGCCGCCTACGACACCGAGCACCAGCCGGAGCTGGTCGACGCCTAGGCCTTCCTACGGTGTGGCGAGTGCCTGCGTCGGCGACACCGTGCAGCCCGGATCGCCGGGTACAGGCCCGCCCGGAGCGCGCGGTGTCCGCTCCTCGCGGTGCCCTACACCCGGCGCGGGGAGGCCAGCAGGTACCGGGCTCTGGTCCGCGGCTCGGTGTACTCGCCGACCTGCCAGCCCGCCCCCTCCAGGGTGGCCGCGCAGGCCCTGAGCGCGGCGGCGTCCGGCTCGCGCACGGCGACCGCCTCGGGCTGCGGCGTCACGCGCACCCGGTATCCCCCGGCGCCCTCTCCGGTCGCCGGACGGTGCCCGGCCGCCTCCAGAGCGAGGGCGGCGGCCTGCACCAGATGCGTGCGCTCCCAGCCGCAGGGCCGGTCCGTGGCCCCGTCCGGGTTCGTCATCCGGCGCAGCTCCAACAGCCCCTGCCAGGCGCTGTGCACCTCCCGCACCCGTGCCGCACCGGCGGCCGGCGGGTCCTCCTCGCCGCCGATACGCGCGGCGAACACCCCGGCGGCCGAGGGCGCCTCGGGCTCCGGTGCGGGCGCCGCCGGTTCGGCTTCGCGGATCCGGTGCCCGGCCGGCGTCAGGAAGTGGTCGTGCGGGGGCCGGGGGTGCCGGAACGCGAGCCCGTGCTTCACCAGGGCCGCGAGCTGGGCCTCCGTACCCCTGAGCCGTCCGGTGACGGGATCGGCGCCGTCGATGACACGCCGCTGTGCGGCGGTCGGCGGTCGTGTCACGGCGTGCTCCTCCCCGTCGGCAGGCCGATCAGACAGGCGATCACCGTCCGGCGGTCAACCCACTCGAAGACTACGACGGGGGTCTGACATCGGGTCTGACATTCCACCCCGCCACCACCGGCCGCCCATGCTCCGTGCCCAGTCGGCACACCGTCCCCGTCGCCAGCTGGAACAGCGCCCCCTGCGCCGCCGGCAACCCGAGCCGCCGTGCCGTGAGCACCCGCAGGAAGTGCCCGTGGGCGACCAGCAGCACCACGCCCTCGGTGTTGGCGAGGGCCGCGTCCACCTTCGCCAGGACCCGGTCGGCCCGCTCGCCGACCTGTTCCGGTGTCTCCCCGGGACGGTCCGGCGGCCCCGGTGCGACCCCGTCCGTGAACAGGAACCAGTCCGGCCGGGTGCGCTGGATCTCGACGGTGGTGATCCCCTCGTAGCCGCCGTAGTCCCACTCCCGCAGGTCGACGTCGACCCGGGCGTCGGGCACCCCGATGAGCTCGGCCGTCTCGCGGGCCCGCTGCAGGGGGCTGACGAAGGCCGCGCCGATGCGGTGCGAGCGGATCAGCGGCACCAGGCCGCGTGCTTCCGCCCGCCCGCGCTCGGTCAGCGGTACGTCCGTCCATCCGGTGTGCCGTCCGGACCGCGACCACTCGGTCTCACCGTGCCGGACGAGAAACAGGTCACCCACGCCGTCCTCCTGCCATGCCTGTCAGCACGGTGTCATGCGGCGTGGGCGGCCCGCACGACGGACTCGGCCAGACGGCCGTTCTCGGGGGAGGCGCCCTCGCCGGACGGGAACGCGAAACGGCGCCGCGTATAGGCGTACGCCACCCCGCTCGCCGGGTCGGCGAAGCCGAGCGAGCCCGTCGCGCCGCTGTGCCCGATCGTGTGCTCGTCGAGGAACGGGTACAGCCTGGTCAGATACTCGAACCCGAGCCCGAAGTGGCCCGACTGCCCGGTGACCAGATCCGTCCCCGGTGTCCGCCGGCCCCCGAACGCGGCGACCGTCTCCCGGGTGAGCAGCGGCGCCCGCCCGTCCACCGTGCCGATCGCGGCGGCGTACATCCGGGCCACCCCGCGCGCGTTGCCCACCCCGCCCGAGGAGGCGGGCCCGAGGGCGCGCACGGTACGGCTGTTGCCGAAGGCCACCAGGTCGGTCGGCTCGGGCGCGTTCATGTTGAAGGAGACGCCCCGGATGCTGTCGGGCGCCGGAGCCCGCTCCAGGAGTGCCTCCAGCTGCTCCTCCGTAGGATCAAGCGGCAGCACCTCCCGCCACCGCGCCTCCAGTTCCTCGGGCAGCCCGAGGTGGAAGTCGATCCCGTACGGCGCCCGGATCCGCTCCTCGTACAGTTCCTGGACCGTCCGCCCGGTGACCCGCCGCACCACTTCTCCGGTGAGCGCGCCGATCACGAAGCCGTGGTAGCCATAGGCCGTCCCCGGCTCCCACAGCGGTTTCTGCCCGGCGAGCCGCGCGGCGCTCAGCCGGTCGTCGGCCAGCTCCTCGGCGGTGAACCCGCCGTCCACGCCGACGACACCCGAACGGTGCTCCAACAGCTCCCGCAGTGTGAGCCGTTCCTTTCCTTCCGCCCCGAACTCGGGCCAGTAGGCGGCCACTTCACGGTCCAGGTCGAGCACGCCGTCCTGGACCAGCAGGGCGACCACGAGGTGTGCGGCACCCTTGGTGATGGAATACAGGCTGGTCAGCGAGGAGCCGCTGATGTCCTCCCCGGCCCACAGGTCGACCACCTGCCGGCCGCCCGCGTACGCCGCCAGCTGTGCGCCCGGGTCGTGCGCCTCCTCGGCGACGAAGGCGGCGAACTCCTCGCGCACGCCCTCGAAGCCGTCGGCCACGGTGCCCTGCACGTCGTACGACATCCCGCTTCCCCCCAGTCGTCGGTCCCGTATGGAGTCGATCAACAGGAAGCGGGTGTCCGGCATTCCCTACTGCCGGTAGCCGCTCAGGAACCGCCCGATCCGCCCGATCGCCGCCTCCAGGTCGTCGGCGTGAGGGAGCGTCAGGATGCGGAAGTGGTCGGGGGTAGGCCAGTTGAAGCCGGTGCCCTGGACGACCTGGATCTTCTCCCGCAGCAGCAGGTCCAGGACGAACGTCTCGTCGTCGTGGATCTTGTACACCTTGGGGTCGAGCCGCGGGAACGCGTACAGCGAGCCCTGCGGCTTCACGCACGACACCCCGGGGATCTCGTTGAGCTTCTCCCAGGCCACGTTGCGCTGTTCGTACAGCCGCCCGCCCGGCACGGTCAGCTCGCGGATGGACTGGCGGCCGCCGAGCGCGGCCTGGATGGCGTACTGGGCGGGGGCGTTGGCGCACAGCCGCATGGAGGCCAGCATGGTCAGGCCCTCCAGATAGTCCTTGGCGTGCTGCTTGGGGCCCGTGATCACCAGCCAGCCCGAGCGGAAGCCGGCCACGCGGTACGTCTTGGACAGACCGCAGAAGGTCAGCACGACCAGGTCGGGGGCGAGGGCCGCGGCCGAGTGGTGCACGGCGTCGTCGTAGAGGATCTGGTCGTAGATCTCGTCGGCGAAGACCATCAGGCCGTGCCGGCGGGCGAGGTCGAGGATGCCCTCGACGATCTCCTTCGGATAGACCGAGCCCGTGGGGTTGTTGGGGTTGATGATCACGACGGCCCGTGTGCGGTCCGTGATCTTCGACTCCATGTCGGCCAGGTCCGGGTACCAGTCGGCCTGTTCGTCGCACAGATAGTGGACCGCCTTGCCGCCGGCGAGGGTGGTGACCGCCGTCCAGAGCGGGAAGTCCGGGGCGGGGATGAGGACTTGGTCGCCGTCCTCGATGAGCGCCTGCACGGCCATCGAGATCAGCTCGGAGACGCCGTTGCCGAGGAAGACGTCGTCGACGTCGATCTCCAGGCCCAGGGTCTGGTAGCGCTGCGCGACCGCGCGGCGGGCGGAGAGGACGCCCTTGGAGTCCGTGTAGCCGTGCGCCTGGGGGAGCATCCGGATCATGTCCTGGACGATCTCCTCCGGCGCCTCGAAACCGAAGAGCGCCGGGTTGCCGGTGTTGAGGCGCAGCACGCTGTGCCCTGCCTCCTCCAGCGCGTTCGCGTGCTCGATCACCGGGCCGCGGATCTCGTAACAGACCTCGCTGAGCTTGCTGGACTGCCGGAACTCCATGCGCTGCTGCCTTTCCGGTTTCTTGTGTTGCTTGGTTTTACCAAGTAGCCGCTTGGAAAGTCCAACGACTTGTCTAGACTGCGTCGCATGTCACCTCGCCGAAGCTACGACCAGTACTGCTCCGCCGCGCGTGCGCTCGACACCGTCGGCGACCGCTGGACCCTGCTGATCGTCCGCGAGCTGCTCGCAGGCCCGCGCCGCTACTCGGACCTGCACGCGGATCTGCCGGGCGTCAGCACGGACGTACTCGCCTCGCGGCTGAAGGACATGGAGCGCGACGGACTGGCCACCCGGCGCCGGCTGCCGCCGCCCGGTGCGGCGAACGTCTACGAACTCACGAGCCGGGGACGGGAGTTGCTGCCCGTGCTCCAGGCGCTGGGCGCGTGGGGCGAGGCGGAACTCGGAGAGCTGCGGCCGACGGACGCGGTGCGGGCACACTGGTTCGCGCTGCCGATGCTGCGAGCCCTGCGGGACCGGGGGGACGGCGAGGGGCTCGTCGAAGTCCGGCTGGAGGAAGGGCACTTCCATCTGAACGTCGGCGCCGAGGACGGGCCGGTCTACGGCGACGGGCCCGCGCCCGGGGAGCCCGACGCGCGGCTCGTCCTGGACACGGCGACCTGTACGGCCATCAGTCGCGGAGAGGTGAGCGTGACCGACGCGGTCCGGGACGGACGTATCGAAGTGACCGGCGACGGAGCGCTCGCGAAGGCCCTGCGGGAGGCATGAGACAGGCATGCGAGAAGGCCCGCCGCACTGAGCAGCGGGCCTTCTCGCAGAACCTTTCGATGTCCCGTCAGGCGCCCGGCGGCACCTGCCGCGGGCGTCCCGCCCCGCGCGTCAGGGTGTATCCGCCGACCCCCGCGAGCGCGGCCAGCACACCGCCCAGCACGGTCCACACCCAGCGGTCGGACCACCAGCCCGAGGACCAGCCGTCCTCGGGCTCGATGGCGGACAGCACGGCCGACGACTCCGAGGTCTCCTCGTCGGACGCGGACGTGACCGCGATGCCCGGCACCAGCGGCTCGGCCAGTGAGCCGTCCACCGCCGCCGCGCCGCCGATGTCCTTGGAGTCGGCCTGCACCGAGGCGTCGACCGGCTGGCCGAGGTCGGCCGTGGCGAGGCCGACGGCCGTCAGCCGGATGTAGTACGTGCCCGGCAGCGGGTCGTTCGCCCACGGCTCCGACCAGGCGCGGACCGTGCGCAGCACACAGGCCAGCTCCACGGAGCCCGCGTCCGCCGCGGCGGTGCGGGTCTGCGCGCCGTACTGGCAGGCCTGGCGGCGGCGCAGTCCGTCGTACACGTCGACCTGCCAGGTCTGCGCGGCATGCGTCTTCGGCAGCTTCACCGTCGCCTTCACGGTGGGGCGCTGTCCGGCGTCCGCGGGGAACGACCAGTACTGGTAGTCACCGGTGGAGCCGCTCGCCGTGGCCTGCTGCCCCTGCTCGATCTCGGTCGCCGTGCGGAACGACGTACCGGCCGAGGTGGGGGCGGAGTCGTCGGCGGAGGCCGAGGGGGAGGGCGACGAGTCGGCCGCCGCGGGGGAGACCGCCAGCCCGAGCATGAGCGCCGCGGCGCCCAGCACGCGTGTGATCCTCATCAGTTGGTCCTCCAGACCGCGAACCGCCAGCGCGACAGCCAGCCCCAGAGCACACCGGCGAGGAAGCCGGTGAGGATCAGTACGCCGAGCAGCCACCAGCCACGTCCGAGACCGAACGAGGCCACGTCGTCGGCGGCCGAGGGCGCGTCCACGACGTCCACGGTCAGTTCGAGCGGCAGACCGGGCGTGGTCTTCACACCGGAGGCGGCCGAGAAGGAGTGGGTGACCTGGAGGCAGACGACTTCGGGTGCCGGCTTGTCGCTGTCGTCGTCGTCCCGCTCGGGCTTCGGGTAGCGCAGCCCGGTGGAGATGACGTCCGTGCGTCCGTTGCCCGCGGCCTCGCCGCGCACGATCTCACGTCCGTGCACGGTGACGGCCCGCAGCAGTGCCCCGTGGGCGGGGTTCACGGCCCGGTCGGCCGCCACACTCACCGAGGCCCGCAGCTCCTGTCCGTTGAAGACCTCCACGCGGTACCAGCGCTCCTGCCCGAACTCCTCGCGGTCCGTGTAGAGCCCGGACTTCAGCGTGGGCGCCTTCGCGCACTCGGCGGCGCCCTCGGTGGCCACCGGCGTCACCACCGGGTCGGCCGCCCGGTCCACCAACTGGTTGACCTTGTCGGTGAGTTCCTCGGTGTGCTCCACCGAGGTGTACGTCCCGCCCGTCGCCTCCGCGATGCAGCTCAACTGCTGCCGCATCTTGGTGTTCGGGACCAGGCCGAGCGTGTCGATGGTCAGACCGATGCCCTTGGCGGCGATCTCGCGGGCCACCTCGCACGGGTCGAGCGGGGCGCAGGTGTCCTCGCCGTCGCTGATCAGGACGATCCGCTTGGAACCGGCGCCCTCGGTGAAGTCGCCGGCCGCCTTCAGCAGCGCGGGACCGATCGGCGTCCAGCCGGTGGGGGAGAGGGTCGCCACCGCCGTCTTGGCCTCGGTACGGTCCAGCGTGCTGACCGGATACAGCTGCGCGGTGTCCTTGCAGCCCGTCTTCTGGTTGTCGCCGGGGTAGTTGGCGCCGAGGGTCCGGATGCCGAGCTGGACCTCCTCGGGCGTCGCGTCCAGCACCTCGTTGAAGGCCTGCTTCGCCGCGGCCATCCGGGTGCCGCCGTCGATGTCCGCCGTCCGCATGGAGCCGCTCACGTCGAGGACGAGGTCGACCTGGGGAGCGGTCCCGCCCGTGGGTTCGCCGGCGGCCGCCCCGGTCGGGAGGGCGATCCCGGCCGTGAGGGCGGCGAGCAGGGTGCACACTCCTGCCGCCAGCCGTTTACGTGTGATCATCGGCGGATCCTATTGATCAGGAGTGCCGCACTCCAAAACGGGCCGGGTTCGGCAGCCGCGCCCACTGGTCTCCGGGCGTCCCCGGTGACAGCCTCATCAGCGTCAACGCCTTCGCGGGCAGCGGGTTCTCGAGAAGCGCCACCAGATCCGGAGTGCGCGGAAGATCTCCTACGACGGTCTCCAGCGCCGCGCCCAACGCCGCACCCGAACCCGCCGTCCCCGCCAGGGCTCCGGCGATCAGCGCCCCGAACAGCTTGCGCCGCAGGGCGGTTTCGTCGTCCGTGACGATCCGGCCCGTCAACTCCGGTACCGGGAGCCCGTGCCGCGTCAGCCGCGCCGGACTGACCCGGATGTCGGCCAGGTCGCGATAGACCAGCCGCAGCGGGGCGCCCGTCGAGGACAGCACCACCAGGAGGTTCTGGCCGTGCGCCTCCAGCGCCACACCCAGCTCCAGCAGCCGCAGCCCCACGGTGAGCGCGAGACGCGCGAACTCCGCCAGCCAGGCCGGGGATCGGGGCAGCCCGGTGGTGGCGAGCGCGGCCACCGGGACGACACGCTCGCCGCTCCCGGCGTACATCTGCGGCGATTCGCGCAGGACGGCGGCCAGGTCGGGGGAGTCGGCCGTCGCCGCGCCCAGGGTGCGGGTGAAGTGCAGCAGACCGTCCGTGTGCGCGGTGAGCGTCTCGGCGAACGCCGACAGGGTCGCCGACAGGCCGATCGAGTAGACGGAGATGTCCCGCACCGAGGACGTCAGCCGGGCGCTCAGGGCCGTCTTCACATGCGGACCGCCGTCGGCCAGGGCCAGCGTGCGCAGGGACATCAGCGGATGCGCCACCGGCCCCTCGTCGCCCGCCCGCTTCAGCACATGGGCCGCCTGCCAGGGATGCGCCGGGATCAACAGCCGCTCCCCGTCCCGCATCCCGTCCGGCCATACGCCGGTCACCAGGCACTCGTCCGCCCTGACCGGCAGCAGGCGCAACGCGACGAGCGGCCGGTGCTCGGGCCCGTACGCCAGCTGCTCGGCCACCGAGAAGCCGGGCCGGGAACGGCAGTTGGGGTGGTACGGATGCCCGTCGACCACCCGCTGCTCCCACTCCCGGTCGGTCCCGGGCCACTCGTCCGACGGGTTCTGCTGCCCGGCCCGTGACAGCGCCATGGAGGCGACGCTGTGGCCGAGCTCGGCGGCCAGATCCGGGCCGTGCGGTACGCCGAGGTCGGTCGTCAGCCGTGCCGGATCGTCGTACGCCAGGTCGTCGAGGTGGACGACGGTGACGTACGCGGCGGTCGCGTACGGGTCGGCGGGCGGCCCCTGGAGCCGGCGTCCGTCACGAAGGCGCAGGACGAGAGCGTCCCGGGTGCGTTCGCGACGGGTGACCCAAGGCAGCGGCTCATGGGCCAGCGCCCGCCACAGCCGGGTCAGCACGGCCGCGCGGGCGCCGGGGAGCTCGGCCGTGTACCGCGACACGAGGTCGGGGCGCACTTCGGCCAGTTCCTCGGCGACCTCGGCCTCGGCGGTGGGGGGACGGTGCACGGGCTGGCTCCTCGGGTACGAGTAGGGCGTCACGGCGGGGGTGACGACATAGATACTGATCGTCTCCGCCCGCCCGTAGAGAACGAGTGAACCGCGTGGACCTCATTCCCCCGGCCGCCGCTGACGCCCATGCCGCGGCGCCGTTGCTCAACTGTCTGCTGCGCGAGGTCGCCGAGCCGCTCCCGGGCCCCGGCGAACCGCGCACGCACAGGTTGCCGAGCGGCCGACTGCTGCGGGTGCGCGGCGGACGGCGGCCCGCGGACCCCGAGGTGGACACCGGCGGTCACTGGCGGCGCGTCGGCCACACCGAACTCGTGAAGCTCGTCGTCGAGGAACTGACCCGCCACACCGGCCTGTCCAACCCCGAACTGCCCGCCGAGATGATCGACAGCCGGGACGCGGTGGCCGCGATCCTCGCCGCACGCGCGCGTGCCACCCCGCCCGTGGACCCGTACCTGCTCTCCGAGCAGTCCCTCCTCACCGGCCACCCGTACCATCCCGCCCCCAAGGCGCGCGGCGGCGGCCCGGCCGCGGGCTGGCTGCCGTACGCACCCGAGGCGCACGCCCGCTTCCCGCTGACGCTGCTGGGCGTACGCGAGGACACGGTCGTGGACGAGGGCGACACCGCCGCCCTGGACGCCCTCGGCGCGGCCCCGCCCGGCTACCGGCTGCTGCCCGCCCACCCCTGGCAGCTCGACCTGGTCGACCTCTCGGACGCCTTCGCCGACGGCCGTCTGATCCGCCTCGGCACCACCGGCTTCGACGCCTGGCCCACGGCCGCGATCCGCACCCTGTACGCCCCCGGGCACGACCTGTTCCTGAAGTTCAGCCTCGACGTGCGGATCACCAACGACATCCGCCGCCTGTGGCGCCACGACCTGCTGAAACTCCGCACGACCGACACCGCGGCGGCCCGCGCGTTCGCCGGGGGGCCGGGAGCCTGGCTGTCGGACCGCGGCTACCGCACCGCCGACTTCGCCTTCGAGGAACTGGCGGTCCTGGTCCGCGACGGCTTCCACGGCCACCTCAGGACCGGCGCCACCCCGCTGCTGGCCGCGGGCCTCGTGGAGGGCTTCGACGGCAGCCCGTCCGGAGGCGCGGCCTGGTGGGAGGCGTATCTGCGCGCCGTCGTACCGCCCGCCCTCGCGGCTTTCGCCGACCACGGCGTCGTACTCGAAGCCCATCTGCAGAACACGCTGATCGCCGTCGACGCCGACGGGACACCCGTGCAGGCGCTGTTCCGGGACGCCGAGGGCGTGAAGCTGCTGTCGGACGTGGGCCGGGCGGCCGGGTGGGAGCGGCTGGTGTACACGCTGGTCGTGAACCATCTGTGCGAGGTCGCGGCCGTCCTCGCCGAGCGGCACCCCGGTCTCGACCCCTGGCCCGCCGCCCGCCGCGAACTGGCCCGCCACGACCTCCCGGAGACCAGGGCCCTCCTCGCCTCGCCCACCCTCCCCGGCAAGACCAACCTGCTGCTGCGCTGGACCGGGGCCGACGGCGCGGACGCGCGCTACCTCCCCCTGCCGAACCCCCTGGCCGCCACATGATCTGAATTACCCTGGCCCGTGTGCTGCGCGATGTGACTGCTGTTCGATACGTGACCCCGCTGCGGTCCGGCGGCTCCGTGCCCGGAGTCGTCGAGGCCGACGACCTGGGGACGTACGTCGTGAAGTTCACCGGCTCCGCACAGGGCCGCAAGGCCCTGGTCGCCGAGGTGATCGTCGGCGAGCTGGCCCGCGCGCTCGGACTGCGCTTCCCCGAACTGGTCCTCGTGCACTTCGACCCGGCGATCGCCGACAGCGAGCCCCACCAGGAGGTGCGCGAACTCCACGGCGCCAGCGCGGGGGTCAACCTCGGCATGGACTACCTGTCGGGCGCCGCGGACTTCACCCCGGAGGTCGCCAGGACGTTCCGGGTCGATCCCCTGGAGGCGGGCCGGATCGTCTGGCTCGACGCCCTGACCGTGAACGTGGACCGTACGGTCCACAGCTCCAACCTCATGGTCTGGCCCACGCTCGGCGTCGCGCCCCCGCGCCTGTGGCTGATCGACCACGGCGCGGCCCTCGTCTTCCACCACCGCTGGGACGGCTCGGACCCCGCCAAGCGCTACGACTTCCGCCACCACGCCCTCGGCCACTACGCCCCCGACGTACGCGCCGCCGACGCGGAGCTGGCGCCGAAGGTCACCGAGGAACTGCTGCGCGCCGTCGTCGCCGAGGTCCCCGACGCCTGGCTCACCGACTTCGACGCGCCGTCCCTGGCGCGGGAGGCCTACGTGGAGTACCTCCACGCGCGCGTACAGGCCTCCCAGGCCTGGCTGCCCACCGACTTCCCCACCCGGGAGGAACTCGCCGCGGAGGAGGCCCTCCGCGCGGCGAAGACACAGCAGGGCCGTCCGGACTGGCTGAAGCGGGTCCCCGACCTGCACGGCAAACCGGCGGCGGAACAGGATTGGTCGGTACACCTCGGATGAGTCCCGTCGTACAGATCGAGTACTGCACCCAGTGCCGCTGGCTGCCCCGCGCGGCCTGGCTGGCGCAGGAGCTGCTCACGACCTTCGAGACGGAGCTGGGCGAGCTGTCGCTCAAGCCCGGCACCGGTGGCGTCTTCGTCGTCCGGGTCGACGACGAGGTCGTCTGGGACCGCAGGAAGCAGGGCTTCCCGGAGCCCACCGCCGTGAAGCAGGCCGTACGCGACCGAGTGGCCCCGGGAAAGTCCCTGGGCCACTCGGACAAGGCCGCGCAGGAGGACGTCAGCCCTTGAGCTGCTCGTACGCGGGCAGCGTCAGGAAGTCCGCGTAGTCGGCGTCGAGGGAGACCTCCAGGAGCAGGTCGTGCGCCTGCTGCCAGTGGCCGGCGGCGAACGCCTCCTCGCCGAGCTCCGCGCGGATGTGGGTCAGCTCCTCGGCGGCGATCTCGCGGGCCAGCTCGGGCGTGGCCTTCACCGTCTCTCCCGCGTGCTCGAACTCGACGCCCGCGTTGATCCACTGCCAGATCTGCGAGCGCGAGATCTCGGCGGTGGCCGCGTCCTCCATCAGGTTGAAGATGGCGACCGCGCCGAGACCGCGCAGCCAGGCCTCGATGTAACGGATGCCGACCTGCACGGCGTTGACGAGACCGTCGTACGTCGGCCTGGCGTCCAGCGAGTCGATCGCGATCAGGTCGGCCGCCTCGACGTGGACGTCCTCGCGGAGGCGGTCCTTCTGGTTCGGCCGGTCGCCGAGCACCTTGTCGAAGGACTCCAGGGCGATCGGGACCAGGTCGGGGTGGGCGACCCAGGAGCCGTCGAAGCCGTCGCCGGCCTCGCGGTCCTTGTCGGCGCGGACCTTCTCGAAGGCGACCTTGTTGACCTCGGCGTCCCGGCGGGACGGGATGAACGCCGCCATGCCGCCGATCGCGTGCGCGCCGCGCTTGTGGCAGGTGCGGACGAGGAGTTCGGTGTACGCCCGCATGAACGGGGCCGTCATCGTCACCAGGTTGCGGTCCGGCAGGACGAACTTGGCGCCGCCGTCACGGAAGTTCTTGACGATGGAGAACAGGTAGTCCCAGCGGCCCGCGTTCAACCCGGAGGCGTGGTCGCGGAGTTCGTAGAGGATCTCCTCCATCTCGTACGCCGCCGTGATCGTCTCGATCAGGACGGTGGCGCGGACGGTGCCCTGCGGGATGCCGACGTAGTCCTGCGCGAAGACGAACACGTCGTTCCACAGGCGGGCTTCGAGGTGCGACTCGGTCTTGGGGAGATAGAAGTACGGGCCCTTGCCGAGGTCGAGCAGACGCTGGGCGTTGTGGAAGAAGTACAGGCCGAAGTCGACGAGGGCGCCCGGCACCTGGGAGCCGTCGGCGTCGACGAGGTGGCGCTCGTGGAGATGCCAGCCGCGCGGCCGCATCACGACGGTGGCGAGCTCCTCGTCCGGGCGCAGCGCGTACGACTTGCCCGACCTCTCGTCGGTGAAGTCGATGTTCCGGGTGTACGCGTCGGCGAGGTTGACCTGGCCGAGGATCACGTTCTCCCAGGTGGGCGCCGAGGCGTCCTCGAAGTCCGCGAGCCAGACCTTCGCACCCGAGTTGAGGGCGTTGATGGTCATCTTGCGGTCGGTGGGGCCGGTGATCTCGACGCGGCGGTCGTTGAGGGCCGCGGGGGAGGGGGCCACCTTCCAGGAGTCGTCCGCGCGGATCGCGGCGGTCTCCGGGAGGAAGTCGAGCGTGGAGGTGCGGGCGATCTGGGCGCGGCGCTCCGCGCGGCGGGCGAGGAGCTCGTCACGGCGGGGCGTGAACCGGCGGTGCAGCTCGGCCACGAAGGCGAGGGCCGCGTCGGTGAGCACCTCCTCCTGCCGGGGCAGGGGCTCGGCGTCGACGATGGCCAGCGGGGACGGCGCTGGTGCGGACATGAGCTGTCACTTCCTTCAGCGTTGGCACCGGGTGCCACTCGAACCGGGTACGGCGAGGAACGCCCTGGGAGGGGTAGGGCGCTTCTGATCAGTGGATACTAGTTTCCTCATCGTGGAAGTTCAATGGTTTGTTGATATCGAGATTCTCCGAGTCGAGGGAACGTGGCGCTGAGTGCCACCCCGCTCACTCAAGGTGCTGCAGATCTTCGACGGTGTCGATGTCGTACGGCCGGGCGACGTCCCCGCACTCGACGAGGGTGATCTCCCCGGCGCGTTCCTTCAGATAGGCGCGTGCCCCCCGGTCCCCGGTGGCAGTCGCGGCGATCCCCGCCCAGTGGGCGGACCCGAAGAGCACGGGATGTCCGCGGACGCCGTCGTAGGCGGCCGAGACCAGGGAGTCGGGGGACGTGTACGCGCCGAGCACGCGCGCGTACGCCTCGGGTCCGATACCGGGCTGGTCGACCAGCGACACGAGCGCGGCCCGCACGTCCGTGCCGGAGAACGAGTCGAGACCGGCTCGAAGCGAGGAGCCCATGCCCTGCTCCCACTCGGGGTTGTCCACGAGCACGCAGCCGTCGAGCCGCGCGGTCTCGCGTACGGCGTCGGCGGCCGCGCCCAGCACCACGTGCACGCGCGCGCAGCCCGCCGCGCGCAGGACGCCCACCGCGTGTTCGATCAATGGCCTGCCGCGATGTCCGAGCAGCGCCTTGGGGCGTCCGCCCAGCCGCCGGCCGCCCCCCGCGGCGAGGAGCAGCCCGGCGACCTGGTGCGCGTTGTCCGTCATGCGTCCTGCATACCTGACGCCCCGCGTACTGGCCGGTTTCCGGGGGCTGAATTTCGGTCCGCGCAGTGGCGCGGCCCCTGTCGGCTGGCGTTTACTGACCCCCGTCCCCGGCGCCCGACCAACGCCATGGGGCGGTTCGGGCGGGATCACGACGTAGGGCGCACAACGGCGTGCGAGGGGGGAGAGCTGTGTTGCGGAGCTTGGGACAGAGGCCGTCAGTGACCGGCAGCGACGAGGACCCCAGGGTGGCGGGCTTGCGGACCGCGGTGTCCCGGCTGCGCCGCGAACTCGCCGCGCATCCGGCGGAGTTCCCCGACCGGGGCATCGCCGAGGACGAACTCGCCGCGCTGGCCGCGATGACGATCGACGGGACACCGGAGGTGCCCCGGCTGCGGAGGTCGCTGCTGCTGATCGCGGCGGCGATCGGGTCGGTGAGCGCGCTGTCGCGGGGGCTGACCGACGTACGGAACGCGGTGGATCTGTTCGGGGAGCCGCGGCGCTAGGTTCGGAGCGGCCCGCGGTACGGGAACGGCCCCCGGTAGCCGTGGTCCGAGGTGCGGTGCTCGAACTCCGCGCACAGCCAGGTCTCCTGGACGAGCTCGGTCTGTGCGTGCCAGACCGCGAAGATGCCGTGCGGCCCGTGTTTGCCGTCCACCCGGCGGTAGAGGTCCTTGGCGTCACGGAAGCAGGCCAGTCCCGCCATCATCGGGCTGCCGGCCGGGTGGTAGTCGGACCAGGCGCACGCGACGCAGGCCCGGAGCCGGGCCGCTCTCGGCAACTCGCGCTGGAGGGCGTGCAGGGCGTGCTCGAGGTCGCCCGGGCCGTCGACGACGTGGTACTCGTGTCCGCCCAGCCGCAGGGTGGCGGTCAGCGTCTCCGCGTCCAGGCCGCGCCCCGGACCCGCTGGGCCCCCCATCCGCAGGGCGCAGTGCAGCACACCCGGCCGCACGCCGTCCCCCGCCACGTCGACGGGCAGCGGAACCTCCCACTCCAGGAGGCAGGAGCACAGGCCTCCGTCGAAGAAGGAGAACGGGAGCTCGGGCGGCTCACCGCCCAGGGCGCCGAGATCGTCCATCGTCTCGCCCTCGAAGCGGACGCCCCTGATCGTCGTGCGGATCAGCTCCCGGCCGTCCGACTCGATGAGGATCTCCTCGGTGCCGTGCCGGTCGGTGTACCGGCCCGGCCAGCGCGTTAAGCCGGTCATGCGGGGCTCTGGGTCGCCAGTGCCTCGGACAGTTCCCCGGCGACCTGCTGGAGCACCGGCACGATCTTGTCCGTCGCCGCCTCGGTGACCCGGCCCGCCGGACCGGAGATCGAGATGGCGGCGGCGGTGGGGGAGTCCGGGACCGACACCGCGAGGCAGCGGACGCCGATCTCCTGCTCGTTGTCGTCCACCGCGTAACCGAGCTGCCGTACGTCCGCCAGGGCCGCGAGGAAGCCCTCCGGCGTGGTGATCGTCTTCTCCGTCGCGGCCGGCATGCCGGTACGGGCGAGCAGGGCGCGCACCTCGGCGTCCGGGACGTTCGCCAGCAGGGCCTTGCCGACGCCCGTGGAGTGCGGCAGGACGCGCCGGCCGACCTCGGTGAACATGCGCATCGAGTGCTTGGACGGCACCTGGGCGACGTACACGATCTCGTCGCCGTCGAGCAGCGCCATGTTCGCCGTCTCGCCGGTCTCCTGGACCAGCCGGGCCAGGTAGGGGCGGGCCCAGGTGCCCAGCAGCCGGGCCGCGGACTCGCCGAGGCGGATCAGACGCGGGCCCAGCGCATAGCGACGGTTGGGCTGCTGACGGACGTAACCGCAGGCCACGAGCGTGCGCATGAGACGGTGGATGGTAGGTAGCGGCAGTCCGCTGCTCGCGGAGAGCTCGCTCAGGCCGACCTCGCCGCCCGCGTCCGCCATCCGCTCCAGCAGATCGAAGGCGCGCTCGAGGGACTGGACCCCGCCAGTGGTGGACTTGGCGGAGTCGGTGGTGCTGGCGCTGGACGTCGGCACGGCGCGTTCCTTTCGGGGCGGGCGGGAAAGGGCAGAAGCCTACCCGCCAGTCGGTTGACTCCCCGTTGGTGCGTAGCTACGTTCTGCCTGTCGGAATTCTAATTCCGCCTTGTGGAAACGTCCAGAGTGTGGCGCATCGAAGCCCTCTGGAGAAGTGTGCCCTTGACGGCGCGGAAGCGGGAGTGAAGACTCCTTCAACAGAACGTTGAATTCCGTTACGTGGAAGTAAATCCCGTTTCCCGGAAGTAACAACGGCGACAGAGAGGGGTCCGGGTGTCCGACGTAGAACTGGTGCTGCGCTCGACGCGCGTCATCACTCCGGAAGGGACGCGTGCCGCTTCGGTCGCCGTCTCCGCCGGGAAGATCACGGCCGTCCTGCCGTACGACGCCGCCGTCCCGGAGGGTGCCCGGTTGGAGGACGCCGGCGACCACGTCGTCCTGCCCGGCCTGGTCGACACCCATGTGCACGTCAACGACCCGGGCCGCACCGAGTGGGAGGGCTTCTGGACCGCCACACGCGCGGCGGCGGCCGGCGGCATCACCACCCTCGTCGACATGCCCCTCAACTCCCTGCCGCCGACGACGACGGTCGACAACCTCCGGACGAAGCAGGAAGTCGCCGCCGACAAGGCCCACATCGACGTCGGCTTCTGGGGCGGCGCCCTGCCCGACAACGTCAAGGACCTGCGCCCGCTGCACGAGGCCGGTGTCTTCGGCTTCAAGGCGTTCCTGTCCCCGTCCGGCGTGGACGAGTTCCCGCACCTCGACCAGGACCGGCTCGCCCGGTCGCTGGCCGAGATCGCCTCCTTCGGCGGCCTGCTGATCGTGCACGCCGAGGACCCGCACCACCTGGAGGCCGCCCCGCAGCAGGCCGGCCCCAGGTACGCCGACTTCCTGGCCTCCCGTCCCCGTGACGCCGAGGACACCGCGATCGCCCAGCTCATCGCCCAGGCGAAGCGGCTGGACGCCCGGGTGCACGTCCTGCACCTCTCGTCGAGCGACGCGCTCCCGGTCATCGCCGCCGCCAAGGCCGAGGGCGTCCGCGTCACGGTCGAGACCTGCCCGCACTACCTCACCCTCACCGCCGAGGAAGTCCCCGACGGTGCCAGCGAGTTCAAGTGCTGCCCGCCGATCCGCGAGTCCGCCAACCAGGACCTGCTCTGGCAGGCGCTGGCCGAGGGCACCATCGACTGCGTGGTCACCGACCACTCGCCGTCGACGGCCGACCTGAAGACGGACGACTTCGCGACGGCGTGGGGCGGCATCTCCGGCCTCCAGCTGAGCCTCGCGGCCGTGTGGACCGAGGCGCGCAGGCGTGACCACTCGCTCGAGGACGTCGTCCGCTGGATGTCCACCCGGACCTCCGAACTGGTCGGCCTGGACCACAAGGGCGCCATCGAGGCCGGCCGCGACGCCGACTTCGCGATCCTCGCGCCCGACGAGACCTTCACCGTCGACCCGGCGCGGCTCCAGCACCGCAACCGCGTGACGGCGTACGCGGGCAAGACCCTGTACGGCGTCGTGAAGTCGACCTGGCTGCGCGGCGAACGCATCGTCCAGGACGGCGAGTTCACCGAGCCGAAGGGCCGACTCCTCGCCCGGGACCACTGAACCAGACCCCCGCACCCGCAGCGGCCGACTCTCGAAAGGCAGACCTTTGACGGCGATTCCGAGCTTCACCGGCGACGCGAACCCGTACGGCGGCGGTGACCCGTACGCGGACTACCGCACCGCCGATTTCCCCTTCACCCAGTACGCCGACCTCGCCGCCCGGCAGCTCGGTGCCGGAGTCATCGCCGCCAACGACGAGTTCTTCGCCCAGCGCGAGAACCTGCTGATCCCTGAGCGCGCCGAGTTCGACCCCGAGCACTTCGGGCACAAGGGCAAGATCATGGACGGCTGGGAGACGCGCCGCCGCCGCGGTGCCTCCGCCGGGCACCCGTGGCCCACGGCCGAGGACCACGACTGGGCGCTGGTCCGCCTCGGCGCGCCCGGCGTGATCCGTGGCATCGTCGTCGACACGGCCCACTTCCGCGGCAACTACCCGCAGGCCGTGTCGGTCGAGGGCACGTCGGTGGCGGGCTCGCCGTCGCCGGAGGAACTGCTGGGCGACGACGTGAAGTGGACGACGCTGGTCCCGCGCACGGCGGTCGGCGGCCACGCGGCGAACGGCTTCGAGGTGGCGGTCGAGCAGCGCTTCACGCACCTGCGCGTCAACCAGCACCCCGACGGAGGCATCGCGCGCCTGCGGGTGCACGGCGAGGTCGTCCCCGACCCGAAGTGGCTCGACGTCCTCGGCACCTTCGACGTGGTCGCCCTGGAGAACGGCGGGCAGGCCGAGGACGCCTCCAACCTCTTCTACTCCCCGGCCTCCAACACCATCCAGCCGGGCCGCTCCCGCAAGATGGACGACGGCTGGGAGACCCGCCGCCGCCGCGACCAGGGCAACGACTGGATCCGCTACCGCCTGGTGGCCCAGTCCCAGATCCGCGCGATCGAGATCGACACGGCGTATCTGAAGGGCAACAGCGCCGGCTGGGCCTCGGTGTCCGTCAAGGACGGCGAGAACGGCGAGTGGACGGAGATCCTCCCGCGCACCCGCCTCCAGCCCGACACCGACCACCGCTTCGTCCTCCCGGCCCCGGCGGTCGGCACCCACGCGCGCGTGGACATCTTCCCGGACGGCGGCATCTCCCGACTGCGGCTGCACGGCTCCCTGACGGAGTCCGGCGCGGCGGCCCTGGCGGCCCGCCACCAGGAGCTGGGCGGCTGACACCCGCACGCACGCGTGGGGCGCACCAGGGCCGTCGGGCCCGGTGCGCCCCACGCGCGTGTCAGGCCGCGTGGCCTCCGTCCACCGCGAACTCGGCGCCCGTGACGTACTCCGCCCCCACCAGGTACGCGACCATCGACGCCACCTCGTCGGCCGTCCCGAACCGCCCGAGCGCCGTCATCGCCGACTGGCCGGAGGCGTACGGACCGTCCGCCGGGTTCATGTCGGTGTCGGTCGGGCCGGGGTGGACGATGTTCGCGGTGATGCCGCGGGGGCCCAGTTCCCTGGCGAGGGCCTTGGTGAGGCCGATCAGGGCCGACTTGCTGGTCGCGTAGAGGGTGCCGCCGGGGCCCGGCACCCGCTGGGTCATACAGGTGCCGACGGTGATGATCCGGCCACCGGACGACATCCGTGCGGCCGCCGCCTGCGAGGCCAGGAACACCCCGCGCACATTGACCGCCAGCACCCGGTCCACCTCCGCGAGTGACAGGTCCTCCAGCGGGCCCAGCACCCCCACGCCCACGTTGTTCACCAGCACGTCCAGGCCGCCCAGCGCCTCCGCGGCGCGGTCCACCGCCCCCGCCGCCTCCGCCGCGTCCGCGGAGTCCGCCCGCAGGGCCACCGCACGGCGTCCCACCGCCTCGACGGCCCGTACGACGTCCTCGGCCGCCTCCTTTCCGTTCACGTACGTGAGGGCCACGTCCGCGCCCTCCCGGGCCAGCCGTACCGCCGTCGCCGCGCCGATACCGCGGCTGCCGCCCGTGACGAGAGCCGCCTTGCCGTTCGAAGAAGTAGTCATGGCTCCATCCCAGTGGTCCGCGGGCGCCTGTGCTGGCGGCGAACGGACACCGAGGCCGGAAGGCCGGAACTCTTTCCTCCGCTTCCCGCGTTCTCCTGACGTGACCCTTCAGCAAGACATCGTCGGCAACGCCATGCAGATGGCGGTCGTCAGCCTGCAGCCCGGCCAGACCGTGTACTGCGAGGCCGGAAAGTTCCTGTTCAAGACCACGAACGTCACCATGGAGACCCGCCTCGGCGGCCCGTCGAACCCCGGCGGACAGCAGCAGCCCCAGGGCGGCGCCGGCGGCAGGGGCGGCATGCTCCGCCAGGCCATGGGCACCGCCATGCAGGTCGGTCAGCGCGCCCTCGCGGGCGAGTCGCTCGCGTTCCAGTACTTCACCTCGACCGGCGGCGAGGGCACCGTCGGCTTCGCGGGCGTCCTGCCCGGTGAGATGCGGGCCCTGGAGCTCGACGGCACGCGCGCGTGGTTCGCGGAGAAGGACGCCTTCGTCGCCGCCGAGTCCACCGTCGACTTCGGTATCGCCTTCCAGGGCGGCAGGACCGGCATGAAGGGCGGCGAGGGGTTCGTCCTGGAGAAGTTCACCGGCCGCGGCACTGTGATCATCGCCGGCGCCGGAAACTTCATCGACCTCGACCCGGCCGACTTCGGCGGCCGCATCGAGGTCGACACGGGCTGCGTCGTCGCCTTCGAGGAGGGCATCCGCTACGGCGTCCAGCGCGTCGGAGGCCTCAACCGCCAGGGCCTGATGAACGCCGTCTTCGGCGGTGAGGGCCTCTCCCTGGCCACCCTGGAGGGCCACGGTCGCGTCATCCTCCAGTCCCTCACCATCGAGAGCCTCGCCAACGCCCTGAGGAAGGCCCAGGGCGGCGACAAGCAGGGCCCGACGGGCGGTCTGTTCTCCACGAACGCCGGGTGACGCGCCACCGATGAGTTGCGGGCGCCGGTGGGGTCTGAGCTGATGACAACAGACCCCACCCGAGAGAAGGCACCCGTCATGGGCAAGCTCGTCTCCCAGATCTTCCTCACCCTCGACGGCGTCTACCAGGGCCCCGGCGGCCCCCAGGAGGACACCAGGGGCGGCTTCGAGCAGGGCGGCTGGACCGTCCCGTACGCCGACGAGGACTTCGGCCGGTTCGTCGACCGGGTCTTCGCCGACGTCGGCGCGTTCCTCCTCGGCCGTCGTACGTACGACATCTTCGCCGGGTACTGGCCGAAGGTCACCGACCCCGCCAACCCGGTCGCCGCGAAGCTCAATGGCCTGCCGAAGTACGTCGCCTCCTCCACCCTCACCGACCCGGAGTGGGCCGGCACCACCGTCATCGGCGGTGACCTCGCCAAGGAGGTCACCACCCTCAAGGAGCGCACCGACGGCGAGATCCAGGTCCACGGCAGCGGAGCGCTCCTGCGGTCCCTGCTGAATCTCGACCTGATCGACACCGTCCACCTGATCACCTTCCCGGTCGTGCTCGGCGCCGGCCGCCGCCTCTTCACCGAGGGCGGCCTGCCGACCGCCTTCACGCACCGGAGCGGGCTCATCACCTCCACGGGCGCCTCCATCCAGACGTACGACCTGGCGGGACGGCCGGAGTACGGGTCGTACGAGCTCCCCGAAAACCCCTAGGCGAAGTCCGGCCGCGCGGGTACGGTGATCGCTCCGCGTGCGAGCCACCGACGTCTCCGCATCACCGATGGAGACCGGGAGAGCCGCCCAGATGTCCTCGATCGCCGTACCGGGCGTCCTCGCGCCCCGCCGCACCTGGCTGACCGACCTGCCCGTCCTGCTCGTGGCGGTCGTGTGGGGCGCGAGCTATCTCGCCGCCAAGGACATCACCACCGCCCGCACGGTGATCGCGGTCCTGGTGCTGCGCTTCGCGATCGTCCTGCCCGCCCTCGTGGCCGTCGGCCGGCGCTCGCTGCGCGCCCTCAGCGCCGCCCAGTGGCGCGGGGCCGGGCTCCTCGGGCTGATCCTCAGCGGGATCTTCCTGCTGGAGACGTACGGAGTCGTCCACACCTCGGCCACCAACGCGGGCCTCATCATCAGCCTCACCATGATCTTCACACCGCTCGCCGAGGCCGCCGTCACCCGCGTCCGCCCCTCACGGGCCTTCCTCGGCGCCGCCGCCCTCTCCGTGCTCGGCGTCGTCCTGCTCACCCAGGGCGGCGGCTTCACCTCGCCCTCCCTCGGCGATCTGCTCATGCTGCTCGCGGCCCTGGCCCGCACGGTCCACGTCCTGGCCATGTCCCGCGTCAAGTCCGTCCAGGGCGCCGACGCGCTCTCCCTGACCACCGTCCAACTCGGCGCCGCCGTGGCGGTGTTCGCCCTCCTGGCGACCGGTGCCGACGCCACGCCCTGGCAGACGGCCGTGGACTTCGGGCCGCGCGAGTGGGCCGGGCTGCTGTTCCTGTCCGTGTGCTGCACGTTGTTCGCCTTCTTCGTGCAGATGTGGGCGGTCCGCCGCACCTCCCCGTCCCGGGTCAGCCTGCTGCTCGGCACCGAGCCCCTGTGGGCCGCCCTGGCCGGCATCGCGCTCGGCGGGGAACGGCTCGGCGTCCTCGGCCTGGCGGGTGGCGCGCTGGTGCTTGTGGGGACCGCGTGGGGACGCCGGGCGGCAGGTTAACTCCGCGAAAACTCATCGGACTTGACGGTGAAAATCTCCGGAGTTGTCATTGACATGCCACTGTCTACGCGCGTCATCATGAGGGCATGAGATTCCCCCCACGAATCACTCGTATCGGCGCCGCGGCCGCCGTCCTGTCCGCGCTTCTCGTCGGCGGCACCGTCGCCACGGCCTCCCCGGCGGGCGCCGCGGTCGGCAGTATCTGCTACGGCGCCCTGCCCTCCCAGGCGCACGACACCCTCGACCTGATCGAGCAGGGTGGCCCCTACCCGTACTCCCAGGACGGCACCGTCTTCCAGAACCGGGAAGGCGTCCTGCCCAGCCAGTCGAGCAGCTACTACCACGAGTACACGGTCATCACGCCCGGATCGTCCACGCGCGGAGCCCGTCGTATCGTCACCGGCCAGAAGACCCAGGAGGACTACTACACGGCGGACCACTACGCCACGTTCAAGCTGGTCAACTACAGCTGCTGAGCCGAGTCGGACGTCGTCGGGGCGTCGGGGAACGGTGCGGCGGGCCGGAGCTCCGGTCCGCGTTCAGCCCGATTTCCGGCTCTCCGCGGCGGCGAACAGCGCGATCGCCAGGACGAGCAGGGCGACGCTCGCGTAGAGCCCGTGGCCGTCGAGGAAGCCGATCCGCTGCACGAGTCCCCAGTGCCAGTCGGTGAACTCGTGCACCAGGCCGGCGACGCCCTGCACCAGGGCGAGGAATCCGAGCAGTTCCAGCAGTTGCTTCATGCGCATACGCTCGCCCCGCGGACCCCCCACGAACATCGGCCGCGGGGCGAGGCGCATGCGACGGAAGTCTCCGCTCCACGCGGTCCGGCCGCGCCGAAAGTAGGCGGCCCGCCGACTTTGGTCGGAGATCCCGTCCGCGCGGAGGTGACACGGGTCTTCCGTGCGTAGATTTGTCGACCGTGAGTGGAGACGAGCACGCAGTGGTGCCCCCGGCGTTCGCGGGGCGGCGCTGGCTGATGCCCTCGGCCGTCCTGAAGGAACTCGACCCGGACGGCGAGCGCCCCGGACGGCGGCCCCGGCGCACCGCGCGCGACTGGCTCGTCGACTTCAGCTGCTTCGGGGTGGCCGTGATCATCGGCCTGGTCGGCGCGGACGCGGTGACCTCCAACCCCCATGTCCCGGACGCCCTAGCCCGCCTCGACCAGGCGATCGGCGCGGTCGCCTGCGCCGCGGTGTGGCTGCGCCGCCGCTGGCCCGTCGGGCTGGCCGTCGCCACGCTCCCCGTGGGACTCGTCTCGGACACCGCGGGCGGCACCTGCGTCATCGCCCTGTTCACGCTCGCCGTGCACCGGCCGTTCCGGTACATCGCGTGGGTGGGCGGGGCCAACATCGCACTGATCCCGCTCTACTTCTGGATCCGGCCCGACCCCGAGCTGCCGTATCTCGTCACGGTCCTCATCTTCGTGCTGATGACCGCGGTGGTGGTCGCCTCGGGCATGGTCGTACGGTCCAAGCGGCAGCTCGTGCTGAGCTTTCAGGACCGCGCCCGGCGCGCCGCGACGGAGGCCCGGCTGCGGGCCGAGCAGGCGCAGCGGCTGGCCCGCGAGGCCATCGCCCGTGAGATGCACGACGTCCTCGCCCACCGGCTGACCCTGCTCAGCGTGCACGCGGGCGCGCTGGAGTTCCGGCCCGACGCACCCCGGGAGGAGGTCGCCCGCGCGGCCGGCGTCATCCGGGAGAGCGCGCACGAGGCGCTCCAGGACCTGCGGGAGATCATCGGTGTCCTGCGGGCCGGGGAGCAGGACGACACGGGCCGCCCCCAGCCGACCCTCGCCGCGCTGGACGCGCTGGTCGCCGAGTCCCGTGAGGCCGGCATGAAGGTCCTCCTCGACGCCCGCGTCACCGACCCCGCCGCCGTCCCCGCCTCCATCGGCCGCACCGCCTACCGCATCACCCAGGAGGGCCTGACCAATGCCCGCAAACACGCCCCCGGCGCCGAGGTCACCGTCTCGGTCGAGGGCGCGCCCGGCGAGGGTCTCACCGTGACCGTCCGCAACCCCGCACCCGAGGGCGAGGTGACCCCCGTACCGGGCTCCGGACAGGGACTCATCGGGCTGACCGAACGGGCGTCGCTGGCCGGCGGACGACTCGAGCACGGGCCCGAGCCGAGCGGGGGGTTCGGGGTGCGGGCGTGGCTGCCATGGGCGTGAACCGGGCGCCGCACTCTGGGATCCGAGGCAACTCTCCGCAGCCCGCGCGTCGTTGACGCAGCCTCGGCGCGGTGACGGCGGTCCCGGCACGGAGTGCGGCCGTGTGGCCGACGACAGCCGGTAGGACCCCGAAACCGTGATTACGTAAGCCTCATGACCGCGATCAGACTGCTCCTCGTCGACGACGATCCGCTGGTTCGGGCCGGCCTGTCCCTGATGATCGGCGGTGCCGACGGCATCGAGATCGTCGGGGAGGCCGCCGACGGCAAGGACGTCGACGCGCTCGTCGACCGCACCCGCCCGGACGTCGTCCTCATGGACATCCGGATGCCGTCCATGGACGGCATCACCGCCACCGAACGGCTGCGCACCCGGCCCGACGCCCCCCAGGTCGTGGTCCTCACCACCTTCCACGCCGACGAACAGGTCCTGCGCGCCCTGCGCGCGGGCGCCGCCGGGTTCGTCCTCAAGGACACCCCGCCCGCGCAGATCGTCGACGCGGTACGCCGGGTCGCGGCCGGCGACCCCGTCCTGTCGCCCACCGTCACCCGGCAGTTGATGCACCACGCGGCCGGCACCGCCGCCGACACCCGCCGGGCACGCGCGCGTGAGCGGATCGCCGCCGTCAACGACCGTGAGCGCGAAGTGGCCGTCGCGGTCGGCCGGGGCCTGTCCAACGCCGAGATCGCCGCGGAACTCTTCATGAGCGTGGCCACCGTCAAGACCCACGTCTCACGCGTCCTGGCCAAGCTCGACCTCAACAACCGGGTGCAGATCGCGCTGCTCGCTTATGACGCGGGGCTGTTGGAGGAAGGGGCCGACGCCGCGGAATCCGGGGAATCGGGGGAGGGCGGGCACTAGCGGGTCGTGCTGTGCGTTCTCGGAGTGAGGGGAAGGGATCTTCATGGCAGAAGTGGTCGACCTGGGCGAGTTCGGCGAGGCCTTCCGCACGGACCCGCATCCCGTGTACGCGCGACTGCGTGAGCGCGGCCCGGTGCACCGGGTCCGGCCGCCGGGCTCCGATCCCGGCTACTGGGCCTGGCTCGTCGTCGGGCACGAGGAGGCGCGGGCGGCGCTCGCCGACCCCCGGCTGTCCAAGGACGGCCGCCGCATCGGTGTCACGTTCCACGAGGAGGAGCTGATCGGCCGCCATCTGCTGGGCGCCGACCAGCCCGAGCACACCCGGCTGCGCGGCCTCGTCTCCCGCGCCTTCACGACGCGCCGCGTGGAGGAACTGCGGCCCAGGATCCAGGAGATCACCGACGACCTCCTCGACACGATGCTGCCGTACGGCCGCGGCGACCTGGTGCAGTCCCTCGCCTACCCCCTGCCGATCACCGTGATCTGCGAACTCCTCGGCGTGCCCGAGATGGACCGCACGGAGTTCCGGAAGGTGTCGACGGAGGTGGTCGCGCCCACCAGCCCCGAGAACGCCTACGACGCCGTCGTCCGGCTCGACGCGTACCTGCGCGAGCTGATCGAGGACAAGCGGTGCGCCGGACCGGGCGACGACCTGCTGAGCGACCTCATCCGCACCACCGCCGAGGACGGCGACCGGCTCTCCCCGCAGGAACTGCTGGGCATGGCCTTCCTCCTGCTGATCGCCGGCCACGAGACGACGGTCAACCTCATCACCAACGGCGTCCACGCCCTGCTCACCCACCCCGACCAACTCGCCGCCCTGCGCGCCGACATGAGCCTGATCGACGGCGCGGTCGAGGAGACACTGCGCTACGAGGGCCCGGTGGAGAACGCGACGTTCCGCTACGCCGCCGAACCCCTGGAGATCGCGGGCACCGCCGTCGCCGAGGGCGACCACGTCATGGTCGGCCTCACCGCGGCCGACCGCGACGGCACCCGCTACCCGGCCCCGGACACCTTCGACATCCGCCGCGACCCCCGGGGCCACCTCGCCTTCGGCCACGGCATCCACTACTGCCTGGGCGCCCCGCTGGCCCGCCTGGAGGCACGTACGGCGATCCGGAGCCTGCTGGACCGCGCCCCGGACCTGGCCCTGGACGGACCGCCGGGGGAGTGGCTGCCGGGGATGCTGATACGGGGGCTGCGGAGCCTGCCGGTGCGCTGGTAGGCCGTACAGGGCCAGGTGCGGGGCAGGGCCGTCACGGGGTCGGCGGACCGCTCAGCCCGGCAGCTCCGCCATCCGCACCGGCCGCCGCTCCCGCCGCGACACCTCGCACGCCTCCGCGATCCGCAGCGCCTGGAGCGCCTCGCGCCCGTCGCAGGGGTTGGACCGCTCGCCCCGGACCACCTCGACGAACGTGTTCAGCTCTGCCTCGTAGGCCGGCCCGAACCGTTCCAGGAACCCCGACCACGGCTTGGTCGCGGCCGGCGGCCCCGTCGGTTCGGTGGAGGCGATCGGTGTGCGGTCGTCCAGGCCGACGACGATCTGGTCCAGCTCCCCGGCCAGCTCCATCCGGACGTCGTAGCCCGCGCCGTTCAGCCGGGTCGCCGTCGCCGTGGCGAGGGTGCCGTCGTCGAGGGTGAGGACCGCCGCGGCCGTGTCGATGTCGCCCGCGTCACGGAACATCGCGGGACCGGCGTCGGAGCCGGCCGCGTACACGTCCACGACCTCCCGCCCGGTCACCCAGCGCAGGACGTCGAAGTCGTGGATCAGCGTGTCCCGGTACAGCCCGCCGGACAGCGGCAGCCACGCGGCCGGCGGCGGCGCCTGGTCCGAGGTCAGCGCCCGCACCGTGTGCAGCCGCCCGAGCCGCCCCGACCGCACCGCCTCCCGGGCGCCCGTGTACCCGGCGTCGAAGCGGCGCTGGAACCCCATCTGAAGAACGGTCCCGGCCGACTCGACCTCGCCGATCGCCTGGAGCGTGCCCGGCAGGTCGAGGGCGATCGGTTTCTCGCAGAACACCGGCAGCGCCGAGCGCGCCGCGCGGCCGATCAGTTCGGCGTGCGCAGAGGTGGCGGTGGTGATCACCACCGCGTCCACGCCCCATCTGAAGATCTCGTCCACCCCCGGCGCGGCCGTCTCCCCCAGCCGGTTCGCGAGCTCCTGGGCCCGCGCGCCGTCCGCGTCCGTGAGGATCAGAGAGCCGACATCGCGATGACGACTGAGCGTGTTCGCGTGAATGGTGCCGATCCGGCCCGTACCGATGACGCCGATGCGCATGTGAACAAAATGTGGCCGGAGACCCCACCCTGTCAATGCATATGTCCTGACAATCGAACTACACAACTTCCCGTCAACAGCGCGCGGAGCTACGCTCGGGCCCGTGCCGAAACCAGATGGGGACCCGACCGTGTCGCTCGAACTCAGTGTGGACCGGAGCAGCCCGGTGCCGTTGTACTTCCAGCTGTCCCAGCAGCTGGAGGCCGCGATCGAGCACGGAACGCTCACCCCCGGCAGCCTGCTGGGCAACGAGATCGAGCTCGCCGCGCGCCTCGGCCTGTCCCGGCCCACCGTCCGCCAGGCCATCCAGTCGCTCGTCGACAAGGGCCTGCTCGTACGCCGCCGCGGCGTCGGCACGCAGGTCGTGCACAGCCAGGTCAAGCGCCCACTCGAGCTCAGCAGCCTCTACGACGACCTGGAATCGGCAGGTCAGCGCCCCGCCACCAAGGTCATCGTCAACACCCTCGTCCCGGCCTCCGCCGAGGTCGCGGCCGCGCTCGGGGTGGCCGAGGACAGCGACGTGCACCGCATCGAGCGGCTGCGCCTCGCGCACGGCGAGCCGATGGCGTACCTCTGCAACTACCTGCCGACCGACCTCCTCGACCTGGAGACCGGTCAGCTGGAGGCCACCGGCCTGTACCGGATGATGCGCTCCGCCGGAATCACCCTGCACAGCGCCCGTCAGTCCATCGGCGCGCGCGGCGCCACCGCCGTCGAGGCCGAACGGCTCGCCGAGGAGGAGGGCGCCCCGCTGCTCACCATGCAGCGCGTCACCTTCGACGACACCGGCCGTGCGGTCGAGTTCGGCACCCACACCTACCGGCCCACCCGCTACTCCTTCGAGTTCCAACTGCTCGTGAGGCCCTGAAGGCGGCCCTGGAATCGGCTTGAGTGTCGCCGCATTGGTTCCAATGTCCGGACAATGCGACCGGCGCGCGGTGAGCCGCAATGCACCCGCACCCGGCAATGCACAGGAACCGCCCCTTTGCTCCCCCGCACAGCACCCTTACTCACGGTGAGGCACAATCGGGCCTGATGAGCACCTACGGCAATTTCACGGCCCCGATCGGCTCCCGGCGTGCCCCCGTCCTCCGCACGGTCGGGACCAGGGAACGCCGCTCACACCTGACCGCACCCCGCGTGCCGACGGTCGGGATCGACATCGGCGGCACCAAGGTGATGGCGGGTGTCGTCGACGCCGACGGCAACATCCTGGAGAAGCTCCGCGCGGAGACGCCGGACAAGTCCAAGAGTCCCAAGGTCGTCGAGGACACCATCTGCGAACTGGTCCTGGACCTGTCCGACCGCCACGACGTGCACGCCGTCGGCATCGGCGCGGCCGGCTGGGTCGACGCCGACCGCAACCGCATCCTGTTCGCCCCGCACCTGTCCTGGCGCAACGAGCCGCTGCGCGACCGCCTCGCGGGCAGGCTCGCCGTGCCCGTCCTGGTCGACAACGACGCCAACGCCGCCGCCTGGGCCGAGTGGCGCTTCGGCGCGGGCCGCGACGAGGACCACCTGGTCATGATCACGCTCGGCACCGGCATCGGCGGCGCGATCCTCGAGGACGGCCAGGTCAAGCGCGGGAAGTTCGGAGTCGCGGGCGAGTTCGGCCATATGCAGGTCGTGCCCGGCGGCCACCGCTGCCCGTGCGGCAACCGCGGCTGCTGGGAGCAGTACAGCTCCGGCAACGCGCTGGTCCGCGAGGCCAAGGAACTGGCCGCGGCCGACTCCCCGGTGGCCTACGGGATCATCGAGCACGTCAAGGGGCAGATCGGCGACATCACCGGCCCGATGATCACCGAGCTGGCCCGTGACGGCGACGCCATGTGCATCGAGCTGCTCCAGGACATCGGCCAGTGGCTCGGCGTCGGCATCGCCAACCTCGCGGCCGCCCTCGACCCGTCCTGCTTCGTGATCGGCGGCGGTGTCTCGGCCGCCGACGAGCTGCTGATCGGCCCCGCGCGGGACGCGTTCAAGCGCCAGCTCACCGGCCGCGGTTACCGCCCCGAGGCGCGCATCGTCCGCGCCCAGCTCGGCCCCGAGGCCGGCATGGTCGGCGCCGCCGACCTCGCCCGCCTGGTCGCCCGCCGCTTCCGGCGCGCCAACCGGCGTCGGGTCGAGCGCTACGAGCGCTACGCCAAGTACACGGAGTCCCGCCGTACGACCCAGGGGCAGGCGTGAACCCGTCCGTGACCCCTTCGGTGCCCCGCCAGGGCGACTCCCCGGAGGAACCGCGGCGGCCGGCCGAGGACCGCCGCCACCGCAACCGCCGCCGGGCGCTCACCCTGCTCATCATCGTGCTGCTCATCGGCGTCCCGGCCGGCTATCTGGTGATCTCCGCGAACCAGAGCCGCAACAGCGGCAAGGACAAGGAGGCGAAGTACTCGGCGACCGGCCTCACCGCCGGCTGGCCGTCCAAGGTCCAGCGCCGCCTCTACCAGGTGCCGATCCCGCACCCCGCGGACCGGATCGCGTACTACGAGACCAACAACTGGAAGACCAGCCGCCTCTACGTCCAGTTCCGCACCAGCAACGCGGGCCTCGACACCTTCCTCGCCGGCGTCGGCGTCAACCGCGACGACCTCAAGGGAGGCGAGATCACCATCGGCGCCCGCGACCAGAAGATCACCGGCTGGCGGTTCACCGGCCCCGGACCCTGGTCGGGCCTCGTCCACAAGCAGAAGAACCCGGCGCCCACCCAGGACATCGTGGTGAACACCGCGGACCCGGCCAACCCGATGGTGTACGTCGTCTCCCGCACCGTTCCGTAGGCCACCGGACGGCGCCCCCCGTCCCGTCCGTCGGCACGGCGGCCCGTCGCCGGAGCCGATTGTCAGACCCCGCCCGTAGAGTCGAAGACGTCTGATCCGACACGCGGGACGGGAGGTGGCAGGACGTATGAGTGACACGGTCGCGACGGCCGGGCGAGCGACGGACCCGGTCTCCGTGCGACTCGCCGCCGTCTTCCTGCCCGCACCCCTCCCGCGGCAGGGCCGGATGGCCTTCTGGGACCCCGAGGACGGGCCGCTGCCCGACGGACACACCGATCTCACCGTCGTACGACGGCACGGCGCCGGAGTGCGCCGCAGGACCGCCCCCGCGCTCGAACTGCCCCTGGCCGAGGCCCTGCCCCTCCTCGTGCGCGCCCGGCGCGACCCCGCCGCCCACCCCGCCACCGCCTGCTGGGGCGCGGCCGCCCTGCACGCACTGCGGCTCACCGCCCGCGGCCGGCTGCTGCCCGGCCTCACCGCCACCGGCCACGACGCCTGGCGGGCCGGCCCCCTGGACCCGGACGACATCGCGCATCTGCGCGCGATCGCCGCCGCCCTGCCCCACGAGGGCCACGCGGTCCCGCTGCCCGGCCCCGGCCCGCTCCGGCTGCCCGAACCGGAAGCGCTGATGCGTTCCTTCCTGGACGCCGTCGCCGACACCCTCCCGCGCACCCCGGCCGCGCCCCTCGCCTCCGGCCGGCCCTTCGCGGACCGCCGCCCGCAGCGTCTGCCCGGCGCGCAGGACTGGGCCGCCGAGGTCGCCGCCGGCATGGACGCGGGCGTGCGGATCTCGCTCCGCCTCGACCTGTCCGCGTACGACCTCTTCGACGAGGGCGGCCGGGCCCGCAGCGCCGGTGCCGCGATCGTCCAGGTGCACAGCCTCGCCGACCCCACCCTGGTGGCCGACGCGGCGGCCCTGTGGTCGGGTGAGGCGGACGCGGTGTTCGGCCCCCGCGCCCGCGTGGACGCCGCCCTCGCGGTGCGGCGCGCCGCCAGGGTCTGGGCGCCTCTGGACCGGCTCGCCGAGCAGGACGTGCCCGACGTACTGGCCCTGTCGGAGGAGGAGTTGGGCGACCTGCTCGGTGTCGCCGCCACCCGGCTCGCGGCGGCCGGGGTCGCCGTGCACTGGCCCCGTGACCTGGCCCAGGACCTGAGCGCGGCCGCGGTGGTGCGGTCCGCGCCGGGTTCGGCCACCGACGGCACCGGCTTCTTCGAGAGTGAGGAACTGCTCCAGTTCCGCTGGCAGTTGGCGCTCGGCGGCGACCCGCTCAGCGAGGCCGAGATGGACGCGCTCGCCGAGGCCCACCGGCCCGTGGTCCGGCTGCGCGACCAGTGGGTGCTGGTGGACCCGGCACTCGTCCGCAAGGCCCGCAAACGCGAACTGGGCCTGCTCGACCCGGTCGACGCGCTGTCCGTCGCACTCACCGGCAGCGCGGAGGTCGACGGCGAGGCGGTGGAAGCCGTACCGGTCGGCGCACTGGCCGTGCTGCGGGACCGGCTGACGGCCGGGGTGCGGCCCGCCGAGCCGCCGCCGGGTCTGCACGCCACCCTGCGCGACTACCAACTGCGGGGCCTGGCCTGGCTGGACCTCATGACCTCCCTCGGCCTCGGCGGCTGCCTCGCCGACGACATGGGCCTCGGCAAGACGATCACGGTGATCGCCCTGCACCTGAAGCGCGCCCGCCGCGAGCCGACCCTGGTGATCTGTCCGGCCTCGCTGCTCGGCAACTGGCAGCGGGAGATCACCCGGTTCGCGCCCGGCGTCCCCGTCCGCCGCTTCCACGGCCCCGACCGCAGCCTGGAGGACCTGGACGGCGGCTTCGTGCTCACGACGTACGGCACCATGCGGTCGACGGCACCGCGGCTGGCCGAGCAGCGCTGGGGCATGGTCGTCGCCGACGAGGCGCAGCACGTGAAGAACCCGTACTCGGCGACGGCGAAGGCGCTGCGCACCATCCCGACACCCGCACGCGTGGCGCTGTCCGGCACCCCGGTGGAGAACAACCTCTCCGAACTGTGGGCCCTGCTCGACTGGACGACCCCCGGACTGCTCGGCCCCCTGAAGTCCTTCCGCGCCCGCCACGCACGCGCCGTCGAGAACGGCGAGGACGAGGAGGCGGTGCGGCGGCTGGCACGGCTGGTCCGCCCCTTCCTGCTGCGCCGCAAGAAGTCCGACCCCGGCATCGTCCCCGAACTGCCGCCCAAGACGGAGACGGACCACCCGGTCCCGCTCACCCGCGAACAGGCCTCCCTCTACGAGGCGGTGGTCCGCGAGTCGCTGCTCGCCATCGAGACGGCGGAGGGCATCGCGCGCCGGGGTCTGGTGCTGAAGCTCCTGGGCGCGCTGAAGCAGATCTGCGACCACCCCGCGCTGTATCTGAAGGAGGAGGCCGGAGCCGCCGACCGGCTGGCCGTCCGCTCCGGCAAACTGGCCCTGCTGGACGAGCTGTTGGACACCCTGCTGGCCGAGGACGGCTCGGCACTCGTCTTCACGCAGTACGTTGGCATGGCCCGCCTCATCACCGCGCACCTGACGGACCGCGCGGTCCCGGTGGAGCTGCTGCACGGCGGCACACCGGTGCCGGAGCGCGAGCACATGGTGGACCGCTTCCAGAGCGGTGCGACGCCGGTCCTGGTCCTGTCGCTGAAGGCGGCGGGCACGGGCCTCAACCTCACCCGCGCGGGCCACGTCGTCCACTTCGACCGCTGGTGGAACCCGGCCGTCGAGGAGCAGGCCACCGACCGCGCCTACCGCATCGGTCAGACCCAGCCGGTCCAGGTCCACCGCCTCATCACCGAGGGCACCGTCGAGGACCGCATCGCCGAGATGCTGGAGGCGAAGCGGGCACTGGCCGACGCGATCCTCGGCTCCGGCGAGGCCGCCCTGACGGAACTGACCGACCGCGAACTGTCCGACCTGGTCTCCCTGCGGAGGACGTCATGACGGGCCGGCCTGCGGACGAGGTACGCCGGGCACTGCGGGAGGCGCGGGAACGCCGCGAGGCCGAGGGGACCGCGGAGGGCGGGACGGAGCCGAGGGAGCCTGCGGGCGACGGTTCGGTACCCGGGCCATCCGCCGTTTCCGCCGCAGCCGTGGGCGAAGAGTCTGCGGCGCGGCAGCCGGAGCCCGGTGAGGCCCGGCCGGGTGACGCGGCCCGTGCGGCGCTGCGACGCGCGGCCGCTGATCGGCGGGGCGCCGGAGCCGAGGGACCGGCGCAGGAGGCCAGGGCGGCTGAGGACGAGGCGGACACGCCTGCCGGGTCGGACGCGTCGGCGAGCGGGTCCGGTGCGGAGACCGCCCGGCTCGGTGACATGGCGGATCCCGCCCCGGGAGCGGTGAACGGGGGAGGGGTCCCGCAAGGGGGGCGCCCCGCGGACCGGGCGCGTGAGGCCTTGCGGGCCGCCCGTGCGGAGGAGCGGCGGCTGCGCACGGAGGTCACGGGCGGAGGCACCGATGGCGGGGCCCGGCCGCGCCGTACGACACCGCCCGCTCCCGTCGCCCGAGGCGGTGCGGCCGGCCGGACCGCCGCCGAACGGGCCCGTACCGTGCGGGAGTCGCTGGCCGACGCCTTCCGTATGCCCGATGACGAGGCGGACCAGGGGAGTCCGGCCGAGTGGGACCAGGACGCCGTTCCCGCCGACGCCTCGCAGGACACGGGCCCCGACCCGTACGGCGACAGCACCGGCCCCGCCCTCCTCCAAGCCCGCGCCGCGTTCGGCACCGCCCTCTCGGACCCGCCCCCGCCCGCCGCACCCCGCCACCCCCGCTCCATGGGCGCCCCCGGCCGGGACGGTGAACTGCGGCGTACCTTCCCGGCGTTCACGGCCCGCGCCTCCGGTGAGGACGGTGGATTCGCCGAGACCTGGTGGGGCAACGCGTGGGTGGACGCCCTGGAGAGAGGTGCGCTGGACGCCAAGCGGCTGGCGCGGGGGCGCGGTTACGCGGAGCAGGGGAACGTGGACGCCATCACCGTGACGCCGGGGCTCGTCCTCGCGTACGTGCAGGGCAGCCGTCCCCGGCCTTACCGGGTGCAGGTGCGGCTGCGGACGCTCGACGACGCCGACTGGGACCGGTTCCTGGACGCCGCCGCGGAGCGGACCGGGCACATCGCCGCCCTGCTCGACAAGGAGATGCCCCACGCCCTCGCCGAGGGCGGTGTCCGGTTGCTCCCCGGGCCCGGCGACCTCGAACCGCAGTGCAGCTGCCCCGATCGCGGCCACCCCTGCAAGCACGCCGCCGCCCTCTGCTACCAGACCGCCCGGCTGCTCGACGCCGATCCCTTCGTCCTGCTCCTGCTGCGCGGCCGCGGCGAGCGTGAACTGCTCGACGCGCTGTCCCGGCTGAGCGCCGCCCGCGCGGCCCGCGCCGCCCAGGACAAGGGCCCGGCACCCCTGCCCGGCGTACGCGCCACCGAAGCCCTCGCACCTCGCCGACTCCCGCCCCTGCCCGCCCCGCTGCCGGTGCCCCCGCACCCCGAGCAGCCCCCGGTCTACCCGGCGGCCCCGGGCGGCCCGGACCCCTTCGCGCTGGACCAGTTGGCGACCGACGCCGCCGGACGCGCCCACGCGCTGCTCGGCACCGGACGGGACCCGGTCGCCGAACTGACGCTGTGGCAGGACGCGGTACGGCTCGCCGCGGCCCGCCCCGGCTCCGGCCTCACCGCAGCCACCCGCTCGCTCTACGCCTCGCTCGCCGCCGCGGCCGGCCGCACCCCGGCCGATCTGGCGCGCGCGGTCGCCGCCTGGCGGCAGGGCGGGTTCGAGGGCCTCGCCGTCCTGGAGGAACCCTGGGACCCGCCGGCCGGCCGCTTCGACCGCGCCCGCCCGCTCCTGCTCGCCGCCGACCTCCCCGCCTTCCGCCCCTGGCGCAACCGCCTCACCCACCCCCGCGGCCATGTCCAACTCCGTCTGGGCCGCGACGGCCTGTGGTACGCCTACGAATCCGACCCCGGCGCCGACGACTGGTGGCCCCGCGGCACCCCCGACCTCGACCCGGTCGGCGCCCTGACCGGCCTGGGCGCCTCACCCGAGGGCTGACACGCTTCACACAACCACCACACACAGTTCGCACAGTGGCTGCGGGGAGTGGCGACTCACGGGCCACTAAAATGCCGCGATGTCGCTCTGCGACACAGCAACTGACCGAAAGCGAACGGGGGAAGCGGCATGGCTACGGGGGGATGGGGTCCCGGCACGGGACAGCCCGGCGGCAACGGACCGGGCGGACAGGGCTGGGGCCCGCCGCCCGGAGCGCCGGCCAACAACACCTACGTACCGCCGCAGAACCCCTACCCGCCGCAGAACCCGTACCCGCCTCAGAACCCGTATCCCTATGTGCCCCCGGCCCCCGTGCCCGGTCGCGCGCCGCGCCGCCGCAGCCGGCTGTGGTTCCTCTCCGCGCCCTACCTCGTCACCGCGATCCTCCGCTCCGCGCACCGCGTCGCGGTCCGCCTGTTCGTGCAGGAGGGCGACGGCCGGATCGAGGACCGCACCGTGGACCGCGTCCAGGTGACCCGCACGGTGCTCGGCGCTGTCGCCACGGTCGCCCTGTTCATGGCCTACGGCGCGGAGAAGGACGGCTGGGAGGACGCCGCGACCGGTGGCGTCGCCAACATGATCATCGCCCCGGTGCTGCTGATCGTCGGCGGCCCGCTGGTCATCCTCGCCTTCGTCTTCTACGCGCCCTCGCATCTGAGGCCCCATCTGCGCTCCAGGCTCCACGCCCCGTTGAAGGCGGTCGGCTGGTATCTGCTGACCGTGGGCGTCCTCGCGGGGACCCTCCTGGGAATCGGGCAGGCGTCCAAGAACGACCTGAGCGGGTGGCAGGGCTTCGTGGTGGGGCTCACGGGACTGGCCGTGCTGGCCTGGGGCATCCCCTTCTTCCTCCTGGCGTCGCTGTACTCCGCGCGCAGCGCGTTCAACACCGCCCACGTCCATCCGATGCTGCCGCCCGTGGTGACCGTGGCACTGGTGTGGGTGCTCGCCGTCTTCAACGCGATCGACAGCGGCATGCCCCAGGGGCCGCCGGCCGTGCAGTACTGCTCGCTGCTGGGCGGCCCGCTGTCGGTGACGGCCGTCTCGCTGTGGGAGATGCGAAGGATGCGGACCCGGTACGGGGTCACCGTCCGCGGCGCGGCCCCCGTCCCCGTCCTTCGGTGAAGGCCGTGTGAGCATTCGCCGGTGATGTCCGGGAGCCGGGTGTGAGGAGTGGGGGCCCTGGGGCCGGGGATCAAGGAACGGCGGTTAGCGTGGAGCGGTGAGTGAGACGCAGACCCCCGCCCTCCAGTACCGCCTCGACGGCCCGGACGACGCCCCGGTCCTCATCCTGGGCCCCTCGCTCGGCACCACGTGGCACATGTGGGACCGGCAGGTTCCCGAGCTGGCCAAGCAGTGGCGGATCTTCCGGTTCGACCTGCCGGGGCACGGTGGCGCCCCCGCCTACCCGGCGGGCTCGGTCGGCGACCTCACCGCCCGGCTGCTCGCCACCCTCGACCGACTCGGCATCCAGCGCTTCGGCTACGCGGGCTGCGCGCTCGGCGGCGCGGTCGGCCTGGAGCTGGCCCTGCGCCACCCGGAGCGGGTCGCCTCGCTCGCGCTGATCGCCGCCTCGCCGAGATTCGGCACGCCGGACGAGTTCCGGCAGCGCGGCGTGATCGTGCGGACGAACGGGCTCGACCCCATCGCCCGTACCTCCCCCGACCGCTGGTTCACCGGCGGGTTCGCCGCCGCGCAGCCCGCGATCACCGACTGGGCCGTGCAGATGGTCCGCACCACCGACCCGGGCTGCTACATCGCCGCCTGCGAGGCCCTGGCGGCCTTCGACATACGGGCCGACCTCGCCCACGTCGGCGTGCCCACCCTCGTCCTCGTCGGCTCCGACGACCAGGTCACCGGCCCGGCGGAGGCCCGTACGCTCGTCGCCGGCATCCCCGACGCACGGCTCGCCGTGGTGCCGGGCGCCTCCCACCTCGTACCGGTGGAGCAGCCCGCGGCCGTCACCGACCTCCTGGTCCGGCACTTCTCCACGGCCTGGCAGCCCGCCTACGACTCCGCCACCGGGCAGACGGCCATCCCGGCCGCCCCGGTCAAGCCGGTGCTGGCCGCCCCGCCGCAGGTCTCCCCGATCGCCGAGATCGCCCCCGCCGTACCGGCGCCCTTCATGGGCGGGGGACGGCCCGACCCGTACGACGCCGGGATCAAGGTGCGCCGCGAGGTGCTCGGCGACGCGCACGTCGACCGGGCGCTGGCGCAGGCCGACGAGTTCTCCGGCGACTTCCAGGAGTTCGTCACCCGATACGCCTGGGGCGAGATCTGGGACCGCCCCGGCCTCGACCGCCGCTCCCGCAGCTGTGTCACGCTCACCGCCCTCGTCGCGGGCGGCCACCTGGAGGAGCTCGGCTTCCACGTCCGGGCCGCCCTGCGCAACGGGCTCACCCCGGTCGAGATCAGGGAGGTGCTGCTGCAGGCGGCGGTCTACTGCGGGGTGCCGGCGGCCAACAGCGCGTTCAAGGTGGCCCAGCAGGTCATCCGGGAGGAGACGACTCCCGAGGAGTGAGTGCCGCAGCCGGGCAGCGGAACCACCAGGCTGAGTCGCCCCGGCGCCCCTTCCAGGAGGCAGGATGGTAGCCATGAAGCTCACGAAGATGTCGCACGCCTGTGTCCGCCTCGAGAAGGAGGGACGCACGCTCGTCCTCGACCCGGGCGGGTTCAGTGAGGCGGACGCCGCACTCGGCGCGGACGCGATCCTCGTCACGCACGAGCACCCCGACCACTTCGACGAGGAGCGGCTGCGCGCGGCCCTGGAGGCGAACCCGGCCGCCGAGATCTGGACCCTGAGGTCCGTCGCGGAGAAGATCTCCAGTGCCTTCCCGGGCCGGGTGCACACCGTCGGTCACGGCGACACCTTCACGGCGGCCGGCTTCGACGTCCAGGTCCACGGCGAACTTCACGCCGTCATCCACCCGGACATCCCGCGCATCACCAACGTCGGCTACCTCGTCGACGGCGGCCGCGTCTTCCACCCCGGCGACGCCCTGACCGTCCCCGGCCAGACCGTCGAGACGCTGATGCTCCCAGTCATGGCCCCGTGGAGCAAGATCTCCGAGGTGATCGACTACGTCCGCGAGGTCAAGCCGCAGCGGGCGTACGACATCCACGACGCCCTGCTCACCGACCTCGCCCGCCCCATCTACGACAACCAGATCGGTGCCCTCGGCGGCTCGGAGCATCTGCGGCTGGCGCCCGGGGAGAGCACGTCGCTGTGAGTGTCAGTGGCGCCCGGTAGGTTGTCAGGCATGCGCATCGCGACCTGGAACGTCAACTCGATCACCGCCCGCCTGCCGAGGCTTCTGGCCTGGCTGGAGAGCAGCGGCACGGACGTGCTCTGCCTCCAGGAGGCCAAGCTGGCCGAGGAGCAGTTCCCGTTCGACCAGCTGCGCGAGGCGGGCTACGAGGCGGCGGTCAACGCCACGGGCCGGTGGAACGGCGTGGCGGTGATCTCCCGCGTCGGCCTGGAGGACGTCGTCAAGGGCCTGCCCGGTGACCCCGGCTACGACGGCGCGCCCGAGCCCCGCGCCATCTCCGCGACCTGCGGCCCGGTCCGCGTCTGGTCGGTGTACGTGCCGAACGGCCGCGAGGTGGACCACCCGCACTACGCCTACAAGCTCCAGTGGTTCGAGGCCCTCAAGGCGGCCGTCGCGGGCGACGCGGCGGGCAGCCGCCCCTTCGCGGTCCTGGGCGACTACAACGTGGCGCCGACCGACGACGACGTCTACGACGTGGCCGCCTTCGAGGGCCTCACCCACGTCACCCCGGCCGAGCGCGCCGCCCTCGCCTCCCTGCGCGAGGCGGGCCTGTCCGACGTGGTCCCGCGCCCCCTCAAGTACGACCACCCCTTCACGTACTGGGACTACCGCCAGCTCGGCTTCCCCAAGAACCGCGGCATGCGCATCGACCTCGTCTACGGCAACGAGCCGTTCGCGAAGGCCGTCAGCGACGCCTACGTGGACCGCGAGGAGCGCAAGGGCAAGGGCGCCTCGGACCATGCGCCGGTGGTCGTGGATCTCGACGTCTAGTCACCGCAGCAGGGCGAGGTCCACGGACCCGGCGAGCGCCGCGAGACCCGTGTCTCCCGGGTGCAGATGGTCGCCGCTGTCGTACGCGGGCAGCATCCGTGCCGGGTGGTCCGGGTCGCGCACCACGCCGTCGAAGTCGAGGACGCCGTCGAACACACCGGCGTCCCGGATCCAGGCGTTCACCGCGACCCGCTCGCCGTCCACGGCGGCTGTGCAGCGGGCCTCGCCCTGGCAGGGCAGGATCGTCGCGGCCAGCATCCGCAGCCCGCGTGCCCGGCCCCGGTCGGCGATCTCCCGCAGGCCCGCGATCACCTCGTCCGCCGTGGCGCCCCACCGCAGGTCGTTGACGCCCTGGAAGACGACCGCCGTACGTACCGACGTCTGTGCGAGGACATCCCGGTCGAACCGGTGCAGGGCGCTCACCCCGCCGGTGTCCGTGGAGACCCCGTCACCGGGATAGCGGTCGGTGACCACACGGTTCGCGGAGATCCCCTGGTTGAGCACCCCGTAGTGCGGGACCACGTCCTGCGCCAGCAGTCGTGCGGCCAGCGCATCGGGCCAGCGCCGGTTGGCGTCGACCGTCGACTTGTCCCCGTCCGTGATCGAGTCCCCGAGCAGCACCACGGACCCCGGCCCGCCGCCCACGTCCACCCCGGTCAGCAGCGGCCAGCTCGTCAGGACGGTGGTGTACGCCGTCGCCGAGTCGTTGGCCGTGTGGTCACCCGACTCGCTGACGTACGACCGCTGCTGCGCGAGCCGGTGCACGGGCGCCGCCGTCACCGTTCCCGGCAGATGGAAGCTCACCAGCAGATTCGTGTCCGCGGGCACCTCGAAGTCGAGCGGATCGCTGAACACCTGCGCTCCCGCGGGCACCTCGGCGCCCACCGCTCCCCGGAAGGCGACCGGCACCGGCACGCCCCGCGCCGCCGCACCTGCCTCCTGGACCGCCACCGTCGCGCTCCCGATCCGCACGGGAGCCGCCGCGAAGGTGTTGTCGAACCGCAGCCGCACCCGCGGCCCGCCCACCGAGGAGTGCACCACCAGCCGCAGCGTCCGCTCGCTCCACGGCCCCACGGCCGGATACCCGGCGGTCGCGGCCGCCCAACTCCCGCTCCAGCCCGCGGTGGTGGCCCGCACCGACACCGCGAACACATGCAGGGCGGGCGAGTCGGGCAGCCGTACCGAGGCGACCCGGCGGCCGCGCGCGAGCGGGACCGTCACGACGTACAGCCGTGCCTTCTCGGCGAGTTGGCCGCCGGGCGTGTTCACGTGCGGCAGCGCGACCGCCTTCGTGGCGAGTGGGCCGGTGCGCCAGTCGGGGGCGGTGAGCCGGTAGGAGGAGCTGCCGCCGTTCGCGTACGACACCCGGCCCGTGCCCGTCACGTCGGCGCCGCCCGTGCCCGCCACCAGGAAGGCGAGCGCGTCGCCCCGGCCGCCGACGCGCACCGACTGCCCGGCGGCCCGGACGTTGTCCGGTGCGCCCGCCTCCCGGCGCGGCCAGGACAGCCGTGCTCCCTGCACGGTGGGCGTCCGGCCGGGTGTCCAGCCCGCCGCTGTGAGGTCCTGGGCCGACAGGGAGGCGCCGGACCCGTCGAAGTCCGCCGCGCCGGGCCGGGCGTCGTCGCTGACCGCCGTGTTGTCGAAGAGCCGCTCCAGCGGCAGCGGTTCAGCTCTCTCCGCTTGCCGCGGGGCACTCGCCCGCACCGGGCCGGCCGGCACCAGGACCGCGCCCAGGGCGAGGGCGAGCGCGGACATCCGTACACCTCGGCGCACCTGGTTCCCCCGTTCAGCACCGGTCAGGACGAGACGAAAGACGCTCCGTGAAGTTAAGGAGGCACCGGTGGCGCGTCAACGAGCCATGCGCGAACTCGGCGTGAAGTCGCCCCGAATCGACTGCCGGCGCGCGCCTGTGGTGCTCGGGCCTGTGCCAATGACACGCTGGGCGTATGAAGATCCCTTTTCTGGGCAACCGGCGCAAGGAACCCGAGGTGCACGACGCCGAGGGCATCGCCGAGCTCCTCTCCGAATGTGAGCTGCTGCGTCACCAGGCGTACCGCAGCGGTGTCCAACTCGACGACACCGTCGCCTCGTTGGAGGCGCTCGACCAGCTGGTGCCGCGGTGGCGGGACGACGCGGAGGTCCTGGAGTGGCTCGGCAACGACGCCGGGCTGTATCTCGGGACGGTGATCGTACGGACCGTGGAGGGGGCCCACTGGGGGATCCGCTCCGACGGCCAGCCGGTGATCCGGCTCGCCTCCGGCCGGGAGTTCGATGTCGTCGCCGACGGTCATGAGTGGGCGGCGAGCGGGGTGCCCGAACTCTCCCAGTTGTACGCCGAGGTGGCGGAGGCCTAGAGCAGACGTATAAGCACGGAGTAAATACGGCTAATGCCCGAAAAGTGCGTGTCGTGTATTAACTCCAGTCTTGTCTGGATAGTTTGCGGCAATCGCGACACAGCTGAGAGTGGGTAGGGCTGGGCATGGCCGTCGATCCGTTGATCGAGCTGCGTGACGTCAACAAGTACTACGGGGAACTGCATGTCCTTCAGGACATCAACCTCACTGTCGGCAAGGGGGAGGTGGTCGTGGTCATCGGCCCGTCAGGGTCGGGGAAGTCGACCCTGTGCAGGGCGATCAACCGGTTGGAGACCATTCATTCCGGTGAGATCCAGCTGGACGGACAGCCACTGCCGGAGGAGGGCAAGGCCCTCGCGAAGCTCCGCGCCGAGGTCGGCATGGTCTTCCAGTCCTTCAACCTCTTCGCCCACAAGACGGTCCTCCAGAACATCTCGCTGGCTCAGACCAAAGTCCGCAAGCGCGGGAAGGGCGAGGCCGACAAGCGGTCCCGTCAGCTTCTCGACCGGGTGGGTCTCGCCTCCCAGGCGGACAAGTACCCGGCGCAGCTCTCCGGCGGCCAGCAGCAGCGCGTGGCCATCGCCCGCGCCCTCGCCATGGAGCCCAAGGCCCTGCTGTTCGACGAGCCGACCTCGGCCCTCGACCCGGAGATGATCAACGAGGTCCTGGAGGTCATGCGGCAACTCGCGCGCGACGGGATGACCATGGTCGTCGTCACCCACGAGATGGGCTTCGCCCGTTCGGCCGCCAACCGCGTCGTGTTCATGGCCGACGGCCGTATCGTCGAGGACCGCGCCCCCGAGGAGTTCTTCACCAACCCGAACAGCGAGCGAGCGAAGGACTTCCTCTCCAAGATCCTCACGCATTGACCCGGCGGGAGTGCGACCCATGTTCCGCACCACACGTGTGTGCAAGGACCCGGTGGTCGGCCCCCATGCCGGCGACCTCCTCGCGTCGGACCTCCATTACGCTGTGCCGTTCATCCCCGTGGTGACGGTGATCCCGCCGGGGACGCCGCTGCCGGGTGGGGATCCCCCCATGGCCCCGAGACCGTAGGGGGTGGCAGCTCACAGGGCCATACCCGACCGGCGCCGGCCGGAGATCACTGCTCGCGCAGCGGAATCGACACGTACGACGGGTCGTTCGACGGCGAGGAGAAGGTCAGCCGCGCGCCGGACGGGTTGTGCTCGATGTAGAGCGGGTCGACCGTGTCGACGACCAGGGCGAGCCGGTGCCCTGCCGGGACGTCGTAGGCCGTGGAGTACAGCTCCAGGTCGACGCCGAACGGCGTGCCGGGCGTCTGCCCGTGGAAGGTGTACGGCGCGTTGCTGACCAGCTTGCCGAGGCCGAGCGGCCCCACGTCGTACAGATAGGCGACGAGGGTGCCGCTCTCCTTGGTGGGAGTGACCGTGGTGTGCAACTCGGCGGTGCCGCGCACCTGTTGGGCCGTCGCGTACTTCTCCGACTGCCATACGGCCGCCCAGGTGCGGGGGAGCAGGGGGATCGAGGCGACCGGGGGCAGCTTGGCGATCTGGTCGAGGATGCTGGACAGGAGGACGACCCCGCCGTCGGCGCCCGAGTCGACGTTGGTGTGGATCGTGGTGGTGCCGGACAGGGCGAGCTTCTTGCGGGTCGCGCCGACCGACTTCCAGTCCGGGTAGCCCTCGTAACCGCCCGTGGAACGGGACTTGAGCCGGACCGGCAGCTCCTTGTCGATGCCGTTGGCCTCGCCCTTGAGGTAGTGGTCGAACCAGCGCTCGGTGTCGGTCCACACGTCGTTGGGCAGCCCCAGCAGACCGGTGAGCTCGGCGGTCGCGTGGTCGCCGGGGCGGAACTCCAGTCTCTTGGGGCCGGTGAGCTTCTCGTAGAAGTCGGCGGACTGGTTGGGCGGGAAGACCGTGTCGCCCCAGGCGTTGGCCATCATGACCGCTGCGCCGTTCTTGTTGAGCTGATCCACATATGTGGCGACCGAACGTTTCTTCCCCCAATTGATCATGTCCTGTTCCCTGGACAGATCGGAGGCGTAGAGGTTGTCGAAGATCTCCCGGATCTCGGCGCTCTGACGCCCGGTGACCAGGCTCGCGCCGTCGAGGAGGGCCGCGGCCTGGACGTGCTGGGTGCGCCCCGAGTAGATCGAGTCGATCAGGTCGGCCCAGCCGCTGAGGGCGGCGACCGCCTTGACGCGCTTGTCCTGTGCGGCGGTGAGCAGGCTGATGCCGGCGCCGTACGAGACGCCCGCCATGCCGACGTTCCGGGCGTCGGCCGGGGTGTGGGCGAGGGCCCAGTCGATGACCTTGCGGGCGTCGGCTATGTCGGGCGGGCCCGCCACTTCTATCTCCCCGCCGGACTGCCAGAAGCCGCGCACGTTGTAACTGAGCACCACATAGCCGGAGTTCGCGAGTTTCTGTGCCTGCGCGAAGTACTCGACCTGGGGCAGGCCCCAGCTCGTGGGCAGCACGAGCAGCGGATAGGCGCGGCTGCCGTCGGCGCCGGTCGGGGTGATGACGTTCGCCTTGAGGACGGTGCCGCCCTCGCCGGCGATGTCGACGAACCGGACGTTGTTCGTCGCGGCCTGTGCGGCGGGGGCCGTGCCGAGGACCCCACCGGCGATCAGGGTCGCGGAGACGGCGCCCACGGCGGTGGTGCGCAGGGCCTTGCGATGGTGTCCCACGGGTCACTCCTCACTCGCGTCAATGCAAAGTGACCCGACGGTAACCGCGGGTTCTTACCGTAGGTAACCCGTCGGTAAGTTACGCGGCAGTAACGATTGGTGTCCTGTGAATGAATTCAGGAGGCGCGGTGGGAGTTGCGGGGAGCCGCGGGCGCCGGCAGCGGTGCCTGTGCGGCCCGGGTGACGTCCGCGATCAGTTCGGCGACGTCCGGGCCGTACGCCTGGGAGTTGACCACCTTCAGCAGCAGGACGAACGTGTTGTTGCCGTACTTGCGGGACAGCCGCTCGTGGTTGCGGGCCAGATAGCGGGTCGCGGCCTGGTTGGTGATCGCGGTCTGGCCGCTGAACAGGAAGACGGGCCGGTTCAGGCCGGGTTGCCCCGCGGTGAGCCGGGCCAGCAGGACGTATTCGGACAGGCCCTTCTCCATGCGGTAACGCTCGCTGCCGATCTGGAAGGCGAGCCGGTCCGGGCCCGGTTCCGGGTCGGTGTTCACTCGCACCCCGGGCAGCATGGCGTGCATATGGGCCGCCATGCGCCGGTTGGATCCCGGGCCGCCGACACAGAACTCCGTGCGCTCCCCGAAGCCCTGCCGGGCCGTGTCCTGGGTGATCACCTCGGCGTGCGCGCCGCAGTCCTTGATGAGCGCGGAGAGCTCCAGAAGCGCGAAGACGTCGTACCGGTGCACGGCGAGATCGGGGCTGCCGGCGTCGCGGTTGACGACGAGGAGGGACTCGGAGTTGTCCGGCAGCCCGAAGAACGCCTGCTTCCTACGGAGCTTGCGCTTCCACAGATAGGTGCGGGCCACCCAGCCGAGGGCGGCGCTGATGCCGGCCGCGACCACGCCCAGGACGATGTTGCGCACGTCGTCATTCATGGGCGCGCATGTTAGCGGGCCGACATGGCTGGTACGTACCCGTGTTCGAAGTGTGGCGTTCTCGTGGCAGGTGCCCTGAATGGGGCTGTCGGGCCCCTGGTGTTGTGGTTACGCTGCGCGGACGGTCCCGGCCTGGAGGTACGCATGCGTCGCCCTGTCGCGCGGAAACTTCTCGTCCTGGCGGTTTCGGCCGCCGTGGTGTCGGTCGGGGCGACAGCTCCGCCAGGGAGCTCCGCGGCCTCTCCGGCGCCGCAGAAGGTGCCCGTCGCCGTCGGCTACGGCGGTGCCGTCGCGAGCGTCGACCTCGACGCCTCCGCCGCCGGCATCGAGGTCCTGAAGAAGGGCGGCAACGCGGTCGACGCCGCCGTCGCCACGGCCGCCGCGCTCGGCGTCACCGAGCCCTACTCCTCCGGCATCGGAGGGGGCGGCTACTTCGTCTACTACGACGCCAAGTCCCGCAAGGTGCACACCATCGACGGCCGGGAGACGGCTCCGCTGACGGCCGGCTCCGACCTGTTCGTCGAGAACGGCAAGGCGATCGCCTTCGCGGACGCCGTCAGCAGCGGGCTGAGCGTCGGAACGCCGGGCACCCCCGCCACCTGGGCGACGGCGCTCGGCAAGTGGGGCAGCAAGAGACTCGGCACGGTCCTGAAGCCCGCCGAGCGGATCGCCCGCGACGGGTTCACCGTCGACGACACCTTCCGCACGCAGACCGCCGCCAACGAGACCCGGTTCCGCTACTTCCCGGACACCACGAAGCTGTTCCTGCCCGGCGGGCAGCTCCCGGTCGTCGGCTCCACCTTCAAGAACCCCGATCTCGCCCGCACCTACGAGGAGTTGGGCAGGAAGGGCGTCGACGCCCTCTACCGCGGCGCCCTCGGGGACGAGATCGTCGACACCGTGAACCACCCGCCCGTGGACCCGGCCTCCGGCTGGAACGCCCGCCCGGGCGACCTGTCCGAGAAGGACCTCGCGGCCTACCGCGCGAAGCTCCAGGCGCCCACGAAGACCTCTTACCGCAGACTCGGCGTCTACTCCATCGCGCCCTCGTCCTCCGGCGGCACCACCGTCGGTGAAGCCCTGAACATCCTGGAGAACACCGACCTCTCGAAGGCGAGCGAGGTCCAGTACCTGCACCGGTACATCGAGGCCAGCCGCATCGCGTTCGCGGACCGGGGACGCTGGGTGGGCGACCCGGCCTTCGAGGACGTACCGACGAAGGAACTGCTGTCGCAGAAGTACGCGGACTCCCGCGCGTGCCTCGTCAAGGACGACGCGGTGCTGACGAGCCCGGTCGCGCCGGGAGACCCGCGCCGTCCGGCGGCCTGCGCCAGTGGGGGAACGGCGGCGCCGACGACGTACGAAGGTGAGAACACCACACATCTGACGGTGGCCGACAAGTGGGGGAACGTCGTCTCCTACACGCTGACCATCGAGCAGACCGGCGGCAGCGGGATCACCGTGCCGGGGCGCGGGTTCATTCTGAACAACGAGCTGACGGACTTCTCCTTCGTCCCGGCCAATCCGGCCGTCCACGACCCGAATCTCCCGGGTCCCGGCAAGCGGCCGCGCTCCTCGATCTCACCGACGATCGTGCTCGACCGGCACGACAAGCCGGTCGTGGCGCTCGGTTCGCCCGGCGGGGCGACCATCATCACCACCGTGCTGCAGACACTGACGCGGTTCGTGGACCGGGGCGAACCGCTCGTCGACGCGATCGCCGCGCCGCGCGCGAGCCAACGGAACGCCGCGCAGACGGAACTGGAGCCCGCCCTCTTCAACGACACGAGTCCCGGGAGCCTCAGGTCCCGGCTGGAGGCCATCGGGCACTCGTTCAGGCTGAACCCCGAGATCGGGGCGGCGACCGGTGTGCAGCGGCTGCCCGACGGGAAGTGGCTCGCGGCGGCCGAGACGGTACGACGCGGGGGCGGCTCGGCGCAGGTGGTGCACCCGGCGCCGTAGTCACAGCTCAGGGGCGGGCGTCTCGTCCTGCGTGCGGAACGCGAGACGCCCGCCCTCCACGTCCACCGTCACGCGGCCGCCCTCCTTCACACGGCTGTCCAGGAGCAGCCGGGACAGCTCGTTGTCCACCTCCCGCTGGATCGTGCGGCGCAGCGGACGGGCGCCGTACTCCGGCTGGTAGCCGCGCTGGGCGAGCCAGTCGACGGCCGTGTCCGTGAACTCGACCGTGATGCCCTGGGCGTGGAGCATGCGGCGGGTCCGGTCCAGGAGCAGGTTCGTGATCCGGCGGAGCTGCTCCTGCGTCAACTGGCGGAAGACCACGATCTCGTCGATGCGGTTGAGGAACTCCGGGCGGAAGTGCTCGCGCAGCGGCCGCAGGATCTGCTCGCGCCGGGCCTCCTCGTCGGCCTCGGCGCCGCCCGGGCCGAAGCCGATGCCGGCGCCGCGGCGGGTGATGGCCTCGGAGCCGAGGTTGCTGGTCATCACCACGACCGTGTGGGTGAAGTCGACCGTGCGGCCCTGGGAGTCGGTGAGGCGGCCGTCGTCGAGGACCTGGAGGAGGATGTTGAAGACGTCCGGGTGCGCCTTCTCGACCTCGTCCAGCAGCAGGAGCGAGTACGGGTGCCGGCGGACGGCCTCGGTGAGCTGCCCGGCCTCCTCGTGGCCGACGTATCCGGGCGGGGCGCCGACCAGGCGGCTGACGGTGTGGCGTTCCTGGTACTCGCTCATGTCCAGGCGGACCATGCGCTCCTCGCTGCCGAACAGGGCCTCGGCGAGGGCACGGGCCAGCTCGGTCTTGCCGACGCCGGTCGGGCCGAGGAAGAGGAAGCTGCCGATGGGGCGGTCGGGGCTGGCGAGCCCGGCGCGGGAGCGCATGACCGCCTCGGCGACCACGCTCACCGCCTCCTCCTGGCCGACCACGCGCTGGTGGAGGTGCTCCTCCAGGCCGAGCAGCCGTTCCTTCTCCTCCTGCGTGAGGCTGGCGACCGGGATGCCCGTCTGCCGCGACACCACTTCGGCGATCGCCTCCGCGGTCACCTCCAGGTGCTGTCCCTCGTCGGCCTCGTCGTGCCCGGTGGCCTTGTCGATGCGCTGCTTCAACTGCGTGATGCGGTCGCGCAGTTGCATGGCCTGCTCGTACCTCTCGTCGGCGACCGCCTGGTCCTTGTCCCGGGCCAGCTGCTCGGCCTCGCGCTCCAGGGCCCGTACGTCCGTGCCCTTGGTGCGGGCCCGCAGCCTGACCCGGGCGCCGGCCTGGTCGATGAGGTCGATGGCCTTGTCGGGCAGACGGCGGTCGGTGAGATAGCGGTCGGACAGCTCCACGGCGGCCACCAGCGCCTCGTCGGCGTAGCGGACCTGGTGGTGGGCCTCGTAGCGGTCGCTCAGTCCGCGCAGGATCTCCAGGGCGTCCGCGACGGACGGCTCCGGCACCAGGATCGGCTGGAAGCGGCGGGCCAGCGCCGCGTCCTTCTCGATCCGCCGGAACTCCTCCAGCGTGGTTGCGCCGACGATGTGCAGCTCGCCGCGGGCCAGGGCGGGCTTGAGGATGTTGCCGGCGTCCATCGAGGCGGCCTCACCGCCGCCGCCCGCGCCGACGACGGTGTGCAGTTCGTCGATGAAGACGATCAACTCGTCGGAGTGGGCACGGATCTCGCCCACGATGGTGGTGAGCCGCTCCTCGAAGTCGCCCCGGTAGCGGGTGCCCGCGACCACCCCGGTCAGGTCCAGGGCGACCACGCGCCGCCCGGTCAGCACGTCCGGCACGTCGCTCTCGGAGATCCGCTGGGCGAGCCCCTCCACGATGGCGGTCTTGCCGACGCCCGCTTCGCCGATCAGCACCGGGTTGTTCTTGCCGCGCCGGGAGAGCACCTCGATGGTCTGCTCGATCTCCTCGTCGCGGCCGATCACCGGGTCGATACGGCCCTGCCGGGCCAGCTCGGTGAGGTCACGGCTGTACTTGTCGAGGGTCGGGGTGCCGGTGGTGCGGGGCGCTTCGGTGCGCGGCTGCCCGGCGTCCGGTGCCGTCTCGGGCGGCAGGGGCGCGGGCGCGAAGTGGGCGGAGTTGAGGATGTGCCCGGCCGCGGAGTCGGGGTTGGCGGCCAGCGCGCTGAGGACGTGCTCGGGGCCGATGTAACCGGTGCCGCGGGCCCGGGCCAGGTCGTGCGCGTCCAGCAGGGCGCGCTTGGCGGCCGGGGTCAGGGAGAGCGAGGTCGGCGGCGGAACCTCGCCCGGCGGGTGCTGCACCGGGCCGGACCGCTCGTCGATCTCCTCGGCGAGCTCGTCGGGATCCGCGCCGGCCCGGCTGAGCAGGCTCCGGGTCGGCTCGGCGGACAGTGCCGCCCGCAGTAGATGCTGGGTGTCCAGGTCCCGGCTGCCGTGCTCGGCGGCGTACTGGGCGGCACCCCGGACCAGTTCACGGGCGGGCTGGCTCAGCAGCCGGCCGATGTTGATCTGCCGGGGTCCGGGCCGGGGTCCGCCGAAGAACCGGGCGAGGAACTCGCCGAAGGGGTCGTAGCCTTCCGATCCATTGAAGCCGCTGGTCATGGCCGTTCCCATCCGGCCTCCCCGCAGGGCCCGGGGACGCCTCGCCGATCGACGTGCCGGGGTCGGGTAACCCACGTGGCAGTCGGCTACACCTATGGCCCGTCCTCGCCCGGACGACCCACCAGTGCCGCGGGCCAGGTGTACTCCACCTCGTCCACCACGAGGTCCGGGGCCAGCCGCAGCGGGCGCTCGGCCGTGCGCAGGCCGCCTTGGCGCTCGTAGAACACGATCGCACGATCGTTGCCCCGCAGCACCTCCAGGAAGACGTCCCGGCCCGGGTGCGCGGCGGCCGCCCAGGCGAAGCCGCGACGCAGCAGGCTCCGGCCGAGACCGGTGCCGACGCGGTCCGGGCGGACATGCAGGTTGTCGACGTGGACACGACCGTCCGCCACGGTGCGGAGGTAGACGAAACCGTGCAGCTCACCGTCCTCGTGCGCGACGAGAAGCAGCCGGTCGGGGCCGAGCGAGGCCGTCCTTTCCCGCCACTGCTCCCGGTGCTCCTCGGCGACCGGGCCGTGCAGATAGGAGGCGGGCAGGAGCGCGGCGTACGCACTGCGCCAGCTGGCCGTGTGCAGGGCGGCGATACGGTCGGCGTCGGCGGCGGTCCCCGGTGCGATCGGCATGGGGCAGGGTAACTCCCGTCCGCCGCGGGGCTGTACGGGTGGCGAGACCGTGACCCGTACGACGTGGGGATACGGGGGCGGTGGTCCGGGGCGGTCGTCCTCGGCGCCGTCACGGCCACGTGGCAGGCCGCTGCGTCGTAGGCCATCTGTCCCACTGCCGGGCCTCGGCCCCCCGCGGTTTCCCTGCCGGGCGGTGCGACGGGTCTGCTGATCCGGGGGCCCCGGACCCCGGAGGCCAGCCGCCCGTCAGTCCGCGCGTGCCGTCAGGATCCGTGGGCCCGTCTCCGTGATCGCCACCGTGTGTTCGGCGTGGGCCGCGCGTGAGCCGTCGTTGGTGCGCAGGGTCCAGCCGTCCGCGTCCGCGTGATAGCCGTCCGTGCCGCCACCGATCAGCATCGGCTCGATCGCCAGGACCATGCCGTGGCGCAGCTTCATGCCGCGGCCGGGGCGCCCTTCGTTGGGCACCCCCGGGTCCTCGTGCATCCGGCGGCCGATGCCGTGCCCGCCGAAGCCGTCCGGGATGCCGTACCCGCCCTCGCGGCACACCGTGCCGATCGCGTGCGCGATGTCGCCGATGCGGTTGCCGACGACGGCGGCCGCGATACCGGCGGCGAGGGCCCGCTCCGCCGTCTCGATCAGACGCACGTCGGCCGGGCGCGGTGTGCCGACCGTGAAACTGAGCGCCGAGTCGCCGACCCAGCCGCCCAGTTCGGCGCCGAAGTCCATCGAGACCAGGTCGCCGTCGCGCAGCTTGTAGCGGGTCGGGATGCCGTGCACGATCGCGTCGTTCACGGAGGCGCAGAGGACGGCCGGGAAGGCGGTCGGCGCGAAGGAGGGCCGGTAGCCGAGGAAGGGCGAGGACGCGCCCGCCTCCCGCAGCACGTCGTGCGCCACCTCGTCCAGCTCCAGCAGGGAGACGCCCACGTCGGAGGCCTTGCGTACGGCCGTGAGGGCACGCCCCACGACCTGGCCGGCCTCGTACATGGCGTCGATCGATGTGTCCGTCTTCAGCTCCACCATGCCAATTACTATACCGGTATTAGAATGGTGTCATGGTGCGCACCCCACTGACCCAGGCAGAGCGTGAACGCGGCGAGCGGCTCGGCCGGTTTCTGCGCGAGGCCCGCGGCGGCCGCAGCATGGCCGATGTCGCGGCACGTGCGGGCATCTCCGCGGAGACCCTCCGGAAGATCGAGACCGGCCGGGCGCCGACGCCCGCGTTCTTCACGGTCGCCGCCCTCGCGGGAGTGCTGGGGCTGTCCATGGACGACCTCGTGGTGAGGAGTGTGCTGGTGGCTGCCTGACGGCGGCGGGGCGCACGGCGTCGGACCGCCCGGCCGGGGGTCTTTGCGCCCGGTTCGCAAAGCCGCTGTAGCCGCGCCGTAACACAACTGGTGTTTTCTACGGACCGGAGTACTCCGGTCTGGCGGGAGTTGTGCGATGGCAGTGGAACAACTCCCGGGTCGGGTGCGGGAGTTCGCGAACTACCTGAACGGTCTGCTGGCGCGCCTTGATCAGGGCGGCGGCTGGTGCGCTGTGTTCTGGCAGCGCGACCCCGACGGCATGCGGGCCTGTCTCGAGGGGCATGAAGTGCCGCCCTGGGACGTGGTGGAGGCACTGCTGCAGGATCTGGCCACCGAGTACGGCGCGGGTGCCGCGAGCGCCGAGGCCGAACACGCCAGGGCCCTGCATGCCGCTGCGCTGTTCGCGTTCGACGCCCGGCCCGGCGGCCGGGACTCCCTCGGCGACCGGCTCGACGTCATGCTCCGCGAACAGCGCTACGCCGCGGAACGCCAGGCACAATTGGGTCATTCGCTGGCCGCCGCCACCTCGCGGGAACAGGCCGACGCCCTCCGCCTCGACCTCGCCTGGGCCCGCGACGACCACGAGCGGGCGACCGTCCGCTGCGCGGAACTCCGTTCCCGGATACAGCAGTTGGACCACCGCTCGGCGGAGGGCCGGGCCCAGGCGATCCGCCGCGGACGCATCGGCGGCGTGTTCCGTATCGAGAGCGAGTACGGCCCGGACGACGCGGACGACGCGGACCCGCAGGACGGCCGGGCCCCGGACATGCCGCAACAGCGGGACGCGGGAACGGCCGCGGAGACGGCCGGCCGGTACGAGCACACGGGGTGGGGTGACGGGTGGGGCGGGCAGGATGCCGGTTCCGCGACCGGCACCCACGACGCCCCCGAAGCCGCCGGCGGACCCGGCTGGGCCAGGACGCCGGACACGGACACCGCCGACGTGTCGCCCGCCCTCGCCGCCGAACCCGCCCCCAAGCAGCGCAAACGCCGCCGTGGCGGCGCCCGCTTCGCCGGGATCGCCGAGGAGGAGGCCGCCCCCGTCGTCGTACCGCCCGCCGCCGAGCCCGCCCTGCCCGCGCCCGCCGCCCGCGCCCGCCGCACTCCGCGGGGTGCCCGGTTCGCCGGGGCCGCGGACGAGCCCGAGATGCGGCCTGAGCCGCAGTGCGAGCCGGTGGACGCGGGGGCCGGGCGGGAGGTCGTACAGATGGTCGAGACGCTGGTGCGACTGCGTGCGGAGGGGCGCAGCGGTGAGGCGCACGCGCTGCTCGTCGAGGCCGCCCACTGGCCCGCCGCCCGCTTCCCGCGGCTCGCCGGCGAACTCCAGCGCGCCGGGCTCGGGCACGACTGGGCGAGCCTGCTCTGGGAGGCCGCCTCGCTGCCCGCCGACCGGCTGGTCGCCGCGGCGGACGCGCTGGTCGAGGCCGGGCGCGGCGGCGACGGGGAGCAGATCCTGCGCCAGGGCGTGGCCCGGCCCGCCGAGGAGATCGGCGCCGCCGTGCTGGGCCTGACCGCCGAGGGCCGCCGCCGCGAGGTGCGGGCGCTGCTCGACGCCTACGTCCGCGTCCGTACCCCCGAGGAAGCGGCCCGCAGTGCCGCACCCGGTCCGGCGACCCTCGTTCCGCTGCTGCTGGAGGCCGCCCGGGGTGTCTCGGAGGAGCGCCACTGGGACCTCGTCCACGCCCTGAGGGTCGCGGGCTTCACCGCCTGACCGGCGGGGCCGATCACCCACGAGAGTGTGAAACGTGATCGACTCAGCGGGTTAACGACGATGGTCTTGGCAAGGCTGCCGGGGAGGCTTACTTTCGACCCTCTACGGCCTGTGTCTACGGGCGTAGAGGCTCTGAGGTCCCGTCGAAGGAGCAGCTCATGGCCAATGTCGTACGTGCCGCCCTGGTCCAGGCCACCTGGACCGGCGACACCGAGTCCATGGTGGCGAAACACGAGGAGCACGCCCGGGAGGCGGCCCGGCAGGGTGCGAAGATCATCGGGTTCCAGGAGGTCTTCAACGCCCCCTACTTCTGTCAGGTCCAGGAACCCGAGCACTACCGCTGGGCCGAGCCGGTGCCCGACGGACCGACCGTCGTTCGTATGCAGGAGCTCGCGCGCGAGACCGGCATGGTGATCGTCGTACCGGTCTTCGAGGTCGAGCAGTCCGGCTTCTACTACAACACCGCGGCCGTGATCGACGCGGACGGCACTTTCCTCGGCAAGTACCGCAAGCACCACATCCCCCAGGTCAAGGGCTTCTGGGAGAAGTACTACTTCAAGCCGGGCAACGTCGGCTGGCCCGTCTTCGACACCGCCGTGGGCAAGGTCGGCGTCTACATCTGCTACGACCGGCACTTCCCGGAGGGCTGGCGGCAACTGGGTCTCAACGGCGCCCAGTTGGTCTACAACCCGTCGGCCACCCACCGCGGGCTCTCCTCCCACCTCTGGCGTCTGGAACAGCCCGCCGCGGCCGTCGCCAACGAGTACTACGTCGCCGCGATCAACCGGGTCGGCGTCGAGGAGTACGGCGACAACGACTTCTACGGCACGTCGTACTTCGTGGATCCGCGCGGCCAGTTCGTGGGGGACACCGCCAGCGACAAGGTGGAGGAACTTCTCGTCCGGGACCTCGACTTCGACCTCATCGAAGAGGTACGGCAGCAGTGGGCCTTCTACCGGGACCGACGGCCCGACGCCTACGAGGGGCTGGTGCAGCCGTGACCGACAAGGACCTGCTGGGCCGCCACCGGAACGTCCTGCCCGACTGGCTCGCCCTCTACTACCGGGACCCGCTGGAGATCACCCACGGCGAGGGCCGCCACGTCTGGGACGCCGCCGGCAACAAGTACCTCGACTTCTTCGGCGGCATCCTGACCACGATGACCGCCCACGCGCTGCCCGAGGTCACCAAGGCGGTGAGCGAACAGGCCGGGAGGATCATCCACTCGTCCACGCTCTACCTCAACCGGCCCATGGTGGAACTGGCCGAGAGGATCAGCCAGTTGTCCGGCATCCCGGACGCCCGGGTCTTTTTCACCACCTCCGGCACCGAGGCCAACGACACCGCCCTGATGCTCGCCACCACCTACCGGCGCAGCAACACGATCCTGGCGATGCGCAACAGCTACCACGGCCGCTCCTTCAGCGCGGTCGGCATCACCGGCAACCGCGGCTGGTCCCCGACCTCGCTCTCCCCGCTCCAGACGCTGTACGTCCACGGAGGCGTGCGGACGCGCGGCCCGTACGCCTCCCTCAGCGACGACGAGTTCATCGCGGCCTGCGTCGACGACCTGACCGACCTGCTAGGCCACACCCGCCCTCCCGCCGCCCTGATCGCCGAGCCCATCCAGGGCGTCGGCGGCTTCACCTCACCGCCGGACGGCCTGTACGCCGCCTTCCGCGAGGTGCTCGCCGAGCGCGGCATCCTGTGGATCGCCGACGAGGTGCAGACCGGCTGGGGCCGCACCGGCGACCACTTCTGGGGCTGGCAGGCACACGCCTCCTCGGGGCCGCCCGACATCGTCACCTTCGCCAAGGGCATCGGCAACGGCATGTCCATCGGCGGGGTCGTGGCCCGCGCCGAGATCATGAACTGCCTGGACGCCAACAGCATCTCCACCTTCGGCGGCACCCAGGTCACCATGGCGGCCGGCCTCGCCAACCTGTCGTACCTCCTGGAACACGACCTCCAGGGCAACGCCCGGCGCGTCGGCGGGCTGCTCATCGAGCGGCTGCGGGCCGTCACCGCGCAGATTCCCGGCGTACGGGAAGTGCGCGGGCGCGGTCTGATGATCGGCATCGAGCTCGTCCGACCCGGCACCGACCAGGCCGACCCGGACGCGGCGTCCGCCGTACTGGAGGCAGCCCGCGAGGGCGGGCTGCTGCTCGGCAAGGGCGGCGGCCACAACACCAGCGCCCTGCGCGTCGCACCGCCCCTGTCCCTCACCGTCGCGGAGGCCGAGGAGGGCGCCGCGATCCTCGAGAACGCTCTGAGGAGCATCCAGTAGCAGTACGGGCAGCAGGACAGAGCAAGGGAACGACCGCCATGACCACCGCCTTGGACCACCTGGAACCGGCCCTGTCCGTACGCCAGGTCCTCACCCTGGAACGGGTGCTCGCCGGGGAACCCGAGGTGGTGGCCGGCGCGGCCCAGCTCGACCGGGCCGTGCGCTGGGTGCATGTCGCCGAGGCACCCGACGTCGGCGTCATGCTCACCGGCGGGGAGATGGTCCTCACCACCGGGGTGCTGCTCGCCGGTGACGAGGGCGCCCAGGCCGAGTACATCCAGTCCCTGCACCGCGCGGAGGCCGCCGCGGTCGTCCTGGGCCTGGGGCGGGCGTTCCCCGCCCCGCCGGACGTGATGCGACGGGCCGCCGAGCGGTGCGGGCTGCCCATGGTCGTCCTGCACCGGCCCTTCCCCTTCGCCGAGCTGACGGAAGAGGTGCAGTCCCGGCTGGTACGGCGGAAGTTCGCCGCCGTCAGCCTCTCCGAGGCCGTGCGCACCAGCCTCACCGGGCTCATCACCGCCGGAGCCCCGCTGCAACGGCTCCTCGACGACGTCGCCCAGCACAGCGCCTGTCCGGTCGTCGTCACCAACCTCGCCCACCGCGTCCTCGCCACGGCGGGGGAGCGGCCGGCCGTGGACGACGTGCTGCGGGACTGGGAGCGCATCGCCCGCCAGGCCGGCGGCAGCGAGGGCGACGGCTGGATCCGGGCCGAGCTGGGCGGGCGCGGAGAGCGGTGGGGGCAGATCCTGCTGTGCGGGTACCGCGGGGACACCGCCACCGGGCGGCTGCTCGCCGACCGGGCCGCCGAGGCCCTGGTCCTGCACCGCATGCTCGCCGGGAACTCCGCCCACACCTGGGAGGAGCAGTCCGCGCAGAGCCTGCTGACCGACCTGGTCAGCGGGGTCGTACCGGCGAGACAGCTGCTGCCGCGGGCGCGCGCGGCCGGACTGCCCGTCAACCGGCGGACCTTCGTGCCCCTGGTCGTCAGGGACGGTGATCCGGCCGAACTCGACCGCGTGCTCAGGCTGTTGGGGCTGTCCGGCATCGTCGCCGAGCTCGCCGACGGGGCGACCGCCGTGCTGCTGAGCCTGGCCCGGGACCAGGACGCCGCGGTCCTCACGGCGAACTTCGCGGCCCGGCTGACGGAGACGGTGGTGGCGGCGGCCGACCCCCGCACGGACTGGGACGACGTCCCCGCCGGAATGCGGGAGGCCCGGCATGTCGCGGACGCAGTCGCCACCGGAGTGCTCGACCTCCCGGCCGTCGTACGCCTCAAGGACGTTCATCTGCGCGGTCTCATAAGGCTGTTGCGCGACGACCCGCAGGTGCAGTCCTTCGCGGAGCGGGAACTGGACGGACTGCTGTGCGGGGCGGGCGAGGACCTGCTCGCCGTCCTGCGGACGTATCTGGCCACCGGCCGGAACAAGTCCCGCACCGCCCAGCTCCACCACGTCTCGCGCCCCGCGCTCTACCGGCGCCTCGAAGCGATACAGAACCGGCTCGGGGTGGACCTCGACGACTTCGAACAGGCCGCCTCGGTGCACATCGCACTCCTCGCGCACGACGCGCAACAGGGCTGAAACATGCCACGACCTGGGAAAACGGCGGTGAAACATGGGCCCACGACAGGGTGACACCGTGGCACGCCGAGCGCCCGCAGACGTGACACCGTGCAACTCAAAGCCGGCTTCGGGACTTTCTAGCCTTCTCGCACACCTAGCGACCGGAGGTCCCGATGAGCAGAGTGATTCGCGCCGCCCTTTTCCAGACCGCGTGGACGGGCGACAAGGAGTCGATGATCCAGGTACACGAGCAGGCGGCCCGCGACGCGGCCGCGCAGGGTGCTCAGGTCCTGTGCTTCCAGGAGCTGTTCTACGGGCCGTACTTCTGCCAGGTCCAGGACAAGGCGTTCTACGAGTACGCCGAGCAGATCCCGGACGGGCCGATCGTCAAGCGATTCCAGGCGCTGGCCAAGGAGTTGGGCATCGTCCTCGTCCTGCCGATGTACGAGGAGGAGCAGCCCGGCGTCCTCTACAACACCGCCGCCGTCATCGACGCGGACGGCTCCTACCTCGGCAAGTACCGCAAGCACCACATCCCCCAGGTGCCGGGCTTCTGGGAGAAGTTCTACTTCCGCCCGGGCAACAGCGGCTGGCCGATCTTCGACACCAAGGTCGGCAGGATCGGCGTCTACATCTGCTACGACCGCCACTTCCCGGAGGGCTGGCGGGCGTTGGGCCTCGCGGGCGCCGAGATCGTCTTCAACCCCTCGGCCACCTCACGCGGGCTGTCCGCCTATCTGTGGCAGCTGGAGCAGCCGGCCGCGGCCGTCGCCAACGAGTACTTCGTCGGCGCCATCAACCGGGTCGGTGTCGAGGAGCTCGGCGACAACGACTTCTACGGGACGACCTACTTCGTCGACCCGGAGGCGCAGTTCGTGGGCGAGGTGGCCAGCGACAAGGAGACCGAGCTCGTCGTCCGCGACCTCGACCTCAACAAGCTCCGCGAAGTGCGCGACCGCTGGCAGTTCTACCGCGACCGCCGTCCCGACGCGTACGCCCCGCTGACCGCCCCGTAACCGTCCTGGACCGCCGTCGGTCCGAGCACGGGGGCCGGACCGGCGGCATCGATCGACTCGTACGACACCAGGAGAGGGAACATGAGTAGCCGTACCGTCATCCGTGGTGGCCTCGTCATCACCGCGTCCGACGAGATCCACGCCGACGTCCTGATCGAGGACGGCCGCATCGCCGCCCTCGCCGCCTCCGGCACCCCGGCCGCCGAGGCCTGGAGCGCCGAGCGGACCATCGACGCCACCGGCAAGTACGTCATCCCGGGCGGCGTCGACGCCCACACCCACATGGAGCTGCCGTTCGGCGGCACCTTCGCCTCCGACACCTTCGAGACCGGCACCCGGGCGGCCGCCTGGGGCGGCACGACCACCATCGTCGACTTCGCCGTGCAGAGCGTCGGCCACTCCCTGCGCGAGGGCCTCGACGCCTGGCACGCCAAGGCGGAGGGCAACTGCGCGATCGACTACGCCTTCCACATGATCGTCTCCGATGTGAACCAGGACACGCTCAAGGAGATGGACCTGCTGGTCGAGGAGGGCGTCACCTCCTTCAAGCAGTTCATGGCCTACCCCGGGGTCTTCTACTCCGACGACGGCCAGATCCTGCGCGCCATGCAGCGCTCCGCCGAGAACGGCGGACTGATCATGATGCACGCCGAGAACGGCATCGCGATCGACGTGCTGGTGGAGCAGGCGCTGGCCCGCGGTGAGACCGACCCGCGCTATCACGGCGAGGTGCGCAAGGCGCTCCTGGAGGCCGAGGCCACCCACCGCGCCATCAAGCTCGCACAGGTCGCCGGAGCGCCCCTGTACGTCGTGCACGTCTCGGCCATGGAGGCAGTGGCCGAACTGGCGCGGGCGCGCGACGAGGGGCTGAACGTCTTCGGCGAGACCTGCCCGCAGTACCTGTTCCTGTCGACGGACAACCTCGCCGAACCCGACTTCGAGGGTTCGAAGTACGTGTGCTCGACGCCGCTGCGCCCCAAGGAGCACCAGGCCAAGCTGTGGCAGGGCCTGAGGACCAACGACCTCCAGGTCGTCTCCACCGACCACTGCCCCTTCTGCTTCGTGGGTCAGAAGGAGCTCGGCCGCGGCGACTTCTCGAAGATCCCCAACGGTCTGCCGGGCGTCGAGAACCGTATGGACCTGCTCCACCAGGCCGTCGTCGACGGGCACATCAGCCGCCGCCGCTGGATCGAGATCGCCTGCGCCACCCCGGCCCGCATGTTCGGCATGTACCCGAAGAAGGGCACCATCGCCCCGGGCGCCGACGCCGACGTCGTCATCTACGACCCGCACGCCGAGCAGATCATCTCCGCCGAGACCCACCACATGAACGTCGACTACTCGGCGTACGAGGGCAAGCGCCTCACCGGCCGCGTCGAGACGGTCCTGTCGCGCGGCGAACTCGTCATCACCGAGCGGGAGTACACCGGGCACGCCGGGCACGGTACGTACACCCCGCGCTCCACCTGTCAGTACCTCAACTAGGAGTGGCGCACATGGACTTCGGACTCGTCCTGCAGACCGACCCGCCGGCCTCTAAGGTCGTCAGCCTGATGAAGCGGGCCGAGCGCAACGGCTTCACCTACGGCTGGACCTTCGACTCCGCGGTGCTCTGGCAGGAACCGTTCGTGATCTACAGCCAGATCCTCGCCAACACCTCCAAGCTGACCGTCGGCCCCATGGTCACCAACCCGGGCACCCGCACCTGGGAGGTCACCGCCTCCACGTTCGCCACCCTCAACGACATGTTCGGCAACCGCACGGTCTGCGGCATCGGACGCGGCGACTCCGCGATGCGCGTCGCGGGCCGTGCCCCGAACACCCTCGCCCGCATCAGCGAGGCCATGAAGGTCATCAAGGCGCTCGGCTCCGGCCAGGAGGCCGACCTCGGGGGCACGGTCATCAAGTTCCCCTGGATCAAGGAGGACGCCGAACTCCCCGTCTGGATGGCCGCGTACGGCCCCAAGGCGCTGAAGATGACCGGCGAGGAGGCCGACGGCTTCATCCTCCAGCTCGCCGACCTCTACCTCACCGAGTACATGGTCAAGGCCGTCAAGGACGCGGCCGTCGCCGCCGGGCGCGACCCCTCCGAGGTGAAGATCTGTGTGGCCGCCCCGGCCTACGTCACCGAGGACGACTCGCCCGAGGCGCTCGCCCACGCGCGCGATCAGTGCCGCTGGTTCGGCGGGATGGTCGGCAACCACGTGGCCGACCTGGTCTCCAAGTACGGCGAGCACTCCGCCGCCGTACCCGACGAACTCACCGACTACATCAAGGCCCGCGAGGGGTACGACTACTCCCACCACGGCCGCTCCGACAACCCCGACACCGCCTTCGTGCCCGACGAGATCGTCGACCGGTTCTGCATCATCGGGCCCGTCGAGAAGCACATCGAGAAGCTCAACGCCCTGCGTGAGCTGGGCGTCGACCAGTTCGCCGTCTACGACATGCACGACGCGCAGGAGACCGTCATCGACGCCTACGGCTCGAAGGTGATTCCCGCCGTCAACGCCTGACCCCCACAGTCCCGTTCCCCCGACCCCCCACACCTTGTCCCCCCTCTCCGCCCCGCCGTCCCGGGGCGGAGAGGGGTGGCGGGACCCTCCGTTCCCCGGTCCCGCCGGCCCCCGCACGGCCTCTCCCGTCCCGCTCTCATCGATTGGCCTGCCCATGACCGACACAGTCCCCACGGGGTCGCCGATATCCCAGTCCGCCGGCCCCGACGGCCGGATCGAACTCAGCCCCGGGGCCTACCCCGCCGACAGTCCCTTCGCCAACGAGGACCTGCGTCCCGTACCGGTCTCCGAGCGCAAGTGGACGACGTACAACTTCGCGGCCCTGTGGATCTCCATGGCCCACTGCATCCCCAGCTGGACCCTGGCCTCCGGCCTGGTCGCGCTCGGCATGGACTGGAAGCAGGCCGTCTTCACCATCGCCCTGGCCAACATCATCGTGCTGCTGCCGATGCTGGCCACCGGGCACGCCGGACCCAAGTACGGCATACCCTTCCCGGTCCTGGCCCGCGCCTCCTTCGGACTGCGCGGCGCCAACATCCCGGCGCTGATCCGGGCGGCCGTGGCCTGCGGCTGGTTCGGCATCCAGACCTGGATCGGCGGCAGCGGCATCTTCGCGCTGGGCTCCAAGCTCACCGGCGGGCACTGGGAGAACGCGGGGCAGATCGCCGGTAACCCGTGGCCGCTGTGGCTGTGCTTCCTGCTCTTCTGGGCGCTGCAGATCGCCATCATCTACCGCGGCATGGACTTTTTGCGGCACTTCGAGAACTGGGCCGCGCCCTTCGTCATCGTCGGCGCGCTCGTGCTGCTGATCTGGATCGCGGTCAAGGCGGACGGCTTCGGCGCGCTGCTCGACCAGCCGTCCAAGCTGGGCTGGGGCCCGGACTTCTGGCCGGTCTTCTTCCCCTCGCTCATGGGCATGATCGGCTTCTGGGCGACGCTGTCGCTCAACATCCCCGACTTCACGCGCTTCGGCGCCAGCCAGAAGGCGCAGACCTGGGGGCAGTCCCTCGGTCTGCCCACGACCATGACGCTCTTCGCGGTCCTCGCCGTGCTGGTCACCTCCGGTTCCGAGGTCGTCTACGGCACGGCGATCTGGGACCCGGTGGAGCTGGCCGCCAAGGCGGACAACGCCTTCGGTCTCCTCTTCGCGCTGGTCATCGTCCTCGTCGCGACCGTCTCCGTGAACATCGCGGCGAATGTCGTCTCACCCGCGTACGACCTGGCGAACCTGGCCCCGAAGCTCATCAACTTCCGTACGGGCGCGCTGATCACAGGTGTCGTCGGCATCCTGATCTTCCCGTGGAAGCTCATCTCGACGCCCGAGTTCTACATCTTCACCTGGCTCGGTGTGGTCGGCGGTCTGCTCGGCACGGTCGCGGGCATCCTCATCGCCGACTACTGGATCGTGCGCAGGACGGTGCTGCACCTGGCGGACCTGTACACGCCGGGCGGGCGCTACTGGTACTCCAACGGCTGGAACTGGCGGGCGATCGCCGCCTTCCTGGTCGGCGGCGTCCTCGCGGTCGGCGGGTCGCACTCGGCCGTCGGCGCGGACGGGGTCAAGACGGGGCCGTTCCCGACCGACGGTCTGATCCCGTTCCTCAAGCCGCTGGCCGACTACGGCTGGGCCGTGGGCCTGGGCGCCTCGCTGGTGCTGTATGTCGCGCTGATGCTGCCGAAGGGCAGGGCGCAGGAGGGCATCGAGGTCTGATGTCCACGACTGAGAGGGCGGTCGGTGCTACTGACCGCCCTCCAGTGCCGCCACGGCGTCCTTGGCCGCCTTGATGGCGCCCTTGTTGATCACATCCGTGTCGGGCGCCTTCTTCGACTCGAAGTCGCTGCCGTTGTAGGTGATGATCACCAGCGCGTTGGAGGCCTGGACGATGACCGTGCCCTCGCGGGTCTGCTGCTTGTCCTCGGTGGTGAGGTTCACGACCGAGTAGCCCTGGTCGCCCAGGCCCGGCACGTCCCCGCCGCCGCTCTTCTCCTCGACGCGTTCCTTGTACGAGGTCTGCGCCGCTTCGTCCGAGTCCATGATCTCGAAGGACACGTCGAGCCAGCGGTAGTCGTACCCCTTGAGCGCGTTCCAGGAGCAGGTGCGGCGGAGCTTCGTGTCCGTCGACGGGATCTCCTTGCCGGCCGTCTTGGCGCCCGGGACCAGGGACTTGACGTTCTTCGTGGAGACGCTGCCGCAAGGCGAGGGTGCCGCGGAGTACGCCTTCGAGGCCGCCGCCGTCGCCGGGGCCGACGCGGATCGCGTACCGCCGCCCTTCGACGCGGAGTCGTTCTCGGCGGTCGGGGCCGGTCCTGAGGAGAGCGACCAGCCCGCGGCGGCGAGCACGACGACCGGGGACAGACGCGCGGTCAGGGCGAGCGGCAGAGGAAGGGAACGCACAGGCGCACTTTTCCGTGGGGGACGGTGCGGAAGGTGTCCGCACTGCGGACGGACGACAGTGTCACACGACTCCCTGTGGGGCGGAAGTGCCAACTCGCTCCGTGCATGTGCGGTGACAGCGGCCCGTAGTTGACGCGTTGTGTGTCCCGTTATGTCCGCACGGAGTTGCGGGTGAACGCCGATTCGATCCGGTCGACCGCCAGGAACGCCCCGTACGCGACGAGGTGCACCAGACAGTGGTCGGAGTGTTCGGGGCGGCGCCAGGCGGCGACGTCCTCGTCGGTGATGCGATACGGCGCCAGGGCGGCCAGCAGTGCGAGCCGGGCCCCGGGCCGCTCGCGCCGGTCGGGGAAGGGGTCCGGGGCGAGGGACGGGTGCGCTCCGTCCCAGCCCAGCAGGACCTCTTCCACGAGGTCCTGGTCGTCGGCGTCGAGCAGGGCGCCACCCGCCATGGCCGCCCTGAGCAGCGCCGCGTAGGCGGGACCGACGGCTGTGCCGCCCGCCCACGCGGGGGACTCACCGGGGTCGGGGAGGTCGAGCAGCGCGAGTGCGGCGCCGGGCCGGGCCGGGCGGCGTACGGTCCGGGCCAGCGTGCGGCCCGCGAGACTGCGGACGGCGCGGAAGCGCTGGGCGTTGCCGGGCAGCAGGTTCTCGGTCACCAGGGCGGAGACGATCCGGTTGATGAAGTGGAAGGCGAGCGCGGTGCCGAGGTAGCCGGGAGCGTCCTCGCCCGGGAACGGATACGGCTCGGGGCCGAGACCGCCCGGTACACGGGTCTGCTGCCCCCACTCCAGCACGCGCGCGTGCTCCTCGTTCTCGGGCCGCTCCCCGCGCGCGAGGCGTTCGGCCAGGGCGTGGTCGCCGGTGGCGTGCAGCAGCACGGTGTGCGCGTCCACGCAGAACGGACACCGGTTGGCGAGCGACACCCCGAGCGCCGCCAGCTCCTTGCCGGTGCGGCTGCCGGGGCCCGCGATCAACGACTCGCGCATCAGCGCCCAGGCGGGAGCGAGGAGTTCGGGGGCGGAGGAGAGGACCACGAAGGTGACCGGTTCGTCGATGCCGAACTCGCGGGAGAGCTGCTCGTAGACCTCGGCGACGCGACCGGTGGCCGCCTTGGGCGGCTGTGGCTCGGTGTAGCGGAAGGGTGTGGACATGGAGAGCAGCGTGCGCCGACCGGTTGCCCTCGGTCGTCGTACGTCCGAAGGGAGTTGACGCTGCGTCCGGGGGGCGGGACGAGCCCGCGGTGTACTGCGGCGGGAGTAGTCGCAGAGTTGTCCACAGGGCTGACGCGGGTGTCGGCAGGGCCCTCTAGTGTGCGGACATGGGCGGGCACATGGTCACACACAAGGGGCTGGCCGACGCGGCGCTGGCAGTCGTGGTCGGCGCGTTGGCGATGACCACGGTCGCCTTCGACGGGGACAGGGGATGGCTGGACTACGGCCTGGTGGCGGTGAGTTCGGCCGCGCTGGCCTTCTACCGGCCGGCCCCACGGGCGGTGCTGGCCGTCTCGACCGTGTCCGGCGCGGCGTACGTCCTGCACGCGCAGCCCGGACTGCCGGCCGCCCTGCCCGTCCTGGCCGCCGTGCACACGGCGGCCCGGGTGGGGCACCGGGGCTGGGCCCTGCTGGCGAGCGGGCTGTACCTGGCGGCGTACGTGGCGACGGGCCCGGCCACCCGGGACATCGTGGAGAACGCGGCGCTGCTCGCGGGCTGGTTCCTGTTCGCGGCGGTGACCGGCCTGGCCGACCGCAACTGGCAGGCGTATCTGCGCCAGACCGAACAGCGCGCCCTGGAGGCGGAACGCACCCGTGAGGAGGCGGCGCTGCGCCGGGCCGGCGAGGAACGCCTGCGGATCGCCCGTGAGTTGCACGACTCCCTCACCCACAGCATCTCGATCGTCAAGCTCCAGGCGGGCGTGGCGGTGCACCTCGCCCGCAAACGGGGCGAGGAGATACCGCCCGCCCTGCTGGCCATCCAGGAGGCGAGCGGCGAGGCCATGCGGGAACTGCGGTCCACGCTGGAGGTCCTGCGCACCGACGAGGTCGTCGGCACGCCCGCCCTGCTGGTGGAGCGGGCGCGGGCCGCGGGGCTCGCGGTGGACCTGACGGTGACGGGCGAGGAGGGCGAGCTGGGCGCGACCGTCGAGAAGGCGGTGTACCGCACCGTCCAGGAGGCGCTGACGAACGCGGCCCGGCATGCCGGGCCGGCGAAGGTGCGGGTGCGGCTCGCCTACGGGGAGAGCCGGGTGACGGTGGCCGTGGAGGACGACGGGAACGCCGCCCCGGACCGGCCCTTCGCGCCGGGCATCGGCCTGACCGGCATGCGGGAGCGGGTGACGGCGCTCGGCGGGACCCTGCACGCCGCCCCGCGCACGGAGGGCGGCTTCGCGGTGCGGGCCGAACTGCCGGTGGGGGAGGCCGGATGATCCGGGTGGCGCTCGTCGACGACCAGGCGCTGATGCGGGCCGGTTTCCGGGCTCTGCTGGAGGCCGAGGAGGGCATCGAGGTGGTCGGTGAGGCGGCCGACGGGGAACAGGGCCTGGCGCTGGTGCGGGCCGAGGTGCCCGACATCGCGCTGGTCGACGTGCAGATGCCGGTGATGACGGGCATCGAGACGACACGCCGTATCGCCGCGGACCCCGCACTGGCCGGGGTGCGCGTGGTGATCCTCACCAACTACGGCCTCGACAGCTATGTCTTCGAGGCGCTGCGCGCCGGCGCCAGCGGCTTCCTGCTGAAGGACACGGACCCGGCGGACCTGCTGCAGGCGATCGACGTGGTGGCGGGCGGCGAGGCGCTGCTGTCGCCGTCGGTCACCCGCACCCTGATCGGCGAGTTCGTCTCCAGACCCCCGGACCGCGCCACGGCCCCCGGCCTGGAGTGCCTCACCCCTCGCGAACGCGAGGTGACGGCCCTGGCCGCTCGGGGGCTGACCAACGAGGAGATCGCCGCGCACATGGTCATCAGCCCGTTCACGGTCAAGACGCACGTCAGCCGCGCGATGACGAAACTGGGGGCGCGGGACCGGGCCCAACTGGTCGTGTTCGCCTACGAGTCGGGGCTGGTGCGGGCGCGCGAGTGAATTCCCGTTGCGTGGCACGGGCACCGATCAGCAACCTGGTGCCATGACAGAGACGACACAGCCCTGGCGGCCCGCCGTCCGCGACGAGATCCTCGCCTACTACACACGCGGCAACGAGGACGCCCGCCTGCGGGACGGAGGGGCTCCCGCCGGGCGGCTGGAGTTCTGGCGTACCCAGGACGTGCTGCGACGGCTGCTGCCCCCGGCACCGGCCCGGGTGCTGGACGTCGGCGGCGGCAGCGGGGTGCACGCGGAGTGGTTGGCGCGGGACGGGTACGAGGTCGACCTCGTCGATCCCGTACCGCTCCACGTGGAGCAGGCGGCACGGATCCCCGGCGTCACCGCGCGCGCCGGTGACGCCCGCGCACTGCCCGCCGCCGACGCCGCCCACGACGTGGTACTGCTGCTCGGCCCGCTGTACCACCTGCCCGAACGCGCCGACCGGGTCAGGGCGTTGACGGAGGCCTGCCGGGTGGTCCGGCCCGGCGGACCGGTGGTCGCGGCGACCATCAACCGGTTCGCGGGACTTCACGACGTCCTGCGCGAGGAGCGCTACTTCGACCCCGCGCAACGCGCCCGCACCGACGCGGTCGGCGACCACGGGCGGCACGGCACCGAGGGTGGCCTGTTCACCACCGCCTACTTCGCCCGACCCGACGAGGCGCCCGCCGAGTTCACCGACGCCGGGCTCACCGTCGACGGCCAGTACGGCCTGGAGGGCGCCGCCTGGCTGATGGGCGGCGTCGAGGACTGGCTGGACGACCCGGAACGCCGTGAGGCGGTCCTGGCGGCGAGCCGGCGCATCGAGTCGGAACCGACGCTCCTGGGGATCAGCGGACATCTCCTCACGGCGGGCACACGGCCCGCATAGCCTCCTTCGTACGATCATGTGCAGCGCCGCCCCCGCAGTGAGGAGTCCGCCCGTGTTCACCACCCGCCCCACCCTCCAGGGCACCTTCGGCATGGTGTCCTCCACCCACTGGCTGGCCTCGCAGTCGGCGATGGCCGTCCTGGAGGCCGGCGGCAACGCCTACGACGCGGCCGTGGCGGGGGCGTTCGTGCTGCACGTGGTCGAACCGCACCTCAACGGGCCCGCCGGAGAGGTGCCGATCCTGCTCGCCCCGGCGGGCGGCGAGGTACGGGTGCTGTGCGGACAGGGCGTCGCCCCGGCCGGAGCGTCCGTCGCGCACTACAAGGAGCTCGGGCTGGACCTGGTCCCCGGCACGGGACCCCTCGCGGCCGCCGTCCCCGGCGCCTTCGACGCCTGGATGCTCCTGCTCCGCGATCACGGCACCAAGCCCCTCGCCGAGGTCCTCCAGTACGCCATCGGGTACGCCGAGGACGGGCATGCGCCCGTGGACAACGTCGGGGCGACCGTCGAGACCGTCCGGGAGCTGTTCGAGACCGACTGGACCTCGTCCGCGGAGATCTACCTGCCCGGTGGCCGGCCGCCCCGGCCCGGCGAGCGGTTCCGCAACCCCGCGCTGGCCGCCACCTGGAAGCGGCTGCTCGCCGAGGCCGGCGCGGCGGGCGACCGGGTCGCACAGATCGAGGCGGCGCGGGAGATCTGGCGGACCGGGTTCATCGGCGAGGCACTCGTACGGCAGGCGCGGCGGCCCACCCTGGACACCAGCGGGGAGCGGCACACGGGCACGCTGACGGCCGACGACCTCGCCGGGTGGTCCGCGACCTACGAGACCCCGGCGACGTACGACTGGAACGGGTGGACGCTGTGCAAGGCCGGCCCCTGGAGCCAGGGCCCGGCGCTCCTCCAGCAACTCGCGCTGCTTCCTGCCGAGCTGCCCGCGTACGGGTCCGCCGACTACGTCCACCTCCTGATCGAGGGCTGCAAGCTCGCCATGGCCGACCGCGAGGCCTGGTACGGCGACGCGGCCGACGTGCCGCTCGACGAGCTGCTCACGGACGCGTACAACGCGGAGCGACGGGCCCTGGTCGGTGACAAGGCCTCGTACGAACTGCGGCCGGGCAGTCCCGGCGGGCGGACGCCCCGGCTGAGCGCGCACGCGCACGTGGTCGCCACGGACGACCCCGGCTTCAGCCCCATGGGGGCGGGGGAGCCCACCGTCGCCAAGAGCCCGGCCTCCCCGGTGCCCGGCGAACCCGGTGTCGCCGCCGATGGCACCACCCGCGGCGACACCTGCCACCTCGACGTCGTCGACCGCTGGGGCAACATGGTCGCCGCCACCCCCAGCGGCGGCTGGCTCCAGTCCAACCCCGTCGTGCCCGAGCTGGGCTTCCCGCTCGGTACCCGGCTCCAGATGACCTGGCTGGAGGAGGGCCTGCCGAACTCGCTGACGCCGGGCCGCCGCCCCCGGACCACCCTCACGCCCTCGATCGCGCTGCGCGACGGCGTGCCCGTCATGGCCTTCGGCACGCCCGGCGGGGACCAGCAGGACCAGTGGCAGCTGCACTTCTTCCTCGCAGTCGCGCTGCGCCCGGCGGTGCGCGGGGGCCTCGACCTGCAGGGCGCGATCGACGCGCCCAACTGGCACAACGACAGCTTCCCGGGGTCCTTCTACCCGCGCGGTATGCGGCCCGGCAGCGTGACGGTCGAGGCCCGCACGGACGCCGGGGTCGTCGAGGAGCTGCGGCGGCGCGGGCACGACGTCACCGTGGGCGACGGCTGGTCGGAGGGACGGCTGTGCGCGGTCGCCCGGGACCCGGAGAGCGGGATCCTGTCGGCGGCGGCGAATCCGCGCGGGATGCAGGGGTACGCGGTGGGCCGCTGAGGCCACCGCACGCGCGCTCCCGCCGTTGATCCCATATCCCGGTATTCAGCGTGATTCCACCCACAGTCCACCCATCGGGTGGGGATTGTCAGTGGGGCGTGCTCTTATGGAGTCATGATCGACGACACGGAAACCATCGACGAGTTTCTCGCCCGCCACTCGGCCGACGTGGAGGAGGCGGTCCGCAAGGCCGCCGCGGCCGAGATCATGCCCCGCTTCCGTCAGCTGGCCGCGCACGAGGTCGACCAGAAGAGCGGGCCGCACGACCTGGTGACGGACGCCGACCGGCTGGCCGAGCAGCACCTCACCGAGGCGCTCGGCGCCCTCCTGCCCGGCTCCGTCGTGGTCGGCGAGGAGGCGGTCCACGCCAACCCGGCCTCGTACGAGGCGATACGGGGCGACGCCCCGGTCTGGATCGTCGATCCGGTCGACGGGACACGGCAGTTCGTGCGCGGGGAGGACGGCTTCAGCACCCTGGTCGCACTCGCCCAGGGCGGCGTGCTGCACGCCTCGTGGATCTACGCGCCGGCTCGTGACCAACTCGCCACCGCCATGCGGGGCCAGGGCGCGTTCCTCGACGGCGAGCGGCTGTTCGCCGGACCGCCGGAGCCCGGCCGGGACCTCGAAGTGGCGACCTCCCACCCGGACTACACGACGGACGAGCAGAAGCGCGCCCTGCTGGGACTGTGGACGGACGGCATCGCTCCCCGCGCCTGCGGTTCCGCCGGCCTGGAGTATCTCGCCATCGCCCGCGGCCGGCTGGACGCCACCGCCTTCTCCTGGGAGGCGGCCTGGGACCACGCGGCGGGCCTGCTCCTCGTCGAGGAGGCGGGCGGCGCCCATCTGACCGTCACCGGCGAGCCGTTCCGCATCACCGGCGGCAACACCCTGCCGTTCACCACGGCACGGGACGCGGCGACGGCACGGCGGATCGTGGGGCTGCTGGCGGGCGGGGTCTGAGGCGCGGCTCGGCGGGCAGGTGCGGCCGGGTTCCGCGGTGCGCCACCGAAGGTGACCGCCCGGACACCGTCCGCGCTCGAGTCCCCCGCGACCCGGGAGCGACGGTGCCCCGTCCTATCCTGATCCAGTGGCCATCGGCTGACGAAGGAGTCCGAAGGTGCCGTCGATGCTTGACGCATGCGTGGTGGGTGCGGGACCGAACGGACTGACCGCTGCCGTGGAGCTGGCCCGCCGCGGCTTCTCCGTCGCCGTCTTCGAGGCGCGCGACACCGTCGGCGGGGGAGCCCGCACCGAGGAACTCACCTTGCCGGGCTTCCGGCACGACCCGTGCTCCGCGGCACACCCCCTGGGCGTCAACTCGCCCGCGTTCCGCGCGCTTCCGCTGGAGCGGTACGGCCTGGAGTGGCTGCACCCCGACCTCCCCATGGCCCACCCCTTCACCGACGGCACCGCCGCCGTGCTCTCCCGTTCGGTCGCCGAGACGGCCGCCTCGTTCGGGCCGCGCGACGCGGGGGCCTACCGCAGGCTGGTCGAGCCGTTCCTGCCCCGATGGGACACCCTGGTCCGGGACTTCATGTCGCTGCCCCTGACCGCGCTGCCCCGCGACCCGGTGACCCTCGCCCGCTTCGGCCTCGCCGGACTGCCCCCGTCGACCTGGCTGCTGCGCCGCTTCCGCGACGAGCGAGCCAAGACGCTGTTCGCCGGTCTCGTCGCGCACGTCATGGCCCCCCTCTCCGGCTTCGCCACCGGCGCCATCGGCCTGGTCTTCGCGCTCGCCGCGCACGCGCGCGGCTGGCCCGTCGCCCGAGGCGGCTCCCAGTCCATCTCCGACGCGCTCGCGGCCTACCTCAAGGACCTCGGCGGCGCCATCCACACCGACTACGAGGTCAAACGCCTCGACGACCTGCCGCCCGCCCGCGCCTACATCTTCGACACCTCGCCCACCGCGCTGGCCCGCATCGCCGGCTTCGGCCGCTACTACGACAACTACCGGTACGGCCCGGGCGTTTTCAAGGTCGACTACGCCCTCGACGGCCCGGTGCCCTGGACCGCGCCGGAGCCCCGCACCGCCGGCACCGTGCAGATCGGCGCGGACACCGCCGAGATCGGCACCGCCCTGCGCGCGGCGTCCCGGGAGGGCAGGGCCCCCGACAGGCCGTTCCTGATCACCGTGCAGCCCAGCGTGGTGGACCCCACCCGGGCCCCCGAGGGCAAGCAGGTCTTCTGGGCCTACGGCCATGTCCCCAGCGGCTGGACCGGGGACCTCACCGACGCCATCGAGCGCCAACTGGAGCGTTTCGCCCCGGGGTTCCGCGACCTGGTCCTGGCCCGCGCCACCGCCGGCCCGCCCGAACTGGCCGCCCGCAACGCCAACTACGTCGGCGGCGACATCGGCTCCGGCGCGGTCACCGGACTGCAGATCCTGCTGCGCCCCAAGCTGTCCCTGTTCCCGTACGCCACCCCGCACCCGGCCGTCTTCATCTGCTCCTCCGCCACCCCGCCGGGACCGGGCGTGCACGGGATGTCCGGGCACAACGCGGCGAAGGCGGCGTGGAGAAGGCTGCGACAGACATGACCGCCCTCACGCTCGTCCAGGGCGACATCACCGGCGAGAGCGCCGACGCCATCGTCAACGCGGCGAACTCCTCGCTGCTCGGCGGCGGAGGCGTCGACGGCGCCATCCACCGCCGCGGCGGCCCGGCGATCCTGGAGGACTGCCGCAAGCTGCGGGCCTCCCACTACGGCAAGGGCCTGGCGACGGGCCGCGCGGTCGCGACCACGGCGGGCCATCTGCACGCCCGCTGGGTGATCCACACCGTGGGGCCCGTGTTCAGCCGATCCGAGGACCGCTCGGGCCTGCTGGCCTCCTGCTACCGCGAATCCCTGCGCGTCGCCGACGAACTCGGCGCCCGTACCGTCGCGTTCCCCGCCATCTCCACCGGCGTCTACCGCTGGCCGATGCGGGACGCCGCCCGCATCGCCGTGGCGACGGTACGGGCCGCGGAGACCGACGTCGAGGAGATCAGGTTCGTCCTGTTCGACGAGGACGCGTACGCGGCGTTCGCCGCAGAGGTCGGCTGACGCGGGCGACCGCACGCGACCGAACACACGCGACCGGGCCGCCCGGAGATTCCGCGCGGCCCGGCAGGCGAAGCCGCCACTACGCCACGGGAAGCGCCGGCACCTCCGGCAGGCCGCCGCCGAGGAGCCCGGTGACCAGCCCCAGCACCGGCGACAGCAGGCCGGTGACCGCGCTCAGCACTCCGCCGAGGTCGAGCGAGGTCAACGAGCTGATCAGACCCTGGACTGCGGACGTGAGCGAGGCCAGCAGGTCCCCCACGGGATCGGCCGCCACGGACCGGTCGGCGGGGCGGTCCAGGGTCTTCAGGCGCTCCTGGACGGTCACGTTCCAGGCCCGCAGCTCCTCCGCGTACGCGGCCGCCGCCTCCGGGTCGAGCCGGGTGCCGTCCGTCTCGCCGAGGACCGCGACCGTGTCGAGGAGGGGCGTCAGTGCGCCGTCGTGGTCGAGGACCGTGTCCGTCTCGGCGCCGGAGCGCACGGCGGCCTCGCTGATGCTCAGGCCCGGCACCGCTCGGCCCGCGTCACCGACGGCGGCGGCAGTGCCGACCGGCCCGAAGACCAGTGCGGCACAGACCAGGGGCGGCACGAGGAGGCCGCGGGAGACTAGGGCGCGCATGGAGTTCCTTTCGAAGCGCTGAAAGCTGCTGCTCTTGCGCCCACCGTGGGAACCGCCCCGACACCCCGCAACCGATCACACGGCCCGCCCCGGCCGCGACGCCGCCCATCGGCGACGCTGACCAGGGTCTTTGCCGCCGAACGCGGCTCCTTACGGGTGTCAGCCCCACGTTCCGCCGTCAGGGGGTGCGGCGCGGCCCCGCACCGGCACGAGCACCGCGAGCGGCGGCGGCGACAGCACCCCGCACGGTGCCCGGAGCGTGTCCGGGTGCACCTCGGCTGCCGCCGCCGGATCATGGAACCCACTGCCCTGGAGAACGGGAGGTTCCTGTGGGGTCGGACTTCCCCCTCCCAAGGACCCTGCTGTCCGAGGACGTCGAGACGCTGCTGGCGGGCGCGACCGCGGAACTGGGGCGCGAATACCGCGTGCTGCGGGAGATCGTGGAGGGCGGAGCGGCGGCCGTGGCGGTCCTCGACACCCGGCTGCGCTATGTGTATGTCAACCCCCACATGGCCCGGATCGTCGGCGTGCCGGCCGAGGACCAGCTGGGACGGACCCTCGCCGAGGTCATACCGGGGGTGGAGAGACCGGAGGAAGTGCCGCGGGCGGTACTGCGGGACGGACGGCCGCGCGATGTCCTCATCGCCGGGGACATGGGCGCCGGGACCTCCCGCGAGCCGCGGGAGTGGCACAGCACGTACCACCGGCTCCAGAACGAGCGCGGCGAGATCGTCGGACTCGTGGCCATCGGCGTGGAGGTCACCGAACCGCGCCGCTATCTCAACGAACTGGAACGGGCCCACGGCCGGATGGCCATGCTGCACGCCGCCACCCTGCGCATCGGCACCACGCTGGACCTGGAGACCACCTGCCAGGAACTCGTCGACTTCGTCGTGCGCGACCTCGCGGACGGGGCCTCGGTCGAGCTGGTCGTGGAGAACGAACCGGTGAGCTCCTCGCGGACCCCCTCGGCCGGGGTGATGCGGATGCGGCGGGCCGCCGTGAGCGCCCGGCCGGAGCTCGCGGTACGCCTCGGCGGACTGGCGGGCCCGGACGACGTGAACGACCACGGACCGACGTCCCCCATGCGCCGCTGTCTGGAACGCGGGCGGCCCTTCGTGACGAGCCTGCCGACCGGGGTCCGGCCCAGGGGACCCTACGCGGAGCGGCTGGAGCGCTACCGCGCCGCCGGGATCCACTCCACGCTGGTCGTGCCCCTGCGGACCGACTCCCGCAGCGTGGGCGTCCTCGCCATGGTCCGGGCGGGCTCCTCACCCGCCTTCACCGCCGAGGACGCCGTGGTGGCCCAGGAACTCGCGGGGCGCGCCTCCCACGCCATGGAACGCGCCCAGCGCTACACCCGCGAACACACCATGGCCCTGGAGCTCCAGCGGGCCCTGCTCAGCGAGCCGACGCTGCCGCACCCGGACCTGGAGACCGCCTCCCGCTATCTCCCGGCCGACGACAGCGCGGTCGTGGGCGGGGACTGGTACGACTCGCTGGCACTTCCGCAGGGCCGCAATCTGCTGGTCATCGGCGATGTCATGGGCCACGGTGTCGAGGCCGCGGTCGCGATGAGCCACTACCGCTCCATGCTGCGCGCCCTCGCCTCCTCCGGGATGCCCCTGCACGAGATGCTCGCCGCCGCCGATCGCATGGTCGCCGGGTCCGGCTTCGAGCGCGTCGCCACCTGCCTGCTGGCGTTGGGCGACCCGGCCACGGACACGGTCAGCTACGCGAACGCCGGCCACCTGCCACCGCTGCGGATCCTGCCCGACGGTCGTGTGGAACTGGTCCCGCTGCCGGCGGGCCCGCCGCTCGGCACCGGTATGGGCGTCTACGAGACGGTCTCCCGCCCGGGCGTCCCGGGCGGGGTGCTGCTCCTCTACACCGACGGCCTCGTGGAACGCCGGGGCGAGGACATCGACGTCTCCCTGCACCGGCTGACGGAAGTGCGTCTGCCGCCCGGCGGAGGCCTGGACGAGATCCTCGACGGGATCCTGGCGCACGCCGCGACAGGGTCGGCGCGTGACGACATCGCCTTGCTGGCGGCCCGGACGCGGGGGGTGTGAGCGGGCCGCGTACAGGGTGCCCGTACCGGCTCGGGCCGTCAGGCGCGTCCGGCGCCCACCCGTCGCCGTACCCCCACCACCACGGCCACCACGGGCCCGCACGCCGACAGCAGCGCCAGCGTCCCACCGACGCCCACCGACAGCGCGGCGGTCGCCCCGCGCCAGGTCGACCACCTCGACGCTGCGGCTGCCGCGCGAATCCGCGTGGCGATCCGGGACGGCGCAGGAAGCGCGAGGTTGATGTCGGATTCCCGCCAGCCCGCGCCGGGTGACTGCACCATGCTGAACGTATGCAGAAGGGGATGCACACCGACACCGAGCGCTGCGTGCGCGCGGTCCAGTCCAAGGACGCCCGGTTCGACGGGTGGTTCTTCACGGCGGTCCTGACGACCCGGATCTACTGCCGGCCCAGCTGTCCGGTGGTGCCGCCCAAGGCGGAGAACATGACGTTCTACCCGAGCGCGGCCGCCTGTCAGCAGGCCGGCTTCCGGGCGTGCAAGCGCTGCCGCCCGGACACCAGTCCCGGCTCCCCCGAGTGGAACCAGCGCGCGGACCTGGTCGCCCGGGCGATGCGGCTGATCGCCGACGGCATCGTCGACCGCGAGGGCGTGCCCGGACTCGCCTCCCGGCTCGGCTACAGCACCCGGCAGATCGAACGCCAGCTCCTCGCCGAACTCGGCGCGGGCCCGCTCGCCCTCGCCAGGGCCCAACGCGCCCAGACGGCAAGGCTGTTGATCGAGACGACCCCGCTGCCGATGGCGGAGATCGCCTTCGCCGCCGGCTTCTCCTCCATCCGCACCTTCAACGACACCGTGCGCGAGGTCTTCGCCCTCTCGCCGAGCGAACTGCGCACCCGGGCGCCGAAGAAGGGCACCACCGCGAGCACTCCGGGCGCCCTCACCCTGCGGCTGCCGTTCCGCGCCCCCCTCAACCCCGACAACCTCTTCGGCCACCTCGCGGCGACCGCCGTACCGGGGGTGGAGGAGTGGCGGGACGGCGCGTACCGGCGCACGCTCCGACTGCCGTACGGCCAGGGCATCGTGACGCTCACCCCGAACCCCGACCACATCGCCTGCCGCCTCACCCTCGGCGACCTGCGCGACCTGACCGTCGCCATCAGCCGCTGCCGGCGCATGCTCGACCTGGACGCCGATCCGGTCGCGATCGACGACCAGTTGCGTGCGGACCCGGTGCTGGCGCCGCTGGTCGACAAGGCTCCGGGGCGGCGGGTGCCGCGGACGGTGGACGAGGCGGAGTTCGCCGTACGGGCGGTCCTCGGGCAGCAGGTGTCCACGGCGGCGGCCCGTACCCACGCGGCCCGTCTGGTGACCGCGCACGGCGAGCCGCTGGACGACCCCGAGGGCGGCCTGACCCATCTCTTCCCGTCCCCGCAGGCGCTCGCCGCCCTCGACCCGGACTCGCTGGCGATGCCCCGCACCCGCCGGGCCACCTTCACCACCCTCGTCGCCCAACTCGCCGACGGATCGCTCAACCTGGGTGTGGAGGGCGACTGGACGGAGACCCGCGCCCGGCTCCTCGCCCTGCCCGGCTTCGGCCCCTGGACCGTCGACGTCATCGCGATGCGCGCGCTCGGGGACCCCGACGCCTTCCTCCCCACCGACCTCGGCATTCGCAAGGCCGCCCAGGAGCTGGGTCTCCCGTCGACCCCGGCCGCGCTGACCGCGCGGGCGGCGGCCTGGCGGCCCTGGCGGGCGTACGCGGTCCAGTACCTGTGGGCGACCGACAGTCACCCGATCAACTTCCTCCCGGTATAAGGACGTTCCGTGAGTTCAGCGAAGCAGCACACCACGATCGACAGCCCGTACGGCCCGCTGACCCTCGTCGCGACGGACGGCACCCTCAGCGGCCTCTACATGACCGGCCAGCGCCACCGCCCGCCCCAGGAGAACTTCGGCGCACGCGACGACCGCCCCTTCGGGGAGCCTGCCGACCAGCTGGCGGCCTACTTCGCCGGGGAGCTGAAGGAGTTCACCCTCGAACTCCACCTGGACGGAACCCCGTTCCAGCGCGGCGTGTGGCAGCAGCTGCTCCGCATCCCCCACGGCGAGACCCGCACCTACGGCGAGCTCGCCGACGCCCTCGGCAACCCCGGCGCCTCCCGCGCGGTCGGCCTCGCCAACGGCAAGAACCCGATCGGCATCATCGTCCCCTGCCACCGCGTCGTCGGCGCCGACGGCAGCCTGACCGGCTACGGCGGCGGCCTGGAACGCAAGCAGCGGCTGCTCGACTTCGAGCGCGGAGCGGCACTGTTCTGACGCCTTCGGCCCGGCACGCGCCCAGGACGGCACCGCGTCACAGCGGACGAGGAGAGCCCTCCTCCCGAAGCCGCCGCAGCAGCTTCGGCAGCGCCGTCCCGATCGGCTCCCGCACCACCTCGTCGGCGCGTTCGTCGTACGGCGTCGGCTCGGCGTTGACGATGATCAGCCGCGCCCCGTGGTCGGCGGCGACACCGGCGAGCCCTGCGGCGGGCTGGACCTGGAGGGTGCTTCCGACGGCGATGAACACCTGGCACGCCTTGGTGATCGAGACCGCCTCGCCGAGCACCACCGGGTCGAGCCGTTCGCCGAACATCACGGTCGCCGACTTGAGGATCCCGCCGCACTGCCGGCATGCCGGATCGTCCTCGCCGGCCTCGACCCGCGCGAGGGCGTCCTCCATGGGCCCGCGCGCATGACACTTCGTGCACACGAAACTCCGTGCGGAGCCGTGCAGTTCGAGCACCTTGCGGGTCGGCATCCCGGCGAGCTGGTGCAGCCCGTCCACGTTCTGCGTGATGACCCGCACCGGCACACCGGACCGCTCCAGCTCGGCCACGGCGATGTGCGCGGCGTTCGGCTCGGCCCGGAGCGTCCGGTTCTCGCGCCGCATCCGCCACGAGCGGCGCCGGATCTCCGGATCGTCCATGTAGTACCCGTACGTCACGAGCTTCTCGGCCTCGGGATCCCGCCGCCACAGGCCATTGGGGCCGCGATAGTCCGGGATCCCGGAATCGGTCGAAATACCTGCGCCACTGAGCAGGGCGACGAGAGGCTTGTCCATGGGGCCGAGGGTAGATCGGCGGGGTTGTCGGGAGCGAGCGGTTATGTCGGCCGTCGTCCCTCGTCGACGTACGGCCGCACCCGGCTCCGAAAAAATCTTGGACGGTGATGTCGAGAACCCGTGACCCGCTCCGTCCCAGGGGTGAACGCGACCACAATGGGCCGCACCAGTACCGAGGAGAACCACCATGGCCAAGTACCTGCTGCTGAAGCACTACCGGGGAGCCCCGGCCGCGGTGAACGACGTCCCCATGGACCAGTGGACGCCGGAGGAGATCTCGGCGCACGTGCAGTACATGCGGGACTTCGCGGACCGGCTGGAGAAGAGCGGCGAGTTCGTCGACGGGCAGGCGCTCGCCCCCGAGGGCGCGTGGGTCCGCTACGACGGTGAGGGCCGCCCGCCGGTCACCGACGGGCCCTTCGCCGAGACCAAGGACGTCATCGCCGGCTGGATGGTGATCGACGTCGACACCTACGAGCGCGCCGTCGAGCTGGCCGGGGAACTGTCCGCCGCTCCCGGGGCGGGCGGGAAGCCGATCCACGAGTGGCTCGAACTGCGCCCGTTCCTGTCCGCACCCCCCACCATCGCGGAGTGCCATTGATGGACGAGGCCCTGCTGAGGCGCCTCACGCCGAGCGTGCTCACCGTCCTCGTCCGCCGCGGAGCAGACTTCGCGGCGGCCGAGGACGCCGTGCAGGACGCGCTCGTGGAGGCGGTCCGCGTCTGGCCGGCCGACCCTCCGCGGGACGCGAAGGGCTGGCTGGTCACCGTGGCCTGGCGCAAGTTCCTCGACGCCACCCGCGCGGACACCGCCCGGCGCCGGCGGGAGGACCGCCTCGACGAGGAACCGGCGCCCGGACCCGCGCCCGCGGTGGACGACACGCTCCAGCTGTACTTCCTGTGCGCCCACCCCTCGCTGACACCGTCGTCCGCGGTCGCCCTCACCCTGCGCGCGGTCGGCGGCCTCACCACCCGGCAGATCGCCCAGGCGTACCTGGTGCCCGAGGCGACCATGGCGCAGCGCATCAGCCGCGCCAAGCGCACCGTCTCCGGCGTCCGGTTCGACCGGCACGGTGACGTCGCCACCGTGCTGCGCGTCCTCTACCTGGTCTTCAACGAGGGCTACTCCGGCGACGTCGACCTCGCCGCCGAGGCCATCCGGCTGACCCGGCAGCTCGCGGCCGTCATCGACCACCCCGAGGTGGCCGGGCTGCTCGCCCTCATGCTGCTCCACCACGCCCGCCGTACCGCCCGGACCGCGCCCGACGGCAGCCTGGTGCCGCTCGCCGAGCAGGACCGCGGCCGCTGGGACACCGGGGCGATCGCCGAGGGCGTCGAGATCCTCCAGGCCGCTCTGGCCCGCGACCGGCTGGGCGAGTACCAGGCCCAGGCCGCCGTCGCGGCGCTCCACGCGGACGCGCCCACCGCCGAGGAGACCGACTGGGTACAGATCGTCGAGTGGTACGACGAACTCGCCCGGCTGACCGACAGCCCCGTCGTCCGGCTCAACCGCGCGGTCGCCGTCGGCGAGGCCGACGGACCGCGCGCGGGCCTCGCGGCGCTCGCGGCGCTGGAGGACTCCCTGCCCCGCCACACCGCGGTGGCGGCGTACCTCCACGAGCGCGACGGCGACCTGACGGCGGCGGCACGGCTGTACGCCGAGGCCGCCGGCAAGGCCACCGACCTCGCCGAGCGCGACCACCTGACCCGGCAGGCCGCCCGCCTCAACACCCGGCTGCGGCACTGACGGGCCGCGCTCCCGGGCGGAGTCAGACCGCCCGGTGCCCGTTCTCCAGCTCGGCCGTCCCCGCCCCGCCCGCGAGCACGTCCAGCGCGGCCAGCACCCGGCGGCCCAGGGCATCCGGCAGATACTCGGCCAGCTCCTCGCGCGGTACGAGCCGCCAGGACAGCAGCTCCTCCTCCTGCAACCGGATCGCCTTGAAGTCGTCCTCGGCGAGCACCCCGCCGTCGTAGAGGTACGCCACCAGCGGCGGCCGCAACGCCGTCCCCTGCACCCAGTCCACCGCGAGCAGCCGGCCGAGCTCCCGGTCGAGGCCGATCTCCTCCGCGGTCTCCCGGCGCGCACCCTGGCGCGGGGTCTCGCCGTCGTCGGACTCGACGGTGCCGCCCGGAAGCGCCCAGCCGTCACGGTAGTTGGGCTCGACGAGCAGCACCCGGCCCGCCGCGTCCCGGAAGAGGGCGGCGGCACCGGCGAGGACACGGGGGAGGCCCGCGATGTACGTGGCGAAGTCAGCAGCGGTCATCCACGAAGGGTAACCAGGCCGTCCCGGAGCGGTAAGAGCGCGCCGAACGGCTCCCGCAGGCCCGCGAGAACGGTCGCGCGCCTCCCGCGCGCCGCGGCGCCGGCGTCACTCGGCCTCCACCAACCGCAGTGTCCGCTCGGCCAGTTCACTGATCCGGACCCTGTCGAACCCGAACACCGCGCTGCGCACCGTGTCCTCCAGCGGCTCCTTCCACTGCGCCGGAATCGCCTCGGCGCCGCTCAGCACCCCGGCCACCGACCCGGCGGTCGCCCCGTTGGAGTCGGTGTCCAGACCGCCGCGGACCGTCAGCGTGACGGTGCGGGTGAAGTCGCCGTCGCCGTACAGGAGTCCTGCGGTGAGCACCGCGGCGTTCGGGACGGTGTGGATCCAGCCCATCCGCGAGGTCTCCTCGGCCACCGTGCCGAGGGTGTCCTCCCACGTCATCCGGGTGTCGTGGAGGGAGATCACCCGGCGCACGGTCCGGGCCAGCCGGCTGCTCCCCGGGATCACGGTCAGCGCCTGGTCCAGGGCGTGGCGCACGGTCGACGCCGTGAACGCCGCCGAGACCAGCGCGGCCGCCCACATCGCGCCGTACACACCGTTGCCGGTGTGCGACAGCACGGCGTCCCGACGGGCCAGCGAGGCCGCGCGGCGCGGGACGCCGGGGCAGGTCCAGCCGTAGATGTCGGCGCGGATCAGGGCGCCGATCCACTCCTGGTAGGGGTTGTCGTACGTCGCCGTCAGCGGCGGTTTCAGCCCGTTGGCGAGGTTGCGGTAGGCGGCCCGTTCCGCCGTGAACGTCTGCAGATACGGCAGCCTGAGCAGCCACAGTTCCCCGACCTGCTCGGTGCTGAAGGCGAAGCCGTGCGTCTCCAGCAGGTCCAGGCCGAGGATGGCGTAGTCCACGTCGTCGTCACGGCAGCTGCCGTGGATCCGGCCGCGCACGCACTGGCGCCACTCCGGGCGCAGCTCGAAGCCGTCGCTCTCGCTGGGCGGCTCGGGCAGATAGTCGGTCAGCGGCAGGGCGGCGGCCTGCCGCAGATAGTGGTCGATCCGGTCCCGCGTCCACAGGTCGCCCTGCTCGACCGGCTTGCCCAGCATGTTGCCGGCGATCCGGCCCAGCCAGCCCCCGAGGACGCGGTCGGCGAGCTCTGGTGCGCTACCCACAGGGGTCATAGGACCGGTTTACTCAGGTTCGCCTAGCGATGTCCACACCGGTCACGCGGGACGTGTTTTTCTGCCGGGGGTCCGGGGGTTGTCCCCCGGAAAAATGCAGCACCCGATTCCGGGCCACCGCACAGCGGGGTCGCAGCGGCTTCTCAAGGTCCGGGCGGGGCATGACGGCGAGGGGCACCTCCGGTTAAGGTCGCAGCGGCGCGACTGGCCTGACATGCGTGAGGCCCGGAGAGCAAGGGGAATGCAAGGTGGCGAACGCTGCAGGCAACAGTGCCCAGAGGGTGCTCATCGCCGCGGACAAGTTCAAAGGGTCGCTCACGGCCGTGCAGGTCGCGGAGCGGGTGACGGCCGGGCTGCGCCGGGCCGTGCCGGGCGCCGAGGTCGAGGCGCTGCCGGTGGCCGACGGCGGTGACGGGACCGTGGACGCGGCGGTCGCGGCCGGCTTCGAGCGGCACGAGATCAAGGCCGCCGGCCCCCTCGGCCAGGAGGTCACGGCGGCCTTCGCGCTGCGCGGCGACACGGCCGTGGTGGAGATGGCGGAGGCCAGCGGCCTCCAGCGCCTCCCCAAGGGCGTCTTCGCGCCGCTCACGTCCTCCACGTACGGCTCCGGCGAGCTGCTGCGGGCCGCCCTCGACGCGGGCGCCCGCACGATCGTCTTCGGCGTCGGAGGCAGCGCCACCACGGACGGCGGCGCCGGCATGCTGACCGCGCTCGGCGCCCGGTTCCTCGACAAGGACGGCGAGCCGGTCGCCCCGGGCGGCGGCGGTCTCGCCGACCTCGCCACGGCCGACCTGTCCGAACTGGACCCGCGTCTCGCCGACGTCGAACTGGTCCTCGCCAGCGACGTCGACAACCCGCTGACCGGCCCCAAGGGCGCGCCCGCGGTCTACGGCCCGCAGAAGGGCGCCTCCCCGGACGACGTGGAGGCCCTCGACGAGGCCCTCGCCCACTACGCGCGCGTGCTGGAGAGCGCCCTCGGCGCGAAGGCCGCCGCGCACGCGGCCTCCCCGGGGGCGGGTGCCGCGGGCGGCATCGGCTACGGCGCGCTGCTGGTCGGCGCCCGGTTCCGCCCCGGTATCGAGGTCATGCTCGACGTCCTCGGCTTCGCGCCCGCGCTCGAGCGGGCCACCCTGGTCATCACCGGCGAGGGCTCCCTCGACGAGCAGACCCTCCACGGCAAGGCCCCCGCGGGCGTCGCCGCCGCGGCCCGCGCCGCGGACAAGGAGGTCGTCGCGGTCTGCGGCCGCCTGGCCCTGCCCCCGGAGGCGCTCGGCCGGGCGGGCATCCGGCGGGCGTACCCGCTCACCGAGATCGAGCCCGACGTGGCGAAGTGCATCGCGGACGCCGGGCCGATCCTGGAGCGGGTGGCGGAGCAGATCGGCCGGGACTTCCTGACCTGATCACCTCCGGGCACCCGAGAGCCGGTACGCGTCCAGCGCCAACGTCATCTCGATCAGATCCCGGGGCCGGGCCAGCGACCGGGACGTCAGCTGTTCCAGTCGTCGTAGCCGGTTGAAGACCGTGTTGCGATGGCAGTACAGCCGTCCCGCGGCCCGCCCCGCGGAGCCCTCGCACGTCAGCCACACATCGAGGGTCTCCAGCAGCACGGCCCGGTCGGCGGGCTCCAGCGCCAGCAGCTCGCCGAACACGTCCGACACCAGCCGGTCGGCCAGCTCCGGCTGGCTCACCACCAGCGCCGTCGGCATCCGCTGATCCAGCCGTACGACCTCGGTCCCGTCCGGCGGACACGTCCGCAGCGCCAGTTCCGCGAGCCGCCGGGCCCGCCCCAGCTCGGCCAGCCCCGGCACCACCGGGCTGATCCCGCCGGGCCCCGAGCACCGCCCGTCCAGCGCCTGGGCCACTCCGTCCAGCCCCTGGCCGGGCGTCAGCGCGACGACCCCGATCTCGCAGTCCGCGCGCATCCGCCAGATGAACCGGAACCCCGCGCCCCGCAACGGCTGCCCGTGTGTGTCCCGCCGCACCGCCCGCAGGACCACCACCGCGTAGGGGCCGTGCTCCGGCAGGTCGAGCCCCGCGGCGGCCCGCGCCGCCAGCCCCGGCGTGGCCTGCCCCTCGAGCAGCGCGTCGAGCAGCGCCTGCAATTGCTCGTCGGTACGGCGTCGCAGCTCCGCCTCGGTCGCCCGGTATGCCTCCGACGCCGTCTGGGTCTGCGCGTCCACCGCCGACCACACCACCGTCGCCGACCGCATGAGCGCCGCCAGCCGCTCCGGTTCCCGCCCCGCGGCGCCCTCCACCAGCGCGTCCCACACCAGATAGCCGGCGTTGCGATAGGCGTGCACCAGCAGATCCAGCGGCAGCCCCTGCTGTGCCCGGTGCCGGCCCAGGTCCTCGGCGTGCTCCAGGTCGCGGCGGGGCGACTCCCGGGGCGCCGAAAGGGTCTCGATGCCGATCCGGATCGCCTCCTCCGCCTCCCGCCACTGGAGGTCGGCGGCGAGCACTCCCGCGTAGACGGGGGAGTGCTCGGCCAGTTGCCGTAGGTGCTCGTCGACGAGCTCGGGCACCCGTTCCAGCAGCGCTGTGCAGGACTCCGCGAGGAGTTTCCAGTCGTGCCCGGTCCGCAGCCGTCGCCCACCCATGACCGGAGGATGCCATCGGGACAGGCCCGCGCACAGGCCCCTGACACGCGGTGTTGTGCGCGCGCACAACGCAGGCACCGGGCCGCTGGGCACCCGCAGCGACATTGCCACGGGCCGTGGACGCGCGCTCGCACCGGTGCTGGGGTGAGCGCCACACAGAGTGAGGGCAGAGGGGAAGTTCATGGGCGGATCCGGACTCGTGGTGCGGGAGCTTTCGGTGGGATACGGGCCCGTACGCGCCCTGCGCCGGGTGTCCCTGGAGGTGCCCGAGGGGAGCGTGGTGACGGTGCTGGGCTCCAACGGCGCGGGCAAGTCGACGCTGCTGCGGGCGATCAGCCGCACGCTGTCCTTCCATGGCGGCACGGTCACCGAGGGCGAGGTACGTCTGGGCGACCGCCGCCTGGACGGGCTCGCGCCGGACCGGGTGGTGGCGGCCGGGGTGTCCCATGTGCCGGAAGGCAGGCAGGTGTTCTCCCGGATGACGGTCGCCGACAACCTGCGCGCCGGCGGCCTCGGCGGCAGCCGCACCGGGCGGCCCGAAGCCCTCGCCCGCGTCCACGAACTCTTCCCCGTCCTCGCGGAGCGCGCACACCAGCGCGCGGGCCTGCTCTCCGGCGGCGAGCAGCAGATGCTCGCCGTGGCCCGGGCCCTGATGGCCGTCCCGAAGGTCCTGCTCCTCGACGAGCCCTCCCTGGGCCTCGCCCCGCTCATGGCGCAGCGGATCGCCGACACGGTCCGCGAGATCAACGAACAGGGCACGTCGGTCCTCCTCGTCGAACAGAACGCCGCCCTCGCCCTACGGCTCGCCACGCGCGCGTACGTCCTCGAGGTCGGCGAGGTGACCCTGTCCGGCCCGGCCGCCGAACTCGCCGCCTCCGACGAGGTCCGCCGCCGCTACCTCGGCGTGGTCGACGAGGACGCGGCGGCAGACGCCGACCAGGTCGTAGGACGCACGCTCACCCCTTGGAAGGGGTGAGCCGGTGGACACCCTCGCCGTACGCGACCTGACCGTCCGGTTCGCGGGCCTCACCGCACTCGACAACGTCAGCTTCACCGTCCGCCCCGGCACCGTGCACGCCCTCATCGGCCCCAACGGCGCCGGAAAGTCGACCTGCTTCAACGTCCTGTCCGGCGTCTACCGGGCCACCGCGGGCAGCGTCCGCTTCGGCGACCACGAGCTCACCGGCATGCCCGCGCACCGCATCGCCGGCCTCGGCGTCGCCCGCATCTTCCAGAACCTCGCCCTACCGCCCCTCGCCTCGGTCGAGGACAGCCTGCTCCTCGGCAGGCACCGGCTGACCCGAACCGGCTTCCTGGCGGCGGGACTGAGGCTGCCGTCGGCCGCACGAGAGGAACGGATGCACCGTGAACGCGTCCGCGAGATCGCCGAGTTCGTCGGCATCGCGGACTGTCTGGACCGCCCGGCGGGCTCCCTGCCGTACGGGCAGCAGAAGCTCGCCGAACTCGCCCGCGCGCTCTGCATGGAGCCGCGCCTGCTGCTTCTCGACGAGCCCGTCGCCGGGATGACCGCCGATGAGCGGCGCCGGACGGCCGCCGTGATCGCGGGAGTGCGCGACGGGCTCGGTATCTCGATCGTGCTGGTGGAACACGACATGGGGGTGGTGATGCGGCTCGCGGACGCCGTGACCGTACTGGACTTCGGGCGCCGGATCGCCGACGGCGCCCCCGCCGACGTACAGAACGATCCGGCCGTCGTACGGGCGTACCTGGGGGAGGCGTCATGAGCACCTTCGCCGAGATCCTCCTCAACGGCGTCTCACTGGGTTCCGTGTACGCGCTCATCGCGCTCGGCTTCGTGGTGATCTTCCGGGCCACCGAAGTCGTCAACTTCGCCCACGCCTCGCTGCTGCTCGCGGGCGGTTACGTCACCGCGACCCTCCACGACGACATCGGCTTCTGGCCCGCGTTGCTCGTCGGGATCGCGGGCGCGGCCGTGGTCGGCGCGGCGGTGGAGTTCCTGGTGATGCGGCGCTACCGGGGCTCCGACCACAGCGTCCTCGCCATCGTCACCATCGGGGTCGACATCCTGCTCACCACCGAACTGACCCGCCGTATGGGCACCGACGTGCTGCCGCTCGGGGACCCGTGGGGGGACAGCGTGCTCAAGCTCGGGCCGATCTCCCTCGCCCACACGCGGATCGCCGCGTTCGTGGCGGCGGCGCTGCTCATCACCGCGTTCCTGCTGGTCTTCCGGTACACCTCGTGGGGCGTGGCGATGCGGGCGGCCGCGGAGAGCGCGGAGACGGCGGCCCTGATGGGCGTACGGCTGGGCCGGGTGTCGCTGGGAGCGTGGGCGGTGGCCGGGGGACTCGCCGCGGTGGCCGCGCTGTTCCTCACCGTCTTCCCGACACCGGGGCTGGAACGGGCCACCTCGCTGGCCGCGCTCAAGGCCTTCCCGGCCGCGATCCTCGGCGGGCTGGACTCCACGACGGGCGCGCTGGTGGGCGGGCTGCTGGTCGGCATCACGGAGTCGCTGGCGACCGGCTACCAGAGCGACCTGACGTTCCTCGGGCGTGGGCTCGGAGACCTGGCGCCGTACCTCGTGATGGTCGTGATCCTGCTCATCCGCCCGGCCGGGCTGTTCGGGACGAAGGAGCTGGCCCGTGTCTGAGGTTCTCGGCCGCGACAAGGCCCGCGAGGCACCGCCCGGCACCCGCCGCCGCCCCGCCTGGCTCACGAATCCCCGCTCCTACGTCGGGGCCGCCGGAGCGGTGCTCCTCCTCGCCCTCCCCTTCTACCTCGACCGTTTCTGGCTCCAGGCCGGCCTCTTCGCCATGGCCGCGGCCATCGGCGCGATCGGCATCAACCTCCTCACCGGCGCCACCGGTCAGCTCTCCATGGGCCACGCCTTCTTCCTCGCCGTCGGCGCCTACGCCTACTGCGTGTTCGCGGCGGACGGCGGCGACGGCCTGACCGGGCTCGGCCTGCCGACGTGGCTGGCGGCCGTGCTGGCGGTGCTCGTCGCGGGGGTGGCGGGCGGGCTGTTCAGCCCCATCTCCGGGCGGCTCAGCGGCGCCTACCTCGGCATCGCCACGCTCGCGCTCGTCTTCATCGGACAGCACGTGATGTTCAACGCCCACGATCTGACCGGCGGGGCGAACGGTCGTGACGTACCGCCGCTGAACCTCTTCGGCCTCACCTTCGACGACCGTGAACTCCTCGTGGCCGCCGTGCCGTTCGGGTCGGCGGAGAAACTCTGGTACGCCGGTCTGGCGGTCCTGCTGGCCGGCGCGCTGTTCGCCCGTGGCGTGCTGCGCGGCCGTCCGGGCCGGGCCATGAACGCCATCCGCGACCACCGCATCGCCGCCGGAGTGATCGGTGTACCCGTGGCCCGGCACCGGGCCGCCGTCTTCGTGCTGTCGTCGATGTACGCCGGGCTGGCGGGCGTGCTGCTCGCCCTGGTCTTCCAGCGGACCGTGCCCGACTACTTCGGCATCACGCTGTCCCTCGAATACCTCGCCATGATCGTCATCGGCGGGCTCGGCTCGGTCTCCGGCGCGGTCGCGGGGGCGGTCTTCGTCTCCCTGCTCCCGCAGCTGCTGACCCGCTACAGCGATGCCCTGCCCCTGGTCTCCGCCCCCGGCACGGGCGGGATCGCACCGGGCGAGGCATCCCGGTATCTCTACGGCGCCGCCGTCGTGCTGGTGGTGCTGTTCCTGCCCGGCGGCCTGGTCAGGATGGCCGCCCGGCGTCGCGTCACAACTCATTCAGGGGAGGAACGATGAACAGGACGTACGCGGCCAGGGCCGCCGCGGGCGCGCTCGCCGCACTGCTCGTACTGGCGGGATGCAGCTCCAAGGCCAAGGACGACGACGGTGACAAACAGTCGGCGGGCGGGGTGAAGACCGGCGACGGCATCTCCGGCAAGACGATCACCCTCGGTGCCCTCACCGACATGACCGGCGTCTACGCCACCCTCGGCAAGAGCGTCACCCAGGCCCAGCAGCTGTATGTGAAGCAGCTGAACGCCGACGGCGGTGTCTGCGGCTACAAGGTCCGGCTGACGGTCCGCGACCACGGCTACGACCCGCAGAAGGCCGTCTCCGGCTACACCGAGCTGGAGCCGAAGGTGCTGGGCTTCGCGCAGTTCATCGGCTCCCCGTTCGTCGCCGCGGTCAAGCAGCGCGTCGACGGCCAGGACAAGGGGCTCGTGCTGCCGCAGGCGTGGTCGTCGGCGCTGCTCGGCAGCCCGTACATCCGGGTCATCGGCTCCACCTACGACATCGAGACGATCAACGCCGTCGACTTCCTGCTCCAGGAGAAGGGCGTCAAGAAGGGCGACAAGATCGGCCATGTGTACTTCGAGGGCGACTACGGCGAGAGCGCCCTGGCCGGCTCCCAGCACATCGCGAAGGAGAAGGGGCTGACCGTCGTCGAGCAGAAGATCAAGCCCACCGACAACGACATGACCGCCCAGGTCGCCGCTCTGAAGCAGGCCGGCGTCAAGGCGATCGTCATCAGCGCGGGCCCGCGCCAGGCGGCCTCGCTCGTCGGCGTCGCGGCGGCCGGCGGCTTCGACGTGCCGATCATCGGCAACAACTCCGCCTTCGCGCCCCAGCTCCTGGCCACGCAGGCGGGACCGGCCCTGATGAAGAACTACTACGTGGCCTCGCCCTCGCTCCCGATCGGCGCGGACACCCCGGAGGCGAAGAAGCTCGTCGCCGACTATCAGGCGGCCTACCCGAAGGACGCCCTCGACAACGGCATCGTCGCCGGCTGGACCGCGGTGTCGGCCTTCGGCGAGGCGCTGAAGAAGGCCTGCGAGAGCAAGGACCTCACCAGGGAGGGCGTCGACAAGGCCCTGCTGGGCATCGACTCCTTCGACCTCGGCTTCGGCCCGACCCAGGACTTCACCGACCCCAAGTCCGCGTCCTCCCGGCAGAGCGTGATCCTGCAGCCGGACAAGGGCGTGACGGGCGGCATGAAGGTCGTACGGGAGGCGGAGGCGTCCGAGGTGGCCGAGGCGTACACGCCGGGGGCCTGAGACCGCACAGCGAAAGGGCCCGAACCGGATCGGTTCGGGCCCTTTCGCAGGTCTTCCACCAGGCGCCTACGGCAGTTGCGTCGCTCGTGCCTCGCGCCGGTTGTCACGGAAGTTGTGCACCCGGCGGGCCGTGGCGAACAGCGGGATCACCGCACCCATGACCAGCTGGAGGGCACAGCCCGTCTGCAGGAGCAGCTGTCCGCCCGGGGCGTCGAACGCCCAGGCCGCCAGCAGACCCATGGCCGACACGATCCAGCCGAGCATCGCCACCGCGAGGATGCCCCGCGGCTTCGGGTACTCCACCCGGCTCACCATCAGCCACGCCGTCCCCAGGATCGCCATCAGCGTCGCCTCGAAGGGCAGCTCGAGGAGCACGATCGAGACCACGGTCAGTGCCCCGAACGGTGACGGCATGCCCTGGAAGGTGCCGTCCTTCACCGTCACACAGGAGAACCGCGCAAGCCTGAGCACCACCGCCAAAAGCACCACGATCGCCCCCACCGCGGCCACCCGCTGGGAGGCGTCGGCGGCGACCATGCCGTAGACGAGGACGAAGTACGCCGGTGCCAGGCCGAAGCTGACCAGGTCGGAGAGGTTGTCCAGCTCCGCGCCCATCGGCGAGGAGCGCAGCTTGCGCGCCACCAGGCCGTCGAACAGGTCGAAGACCGCCGCGCAGAGCATCAGGATGACCGCCGTGGCCGCGCTGTTGCGGGCCATGCCGGACTCCTGGCTGTCCGTGAGGTGCGGGATCAGGATGCCGGTGGTGGTGAAGTACACCGCCATGAAGCCGCACGTGGCATTGCCGAGGGTGAGGGTGTCCGCTATCGAGAGGCGGAGAGAAAGAGGCATCTCCTCCTCGTCCTCGACCTCTTCGGCCTCGGGCACCCAGCCCGCTTGGGTCTCAGGATCAATCACGGTCAATGCGAGTCACCCCAGCCACGGTCTTCTGACCGACCTCCACCGCGACGTCCACGCCCTCCGGCAGGTAGATGTCGACGCGCGAGCCGAAGCGGATCAGACCGATGCGGTCGCCCTGCTCGAGCTTCGTGCCCTGCGGAACGTAGGGAACGATGCGGCGGGCCACCGCGCCGGCGATCTGGATCATCTCGATGTCACCGAGTTCGGTGTCGAAGTGCCAGACTACGCGCTCGTTGTTCTCGCTCTCCTTGTTGAACGCCGGAACGAACCCACCCGGGATGTGCTCGACCGACGTCACCGTGCCGGAGAGAGGCGCGCGGTTGACGTGGACGTTGAGGGGGCTCATGAAGATCGCGACGCGGGTGCGCCCGTCCTTCCACGGCATGATGCTCTGCACCACACCGTCGGCGGGCGAGATGACCCGGCCCTGGGTGATCTCGCGCTCGGGGTCGCGGAAGAACCACAGCATGCCCGCCGCGAGCGCGGTGGCGGGCACGGCGACGGCCTTGGCGGCGCCGGACTTGCGCGCGCGCACCAGGCTGAGGGCTGCGGTGGCGACCGTCGGAAGAAGCCACGGCGATGCTCCGCGCGCGAGGCGTACGCCGCCGACCTGGCTGTCGCGTGGTGCAGAGGTTTGGCTGTGGGGCATGGATGACCTTCGTAGCGGATGGCGCCGCGCTGTAACGGGGGACGGCGGCTTTCCCGGGATCGTACCGGTCGTGGGCCACAACTGGGCAAGCCAGGAAGCCGAGTCGGCGGCTGAAGAGTGTTGACGGGGTGTGATCTTCTTCTCCAAGAAAACACCCCGTATCCGGACAATCAGCCCTGGAATCGATACTCTTCGAGCAGCCTGCGACCGATGATCATTTTCTGGATCTCGGCGGTACCTTCACCGATCAGCAGCATCGGAGCCTCACGGTAGAGGCGCTCGATCTCGTACTCCTTGGAGAAGCCGTAGCCGCCGTGGATCCGGAAGGCATCCTCCACGACCTCCTTGCAGTACTCGGAGGCGAGGTACTTCGCCATCCCAGCCTCAAGGTCGTTTCGCTCCCCGGAGTCCTTTTTGCGTGCCGCGTTGACCATCATCGCATGCGCGGCCTCGACCTTGGTAGCCATCTCGGCGAGCTTGAACTGGATCGCCTGGTGCTGGGCGATCGGCTTGCCGAAAGTGTGACGCTGCTGGGCATACGAGACGCCCAGCTCGAAAGCACGCTGAGCGACGCCGCAGCCACGCGCCGCCACGTTGACGCGGCCTACTTCGACGCCGTCCATCATTTGGTAAAAACCTCGGCCGGTGACCCCGCCGAGCACCCGATCGGCCGGAATGCGCAGGCCATCCATGATCAGCTCGGTGGTGTCGACACCCTTGTAGCCCATCTTGTCGATCTTCCCGGGGATGGTGAGGCCGGGGCGGACCTCTCCGAAGCCGGGCTCCTTCTCGACGAGGAAGGTCGTCATCGACTTGTGGGGCTTGGCGGCCGCCTCTTCGGGAGTGAGTCCTTCGTCACTTCGGACGAGTACGGCGACCAGACTTGACGTCCCACCGTTCGTCAGCCACATTTTCTGGCCGTTCAGGACGTACTCCTCTCCGTCCTTCACCGCCTTCGACGTGATCGCCGACACGTCCGAGCCCAGGCCCGGCTCCGACATCGAGAACGCGCCGCGGATGTCGCCGGCCGCCATGCGCGGCAGGAAGTGGTCCTTCTGCTCCTGCGTGCCGTGCTGCTTGAGCATGTACGCCACGATGAAGTGGGTGTTGATGATGCCGGACACCGACATCCAGCCGCGGGCGATCTCCTCGACGCACAGCGCGTACGTCAGGAGCGACTCGCCCAGACCGCCGTACTCCTCCGGGATCATCAGGCCGAACAGGCCCAACTCCTTGAGGCCGTCGACGATCTGCTGCGGATACTCGTCGCGGTGCTCCAGCTCGGTGGCGACCGGGAGGATCTCCTTGTCCACGAAGTCGCGGACGGTGGAGAGGATTTCCTGCTGGATGTCGGTCAGACCGGCGGTCTGGGCAAGTCGCGCCATGACTACTTCTCCTGCTGCTTGAGCTCGGGGCGGCCGGGCTGCTCGCCGCCGCGCTCCTTGATGTAGGTCTCGGTCGGCACCATGACCTTGCGGCGGAACACACAGACGAGCGTGCCGTCCTGCTTGTAGCCCTTGGTCTCGACGTGGACGATGCCGCGGTCGTTCTTCGACTTGGACGGCCACTTGTCGAGCACGGTCGTCTCACCGTAGATCGTGTCGCCGTGGAAGGTCGGCGCCACGTGCTTCAGCGACTCGATCTCCAGGTTGGCGATCGCCTTGCCAGAGACGTCCGGGACGGACATGCCGAGCAGCAGCGAGTAGATGTAGTTGCCGACGACGACGTTCTTGCCGAAGTCCGTCGTCTTCTCCGCATAGTTGGTGTCCATGTGGAGCGGGTGGTGGTTCATGGTGAGGAGGCAGAACAGGTGGTCGTCGTACTCCGTGACCGTCTTCCCGGGCCAGTGCTTGTAGACCGCCCCGACCTCGAACTCCTCGTAGGTGCGCCCGAACTGCATGGCCTCAGGCCTCCGGAATCTCGAACTTGCTGGTGCGCTGCATGCCGGCGGCACGGCCCTTGCCGGAGATGACCAGGGCCATCTTGCGGCTGGCCTCGTCGATCATCTCGTCGCCGATCATCGCGGAGCCCTTCTTGCCGCCCGCCTCGGACGTGTAGTACTCGTACGCGTCCAGGATCAGCTCGGCGTGGTCGAAGTCCTCCTGGGACGGCGAGAAGATCTCGTTGGACGCCTCGACCTGGCCCGGGTGCAGCACCCACTTGCCGTCGAAGCCGAGCGCCGCGGCGCGCTGGGCGACCTCGCGGTAGCCGTCGACGTTGCGGATCTGGAGGTAGGGGCCGTCGATCGCCTGGAGGTTGTTGGCGCGGGCCGCCATCAGGATCTTCATCAGGATGTAGTGGTAGGCGTCCGCCGGGTAGCCGGGCGGCTGCTCGCCCACGACCAGCGACTTCATGTTGATGGACGCCATGAAGTCGGCCGGGCCGAAGATGATCGTCTCGACGCGCTGGGAGGCCGTCGCGATCTCGTTGACGTTGTTGAGACCCTGCGCGTTCTCGATCTGCGCCTCGATGCCGATCTTGCCGACCTCGAAGCCCATCGTCTTCTCGATCTGCGTCAGCAGCAGGTCGAGGGCGACGACCTGCTGGGCCGTCTGGACCTTCGGCAGCATGATGCAGTCGAGGTTCTGGCCGGCGCCCTCGACGACCGTGACGACATCGCGGTACGTCCACTCGGTCGTCCAGTCGTTGACGCGCACGACCCTCGTCTTGCCCGTCCAGTCGCCCTCGTTGAGGAACTTGACGATGGTGTGCCGCGCCTCGGGCTTGGCGAGCGGGGCGCACGCGTCCTCCAGGTCGAGGAAGACCTGGTCCGCCGGGAGGCCCTGCGCCTTCTCCAGGAAGCGGGGGTTGCTTCCCGGCACCGCGAGACACGAGCGGCGGGGACGCAGACGGTTGACGGTCATGCGGGGACCTCCAGGGGGTCGAGCTTGTTCGCTTTGCGGATCTCGTCGACGATGCGGCCGATGATCCCGGTGATGTCGAAATCCTTCGGGGTGAACACCGCGGCCACTCCGGCTGCCCTGAGCTGTGCGGCGTCCCCGTTCGGGATGATGCCACCGGCGATCACCGGTATATCTGTGGCACCGGCCACATGCAGCCGCTCCAGCACGTCCGGCACCAGCTGGGCGTGCGAGCCGGACAGGATGGACAGGCCGACCGCGTGCACGTCCTCGGCGAGGGCCGCGTCCACGATCTGCTCGGGCGTCAGACGGATGCCCTGGTAGACCACCTCGAACCCGGCGTCACGGGCCCGCACGGCGATCTGCTCGGCACCGTTGGAGTGCCCGTCCAGGCCCGGCTTGCCGACCAGGAAGCGGAGCTTGCCGACGCCCATGTCCTTGGCCGTCAGGTCGACCTTGCGGCGCACGTCCGCCATGGCCGAGCCCTCCTCCGCCGGCACCGCGACCGGCGCCGACGAGACCCCGGTCGGTGCCCGGAACTCGCCGAACACCTCGCGCAGCGCCCCGGACCACTCGCCGGTCGTGACGCCGGCGCGGGCGCACTCCAGGGTGGCCTCCATGAGGTTGCCGGTGCCCTTGGCGGCCTCCTTCAGCTTCTCCAGCGCCTTGCACGGGCGCGGGTGGTTGAAGGGCGGCTGGTAGCGGGTGTCGCGCCAGTGCTGGAGGCCCGCGATCACCCGGGCCTCGACCGCCGGGTCCACCGTCTGGATCGCGGTGTCCAGGTCGGCGGTCAGCGGGTTCGGCTCGGTCGTCTCGAAGATGTTGACGCCGATGATCTTCTCCTGGCCGGACTCGATCCGGGCCCGGCGCTCGGCGTGCGAGGAGACGAGCTGCGACTTGAGGTAGCCGGACTCGACGGCGGCCATCGCGCCGCCCATCTCCTGGATCCGGTCGATCTCCGCGAGGGACGCCTCGACGAGCGCCTCGACCTTCGCCTCGATGACATGAGAGCCCTCGAAGATGTCCTCGTACTCCAGCAGGTCGCTCTCATGGGCGAGGACCTGCTGGATGCGCAGCGACCACTGCTGGTCCCACGGCCGGGGAAGACCGAGGGCCTCGTTCCAGGCGGGCAGCTGCACGGCACGCGCGCGTGCGTCCTTGGAGAGGGTCACGGCCAGCATCTCCAGCACGATCCGCTGGACGTTGTTCTCCGGCTGCGCCTCGGTCAGCCCGAGGGAGTTGACCTGGACGCCGTAGCGAAAACGACGCTGCTTGGCGTTCTCGATGCCGTAGCGCTCGCGGGTGACCTTGTCCCAGATGCGGCCGAAGGCGCGCATCTTGCACATCTCCTCGATGAAGCGGACGCCCGCGTTCACGAAGAAGGAGATACGGGCGACCACGTCACCGAACTTCTCGGCCGGCACCTGACCGGAGTCCCGGACGGCGTCCAGGACCGCGATCGCCGTCGACATCGCGTACGCGATCTCCTGGACGGGGGTGGCTCCCGCCTCCTGGAGGTGGTAGCTGCAGATGTTGATCGGGTTCCACTTGGGGATGTGGTTGACCGTGTAGCAGATCATGTCCGTCGTCAGACGGAGCGAGGGCACCGGCGGGAACACATGCGTGCCCCGCGACAGGTACTCCTTGACGATGTCGTTCTGGGTCGTGCCCTGGAGCTTGGTGATGTCCGCACCCTGCTCCTCGGCGACGACCTGGTAGAGCGCCAGCAGCCACATGGCGGTGGCGTTGATCGTCATCGAGGTGTTCATCTGCTCCAGGGGGATGTCCTGGAACAGCCGACGCATGTCGCCGAGGTGCGCGATCGGCACGCCGACCCGGCCGACCTCGCCGCGGGCGAGGATGTGGTCGGAGTCGTAGCCGGTCTGCGTCGGCAGGTCGAACGCCACCGACAGGCCGGTCTGGCCCTTGGCGAGGTTGCGCCGGTACAGCTCGTTGGACGCCTCGGCCGTGGAGTGGCCGGCGTACGTGCGCATGAGCCACGGCCGGTCCTTCTCCCGCTTGCCTGCGGCGGGCTGACGCTCAGTCATCTATGACCCCGGGTGTCTCAGATGTTGCGGAAGCGGTTGATGGCGTCGAGGTGCTTGGCGCGCATCTCCTCGTCGCGCACGCCCAGACCCTCCTCGGGGGACAGGCACAGCACGCCGACCTTGCCCTGGTGGGCGTTGCGGTGCACGTCGTGGGCGGCCTGGCCGGTCTCCTCCAGGGAGTACACCTTGGAGAGGGTCGGGTGGATCTTGCCCTTCGCGATGAGCCGGTTGGCCTCCCAGGCCTCGCGGTAGTTGGCGAAGTGCGAGCCGATGATCCGCTTCAGCGACATCCACAGGTAGCGGTTGTCGTACTCGTGCATGTAGCCCGAGGTCGAGGCGCAGGTGGTGATGGTGCCGCCCTTGCGGGTGACGAAGACGCTCGCGCCGAAGGTCTCGCGGCCCGGGTGCTCGAAGACGATGTCGATGTCCTCGCCGCCGGTCAGCTCGCGGATGCGCTTGCCGAAGCGCTTCCACTCCTTCGGGTCCTGGGTCTGCTCGTCCTTCCAGAACTTGTAGCCCTCGGCGTTGCGGTCGATGATCGCCTCGGCGCCCATCGAGCGGCAGATGTCCGCCTTCTGGTCGCTGGAGACGACACAGATCGGGTTGGCGCCGCCGGCCAGGGCGAACTGGGTGGCGTAGGAGCCGAGTCCGCCGCTGGCGCCCCAGATCAGGACGTTGTCGCCCTGCTTCATGCCGGCGCCGTTGCGGGAGACCAGCTGGCGGTAGGCGGTGGAGTTCACCAGGCCCGGTGCGGCGGCCTCCTCCCAGCTCAGGTGGTCCGGCTTGGGCATCAGCTGGTTCGACTTGACCAGGGCGATCTCGGCGAGGCCGCCGAAGTTGGTCTCGAAGCCCCAGATGCGCTGCTCGGGGTCGAGCATGGTGTCGTTGTGGCCGTCGGAGGACTCCATCTCGACGGACAGACAGTGCGCGACGACCTCGTCACCGGGCTTCCAGGCGTTCACGCCGGGGCCGGTGCGCAGGACGACGCCCGCGAGGTCGGAGCCGATGATGTGGTACGGCAGGTCGTGCCGCTTGGCCAGGTCGTTGGTGCGGCCGTAGCGCTCCAGGAACCCGAAGGTCGACAGCGGCTCGAAGATCGAGGTCCACACGGAGTTGTAGTTGACGCTGGACGCCATCACGGCGACCAGGGCCTCGCCCGGGCCGAGCTCCGGCACCGGGACTTCGTCCAGGTGGATCGACTTGCGGGGGTCCTTGTCGCGCGTCTGCAGACCCGCGAACATCTCCGTCTCGTCCTTGTGCACGGTGATCGCGCGGTACGACTCGGGGAGCGGCAGAGCGGCGAAGTCGGCCGGAGTCGAGTCCGGCGACTGGATCGCGTCCAGGATGTCCTTCACGGTCACGGTGTTGCCTCCGGCGATACGCGTCCTGAGGGAGGGACGCTGAGGGTTACGTCGGTGCTGCTGAGGGTTTTTTCGAAGTGCCGTCGGTTCGGCGAGGTGGTGCTTCGGCAGCGCTTTGTGGCGCGGGAGGTTGCCTGTGACGCAGGCGTCCGGGCGGGCAAGTCGATGACTTGTTGGGACAGCCGGCGTACGAAAGGTCTCTGCACGCCGGCCGCCCGGACTCCTTCAACGTATGACACCGCGTGTCACTCCGCAAGGCACTGAGTGCCAGGAACTGCTCTCAGATGAAATCTTTACGTAACACATGAGCGATGATCGATCGAACGCGGCTTGAAATCCCCTGGAAATCGGGTGGAGGCACACGAAAACGGCCACCCCGAGGGGTGGCCGTCGTCACAGCGATGCGATAGTGCTCAGCGCTCCTTGAGCGCCTCCTCGATGGTCCGCATGACCTCGTCGAGCGGGGCGTCGGTGCGGGCGACCGTCACCAGGACCTCGCCGTGGGCCGAGACCGTCGCGGCGGCCGGCTTCGGGGTGGTGCTGCGCCCGGCCCCGATGCCGGACCCGAACGTCTTGCGGACGATTGCGAAGGCGTGGTCCAGCTGCGACTCCACGTCGCCCTGTCCGCCGGCTCTGAGCCAGCGCCGCAGCACATGGTTGTGGGCCGTGACGACCGCGGACGCGGCGACCTCCGCCAGCAGCGGGTCGTCGTTGGCGTCGTCGTCGTGCGCGTGCTCGTCGAAGTGGCCGAGGAGGTAGCGGGTGAACAGCCGCTCGTAGCGGGCCACCGACGCGATCTCCGCCTCGCGCAGGGTGGGCACCTCGCGCGTGAGCTTGTAGCGGGCGACCGAGATCTCCGGCCGGGCCGCGTACATCCGCATGACTTCCTTGATGCCGTTGCAGACCGTGTCGAGCGGGTGCTCGTGCGGGGGAGCCGCGTTGAGGACCGCCTCGGCGCGGATCAGCGTGTCGTCGTGATCGGGGAAGATCGCCTCTTCCTTGGAGCGGAAGTGGCGGAAGAAGGTGCGGCGGGCGACCCCGGCCGCCGCCGCGATCTCGTCGACGGTCGTCGCCTCGTACCCCTTGGTCGAGAACAGCTCCATCGCCGCGGCCGCCAGTTCTCGGCGCATCTTGAGCCGCTGGGCGGCAGCGCGGCTGCCTGCGGCACTTTCCGGCGCGTCGGGCGTAGCTGGTGTACGTGAGGACTTGGCGGGCTGGGGCATGACCCGAACGTACTGCATGTGCGCAGGTTGGCGCTCATGTCCCGGGCGCCCCCCGCCCGGTGCGGGCAGGGGGGTTCCGTGGGGGTCGAGCAGTCCGCCCCAGTCCTCGGCGTCCTTGAACCAGTCGCCGGACGGCTCAGCGGCGGGCATATTCGCGGAAGCCACGGCCGGTCTTGCGGCCGAGGCAGCCCGCGGCCACCAGGTGCTCCAGGAGCGGGGCCGGAGCGAGGCCCGGGTCCCGGAACTCGCGGTGCAGGACCTTCTCGATGGCGAGCGAGACATCGAGCCCGACGACGTCCAGGAGCTCGAAGGGACCCATCGGGTAGCCGCCGCCCAGCTTCATCGCGGCGTCGATGTCGTCGAGCGACGCGTAGTGCTCCTGGACCATCTTGATGGCGTTGTTGAGGTACGGGAAGAGCAGGGCGTTCACGATGAAGCCGGCTCGGTCGCCGCAGTCGACCGCGTGCTTCCTGATCTTCACGCAGACCTCGCGGACGGTGGCGTGGACGTCGTCGGCGGTGAGCACCGTGCGGACGACCTCGACCAGCTTCATCGCCGGCGCCGGGTTGAAGAAGTGCATGCCGATCACGTCCTGGGGGCGTGAGGTGGCACGGGCACAGGCGACGACCGGCAGCGACGAGGTGGTCGTGGCCAGGACCGCGCCCGGCTTGCAGACCTTGTCCAGCGCCGCGAAGAGCTGCTGCTTGACCTCCAGGTCCTCGGCGACGGCCTCGACGGCCAGATCGACGTCGGCGAAGGCGTCGTAGGAGCCCGCCGCCGTGATCCGGTCCAGGGTCTGCGCGGCGGCCTCGGCGGTCATCCGCCCCTTGTCGACGGAGCGCGAGAGGGACTTGCCGATACGGGCCTTGGCGGTCTCGGCCTTCTCCTCGCTGCGGGCGGCGAGGACGACCTCGTAGCCGGCCTTGGCGAAGACCTCGGCGATCCCGGACGCCATGGTGCCGGAGCCCGCGACACCGACGGAACGGACCGGACGGCCGGGGGTCCCGGAATCCCCGGTGGCCGGCGTCAGGGTGTCCGCGACGACCGCCGCGCTGCCCGGGGCCTCGTACGAGTAGAAGCCGCGGCCCGACTTGCGGCCCGTCAGGCCCGCCTCGCTGAGCTGCTTGAGGATCGGCGCGGGGGCGTGCAGCCGGTCCTGGGACTCGGAGTACATGGCCTCCAGGACGGTGCGCGCGGTGTCGATGCCGATCAGGTCGAGCAGGGCGAGCGGGCCCATGGGCAGTCCGCAGCCGAGCCGCATCGCGGCGTCGATGTCCTCGCGGGAGGCGTACTTCGCCTCGTACATCGCGGCGGCCTGGTTGAGGTAGCCGAACAGCAGCCCGTCGGCGACGAATCCGGGCCGGTCGCCGACCGCCACGGGCTCCTTGCCGAGGGCCAGCGCGAGGTCGGTGACCGCGCTGACGGCGGCCGGCGCGGTCAGCACCGAGGAGACGACCTCGACCAGCTTCATCGCCGGCGCCGGGTTGAAGAAGTGCAGTCCGAGCACGCGCTCGGGACGGGCCGAGTCGGCGGCGAGCCGGGTGACCGACAGGGCGTTGGTGCCGGTCGCCAGGATCGTCTCGGGGCGCACGATCCCGTCGAGTTCACGGAAGATCTGGTGCTTGATCTCGTACGACTCCGGGGCCACCTCGATGACCAGGTCGGCGTCGGCCGCGGTGCGCAGGTCGGTGGAGGTGCGGACCCGGGCGAGGATGTCGGCGCGCTCCTGCCCGGTCAGCCGGCCGCGCTCCACGGCACGGGCGGTCGAGGTCTCCAGAGCGGTGACGGCCTGGGCGGCCGCGGCCTCGCTGATGTCGATGCCGACGACCTCGCGACCGGCCTTGGCGAGGACCTCGGCGATGCCGGTGCCCATCGTGCCGAGGCCGATGACGGCAATGGTCTGCAGCGGGGACAGAGGGGTGTCGGACAGGGGAGCGGCCATCGCGGGACTCCAGGAATGAGGTGACGACTGGGAGCGCGACCCGGTACGCCCGAAGGCGCACCGGGTGGCGTGGAGAATGCGGGTGTTGCCGGGCTGCAAGCGCACACGCCCGGTGGTGCGGTGCCGTCGTCACAGGCGTGCACACGCCCGGAGAACGGTGAAACCGACCGGCCCTGTCCCGGGGCCACGTCGTACTGCGATACCTGAGGTACCGAACCGACTGCGCTCACGACGGCTGCGTCACCAGGCCGGCGCGAGGAGTTCCACGAGTGGGTAACTCGCTCGTCTGAGCTTAACCGGCGGGTAACGAGCGCGCTAGTCCCCGTGTTTGTGATGTACGTCCCGAGGCCCTCGCGACCCCCCTAGGCTGCGTGTCATGGACGAAGAGTTGCGGTCGCTCACGGAGCGCTTACGGCAGGAGTCGGGGGCGTCGGCCTCGTTCGGGCGGCTGGCGGAGACGAAGGACCTCGACGAACTGGCCGGAGTGCTGGTCGAGGCCGGGCGGCCGCTGTGGGCGAGGGAGCTGGCCGCGTTCCGGCTGGGGGTCGCGGGGGACTCCCGCGCCTTCGAGTCCCTCGTCCTGCTGCTCAACCACCGTGAACCGCAGCGCTGCGCCTCCGCCGCGTACGCCCTGGCCCGCCTCGGCGACCCGCGCACCGCCCGCGCGGCCGCGGCCCTCGCCACCAACGAACTGCGCGTGGCCTACGCCCTGCATCCGGTCAGACTCCTGACGGAACTGCGCGCGCCCGAGGCGGTACCGGCCCTCATCACCACCCTGGAACGCCGCCTGCGCCCGCACGACCCCTACCGGCGCGTGGCCCTCGCCTGCGTCGAGGGCCTCGGCACCCTGGGCGACGCCCGCGCCAGACCCGTCCTGAACGAGGCCCTGGCCCACCCGGCGCTGGCGGAGGCGGCGGTGCACGCGCTGGCGCGGCTCCCGGGGCGGCCTTAGAGACCGCGCGTGTACCGCACCTCCGGCACCGGCGCCCCGTCCACGTCGAAGGGCTCCTCGGCGCCGTCCGGCCGAAACCCCGCCCGTTCGTAGAAGGCGCGGGCGCGGGCGTTGCCCTTGAGGACCCAGAGGTACATGCGGTCGTGCCCGGCGGCGGTGCAGCGGCGTACCGACTCCTGGAGGAGGGTGTGGCCGATGCCCGCTCCGTACCGCCCGGGGTCGACGTACATCGCGTACAACTCGGCGTCCGCGGTGCGCACTTCACCCTCCCGGTAGGGGCCGTGCGCCGCCCAGCCGAACAACTCGCCGTCCTGCTCGGCGACGAGGTTCACCACGCTGCCGTCCGACTGCCGAAAACGGTCGCGACGGCGCTCGGCGTCCTCGGTCACGCTCAGGGCGTCCAGGTACGGCTGCGGCATGAGCCCCCGGTACGCGCTCTGCCAGCCCCGGATACGGATCTCGGCCACCCGGTCGCAGTCCGCGAACGTCATCTCGCGTACCCGCAGACCGCTCATGAACCCACCACCGCGAACGCCTCGACCTCCATCAGGAACTCGGGCCGTACCAGCGCGGCCACCTGGACCGCGGACGCGGCCGGCAGACGGTCCTCGGGTATGTGCTCGGCGCGGGCGGTGCGGATGGCGGGCAGGTGCGCCATGTCCGTGACGAAGTAGGTGAGTTTGACGACGTCGTCGTAGGTCGCGCCCGCGGCGGCCAGGCAGCGGCGCAGGTTCTCGAAGACCTGGCGGGCCTGGGCGGTGGGATCGCCCTCGCCGACGAGTTCGCCGTCGGCGTCCAGGGCGAGCTGGCCGGAGACCGCGACGAACGTGCCGGTGCCCAGCACGACATGGGAGTACTGGGCGGCGGGGGCGAGCCCGTCGGGGGCGGGAATCCTGGTCAGCTCACTCATGCGTCCATGGTGGACCATGGCACTGACAACACCCCCGACGGGCCGTCGGACCCCGCTCGGCGGACCGCTCAGCCGCGGAAGCCGAGCATGCCGTGCAGTGTCGAGCCCCGCGCGGAGGCCGCCGCCGAGCTCAGCGGCTCCGGGTCGGGCAGCGTGTCGCACACCGCGTCGGCCTCGCCGCCGCCGCGCGGCACCGTGCCGTCGGTCAGATACGCCGCCAGGTATTTGTCCAGGCAGGCGTTCCCGCTCAGCGTGATGCCGTGGTTGCCGCCGCCCTGCTCGACCACCAGGCTGGAGCCGCGCAGCAGACGGTGGACCGTCACGCCGCCCTCGTACGGGGTGGCCGCGTCGTCCGTCGCCTGGAACAGCAGCGCCGGCGGCAGCTGGGCGTTGGCCACGTTCACCGGCCGCAGCGAGTTCGTCGGCCAGAACGCGCACGGCGCGTTGTACCAGGCGTTGTTCCAGGTCATGAACGGCGCCTTCTGGTACACCGCCCAGTTGTCGTTGCGCCACTGGCCCCAGTCGCGCGGCCAGTCGGCGTCACGGCACTGCACCGAGGTGTAGATGCTGTAGCCGTTGTCGCCGGAGGCGTCGACGGCGGCGAAGTTCTCGTACGCCTCGACCAGCGGGTCGGAGTTCTTGTCGTTCACGAACGCCGAGAACGCCTCCGCCAGATACGGCCAGTACCCGTTGTAGTAGCCGCCCGGGATGAAGGTGTCCTCCAGCTCGGAGGCGCCCACCTTCCCGCCGGCCGGTGTCTTGGCGAGGGCCGCCCGCATCGCGTACCACTTGGCCTCGATCTTCTCCGGATCGGTGCCGAGCTTGTACGTGGAGTCGTACTTGGCGACCCACGCGAGGAACGCGCGGTGACGGTCGTTGAAGGCGTAGTCCTGCGCGAGGTTGTCGTCGTACCAGACACCGGTGGGGTCGACGATCGAGTCGAGGACCAGGCGCCGCACCCGCTCGGGGAAGAGCTTGGCGTAGACCGCGCCGAGATAGGTGCCGTAGGAGTAGCCGAAGTAATTGATCTTCTTCGCGCCCAGGGCGGCACGGATCGAGTCCATGTCCCGTACGGCCTGGACCGTGTTGATGTACGGCAGCACATCGGCGTACTTCTTGCCGCAGGCCTGCGCGAAGGACTTGGCCCGCTGGAGGTTGGCCTTCTCGATGGCCGGAGTGCTCGGCACGGAGTCAGGGCGGACCGGGTTGAAGTAGCCCGGCTTGCAGTCCAGCGCCGGCTTGCTCTTGCCCACACCGCGCGGGTCGAAGCCGATGACGTCGTACTGCGCCGCGACCGCCTTGGGCAGCGAGCCGGCGACGAATCCCGCGAGGGTCAGACCGCTGCCGCCGGGACCGCCGGGGTTCACCAGCAGCGGGCCCTGGGACTTCTTCGCGGTGTGCGGGACACGGGACAGCGCGAGGGTGATCTGCCGCCCGCGCGGGTGGTGGTGGTCGAGTGGGACCTTGAGGGACGCGCACTGGAGCGTCGGGTAGTTCGTGGTGCCGCAGCTCTTCCAGGTGAGCTTCGCGGCCTGAGTGGCGTCCGCGGTGCGCGGCGTGCTCGCGTCGGCGGGCAGGGCGGTGAACGAACCGGCCACGACGACGGAAACGCCGCACAGCACGGCTGCGCGTTTACTCATGGCGTCCTCCCAGGACGGAGGTTTCGGACCGCGGGTGTCACGGTCCACGCCGCATCGTTCCGGAAAGCGCGCCCGGAAGAACGCGTTCTGGCAAGACTTGACCCTACTGGGCCGCGGGATGCCCTCGAATGCTGTCAGATCAGAGTGAGTTGGGTGCCTTCGGTCAGATCGGGCGCGGGCGGTTCGGGCTCGGGCATCCGCCGGGGCATGACCGGGTCCGCGGGCCCGATGCCGTACTCCCGGGCCAGCTCGTGGACCTGACGGGTGATCCGGCGCTGGTACCACTTCGGCGCGTAGGAGCCGTCCGCGTACAGCCGCTCGTAGCGGCGCACCAGGTGCGGATGGTGCCGGCCCAGCCAGGCCATGAACCACTCCCGCGCCCCGGGCCGCAGATGCAGCACCAGCGGGGTCACGGACGTGGCCCCGGCGGCGGCGATCGCCCTCACGGTGGCCCGGAGCTGGTCCGGTGCGTCGCCGAGGAACGGGATCACCGGCGCCATCAGGACCCCGCACCCGATGCCGTGCTCGGCCAGGGTCCGTACGACGTCGAGGCGGCGCTCAGGGGCCGGCGTGCCCGGCTCCACGGTGCGCCACAGCTCCGCATCGACGAAACCGACCGAGACGGAGATGCCGACGTCCGTCACCGCGTGCGCCTGCTTCAGCAGATCGAGGTCGCGCAGGATCAGGGTGCCCTTGGTCAGGATCGAGAACGGGTTCGCGTGGTCGCGCAGGGCGCCGATGATGCCCGGCATCAGGCCGTAGCGGCCCTCCGCGCGCTGGTAGCAGTCGACGTTGGTGCCCATCGCGATGTGCTCGCCCTGCCAGCGGGACGAGCCGAGCTGGCGGCGCAGCAGTTCGGGAGCGTTCGTCTTGACGACGATCTGCGAGTCGAAGCCGAGGCCCGTGTCGAGGTCCAGATAGCTGTGCGTCTTGCGTGCGAAGCAGTACACGCACGCGTGCGAGCAGCCCCGGTACGGGTTGACCGTCCACTGGAAGGACATCCGGGAGACCGCCGGCACCCGGTTGATGATCGACCGGGCCCGGACCTCGTGGAAGGTGATCCCGCTGAACTCCGGTGTGTCGAAGGTACGGGTGACGACCGCGTCCGCGCCGAACAGCGCGGTGTCGTCGGCCCGGCTGTGGCCGGAGTCCGCTGTGAGGTTCTCCCAGCGCATGACGCCTCCTCGGTAGCACTGCGCACAGAATAGAACACATGTTCCCTTGATCGTGCGCGTGCGGATGTGAAGGGATTGCGGGGCCCCGATTTGGGCGGGCGGGGACCGGGGTGGTTGGCTTGCCCCAACCCCCGATAAATCAGGTGCTGGAGGAAAAATGGCGCAGGTCGAGGCCACTACGGAGCGGGTCGTCGCGGCGGACGCGGAGAAGGTGTTCGACGCCCTCGCCGACTACAGCGGCACGCGCGCGAAGGTGCTGCCCGAGCACTTCAGCGAGTACGAGGTGCGCGAGGGGGGCGACGGCGAGGGCACCCTCGTCCACTGGAAGCTCCAGGCCACCAGTAAGCGGATCCGTGACTGCCTGCTCGAGGTCAGCGAGCCCACCGACGGCGAACTCGTCGAGAAGGACCGCAACTCCTCCATGGTCACCACCTGGCGGGTCACCCCGGCCGGCGAGGGCAAGTCCCGCGTCGTCGTGAGCACCGTCTGGAACGGCGCCGGCGGCATCGGCGGCTTCTTCGAGAAGACCTTCGCCCCCAAGGGGCTCGGCCGGATCTACGACGAGGTGCTCGCCAAGCTCGCCGCCGAGGTCGAGAAGTAGAAACAAGTCCCCGGTCTTCGAGGGGTGTTGAGCCCCTCACCGGATCGAGTGGATCTCCGTGTGCCGCTCCGGTCTGCCGTAACTCGTCGCGCTTGCTCGCAGTTGTCGCTTTACGCGGGAATTGTGAGGGTGCGACGAGGGGAGCGGCACAGTGCGCGGGACCACTCTGGTGCAGGACGGACCGCGGGGCGAACCGGTCGAGCAACCCCCGCCGATCCCCGCCCCGGCACCTGCCCAGGCCGTCGAACTCGGCCCGCGCCGGGTGCGGTTGATCTTCTTCGCGCTCATGCTCGCGCTGCTCCTGGCCGCCCTGGAGCAGATGATCGTCGCCACCGCGCTGCCGAAGATCGTCGGTGAACTGCACGGCCTGGACAGGATGTCCTGGACGATCACCGCCTACCTGCTGACCTCCACGATCGGTCTGCCGATCTACGGAAAACTCGGCGACCTCCTCGGCCGCAAGGGCGTCTTCCAGTTCGCGATCGTCGTGTTCGTCGTCGGCTCCGCCCTCGCAGGGCGTGCCGAGACGATGGACCAGCTGATCGCCTTCCGCGCTGTCCAGGGCGTCGGGGCGGGCGGCCTCATGATCGGCGTACAGGCGATCATCGCGGACATCGTGCCCGCCCGGGAGCGCGGCCGCTTCATGGGCCTCATCGGTGCCGCGTTCGGCCTCGCCTCCGTCGCCGGACCCCTGCTGGGCGGCTACTTCACCGACGACCACTCCTGGCGCTGGTGCTTCTACTTCAACGTCCCCTTCGGTGTCCTCACCCTGGCCGTCGTCACCGTCGTCCTCAAGCTGCCCAAGCCGACGGCGAAGCCCCGGCTCGACGTCCTCGGCGCGCTGCTGCTCGCCGCCGCCTCCACCTGCCTGGTGCTGCTGACCAGCTGGGGCGGCACCGAGTACACATGGGACTCGCGCGTCATCCTGGGACTCGGCGCGGGCGCGGTGGCGTCGGCCCTGCTGTTCCTCGTCGCCGAGCACTTCGCGGCCGAACCCCTCATCCCGCTGCGGCTGTTCCGGGACCCGGTCTTCACCATCACCGGTCTGGTGGGCCTCGTGGTGGGCGTGGCGCTCTTCGGCGCCGCGAGCTATCTGCCCACCTTCCTGCAGATGGTGGACGGCGTGAGCGCCACCGAGTCCGGGCTGCTGATGCTGCCCATGATGGGCGGCATCGTCGGCGCCTCGGTGATCGCCGGACAGCTCATCAGCCACACCGGCCGCTACCGGATCTACCCGGTCCTGGGCAGCGCCCTGTCCGTCTTCGGCATGTGGCTGCTGTCCCGGCTCGAGGCCGACACGCCCCGGCTGCACTACAGCCTCTGGATGGCCGTCCTCGGCGCCGGCATCGGCATGGTGATGCCGGTCCTCATCCTCGCCGTCCAGAACTCGGTGCGCCCCGCCGACCTGGGCACCGCCACCAGCGCGAACAACTACTTCCGGCAGATCGGCGGAAGCGTCGGCGCCGCGATCTTCGGCACCCTCTTCGCCGACCGGCTCACCGACGCCCTGGCCGAGCGCCTGCCCGAGACGACAGGGCTTCCCGACGCCGAGTCCATCACCCCGCAGCTCGTCCACACGCTGCCGCCCGAGCTGCGGGACGCGTACATCCGCGCGTACGCCGACGCCATGCCGCGGATCTTCCTCTACCTCGTGCCGGTCCTCGTCCTCGGTCTGCTCATCGCCTTCTTCCTCAAGGAGAAACCACTGGTGTCCCACCACGCCGCCGACATCGAGCCCGCGCCCGTGAACGCCCCGGTCCCGCAGGCCCGTGCGCCCCACCTCGCCGGAATCCCCGTCTGCGGCACGGTGCAGCGCCCCGACGGGACCGTCGTGCCGCGCGCGGCGCTCACGCTGATCGACGCCGTGGGGCAGCAGATCGGGCGCGGGGCGAGCGGTGAGGACGGGCGGTACGCCCTGTCGACGCCCGGCTCGGGGGCGTACGTCCTGATCGCCGCGGCCGGAGGACACCAGCCACAGGCGGTCTCCGTGACCGTCGGCGAGCGGCCCGTCGAACTCGATGTCGTCCTCGGCGGCGCCGGACGCCTCGCCGGAAACGTGCTGACCGCCGACGGCACCCCCGTGCGCGACGCGACCGTCACCCTCACCAACGTCCACGGCGAGGTCGTCGCCACCACCCGCAGCGGCCGCGAGGGCGGCTACGTCATCACCGAACTCGTCGCCGGCGAGTACACCCTCGCGGCCGGCGCCCCCGCGCACCGCCCCGCCGCCCTGCCCGTCACCGTGCAGGCCTCCCGGGAGACCCGCCAGGACGTCGAGCTCGCGGGCGGCGCCGTGCTGCGCGGCACCGTGCGTGCCGGCGGCGGCCGGCTCGTCGAGGACGCGCGCGTGACGCTCCTCGACGCCGCCGGCAATGTCGTGGACACCCTCACCACCGGCGCCGACGGCACCTTCCGGTTCGTCGACCTGTCCTCCGGCGAGTACACCGTCATCGCCGCGGGCTACCCGCCCGTCGCCACCGTCCTCCAGGTCGCCGGCGGCGGCCGTACGGAACGGGATCTCCAACTCGGGCACGAGGACTGAAAACCCGTCAGTAACCCCGACACGCCTCCAACCGGCAGGTTCTGCCCGGCCCGGGGGCGCAGGGGCGCACGCCGGGGTGATCCGACCCCGGCCAATTCCCGCATTGCCCCACATCACAACCGTCCACGGCCGTACGGTGGATTAGGCGGCACAGATCTTGCGGAGCCGTGGGGAGAGAGGGCCTGGGCCATGGACCATGGCACCGAGAGGGACGCAGCTCCCGGCCACGGAGCCGGGGACGGCGCGGTGGAGCACGCCGCGGCCGGCCGTATCCCGCTGGCCGTCGTCGTGGTGGACCGCGACGGCCTGGTGTCCCACTGGAGCAGGGGCGCGCGACGGCTGTTCGGCGCCACCAAGGAACAGGCGCTCGGCCGCCCGGCGGCCGACCTGCTGCCCGTCGCCGGCGCCCTGCCCGACCTGGACGACCCCATGCCGTACGGCGTGTACGCGGCCTACGACGGGCTGGGACCCGATCTCGAGTCCTCCCTCGACGGCAGGCTCTCCTACCCGGCCGCGGGACGCGCCCGCCTCACGGTGTCCGAACCCGACCGCCTCGACGTCCTGTGGTGGGCCTACCCCCTGGTGGGCCCCGGACGGGAGCGGCTGCTGGTGCTCGCCGCCGACGCCGGCGCCCTGCGTGCGGAGGACCCGGACGACGAGATCGCCGGTGAGCGCATCGCGCCCGCCTTCGCGCTGCACACCGACTTCCCGGGCGCCGAGGAGCTGGCCCGGCGGCTGCCCGAGATCCTGCCCAGCATGAGCGTCGAGGAAGGCGCCCGCATCGTCGCGCAGATCCTCGAACTGGGCTACCCCGTCCTGGAGTTCAGCCAGAACGACCGGGTGCCCGTCACCCCCGACTGGGGCGTGCCCCGCCGTATCGAACGCAGGGCGCGCCGTGAGCGGGCCGCGCGGGCGGTGGCCGAGGGGCTGCCCGTCCCGCAGGAACTCACCGACGAGGGCGAGGATCTGGAGTACACCGCCGTACGCGAGCGCCTCGAGTTCCTCACCGAGGTCAGCGGCCGTATCGGCACCTCCCTCGACCTGTCCAAGACCATCATCGAGGTCAGCCGGGCCGTCGTGCCCCGCTTCACCGACGTCGCCGGCACCTATCTGCGGGAACAGGTCGTCGCGGGCGAGGGGTTCCCCGAGGGGGTGCCGGACACCACCACCATGTGGCACCGGGTCGCCCTCGAGCACACCGACGAACCCGGCCGCTGGGACGACGTCGTGCCGGTCGGCGAGGCCATGCCGTTCCCGGCCCACACCCCGTTCTTCCAGTGCATGACCACCGGTGAGCCCGTCCTCGTGCCGCGCATCAGCGAGCAGATGGGTCACGCCATCGCCTCGCAGTTCGAGAAGCGCGACATCCGGCCGCTGATCACGGGCCGTTCGATGCTGGTCGTACCGCTCAAGGCCCGCAATGTGGTCCTCGGCTTCATGATCCTGCTGCGGCACCCGGAGCGTGTCGAGTTCAACGACATGGACCGGGTCACCGGCGCCGAACTCGCCGCCCGCGCGGGCCTCGTGCTCGACAACGCGCGCATGTACACCTACCAGGAGTCCGTCGCCGAGACCCTCCAGGACAGCATGCTGCCGCACATCCCGCCGCGCATGGCGGGCTGCGACATCGCCACCCGCTATCTGCCGGGCACCCTGCTCGGCCGGGTCGGCGGCGACTGGTTCGACTCGGTGAAACTGCCCGGCGCCCGCACCGCCCTCGTCGTCGGCGACGTCATGGGCCACGGCCTCAACTCGGCCGCCATGATGGGCCAGTTGCGTACGGCCGTACAGACCATGGCCGCCCTCGACCTGCCGCCCGCCCAGCTGCTGCGCAACCTCGACGACCTCGCCCAGCGGCTCGGCGACACCTACCTCGCGACCTGTCTCTACGCCGTGTACGACCCGATCGCGAGCGAGCTGCACATCGCCAACGCCGGCCACATCCCGCCGGTGATCGTGCACGCCGAGGACGGCCGCAGTGAACTCCTCGACCTGCCCACGGGGGCGCCCATCGGCGTCGGCGGGGTGGCCTTCGAGTCGGTACGCGTGCGCGTGCAGCCCGGCGACCGGCTCGTGATGTGCACCGACGGCCTGGTCGAGGTGCGTGGCGAGGACATCGGCGTGGGCCTCGCGACCCTGTGCGAGTCCGCCGCCCACCCGGCCGCCTCCATGGACGACGCCTGCGACACCATCATCCGCGCCCTCGCCGCGACATTTTCGGAAGACGGCCGCGGCGGCCGCAAGGACGACGTCGCCCTCCTGATGAGCCGCCTCAACGGCATCGAGCCGGACGACGTCGCCGAGTGGCGGCTCACCCCGGACCCGGCCGAGGTCGGCCGGGCGCGCTCCGTGGTGCGGGAACAGCTCCACGACTGGGGACTGGCCAGGCTCGCCGACGCGGCCGAGCTGCTGGTCAGCGAGCTCGTCACCAACGCCGTACGGCACTCCCGCAGCCGTCCCCTCCAGCTGCGCCTCGTCCGCGGTGACACGCTGCTGTGCGAGGTGGACGACGACGACCACGACCTGCCGACCCTGCTGAGCGTCGGCCCCGAGGACGAGTTCGGGCGCGGTCTGCGCATCGTCTCCACCCTGGCCCGGGAGTGGGGCACGAGCCGGACGAAGGCCGGCAAGACCGTCTGGTTCGAACTGACGTTGCCGCGACGATGAGGCGCCCCAGGGGCGCACGGGGCGTAAGGGCGTACGCATGTCGCACACGGCGTGAAGGATTGCGCCGCGCGCTTGTAGCCGTGACCGGGGCGCGATAGACCGTACTGGCCCGTCACTTGCGGCGGGCCATTGCCGCGTCCTGGGGAGTTGGGCATGAGCGTGACCAGTCGGTACCGGGGGTCCTGGGAGAGCTTCTGGAGCGAGGCTCCCGACGGACAGGGGGCGGTGTTCTGGGACGCGGAGCCCGCGGTGACGGCCGGCCTCCACCTCGCCCTGTTCGAACCGCATGTGACCGCCCCCGCCCTGCCACTGGTCGACCTGGGCTGTGGCAACGGCACCCAGACACGTTTCCTCGCCGACCGCTTCCGGCACGTCCTCGGCGTCGACCTGTCCGAGGCCGCCGTCGACCGCGCCCGGGACGCCGATCCGGCCGGCCAGGCCACCTACCGGGTGCTGGACGCCGTGGAGAAGGGCGGGGCGGAGTCGCTGCACGCGGAGCTGGGCGACGCCAACGTCTATATGCGGGGCGTGCTCCACCAGTGCGAGCCCGACGACCGGCAACCGCTGGTCGACGGGCTCGCCGCGCTGCTCGGCGAGCACGGCCGGGGCTTCCTCGTCGAGCTGTCCGAGGCCGCCAAGCCGATCCTGATGGCCCTGGCCCAGCAGCCCTCCGGCCCGCCGCCCAAGCTGGCGCCGATCTTCCGGCACGGCATCGCGCCCGGCGAGGTCTCCGACGACGCGGTGCCCCAGTACCTGGGCGCGGCCGGGCTCACCGTCCTGGCGAGCGGCGAACTGCCACTGGTGACCACGGAGTACACCCCCGACGGGGCCCGGATCGAGCTGCCGTCGAAGTGGCTGGTGGTGGGGCGTACGGCCTGAGGGATCCCCGAACTGGTCCGAGCCGGTGACGGTTGTCCACAGGCCTGACGGGACACGGCATGAACGCGTAGCGTGAGTCGGCATGAAGATCCTCATCAGCGCCGACATGGAGGGCGCCACGGGCGTCACCTGGCCGGCCGACGTGCTGCCGGGGACGCCGCAGTGGGAGCGGTGCCGCGCGATGTTCACCTCGGACGTGAACGCGGCGGTGCAGGGCTTCTTCGACGGCGGCGCCGACGACGTGCTGATCAACGAGGCGCACTGGACCATGCGCAACCTGCTCCTGGAGCGGCTCGACGACCGGGCGGAGATGCTCACCGGACGGCACAAGTCCCTGTCCATGGTGGAGGGCGTGCAGCACGGCGACGTGGACGGCATCGCCTTCGTCGGCTACCACGCGGGCGCCGGAGCGGAGGGCGTCCTCGCCCACACCTACCTCGCCAACTCCATCACCGGGGTGTGGCTGAACGACGTACGCGCGAGCGAGGGCCTGCTCAACGCGCACGTGGTCGCCGAGTACGGCGTGCCGGTCGTCCTCGTCACCGGCGACGACGTGGCCTGCGAGGACGCCCTCGGCTACGCGCCCGAGGCGCTGAAGGTCGCGGTCAAGGACCATGTGTCGCGATACGCGGCGGTGTGCAGGACACCGGCCAGGACCGCCGCCGACATCCGCGCGGCGGCCAAGGAGGCGGCCGCGCTGGCAGTGCGTCACCAACCCGTGCAGGCGGGGCCGTTCACCGTCGCCGTGGAGTTCGACGCCGAGCACCTCGCCCTGGCCGCGACCGTCGTTCCGGGTGTCGACCGGATCGGTGAGCGGAAGGTGGGGTACACGAGCGCCACCATGTACGAGGGAATTCGCACCTTCAAGGCGGTCACCACGATCGTCTCGGCCGCGGTGGAGGAGCAGTATGGCTGACGGACAGGCAATGGACGAGGTCGTGACGTTCACCTCCGACCTCATCCGTATCGACACCACCAACCGGGGCGGCGGCGACTGCCAGGAGCGGCCGGCCGCCGAGTACGCGGCCGCGCGGCTGGCCGAGGCAGGCCTGGAGCCGGTGCTGCTGGAACGGACCAAGGGCCGCACCAATGTCGTGGCGCGTATCGAGGGCACCGACCCCTCAGCGGACGCGCTGCTCGTCCACGGTCACCTGGACGTGGTGCCCGCCGAGGCCCGGGACTGGAGCGTGCATCCGTTCTCCGGGGAGATCCGTGACGGGGTCGTCTGGGGCCGGGGCGCGGTCGACATGAAGAACATGGACGCGATGATCCTGGCGATCGTCCGGTCCTGGGCGCGCGAAGGGGTACGGCCCCGGCGCGACATCGTCGTCGCGTTCACCGCAGACGAGGAGGCCAGCGCCGTGGACGGCTCCGGTTTCCTCGCCGACGAGCATCCCGGGCTCTTCGAGGGCTGCACCGAGGGCGTCAGCGAGTCCGGGGCGTTCACCTTCCACGACGGCGCCGGACGGCAGATCTATCCGATCGCGGCCGGCGAGCGGGGCACGGGCTGGCTGAAGCTCACCGCGCGCGGACGGGCCGGGCACGGCTCCAAGGTGAACAAGGAGAACGCGGTCACCCGCCTGTGCGCCGCGATCGCCCGCATCGGCGCGCACGAGTGGCCGCTGCGGCTCACCCCGACCGTCCGCGCCGCCCTCACCGAACTCGCCGTCCTGTACGGCATCGAGCCCGACCTGGACAATGTCGACCGGCTCCTGGAGAAGCTCGGCCCGGCGGCGAAGCTCGTCGAGGCGACGGTCCGCAACAGCGCCAACCCGACCATGGTGGACGCCGGTTACAAGGTCAACGTCATCCCGGGCGAGGCCGTGGCCCACGTCGACGGACGGTATCTGCCCGGCGGCGAGGACGAGTTCCGCACCACCCTCGACCTGCTGACCGGACCGGACGTGGAGTGGGAGTTCCAGCACCACGAGGTCGCGCTCCAGGCGCCGGTGGACTCGGCGACGTACGCGAGGATGCGGGCCGCCGTCGAGGAGTTCGCGCCGGAGGGGCACGTGGTGCCGTACTGCATGTCCGGGGGCACGGACGCCAAGCAGTTCTCGCGCCTCGGTATCACCGGATACGGATTCACACCGCTGAAGCTGCCGGAGGGCTTCGACTACCAGGCCCTCTTCCACGGTGTGGACGAACGGGTCCCGGTCGAGGCACTGCACTTCGGCGTCCGGGTCCTGGACCGATTTCTGCGCACGGCCTGAGCGACTGGGGGAGAAGTGGAGACGCTGGCGTACGGGGCCTGGCCCTCGCCGATCGACGCGGCACTGGCCGCCGCGCACGACGGGCATCCCGAGTTCGTGGGCTTCGTCGGCGACGAGGCCTGGTGGACCGAGCCACGCCCCGCCGAGGGCGGCCGGCGCACGCTGGTGCGGCGGCGCACCGACGGCGCGACGGAGTCGGTGCTGCCGGCGCCGTGGAATGTCCGCAGCCGGGTCATCGAGTACGGCGGACAGCCCTGGGCGGGGACGGTCGTCGACGGCGAACCGCTCGTGGTCTTCGTGAACTTCGCCGACCAGCGGCTGTACCGGTACGCGCCGGACGGCGACCCCAGACCCCTCACCCCGGTCTCCCCGGTCGGCGGCGGCCTGCGCTGGGCGGACCCGGTGCTGCTCCCGGACCGCGGTGAAGTGTGGTGTGTGCTGGAGGAGTTCACCGGCGACGGGCCCGGCGACGTGCGCCGGGTGCTGGCCGCGGTGCCGCTGGACGGCTCGGCCGCCCAGGACCGGGACGCCGTGCGCGAACTCACCGACGCCCGGCACCGGTTCGTGACCGGCCCCCGGATCTCCCCCGACGGGCGCAGCGCGGCCTGGCTCGCCTGGGACCATCCGCGGATGCCGTGGGACGGCACGGAGCTGGTGCTCACCGGTGTCCGGGCCGACGGCACACTCGGCGAACCCCGGACGATCGCCGGCGGGCCCGAGGAGTCGATCGCCCAGGTGGACTGGGCCCACGACGGAGCCCTGCTGTACACGAGCGACCGCACCGGCTGGTGGAACCTCTACCGCGACGGCGAACCGCTGTGCCGGCGCGAGGAGGAGTTCGGCGGCCCGCTCTGGAAGCTGGGCCATCGCTGGTTCGCCCCGCTGGAGAGCGGACTGATCGCCGTCGTGCACGGCCGCGGCGCCACCGCGCTCGGGATACTGGACCCCGAGACCGCGGAGGTCGTCGACGCGGCGGGACCCTGGACCGAGTTCGCGCCCACCCTCGCGGTGCACGGCGAGCGGGTCGTCGCCGTCGGCGCCAGCCCGCGCAGCGCCCACGAACTGGTGGAGCTGGACACCCGGACCGGCCGGGCCCGGGTGATCGGCGCCGGACACGACGACGCCGTGGACCCCTCGTTCTACCCCGAGCCGCAGATCCGCACTTTCACCGGACCCGCCGGACGCGACATCCACGCCCACGTCTACCCGCCGCACCATCCCACCTGTATGGCCCCCGGCGACGAACTGCCGCCGCACGTCGTCTGGGCGCACGGCGGACCCACCAGCCGCGCCCCCCTCGTCCTCGACCTGGCGATCGCCTACTTCACCTCGCGGGGCATCGGTGTCGTCGAGGTCAACTACGGCGGCTCCACCGGGCACGGCCGGGAGTACCGCAACCGACTGCGCGAGCAGTGGGGCGTGGTCGACGTCGAGGACTGCGCGGCCGTCGCCCAGGCCCTCGCCGACGAGGGCACCGCCGACCGCGACCGGCTGGCGATCCGCGGCGGCAGCGCCGGCGGCTGGACCGCGGCCGTCTCCCTCACCGCGACCGACGTCTACGCCTGCGGCACCATCGTCTACCCCATCCTCGATCTGACCGGCTGGGGCGAGGGCGAGACCCACGACTTCGAGTCGCAGTACCTGGAGACCCTGGTCGGACCCCTCGCCGAGGTGCCCGCACGGTACGCGGAGCGCTCGCCCACCGAGCACGCCGACCGGATCACCGCGCCCTTCCTGCTGTTGCAGGGCCTGGACGACGTGATCTGTCCGCCCGTCCAGTGCGAGCGGTTCCTGGCCCGCATGGAGGACCGGCGGGTGCCGCACGCGTACATCGCCTTCGAGGGGGAGGGGCACGGGTTCCGGCGGGCGGAGACGATGATCCGGGCGCTGGAGTCCGAACTCTCCCTGTACGCCCAGGTCTTCGTCCTGAACCCGCCCGGCATCCCGACCCTGGAGCTCGACAAGTGAAGAGACCCGTCCGGCCCTCCAGACTCGCGCCCGGCGCCCGGGTGGCCGTCGTCGCGCCCAGCGGGCCCGTTCCCGAGGAGCGGCTGCAGGCCGGACTGGACATCCTGCGCGGCTGGGACCTCGACCCCGTGGTGGGGCCCCATGTGCTGGACCGGCACGGCGACTTCGACTACCTGGCGGGCACCGACGCGGACCGGGCCGCCGATCTGCAGAGCGCCTGGTGCGACCCGTCCGTCGACGCGGTGCTGTGCGCGCGGGGCGGGTACGGCGTGCAGCGGATGACCGACCTGCTCGACTGGGAGGCGATGCGGGCGGCCGGGCCGAAGGTGTTCGTCGGCTTCAGCGACATCACCGCGCTGCACGAGGCGTTCGCCACCCGGCTGGGCCTCGTCACGCTCCACGGGCCGATGGCCGCGGGGATCGACTTCATCAAGAACGCCCGGGCACAGGAGCACCTCAAGGCCACGCTCTTCGCACCGGAGACCGTCCGCACGATCGCCTCCGGCGGCAGGACCCTGGCCCCCGGGCGGGCGCGAGGCGTCACGCTCGGCGGCTGCCTGTGCCTGCTCGCCGCCGAACTGGGCACCCCGCACGCCCGGCCCTCCGCGCACGGCGGGCTGCTGTGCCTGGAGGACGTGGGGGAGGAGACGTACCGCCTCGACCGCTATCTCACCCAACTCCTGCGCGCCGGTTGGTTCGACGGGGTGCGAGGGGTGCTGCTCGGGTCGTGGCGGGAGTGCGGTCCCCAGGAGAAGGTGCGGGCGCTGCTCGCCGACCGGCTCGGCGGGCTCGGGGTGCCCGTCGTGGAGGAGTTCGGGTTCGGGCACTGCGACGGGGCGCTGACCATGCCCTTCGGAGTGGCGGCAGAACTCGACGCCGATGCGCGCACGTTGACGCTCGACGAACCGGCCCTGCGCTGAATCATCGTCAAGAAAACACCCGTCCCGGTGATTGACCTCCTTTGACACGTGTCACACCCTGGCTACTGGCCGGTTCTTACCGGCCGGTAAGCCGAGTTGTCCTCAGCGTGGAGGTCTCGTGTCTCGTCGTGTGCTCGGATACAGCGTTCCGCTCGCTCTCCTGCTCGGTGCCACACTCGCCGCCCCCGCTCCCGCCACCGGCCAGTACACCGTCACGGCCCTGAAGTTCACCGTGCGGGCCGGCGACCGCATCTGCACGATCGACGCCGATCTGTACCGGCCCACCGGTGCCGGCCGCGCCCCCGCCGTGCTCGCCACCAACGGATTCGGCGGCAGCAAGTCCGACGGCTCCACGGACGGCATCGGCAAGGCCTTCGCCGAACGGGGCTATGTCTCGCTCGTCTACTCCGGGCTCGGCTTCGGCGGCTCCGGCTGCCTGATCTCGCTCGACGACCCGGACATCGACGGCAAGGCCGCCTCGAAGCTGGTCGACTTCCTCGCCGGGAAACGGGCCGCCGACGACGGCACCAAGGCCGACTTCGTCACCCTCGACGGCAAGGGCGACCCGCGCGTCGGCATGATCGGCGGCTCCTACGGCGGCGCGATCCAGCTGGCGACGGCGGCCGTCGACCACCGCGTCGACGCACTCGTCCCGCTGATCACCTGGAACGACCTGGCGTACTCCCTGGACCCGAACAACGCCGGCGCCCACGGCACGGTGCCCGGCGCCTTCAAATGGCAGTGGGCCAACGGCTTCTATCTGATCGGCGAGAGCCAGCCGCTGACGGCACCGAACCTCGACCCCTCCCGGATCAACTCCCTGGGCTGTCTGCACTTCGTCACCGAGGCCTGCGACACCGTCCGCACCCTGAACTCCGGCAGCTATCCCGCCGACCGCACCGCCGAACTGCTCGCCTACTCCCGCAGCGTCTCCCCGGTCACTTACCTCGGCCGGGTGAAGGCACCCACGCTGCTGGTCCAGGGACAGGCCGACAGCCTCTTCAACCTCAACGAGGCGACGGCGACGTACAAGACCCTCAAGGCGCAGGGCACTCCGGCCAAGATGATCTGGCAGTCCTGGGGCCACAGCGGCGGCATGGCGGCGGGCGAGCTCAATCTCGGCGAGGGGAACCTGGAGTCCACCTACGTCGGCAAGCGGATCCTCGCCTGGTTCGACCGCTACCTCCAGGAGAAGAAGGACACCGACACCGGACCGGCCCTCGCCTACTACCGCGACTGGATCACCGACCCGACCAGCACCTACGCCACCGCCGACCACCTGCCCGCACTCAACCGGAAGCTGTACCTGTCCGGCGACGGCAAGCTCGTCGACACCCGCTCCAAGGTGGCCCTCGGCAGCCGGACGTACACGAACCGGCTCGTCGCCACCAGCCACTCGGAGAGCTCGCTGGCCGGGACGATCGGCCTCCCCGACCCGGCGCCCTACGACACCGAGGGCACCTACCTCGGCTGGACCAGTGAGCCGCTCGCCCGGACCACCGACGTCGTGGGCGCGCCGAAGGCCACGCTCAAGGTGGTCTCGCCGAAGGCCGAGCGGACGCAGAACTCCTCGGACGCCGCCGACAAGCTCGTCCTGTTCGCCAAGCTGTACGACATCGCGCCCGACGGCACCAAGACGCTGGTGCACCGGCTCGTCGCCCCGGTCCGGGTTCCCGACGTGACCAAGAGCTTCACCGTGACACTGCCGGGGATCGTGCACCGGTACGAGAAGGGGCACCGGCTGCGGTTCGTGGTCGCGGCGAGCGACGACGCCTACTTCGGCAACCGCGGAATCAAACCGGTGACCGTGGTCAGCTCGCCCGGGAACACCGGAGTGCTGGAGCTGCCGGTGGCCGACGGCTGATTCACCCGGTGGACGGCCCCGCCGCGCGGGGCCGGGTCTTCGGGCCCACCCTGGTCGCATGAGCCCGAAGACCTCCGAGAGCGGCGGCGCCACCAGCGGCAAGGGCGGCCCCGTCACGCCCGCCCGGGTGGTCGTCCTGCTGCTCGCCGTCCTCGCCCTGATCTTCATCTTCGAGAACACCCGCGCCACCAGGATCAGGCTGCTGATTCCCGAGGTGACGATGCCCCTGTGGATGGCGCTGCTGGCCACGGGCGTCATCGGCGCCCTGTGCGGGGCGTATTTCGTGAAGCGCCGCCGCTAGTCCGTCGTAGGGTGACGGGATGCCGCACACCGCGTCCCGCTATCTCGTGGAGGGCCCCCGCGTGGGCATACGCCACATCACCTACGAGGACGGTGCCGAGTTCACCGCCCGGGCCCGGGAGAGCAAGGAGCTGCACCAGCCCTGGCTCTTCCCGCCGGACAACGCCAACGCGTTCACCGCGTACGCGGGCCGGCTGATCGAGGACCCGACCAAGGCGGGGTTCCTGGTCTGCGAGAAGGACGGGGAGCACGGCGAGGGAGCCGTCGCCGGGTTCATCAACATCAACAACATCGTCGAGGGCGCCTTCCTGTGCGGGGCGCTCGGATACGGGGCCTTCGCGCATGCCGCCGGGCGCGGTCTGATGCGGGAGGGGCTCGGGCTGGTCGTGCGATACGCCTTCGGCGGTATGCGGCTGCACCGGCTGGAGATCAACGTGCAGCCCGCCAACACCGCCTCGATCGCTCTCGCCCGCAGCTGCGGCTTCCGTCGGGAGGGCTTCTCACCGAAGATGCTCTACATCGACGGGGCCTGGCGGGACCACGAGCGGTGGGCCGTCACCGCCGAGATGATCCGGAAGTGAGGCCGATGCGTACCAGGGTGGTGCTGGATGCCCCGTCCAATCTCGGGCTGCGTCCGCCCGCGCCGGGAACCGTCCCGGGCTGCTACAAGCTCGCCGGTGCCCTGCGCGAGCAGCGGATCGTGCACCGGCTCGGCGCGCTGGAGGGCGGGGTGGTGGTGCCGCCGCGCTATGACCGGGGGGACTGGCGGGAGGGCGACGGCGTCTTCAACGCGGCCGCCATCGCCGCGTACACGGTGAAGCTCGCCGACCGTATCGAACGCCATGTGCGCGCCGGGGAGTTCCCGGTGGTGCTCGGCGGTGACTGCTCCATCCAGCTCGGCGCCTCCCTCGCGCTGCGCCGCCTCGGCCGGTACGGGCTGGCCGCCGTGGACGCCTCCTCCGACTTCCGCCACCCCGGCAACTCCGAGCGGATCGGTGCGGCCGGCGGTGAGGAGATGGCACTGGCGACGGGGCGCGGGCAGGACGACCTGACGAACCTGGAGGGGCTGAAGCCGTACCTGAGGGACGAGGACGTACGGCTCTTCGGCAACCGCGACGCGTTCGAGGACGACCGCAGTGAACTCGCCGCCGTCAAGATCCCCGTCGTCACCGTCGGGGACATCCGCGAGTGGGGCGCGGACGCCGTGGCCCGGGCCACGGCCGAGGCCTTCGAAATCCCCGAACTCGACGGATTCTGGGTGCACTTGGACGCGGACGTCCTCGATCCGTCCGTCATGCCGGCCGTGGACAGCCCTGACCCCGATGGCCTGCTGCCCGGCGAACTCGTCGAGCTGCTGCGGCCGTTGCTCGGGTCCGCGCACTGCGTCGGGCTGAACGTCACCATCTACGACCCCGATCTCGACCCGGACGGCACGGCGGGCGCCCTCCTCGCCGACATCGTGGTGTCCGCCTTTGCGTAATCCTGACCTGTAGCGCCCCTGTTCAGCTTCCCGGCGAGCGGCTTCCATGGCGATCGTGACGACGATCCGACGTGAGGTACTGACGCTGCCCGCCGCGGAGCTGGGGCCCGACAACCCCCTGCCCCCGCTGCGGCCGCTCGACGAGCTCCACCGCGTCGACGACCGCGACGACCTGCCCCCGGACATGGCCCGCCAGATCGGCTACGAGCCCCTGCGCAGCCTGCTTCCCGTGCGCCTCCGGGACGGCTACGAGCGGGTGCGCGAGCCGCGCGGGATCGATGCCCTCGTGATCGAGAACGACCGGCTGCGGGCCACGGTGCTCCCCGGTCTCGGCGGCCGGATCGCCTCCCTCCTCCACAAGCCGTCCGACCGTGAACTCCTGTACCGCAACCCGGTGTTCCAACCCGCCGCGTTCGCCCTCAACGGCGCCTGGTTCTCCGGCGGCATCGAATGGAACATCGGCGCCACCGGCCACACCACCCTCGCCTGCGCACCCCTGCACGCCGCCCGCGTACCCGCCCCCGACGGGGGAGAGATGCTGCGCCTGTGGGAGTGGGAACGGCTGCGCGACCTGCCCTTCCAGGTCGACCTCTGGCTGCCGGACGGCTCCGACTTCCTGTACGTCGGCGTCCGCGTCCGCAATCCGCACGAGAAGCCGGTGCCGACGTACTGGTGGTCCAACATCGCCGTGCCGGAACGGCGCCGGATCCTCGCGCCGGCGAGGGAGGCCTGGTGCTTCGGATACGAGCGACGACTGCGGACGGTGCCTGTGCCGTCGTACGAGGAGATCCGGCAACTCCCGCACGCGGCCGACTACTTCTACGACCTCCCCGACGCCCGGCGCCGCTGGATCGCCGCCCTCGACGAGGACGGTCACGGACTGGTGCAGACGTCCACCGACGCACTGCGCGGACGCAAGCTGTTCGTCTGGGGAGCGGGGCCGGGCGGGCGACGCTGGCAGGAATGGCTCACCGAACCCGGCACCGAAGGCTACTGCGAGATCCAGGCGGGCCTCGCCCGCACACAGTTGGAGCACGTACGGCTGGACCCGGAGAGCGAGGTGTCGTGGCTGGAGGCGTACGGGCCGCTGCACTCCCCGGCGCGGGTGGAAGAGGCGGAGGAGCGGCTCGAAGCCGTCCTCCCGCGCGCCGGCGTCGACGCCGCGTACGCCGCCTGGAAACCGCACGCCGACACCGCACCCGGGGAGATCCTGGCCACCGGATCCGGCTGGGGCGCTCTCGAAGTGCTGTGCGCCGACCTGAAGTTGCCCGGTACGCCCTTCGACGACAGCACCCTCGGCGAGGCGCAGGAACCCTGGCTGGAGCTGCTCAGGGCCGGAGTGCTGCCGGAGCCGCGCACAGTGCGGCCGCCCGGCGAGACGCTCGTCGCCCCGCACTGGCGGGAATTGCTGGAGACCGCGCCGGCGGGCCCGCACACCGAGTACCACCTCGGCGTCGCCCAGTGGCACGCCGGCGACCGGGCGCAGGCGGTGCGGAGTTGGGAGCGGGCCCTTGAACTCGCCCCGTCCGTCTGGCCGTTGCTGCGCTGCCTGGCCGTCTCCGACCAGGAGGTCGGCAACCGGGAGCGGGCCGCCGACCGGTACGCCGAGGCCTTCGACGACCTGTGCCGGGAGCGCCGCGACGCGGGGGAGGCCTGGACGGCGGCCACGGCCGCGCTCGGCCGCGAGGCGATCGAGGCGCTGCTCGCGGTGGGGCGCACGGGGGACGCGCGGTCGGTGTGGGCGCGACTGCGTCCCGCGACGCGGGCCCGCGGGCGATTCCGGTTCATCGAGGCCGGGCTGCTGGTCGCCGAGGGCAGGCGGGAGGAGGCGCGGGCCGTGTTCGAGGAGGGCTTCGAGGTCGCGGACCTGAGGGAAGGCGCGGAGGCCGTCGGGCGGCTGTGGGAGCGGGTCGGCGACGAACCGCTCCCGGACCGCTATGACTTCCGTATGCGGTGACCCCGGTCCTACGCCCGCCGGTCCACGTACTCGTACACCGCTCCGTCCGGATGCATCGCGATCAGATTGCGCCCGGCCGGTGTCCCCACCGGTCCCGCGATGACGTGCGCGCCCAGTTCGGTCAGTACCCGATGGGCTTCGTCGACGTCCTTGACGGCGATCGTGGCCGCGACCTTGCGCAGGATCTCCAACTCCGCCGCGGGACCGCTCATCAGGAGGAAGCAGCCCACGGCCGCCACCTGGACCCCGCCGCGCTCGAAGCGCAGGGCCGGGCCGCCGGCCAGGCGTTCGTAGAAGGGGACCGCGGTCTCCAGGTCGTCGACGCAGACGCGCAGCGTGGCTCCCAGAATGTCCATGCGGACGAGCCTAATAGGGGCGGCCGGGGCAGGAGATCGTTTCACGCGATCCCCGCACCCCGGCCGCCGGACACGCATGCCTCGGTGGGTCAGTGGGCCGATGGGTCAGCCCATGGCCTTGCGCACGATGTCCCGTGTGCGGTCGACGACGGCCGCGACCGGACCCACCGCCACGTTCTTCACCGCGGTGTCGGTGCCCGGGTGCGGGCGGGTCGGTGCCAGCGCCTCGGCGGCCTGCACGGCACGGGCCAGGTTCTCCAGCCTGCCGCGGTCGGCGACCTTGTGGAAGTGCGCGAACTCGTGACGCTCCTCGTTGGCGGCGTGCGTGAGCACGTCCTCGCGCAGCGCCGCGAACCTGTCGAGGAACTCGGCCGAGTCGGGGTCCATGTCGTCCAGTTCGGACAGCACCCGCTTGGCCTTCTCCTCCTCCTCGATCCGGTCCTTGACGACGAGTTCACCGCCGTCGATGTTCTTGCGGGCGAAGGGATGGACGACCTCTTCCTCAGCGGTCTCGTGCACCGCGAGGAGGCGGACGAGGTCATGGAAGGCATGCTTCCGTTCCTCGCCCTTGCCGGCCGCCACCTCGTCGAGCAGTTCTCGGATCCTGGTGTGCTGCCCCTTGAGCAGCTCCACTACGTCGGTGCGCTCGGTCATCCTCTTCTCTTCTTCCTCCTGTAGGGGTGCGTCGCCGTACGGGTGGCCGTGACGGACCGCGTTATGCGTACGGGTGTACGGGTACCCGTCGGGCATGGACCGCTTGGATCATCTTGAGCATCTGGACAAGCACCTGGTCGAGGAGTTGGCCCAGGTGACGCGCGAGACCGTACGCGAGGAACTGCGCGAGCAGACCCGCAAGCAGCGCCGCAAGGCCATGCTGTACGCCGCGTCCGGCGCCGTCGCCCTCTACGCGGGCGCCGCCCTGGCGCTGGCCGTGGGGCTCGCTCTCGCCCTCGGCCTGCCGGACTGGGCCGCCGCGCTCATCACCGCGGCGATCCTCGGGGCCGTCGCCTATGTGCTGCGCGGCGCCGCCCGGCCCTCCGCGTCCCGGCCCACGCCGGAGGGCGACCACGTCGTCGGTGGCAGGGCACCGGCCACTCCGCCGGGCGGGACCGGCATGCCGTACCCGCCGGTGCCGCCCGTCGCGCCCGGCGTGGGTACACCGGCGGCCGGGACGCCCGGTCCCGGCGTACCGCCGCGTCCCGACGACAACGACCCCGAACAGCCGCATCACCGCGGCTGACGCGCGGTGGAACGGCTGACCACGAAGGCCCTGCCCCGTCGGGGCAGGGCCTTCGTGGTGACCGGAGCCGGCGGCGGCGTGGGGCAGGCCACGGCCCTGGCCTTCGCCGGGGTCCTCGCGCCCTTCACGGAGATCACCCCGGACGAGTTCCGCCCGGTGACCGAAGTGACGTACCTGGGGCGTGAGTTCGGCACCCGGGCCGCGCTGCGGCCCGTGCGGTCGTGCACGCGGCGGCTCATGGACGGCGGCCGAGATCGCACAGGCGGCGATGCCCTGGCGGCCGGCGTTCCGCACCGACCTGCACATCGCGTCGCGGCCCTCCACCAGCGGGGCCGGCCGCCCGCGGGCCGTACGTCCGGCCGGTGCCGGTCGGCACCGTGTGCACGGACACCGCCGGGAGACGCCGTTTCATCGTCAGGCCTGCTGCAGCTGGGGCAGCACCTTGGTGCGGTAGAAGTCGAAGAAGCCGCGCTGGTCGGGGCCGATCTGGTTGACGTAGACCCGGTCGAAACCGGCGTCCGCGAACGCGGACAGCGCGGCCACGTGCTCGTCGACGTCGTCCCCGCACACCGCCTTCTCGCGCACCGACTCCTCGGTCACCAGCGGCTGGAGCTGCTCGAAGTGGCTCGGCGAGGGCAGGATCTGGGCCATCTCCCCGGGCAGGAACTGATTCGCCCACAGCCGGCGCACGGTCCGTACGGCCTCCTCGCGGTCCGTGCCCCAGCAGACCTTGGTCCCGCCGCTGACCGGCTTGGCGCCCCCGCCGCCCTTGCGGAACTGCGCCACCATCGACTCGTCCGGCGTCATCGTGATGTAGCCGTCGCCCACCCGGGCCGCCAGCGAGGTCGCCGCCGGGCCGAACCCGGAGATGTCGATGGGGACCGGCTCGTCGGGGACCGTGTAGAGGCGGGCGTTCTCCACCGTGTAGTGGGTGCCGTGGTGGTTGACCTCCTCGCCGGTGAAGAGCCGGCGCATGATCTGGATCGCCTCCTCCAGCATCTCCAGCCGGATGTGCGCGGGCGGCCAGAGGTGGCCCAGGATGTGCTCGTTGAGCGCCTCGCCGCTGCCCACTCCCAGCCGGAAACGGCCCTCCGTCATCACCGCCGTGGTCGCCGCGGCCTGCGCCACCACCGCCGGGTGCGTGCGCACGGTCGGGCAGGTCACCGCCGTCTCCACGGGCAGTGACACCGCCTCCGAGAGCGCGCCGAGGACCGACCAGACGAACGGGCTCTGGCCCTGGGCGTCGTTCCACGGGTGGAAGTGGTCCGAGATCCACAGCGAGCGGAACCCGGCCTGCTCGGCCATCCTCGCCTGCTCGACGAGATCCGCGGGGCCGAACTCCTCGCAGGACAGGAAGTAGCCGTACTCGGGCATGGGGGACCTCCGGCACCTTTCGACGGACAGGACGGAACGCCGTCCGGGTACCCGGACGGCAGGCCGGAAACCGGCGGACGTTTGGGCGACCCGGCCAGGGTTACGCGGAAATCTCCCGAGGTACGCGACAGCCCCGGAGGCGCATTGTGAGTCGACCCCGCATCGTGATCGTCGGCGCCGGTTTCGCCGGGTACCGGACGGCCCGAGAACTGTCCCGGAAGGCCCGGGGGAGGGCCGAGATCACCCTGCTGAACCCGACCGACTACTTCCTGTACCTACCACTGCTGCCCCAGGTCGCCGCCGGGATCCTGGAGCCGCGCCGGGTCACCGTCTCCCTGTCGGGCACCCTGCCCCGGGTGCGGCTGGTGCTCGGCGAGGCCGATGCCGTCGACCTCGACGGGCGGACCGTCCACTACACCGACCCCGAGGGCGGCGGCGGCACCCTGGACTACGACCGGCTGGTGCTGGCCGCCGGCAGTGTCAACAAGCTGCTGCCCATCCCCGGTGTGGCCGAACACGCCCACGGCTTCCGCGGACTGCCGGAGGCGCTGTACCTGCGCGACCACGTGACCCGGCAGATGGAACTCGCCGCCGGCGCCGACGATCCCGGGACCTGCGCGGCCCGCTGCACCTTCGTGGTGGTCGGCGCGGGCTACACCGGGACCGAGGTCGCCGCGCACGGACAGCTGTTCACCGACGCGCAGGTACGCGGGCACCCGCTGCGCGAGGGCATGCGGCCGCGGTGGCTGCTCCTCGACACCGCGCCGCGCGTCCTGCCCGAACTGGACGAGCACCTGTCCCGCACCGCCGACCGCACGCTGCGGGAGCGGGGCGTGGAGGTGCGCATGGAAACGTCCGTGAAGGAGGCCACGCCGAGGGGGGTGCTGCTGACCGACGGCGAGTTCGTGGAGACCCGCACGCTGGTGTGGTGCGTGGGGGTGCGGCCCGATCCGCTCGCCGAGTCGCTCGGGCTGCCGATGGAGCGGGGCCGGCTGCTCGTCGACCCGCAGCTGCGGGTGCCGGGCCGTCCCGAGGTGTTCGCCTGCGGTGACGCGGCCGCGGTGCCGGACCTGGCGAACCCGGGACAGTACACGCCGATGACCGCCCAGCACGCCTGGCGGCAGGGGCGCACGGCCGCCCACAACGTCGCCGCCTCCCTGGGGGACGGCACGAGCCGGCCCTACGCCCACCGGGACCTGGGGTTCGTTGTGGACCTGGGCGGCGCGAAGGCGGCGGCCAACCCGCTGAACATCCCGCTGTCCGGCGTGGCGGCCGGCGCGGTCACCCGCGGCTACCACCTCGCGGCGATGCCCGGCAACCGCCTCCGGGTCGCCGCGGACTGGCTGCTGGACTCCGTACTCCCGCGCCAGGCCGTGCAGTTGGGGCTCGTCCGGTCCTGGTCGGTGCCGTTGGACACGGCGTCGCCGGAACTGGCACGGGTGCCGGGGCGACCGGAGCGCGGGCCGGACGCGAGCGCACGGGGCTTGGTGCAGGACCGCCCCGCTGAGGAGCCCGCGAAGAACCAGCCGGGAGGCGAACCGGCCAAGAACCAGCCCGGTGGTGAACCGGCCAAGAACCAGCCCGGTGGCGAGCCCCGTCAGGAACCTCGGCCCCGCCAAGGCACCCGACCCGGACACCGCCCCCGGCCCCGTCAAGCGCCCCGACCGTCCAGCCACCCCCGCTGAGGGAGACTCATGAACACCGCCGAACTCGTCGACCTGGGACAGCAGCTGCGCGTGGACAGCGTCCGCGCGGCCGATGCCGCCGGGTCCGGGCATCCGACGTCGTCGATGTCCGCCGCCGATCTGATGGCCGTCCTGCTCGCCCACCACATCCGCTACGACTTCGACCGTCCCGCCCACCCCGGGAACGACCGCTTCGTCCTGTCCAAGGGGCACGCCTCGCCCCTCCTGTACGCCTGCTACAAGGCCGTCGGCGCGATCGACGACGCCGAACTGGCCACCTTCCGCGCGCTCGGCAGCCGACTGGAGGGGCACCCCACGCCCCGGCGGCTGCCGTGGGTCGAGACGGCCACCGGATCGCTCGGGCAGGGCCTGCCGGTCGGGGTCGGGATCGCGCTGTCCGGCAAGCGCCTGGAGCGCACCGGCTACCGGGTGTGGGTGCTGTGCGGGGACAGCGAGCTCGCCGAGGGGTCGGTGTGGGAGGCCGCCGAGCACGCCGCGCACGAGCATCTCGACAACCTCACCGCCATCGTCGACGTCAACCGGCTCGGCCAGCGCGGTCCCACCCGGCACGGCCACGACCTGGACGCCTACGCCCGCCGCTTCCAGGCCTTCGGCTGGCACACCATCGAGGTGGACGGCCACGACGTGGACGCCGTCGACCGCGCGTACGGCGAGGCGATCTCCACCTCCGGGCAGCCCACCGCGATCCTCGCCCGCACCCTCAAGGGCAAGGGCGTCGAGGCCGTCCAGGACCGTGAGGGCCTGCACGGCAAGCCGCTGCCCGACGCCGACGAGGCGATCGCCGAACTCGGCGGCCGCCGCGACCTCCGCATCCACGCCCACGAGCCGCCCGCCGCCCGCATGCTGCACGCCGTACGCGCCGGACACCTCGAGCTGCCCCGCTGGGACAAGGGATCCGACGACCCCATCGCCACCCGGGACGCCTACGGCCAGGCGCTCGCCGCCCTCGGCACCGCCCGCGGCGACGTCGTCGCCCTCGACGGCGAGGTGAGCGACTCCACGCGCGCGGAGTTCTTCGCCAAGGAACACCCCGACCGCTACTTCGAGTGCTACATCGCCGAGCAGCAGATGGTCGCCGCGGCCGTGGGACTCGCCGCACGCGGTTTCGTGCCGTACGCCTCCACCTTCGCGGCCTTCCTCACGCGCGCGTACGACTTCGTGCGCATGGCCTCGGTCAGTGGCGCCGGGATCAACCTGGTCGGCTCGCACGCGGGCGTCGCCATCGGACAGGACGGGCCCTCGCAGATGGGTCTGGAGGACCTGGCGATGATGCGGGCGGTGTACGGCTCGACGGTGCTGTACCCGTGCGACGCCAACCAGACCGCGCACCTCGTCGGCGCCATGGCGGGCCTGGAGGGCGTCCGCTATCTGCGCACCTCGCGCGGCAAGAGCCCGGTGATCTACGGGCCCGACGAGGAGTTCCCGGTCGGCGGCAGCAAGGTGCTGCGCTCCTCCGACCGGGACCGGCTGACCGTCGTCGCGGCCGGGGTGACCGTGCACGAGGCGCTGGCCGCCGCCGACGCGCTCCAGGAGCAGGGGATCGCCGTCCGGGTCGTCGACCTGTACTCGGTCAAGCCCGTGGACCGGCTCACCCTGCGCCGGGCCGCCGAGGAGACCGGCTGCCTGATGACGGTGGAGGACCACCACGAGGAGGGCGGCCTCGGGGACGCCGTGCTCGACGCCTTCGTCGACGGGCGGCCCGTCCCGCGGCTGGTGCGCCTGGCCGTCCGGACCATGCCGGGCTCGGCGGCGCCGGACGAGCAGCTGCACGCCGCGGGCATCGACGCCGAGTCCATCGCGGCCGCCGCACGGCTGCTGGTGGAGGAGGCGATCGTACGGTGAGCAAGGACGCCACCCGGACGGTGCGGGCCGGGCGCCGCACCGTCGAGGTGCACCGGCCGGAGAAGGTCCTCTTCCCCGGCGACGGGGTGGCCAAGGAGTACACCAAGTCCGACCTGGTCGACTACTACCGGGCCGTCGCCCCCTTCATGCTGCCGCATCTGCGCGGCCGCCCCCTGATGCTGGAACGGCTCCCGGACGGCGTCGGCGGCCCGACGTTCATGCAGAAGAACACCCCGGACGGGTATCCCGACTGGATCAGCCGCGTCGAGGTGACCAAGGAGGGCGGCACCGTCCGCCACACCGTGTGCGACGACACCGCCACCCTGGTCTACCTCGCCGACCAGGCCTGTCTCACCCTGCACCGCTGGCTGTCCCGCGTCGGACGCGTCGGACAGCCCGACCGGATGGTCTTCGACCTCGATCCCTTCGGTGACGACTTCACACCGGTCCACGAGGCGGCCTGGCTGCTGGCGGAGCTGCTCGACGAGCTGAAACTGCCCTCCGCGCTGATGACCACCGGCTCGCGCGGTCTGCACGTGGTGGTCCCGGTGCAGGGGCACCACGACTTCGACGAGGTGCGGGAATTCGCCAAGGACGTCGCCGACACCCTCGTCGCCGCCCACCCCGAGAAGTTCACCACCGCCGCCCGCAAGAAGGACCGCGGGGAGCGGCTCTACCTGGACGTACAGCGCAACGGCTACGCCCAGACCGCCGTCGTGCCGTTCACCGTCCGCGCGAAACGGGGCGCCCCCGTCGCCACCCCCATGTCCTGGAACCAGCTCGACGACCCGGTCCTCGACGCCCGCCGCTGGAGCATCGAGGACGCCGTCGAGCAGGCCCGCACCAACCCCTGGGCCGGCGTGATGGCCAAGGGCCGCGCCCTCGGCCCCGCCCGTCGCAGGCTCAACGCGTTGCGCGGCTGACCCACCTGCGTCGTGAATGTTTGGCCAACGGACTTACGGCCACCCGGAGTAAGAGGTGGCTATGTCGAACACAAAAAACACATCAGACACACAGAACTCACGGGAATCACGCAAGGGAGCGGAAAGCGACACCGCGGAAGTCCGGCCGAGCCCCATGCAGGTGCTGCGTCATGGGCGCACCCAGCTCGAGGAGCTCACCGGCATGTCCGCCGAGTCGGTGTCGTCCTTCGGACAGACGCAGGACGGCTGGTCCCTGGAGGTCGAGGTCCTGGAGCTCGCCAGGGTTCCGGACACGATGAGCCTGATGGCGAGCTATCAGGTCGAACTGGACCCGCAGGGAGAACTCACCGGCTACCGGCGCGTTCGGCGTTACGAACGCGGGCGGGCCGACTCGCACAGGGCCGGCGGCCGCTAAGTCGCCTTCTCGTTCCCCTCACACTCACAGATAAGGAGGCACGGTCGGCATGACCGTTGTCCCGGCACAACAGAGCGGCGGCTCGGGCGGCACCAGCGGCCTCTACGACGTTCTGGAACTGGTCCTCGACCGGGGCCTGGTGATCGACGCGTTCGTACGGGTATCCCTGGTCGGCATCGAAATCCTCAAGATCGACATCCGGGTCGTCGTCGCCAGCGTCGACACCTATCTGCGCTTCGCCGAGGCGTGCAACCGCCTCGACCTCGAGGCCGGTCCGCACCGCAGTCCCGGACTGCCCGACCTGGTCGGTGAGGTCACCGAGTCCGGCGCCCGGGGCAAGTCCAAGGGTGCGCTGAGCGGTGCCGCGCAGACCGTCTCGGACGCCTTCAAGCAGGCCCGCGAGGAGGGTGAGTCGCAGCCCAGGCCGCGCGCCCGCAAGTCGACCGCCGCGCGCCGGAAGGAGGAGCAGGAGTGAGCACCTATGTGTACGGCATCATCGGCGGCTCCGGAGCCTCGCTGTCCGAGGACCTGACGGGCGTCGGCGACCCGCCGCGGCCCGTGCGCGTCCTCACGGCGGGTGATCTCGCGGCCGTCGTGAGTGACGCGCCCGAGGGGCTGCGGCCCAAGCGCAAGGATCTGCTCGCCCACCAGACGGTGCTCGCCGAGGCCGGCTCCGACGGCTGTGTGCTGCCCATGCGGTTCGGCAGCGTCGCACCCGACGACGAGACCGTCGTCAACGTCCTCGGCGAACGCGCCGCGCACTACCAGGAGCGGCTGCGGACGCTGGACGGCAAGGTCGAGTACAACGTCAAGGCCACGCACGACGAAGAGGCCGTACTGCACCGCGTGATGGCCGAGAACCCCGAGCTGCGGGCCCTCACCGACGCCAACCGGCAGGCGGGCGGCGGCTCCTACGAGGACAAGCTCAGGCTCGGCGAGATGGTCGTCTCCGCCGTGAAGGCACGGGAGGCCGAGGACGCGGCCGAGGTGCAGCGCGACCTGGAGTCCGCTGCCACCGCCGTGAGCGCGGGTCCCGAGTCCACCGGCTGGCTCGCCAATGTGTCGTTCCTGGTGGACCGGGAATCGGCCGAGGCGTTCATGGCCGCGGTGGAACAGATCCGCAAGTCCCACCCCCACCTGGAACTGCGGGTCAACGGCCCGCTGCCGCCGTACAGCTTCGTCGAGCCCGGCCCCGCCGAGCACGCGGGCAGCGCGATCGGCGGCGAGAGCTCGAGGGAGTGACGACATGGGCCTGATCGGCGAGGTGCTGCTGTTGCCGTTCGCCCCCGTGCGTGGCAGCGCGTGGGTGATCGGGCAGGTGCTGCACGAGGCGGAACGCATCTACTACGACCCGGCCACGATCCGGGCCGAACTCGGCCGGCTGGAAGAGCGGTTGGAGGCGGGGGAGATCGACGAGGAGGAGTTCGACCGACAGGAGGACGAGCTCTTGGACCGGCTGGAGATCGGCTCGCGCAATCGGGCCGGAACCGACGACTGGACATCAGGATGAACCGACTCGGACTGGGCCTCGCGGTAGGGGCCGGATACGTCCTCGGGCGTACGAAGAAGATGAAACTGGCCTTCGCCGTAGGCACGTTGGTGGCCGGCAAGCGGATGCAGTTGAGCCCGCGGGCGCTCGCGGACCTGGTGTCCGGACAGCTGCGGGACAACCCGCAGTTCAAGGAGATCGGCGACCAGCTGCGCGAGGACCTGCGCGGTGTCGGCAAGGCGGCCTCGGGTGCCATGGTCGAGCGGCAGATCAGTGCGATCGCCGACCGGTTGCACGGGCGTACCGCCGAGGTCCGCGACCAGATCGCGGGCGTCGTACCGGACACGTCGGACCTCGGTTTCGAGGACGAGGAGTCCGAGGAGGAATACGACGAAGAGCCCGAGGACAGGGACGAGGAACCGGAGGAAGAGGAGGAGCCCGAGCCGCGTCGCCAGGCGGCGGAGAAGAAGCCTCCGGCGAAGAAGACCGCCAGGAAGACCGCCGAGAAGGCGCCCGCCAAGAAGGCTCCGGCGAAGAAGGCCGCCGCCAAGAAGACGACGGCGGCCAAGAAGACGACCGGCAAGAAGACCGCCGCGGCCCGCACCGCCGCCCGCGGAGCCAGGTCCAGGGTGCCGAAGGGAGGCGGTGAGCGATGACCGACACCGTCGGATCCGCGACCTCCGCGGCGAGCGGAGCGACGAAGAAGGCAGGCCCGCTCGGCGGTATCGCCCAGAGCGAGGCCACCGAGCGGCTCAAGGCCGAGGCGCAGGAGTACCTCGCCGCGCAGGCCCAGCGGCTGCTCATCGGCGCCGGCCGCAAGCTCGGCGAGACCACGGTCAAGCTCAACGACATCGCCGACGGCAAGAGCCCCGGCTTCGCCAAGCTGGCCCTCGACGGCGGGCGCAAGCTCACCGAGGGCAAGGGGCCGCTGCGCTCCGCTGTCGAGCTGGGCGCCTCCCGGGTCAAGGACAACGTGGTCGGCGCCTTCAAGGGGCTCGGCGGCAAGGGGAAGCGCAAGGGCGGGGCGGGCAACAAGCCGACCGTCATCATGGAGTACGTCGACGTCGGCCTGCCGTTGCGTACCGCCTACGACCAGTGGACCCAGTTCCAGGACTTCAGCACCTTCGCGAAGGGCGTGAAGAGCGCGAACCGCGCCGACGACACGACCTCCGACTGGCAGATGAAGATCTTCTGGTCCAACCGCAGCTGGAAGGCGAAAACCACCGAACAGGTCCCCGACGACCGCATCGCCTGGACCTCGGAGGGCGCCAAGGGCACCTCGAAGGGCGTGGTCTCCTTCCACGAGCTCGGCGACCGTCTCACCCGGGTCCTGCTGGTGATCGAGTACTACCCCAAGGGCCTCTTCGAGAAGACCGGCAACATCTGGCGCGCCCAGGGCCGCCGGGCCCGCCTCGACCTCAAGAACTACGTCCGCTTCGTCACGCTCAAGGGCGAGGCCGAGGACGGCTGGCGCGGCGAGATCCGCGACGGCGAGGTCGTCCAGAGCCACGACGACGCGGTCGCCGAGGAGGAGGCCGGGCAGGAGGAGCAGGACGAGGAGCAGGAGGAGGCGTACGAGGGCGAGGAAGAGCAAGCTGAGGAAGACGGCCCGTACGCCGAGGAGGACGAGGAGGACGAGGAGGAGGGCGAGAAGGAGCAGTACGAACTGGAGGGCGCCGAAGGCGAAGAGGAGCTGGAAGAGGAGCCCGAGGGCGAGTACGAGGAGGAAGGCGCGGACGAGGAGGAATACGAGTACGCCGAGGGCGGGAGCCGTCGATGACGACCCCCGGACGGCTGCCCGAGCCCTATGGCCGCGGTGACGGCAGCGCGAACCTCGCCGACATCCTGGAGCGCGTCCTCGACAAGGGCGTGGTCATCGCCGGCGACATCCGGATCAATCTGCTCGACATCGAACTGCTCACCATCAAACTTCGCCTCATCATCGCGTCCGTCGACAAGGCGAAGGAGATGGGTATCGACTGGTGGGAGGACGACCCCGCCCTGTCCACCAAGGCCCGTCGTGACCAGCTCACCCGGGAGAACGCAGAGTTGCGCGAGCGGATCGCCCGGCTGGAGCCCGGCAGAGCCGAGAAGGAGACCTGATGACCGGACTGCGTTACGTGTACGCCGTCTGCCGGCCCTTCAAGGCGCCCCTGCAGTCCCAGCTGACCGGCGTGGCGGGCGATCCGCCCAGACTGCTGGTCCACCACGGCCTTGTCGCGGTGGTCAGCCACGTGCCGGAGCGGGACTTCGCCGAAGGCCCGCTCCACGCACGCCTGGAGGACCTGGACTGGCTCTCCGAGACCGCCCGCGCCCACCAGGGCGTGATCGACGCCCTCACCGTCGTCACGACGCCGCTGCCGCTCCGGCTGGCCACCGTCTTCCGGGACGACAGCGGCGTGCGCACCATGCTGGAGGCTCGGGAGGCGGACTTCGGGCGCACCCTCGACCGGCTGACCGGGCGGGTCGAGTGGGGCGTCAAGGTGTACGTCGAGACCGAGCCGCCCGGTGACGACGCACCGGCGGAGGAGGCGGCGAAGGCCACGAGCGGCCGGGACTATCTCCGCCGGCGCAGCACCCGTGTGCGGGCGAACGAGGACCTGTGGCAGCGGGCCGAGGAATTCGCCGGCGGACTGCATGAAACACTGTCCGCCTTCGCCGAGGACTCCCGGCTGCACCCGCCGCAGAATGCCAAGCTCTCCGGAGCGGCCGGGCGCAATGTGCTCAATGCCGCGTATCTCGTGCCGCGGGCCGTGTCCGAGGAATTCGTGGAACTGGTCGACCGTACGAAAGGCGAAGTCCCCGGAATGCGGGTCGAACTCACCGGCCCGTGGGCCGCCTATTCCTTCGCGGGGGAGAAGCCGTGACCGTCGTCGAACGCCGAGAGATCGCCCTCGTGGACCTGCTGGACCGGCTGCTGGCCGGCGGGGTCGTCATCACCGGCGACATCACCCTGCGCATCGCCGACGTCGACCTCGTCCGCATCGACCTCAACGCCCTGATCAGCTCCGTGAACGCGAACGTCCCGTCGCCGTGGGGGGAATCCTCGTGACCCAGGACCGCAACCGCAATCGCCTCGACCTCGAGCCGGACACGGTCGAGCGCGACCTCGTCAAACTCGTCCTGACCGTGGTGGAGCTGCTGCGCCAGCTCATGGAACGCCAGGCGCTGCGCCGCTTCGACGACGGCGGTCTCACCGAGGAGCAGGAGGAGCGGATCGGGCTCACCCTGATGCTGCTCGACGACCGCATGACCGAGCTGCGCGAGCGCTACGGACTGCGGCCCGAGGACCTGAATCTGGACCTCGGGCCGCTCGGACCTCTGCTTCCCCGGGAGTGAATCACCCCGGATTATCCGGGGTGATTCACCATCGGTACCAGCGTCCCCTGCCTCCGCTTGCCGTTGTGCTGCGCATCAGGAACCCCAGCAGCCACAGCACGAGCACCGCGATTGCAATCCACCAGAGAATTTTCACTGCGAATCCGGCGCCGAAAAGAATCAGCACCAGGAGCAGTACGAGCAGGATGGGAACCATAATGTGAACCTCCTGTTTTCCGGGTTTCCAGGAAACGGAGATTCAGGCACTCTTTCTGCACAGAATTTCTCCGTGCAGTACGGCGAACCAGCCGTCGGGCTGCTTTCCCCACTCCCGCCAGGCCTCGGACACGGCCGTCAACTGCTCCGGTGTGGCGTGCCCGCCCTCCGTGGCCCGTCCGGCGTACGCCGAGGCCACGGTGCGGTCGGCCCACAGTCCGCTCCACCAGGCCCGCTCCTCGGCGGTGGAGTAGGTCCAGGTGTCGGAGGTGGCGGTGATGTCGGTCAGGCCCGCCTCCAGTGCCCAGGACTTCAGCCGGCGCCCGGCGTCGGGCTCGCCGCCGTTGGCGCGGGCCACACGGCGGTACAGGTCCAGCCAGTCGTCCATGCCCTGGGACGCCGGGTACCAGGTCATCGCCGCGTAGTCCGAGTCGCGCACGGCGACGAACCCGCCCGGCCTCGTCACCCGCTTCATCTCGCGCAGCGCCTGGGCCGGGTCGCCCACGTGCTGCAGCACCTGGTGGGCGTGGACCACGCAGAAGGTGTCGTCCGGGTACTCCAGGGCGTGTACGTCCGCGACCGCGAAGTCGACGTTGCCCAGGCCGCGCCCGGCGGCCGTGGCCCGGGCCTGCTCCAGGACGCCGGGTGCCCGGTCGACACCGGTGACCTGACCGTCGGGGACCAGTTCCGCCAGATCGGCGGTGATCGTGCCCGGGCCGCAGCCGATGTCCAGGATCTTCATGTGGGGCTTCAGCGAACCGAGCAGGTAGGCGGCGGAGTTGGCGGCGGTGCGCCAGGTGTGCGAGCGCAGCACCGACTCGTGGTGCCCGTGCGTGTAGACGGCGGTCTCCTGCGGTTTCGACATGGCTGAACTCCCCTGTTCGACGTCCTGTCGCTGATCGACACGGTACGCCCGCATGTCGCATGGTGAGACCCGCGTTTTGCCATATGGACTGACGGGTGATCAGTTTCCGGGTAGCGGGCGGTAGACCGTGAGCGCCTCGGGCAGCTTCTCCAGCGTCACCTCCCCTTCCACCCGAGTGACTTCACCGTCGTAGGCGAGAAGCGAGCCCGGTGCCACGCCCGCCAGGCGGAGCCGGCCCACCTGGACCGCGGCGTGCACGGGGGAGCGGGTCAGCGGCCCGGCGAGGGCGGCCGCCAGCAGCCGTACCGCGGGCCGCCGCCCGCCGTGCACCACGCGTACGTCCAGTTGCCCGTCCGCGAGATCATGGCGGCGGCCCGGCGTCAGACCCACCCGGTGGTAGGTGCCGTTGCCGACGAACAGCAGCCACAACGGGTGTGCCCGGCCCCGGAACTCGGCCTCCAGCGGATGCTGGTCGGCGCGCAGGACGCGCAGGGCCGCGAGCACCCCGGCCGGCCAGCCGCCGATCCGGTGCGACCAGCGGTCCCGCTCGCGCACCAGCTCCGGATAGACGCCCAGACTGCAGGTGTTGAGGAAGATGCCCTCGGTGCCGTCGCAGGTGAAGCGGCCCGCGTCCACCCGTACGCCCTCGCCGCCCCGGACCGCCCTGGCCAGATCACCGGCGCTCTCCAGGCCCAGGTCATAGGCGAAGTGGTTCAGTGTGCCGCCCGGCAGGACCGCGAGCGGCAGGTCGTGCCGCAGGGCGACCTCGGCGGCGGCGTTCACCGTGCCGTCGCCGCCGCACACACCGAGCACCCGGGCGCGGGCCGCCGCCTTCTCCAGTTCGGCCGGGACGTCGGCGGGCCGGCACTCCACGACCTCGCACCCCGGCAGGGCGTCCTGGAGGGCGTGCACCCGGTCGGCGCTGCCCGCGGCGTCGTTGGCCACCACGATCAGACCCTCGCCGTCGGGCAGTGCCGGGACCTCGGCCCGGGGCCGGGCGGGCGGCACGATCTGGGCGCGCGTCGGCACCATGCGCCGCACGGTGTACGCGGCTCCCACCCCGAGCGCCGCACCGGCCAGCACGTCGCTCGGGAAGTGCACACCGGTGTAGACCCGGGACAGCGCCACCGACCACGCGATCGGCGCCACCGCCGCGCCCCAGGCCGGCGACTCCAGCGCGACCCCGGCGGCGAACGCGGCGGCCGAGGCGGAGTGTCCGGACGGGAACGAGGTGGTGATGGGCTGCCGCTTCAGCCGCCGCACCAGCGGCACCGGGTCCAGGGCGGGCCGGGTGCGGCGCACCGACCGCTTGCCGAGGGTGTTGATGGTCAGCGAGGCCAGTGACAGCGAGGCGAGTCCGCGGGCGGCGGCCCGGCGGGCCCGCGGGGTGCGGCTCGCCGCCATCGCGGCCGCCGCGGCGAACCACAGCACACCATGGTTCGCGCTCCGGCTCAGCCGCGGCAGCACGGGTTCGGCGAGCGGCCAGTTCCGCGCGGCGGCGAACTCCAACAGCCGGCAGTCCAGCGCCAGCAGCGTGTCGCGGACGGCGTGCCGGCCGGGCTTCAGGAGGGTGAGGTCCACGTCAGGGGTCATGCGGTGGCGGGTACCCTGAAGTGGCCGTTTCTTGTGCGGAGGCGGACCCGACACCGGAGGCTTTCTGCATGCGACTGCTCCTCGTCCGCCATGGCCAGACCCCGTCCAATGTCGACTTCCTGCTGGACACCGCCGTCCCGGGGCCCGGCCTGACCGCCCTCGGCGAACGCCAGGCCGCCGCCCTGCCCGCGGCCCTCGCCGACGAGGACATCGAGGCCCTCTACGCCTCCACGCTGATACGCACCCAGCTCACCGCCGCCCCGCTGGCCGCCGCGCGCGGCCTCGACATCGTCGTCCGCGACGGCATCCGCGAGGTGTCCGCCGGGGACCTGGAGATGCTGGACGGGCACTCGGAGGCGGGCCGGACCTACATGGAGACGATCTTCGCCTGGCCGGACGGCGACACGGAGCTGCGGATGCCGGGCGGCGAGAGCGGCGCCGAGGTGCTCGCGCGCTACGACGCGGTGGTCGCCGAGGCCGCCGCCCTCGGGGTCGGCACGGTCGCCCTGGTCAGCCATGGCGCGGCGATCCGGCTGTGGGCCTCGGCCCGCGCCGACAACGTCGACATCGACTTCGCCGCCGCCCGCCCGCTGGACAACACCGGCGTGGTGGTCCTGGAGGGCTCCCCGGCCGACGGCTGGAAGGTGCTGTCGTGGGAGGGCGCGGTCGTGGACTCCGCCGGGCGCGGGCCGCAGAGCGGGCCGGCGGGTCGGCCGCTGGACGAGGTCGAACAGCCGTGACGTGACGCGGTGCGACGACGCCGGGCCAGGAGGGGGCGGCACGCACCGGGCCGAGTGCCCACGGTCGGCTGTCGACTGCATACGGTCGGCCGTGTACGGCTCGGTGTGTGCGGCTGAGCCGCCGCGGCATCGGATATGGGTTTGCCCGTCCCGGCCCCCGAGCCGGAGAATGCGGCCCCATGGGACATCTGGAAGCCGCACACATCGAGTACTACCTCCCCGACGGGAGGGCGCTGCTCGGCGATGTGTCCTTCCGGGTGGGCGAAGGGTCCGTCGTGGCCCTCGTCGGACCCAACGGCGCAGGCAAGACGACCCTGCTGCGGCTGATCTCCGGAGAGCTGAAACCGCACGGCGGGACCGTCACCGTCACCGGCGGCCTCGGCGTGATGCGCCAGTTCGTGGGCTCCGTACGGGACGAGACGACCGTACGGGACCTGCTGGTGTCGGTGGCGCAGCCCCGCATCCGCGAGGCCGCGCGGGCCGTCGACAAGGCCGAGCACCTCATCATGACCGTCGACGACGAGGCCGCGCAGATGCAGTACGCGCAGGCCCTCTCCGACTGGGCCGAGGCGCACGGGTACGAGGCCGAGACGCTGTGGGACATGTGCACCATGGCCGCGCTCGGCGTTCCGTACGACAAGGCCCAGTTCCGCGAGGTGCGCACCCTGTCCGGCGGCGAGCAGAAGCGGCTCGTGCTGGAGGCGCTGCTGCGCGGCAACGACGAGGTGCTGCTGCTCGACGAGCCCGACAACTACCTCGACGTGCCCGGCAAGCGCTGGCTGGAGGAGCGGCTGAAGGAGACCCGCAAGACGGTCCTGTTCGTCTCCCACGACCGTGAACTGCTCGCCCGTTCCGCCGAGAAGATCGTGTCGGTGGAGCCCTCGCCGACGGGCGCGGACGCCTGGGTGCACGGGGGCGGCTTCGCCACGTACCACGAGGCCCGGCGTGAACGCTTCGCCCGCTTCGAGGAGTTGCGCAGGCGCTGGGACGAGAAGCACGCCCAGCTGAAGAAGCTCGTCCTGAATCTCCGGCAGGCGGCCTCCATCAGCCATGAGCTGGCCTCCCGCTACCAGGCCGCCCAGACCCGGCTGCGCAAGTTCGAGGAGGCCGGCCCGCCGCCGGAGCCGCCGCGCGAGCAGGACATCAAGATGCGGATCAAGGGCGGCCGTACCGGGGTGCGGGCCGTCACCTGCAAGGGGCTCGAGCTGACCGGCCTGATGAACCCCTTCGACCTGGAGGTCTTCTACGGCGAGCGGGTCGCCGTGCTCGGCTCCAACGGCTCCGGCAAGTCGCACTTCCTGCGGCTGCTGGCGGGGGACACCGTGGCGCACTCGGGGGAGTGGAAGCTGGGCGCGCGCGTCGTGCCCGGGCACTTCGCCCAGACGCACGCGCACCCCGAGCTGCTGGGCCGCACGCTCCTGGACATCCTGTGGACGGAACACTCCCAGGACCGGGGCGCGGCGATGTCGAGGCTGCGCCGCTACGAGCTCACCCAGCAGGCCGAGCAGACCTTCGACCGTCTCTCCGGGGGCCAGCAGGCGCGCTTCCAGATCCTTCTGCTGGAGCTGGAGGGCGTCACGGCGCTCCTCCTGGACGAGCCGACGGACAACCTGGACCTGGAGTCCGCCGAGGCCCTCCAGGAGGGCCTGGAGGCCTTCGACGGCACGGTCCTCGCCGTCACCCACGACCGCTGGTTCGCCCGCTCCTTCGACCGCTACCTGGTCTTCGGCAGCGACGGCCGCGTCCGCGAGACGCAGGAGCCGGTGTGGGACGAGCGGCGGGTGGAACGGGCGCGGTAGTTCCGGATACCGGGGCCCGGGGGCCCGGATGTTCGTAGAGTGGGTGAGGAAAGGCGAGATCCACGCTTCTGTCCCGGATGCCGCTCGGGGGTAGTGCGCACCGGGCGGGTACTCGAAGCCCATGAACGCACACGACGAGTGGGAAGCCGCCATGACCGGAGTCGACCCCAGCAGGCTGGACGACCAGCAGCTCATGAAAGAGCTGGAGACCATCCACCGCACGCGCCACGACACTCTGCTCCACGCCTCGAACGACGCGCTGCGCGCCCACAACGGCCGGATGGCCGAGCTGGAGGGCGAGTACCTGCGCCGCAACCCCCGGCGCCCGGTCGCCCCCGGCCGCACCCGCGAGGGTGCCAGGGAACGCGGACGCGGGGAGTCGGCGACCCCCCGCGTCTGACGGCGCCCCGCTAGCGGCGGGCCGGCGGCCGGTCCCAGTGCCGGTGCGCCGCGATCGCCTCCACGAAGGCGCGTACGAACTCCTCGCTCGCCGTTCCGGGCGAGGTGTCCGTCACGACGCCCTGATCGCGGACCACGCGGTGGAACTCCGTGGACACCTGGAGACCCTCCGGGTCCAGGGCCGACAGCACGCCCACTCCGGAGCCGAGCGCGCCCACCGGCTTGCCGTGCCGGTACGCGTCCCGCACGAAGCGCATCGCGTCCTGGTCGGCGGTGAGCGGCGGGGTGCCCGTGGGGCCGCCGGGCAGCAGGACCGCGTCGTACAGCACGGAGGCGACGGTCGGCAGCGCGCGGTCGACCGTATACCGTTCACCGTCGGCACCCGCGACCGTGCCGTCCGTCGCCGCCAGCGCCTCCACGATCGCGCCCTCGGCGGCCAGCGCCTCCCGTACCGAGACCACCTGCTCGGCGTCCACGCCGTCGGCGACCAGCACCGCGATCTGCCGGGTGCGGATCGAGCCGTCGCCGCGCAGGGACTCGAGGCTCAGCGCGGGGGAGAGCGGCTTGTTCGGCGTCTCGCCGGGCACGGCCGGATCCGGGACCCCGATGCCGCGGGCCACCTGGACCGCCAACTCACCGTCGACCTTGGCCAGTTGCTCGACCGTACGGGCGCGGACCGCCATCGCGTCGACCTTGCCCAGCTCGAACCGGAAGGCCGCGACGATGTGCTGTCGCTCCCACTCGGTCATGCTCTTCCAGAACAGCGCGGGCTGGCTGTAGTGGTCCTGGAAACTCGGGCTGCGGCGGCGGATCTTGGCGCCGTCGACGCGCTCCGCGTAGTGCGTGTACGCGCCGCTGTTGGCACCGGCGTGGGCCGGGCAGCCGCCGCCGAGCGAGTTCGGGAAGTAGTTCGTGCCGCGGTGGATCGTGCTCTGGCCGTACCCGTCACGCTGGTTGGTCCGCACGGGCGCCACCGGCCGGTTCACCGGCAGCTGGGCGAAGTTGGGACCGCCCAGGCGGATCAACTGGGTGTCCAGATAGGAGAAGTTGCGGGCCTGGAGCAGCGGGTCGTTGGTGAAGTCGATGCCCGGGACCACGTTGGCCGTGTGGAAGGCGACCTGCTCGGTCTCGGCGAAGAAGTTCTCCGGGTTGCGGTTCAGGACCATCCGGCCGATCGGCCGCACCGGCACCTGCTCCTCCGGGATGAGCTTCGTGGCGTCGAGCAGGTCGAAGTCGAAGGCGAACTCGTCCTCCTCCGGCACCAGCTGCACGCCCAGTTCCCACTCCGGGTACTCGCCGGCCTCGATCGCGTCCCACAGATCACCCCGGTTGAAGTCCGGGTTGCGTCCCTGGCACTCCTGCGCCTCGTCCCACACCAGCGAGTGCACGCCCAGCCGTGGCTTCCAGTGGAACTTGACGAACGTGCCGCGTCCCTCGGCGTTCACGAACCGGAAGGTGTGCACACCGAAGCCCTGCATCATGCGGTAGCTGCGCGGGATCGCCCGGTCCGACATCAGCCACATGATCGCGTGCAGCGTCTCGGGCTGCAGCGACACGAAGTCCCACAGGGTGTCGTGGGCGGAGGCGCCGGTGGGGATGTCGTTGTGCGGCTCGGGCTTCACCGCGTGCACGAAGTCGGGGAACTTGATGCCGTCCTGGATGAAGAAGACCGGGAAGTTGTTCCCGACCAGGTCGTAATTGCCCTCCGACGTATAGAACTTGGTGGCGAATCCACGCACGTCGCGCACGGTGTCCGCCGAGCCCCTCGGCCCCTGGACGGTCGAGAACCGCACGAACACCGGTGTCCGCACGGCCGGGTCCTGGAGGAAGGCGGCACGGGTGAACTCCGCGCAGGACTCGTACGGTTCGAAGTAGCCGTACGCGCCCGCGCCGCGTGCGTGCACCACCCGCTCCGGGATGCGTTCGTGGTCGAAGCGGGTCAGCTTCTCCCGGAAATGGAAGTCCTCCATCAGCGTCGGACCGCGCTCGCCGGCGGCGAGGGAGTCGTCGGTGTGGTCGATCTCCACGCCCTGGTCGGTGGTGAGCGGGCCGGCCGCCGGGTCCTCGGCCCGGTAGGCCTCGCGCTGCTCCTGCTTGCGGTCGCGCGGGGTGTCCATCAGGCGGCCTCCCGTGCGAACACGTCCAGGAACGCCTCGTCGAAGGCCTTCAGGTCGTCCGGCTTGCGGCTGGTGACCAGCTTGCTGTCACCGTGGTCGCAGATCTTCACCTGCTCGTCGACCCACGTGCCGCCCGCGTTGCGGATGTCGGTCGCCAGACTCGGCCAGGAGGTCAGCACCCGGCCGCGGACCACGTCCGCCTCCACGAGGGTCCACGGGGCGTGGCAGATCGCGGCGACCGGCCGGCCCTGATCGAAGAAGTCCCTGACGAACCGGACCGCCTTCTCGTCCATCCGCAGGCTGTCCGGGTTGGCCACCCCGCCCGGCAGCACGAGCCCGCCGAAGGAGTCCGCCGCCGTCTCGCCCACCACCTCCTGGACGGGGAAGGTGTCCGCCTTGTCGAGGTGGTGGAAGGCCTGGATGGTCCCGGGTTTCGTGGACACCAGGACGGGCTCGTGGCCCGCGTCCACGGCGGCCTTCCACGGCTCGGTGAGCTCGATCTGCTCGACGCCCTCGGGTGCGGTCAGGAATGCGATACGCATGAATCCTCAACGTCCTTTCGTGGCACGCCACTCAGCCTCGTAGCTCGGCGCGCTTCTTGTTCCGTCGGGCCGCCCGCCGACAGCGGCCGCGGCCCTCGCGCAGCAGGGACTTCACCTGGCCGGCGTGCCGGACCTCGCGGCCGCTGTAGACGGCCGTCCGCACGTCCCGCGGCGCGGTCGCCCCGTGCACCGCCGCGGCGCCCGGCGAGAAGGGCGGGGCTGACCTCGTGGCGCCGTGCCGCCGCGATCGGCATGCCGACCTCGGTCATCATCAGATCGGGGGCACCTCCCACGCCTTCAGGGCCGTGGGGCAGGATCACCGACTCCTTGGTGCCCGCCGTGTCCTCGCCGACGTCGGTGGCCTGGAACCGGCTCATACGGTGTCCTGGTGGTCGGGTGCGGCCCGGCCGATCTCGGCGAGCACCGAGCCGGGGTTCTCCGCCTCGGCCAGGTCACCGAGGCTGACCATGCCGACCGGCAGCCCCTCCTCGACGACCGGCAGCCGGCGCACCGCGTGCGCCCGCATCAGCGCCGCCGCGGCGTCCACCGGGTCGTGCGGGGCGACCAGCACCGGGTCCGGGGTGCACACCGACCCGGCGCTCGCCGACAGCGGATCGACGCCCTCGGCGACCGCCCGCACCGTGATGTCGCGGTCGGTGAGCATCCCGACGACCCGCTGTCCGTCGGCCACCAGGACGTCGCCGATGTCCTGCGCGCGCATCAGCTGCGCCGCCTCGACGAGCGAGGCGTCCGGGCGGACGGCGACCACCCCCGGGGTCATGACGTCCTTCACGAATTCAGCCATCAAGGTGGGCCCTTCCTCGGTCTTCTCGGCTGACGCCGCCCGCAGTACCCCGGGGCCGGGCCCCTATGCGCCGGGCCTGGTCAGCGCCTGGGCCAGCTCCTGCACGGTCGCGTAGTGCTCCTTGTGCGGCAGTCGCTCCACGGCGTCGACGAGGGTGTCCGGCGCGTACGCGCGGCGCAGCGCGCCGGCCAGGTGGCGCGAGTTCGCCGGGAACGCGCTGCGGCTCAGATGCCGGGCCAGTTCCAGCCGGACCACTCCCAGGGACGCCCCGGCGCCGCCCGGCGCCACGGGCCCGCCCGCGATCTCCGGATCGTCGTCGGCGGTCGGCTCGGGGTCGTGCCACTCCTCGCTCCGGGTGGGGTGCCCGGACCTCAGCAGGCCCTGTAGTTCGTGCTTCATCTCGTCGTCGCGGTGGACGCTCAGCCGGTCGCTGCCTCGCTGCATGGCGCTCCTTCCAGATCTTCGGGGGTGGGCTCCGCGTACCCGAGGACCGGACCTCGACACGGGGGTTTGTCCCCCGTTTCGGGGGAGACCCGGCCGGACGCCCCCCACTCCGTCCCCGGGGAGGGAAACGCCATGGTGGTACTCGCTGTGCTCATCCCGCTCCTCATGCTCGGCTCGGTGCTGGCACTGGGCCGCTATGAGGAGCTGCTGCTGCCCACGGAGCGGGAGGAGGCGGTCCCGCTGCCGCCTACTTCTTCTCCCGGCCCGGCAGGAACTCCTGCAGCTTCGCCTTGAACCCCTGTTTGATCATCGAGCCGCGGTCCGCGTCGCCCTTCAGGATCGACGCGGCCGTCGACTCCATCTGGTCCCAGGTGGCGTGCGGCGGGATCGGCGGCACGGCGGGGTCGGTGAGGAACTCGATCACCGCGGGCCCGTCGGCCTCGAGCCCGGCGCGCCAGCCCGCCTCCACGTCCTCGGGCTTCTCCACACGGATGCCGGTCAGGCCCAGGGACCGGGCGAACGCGGCGTACTGCACGTCCGGGAGCTCCTGCGAGGGCAGGAACGACGGGGCGCCCTCCATGGCGCGCATCTCCCAGGTGACCTGGTTGAGATCGTGGTTGTTCCACACGGCCACCACCAGCCGCGGATCCTCCCACTGATCGCGGTACTTGGCCGCCGTGATCAGCTCCGCCATGCCGTTCATCTGCATCGCGCCGTCCCCGACCAGCGCGATCGCCGGCCGGTCGGGGTGGGCGAACTTCGCTCCGATGGCGTACGGCACCCCGCAGCCCATCGTCGCGAGCGTGCCGGACAGCGAGGACCGCATGCCGTCCCGCATCGTCAGATGGCGCGCGTACCAGTTGGCCGCGGAACCGGAGTCGGAGCTGATGATGGCGTTCCCGGGCAGCAGCGGGTCCAGGACATGGGCCACGTACTCCGGGTTGATCGGGTCCGCCGACAGGCGCGCCCGCCGCTCCATGATGTCGCGCCAGTGCCGTACGTTGTCGCACACCGTGTCGTACCACTCGCGTCCGCGCTCCGCGTTCAGCAGCGGGATCAGCTTCTCCAGGGTCGCCTTGGCGTCGCCGACGAGATTCACCTCGTACGGATAACGCATCCCGACCATGTGCGGGTCGATGTCGATCTGCACCCCGCGCGCCTGGCCGAAGTCCGGCAGGAACTGCGTGTACGGGAAGGACGATCCGATGGTCAGCAGGGTGTCGCAGTCCCGCATAAGCTCGTACGACGGACGGGTGCCCAGCAGGCCGATCGAGCCGGTGACATAAGGGAGTTCGTCGCTCAGCGCGTCCTTGCCGAGCAGCGCCTTCGCGACGCCCGCGCCGAGCAGTTCGGCGATCCGCGCCACCTCGTCCCGTGCGCCAGAGGCGCCCTGGCCGACCAGAATGCCGACCTTGTCACCGGAGTTGAGGATCTCGGCCGCCCGCAGCAGCGACTCCTCGGAGGGCACGGCCGTCCAGGAACTGCGGTCCAGGCTGGACGGCACCATCTTGAACTCGTGCGTGGGGGCGGCGTATTCGAGCTCCTGGACATCGCCCGGGATGATGACGGCGGTGGGGGAGCGGCGCGCGTACGCGGTGCGGATCGCGCGGTCCAGGACGTTCGGCAGCTGCTCGGGGACCGTCACCGTCTCCACGAAGTCCGAGGCGACGTCCTTGAACAGGGTGTGCAGATCCACCTCCTGCTGGTACGAGCCGCCCATCGCGGTGCGGTGCGTCTGGCCGACGATCGCCAGCACCGGCACATGGTCCAGCTTGGCGTCGTACAGGCCGTTGAGGAGATGGATCGCGCCGGGTCCCGAGGTGGCCGCGCACACTCCGATGCGGCCGCTGAACTTGGCGTAGCCGACCGCCTCGAACGCCGACATCTCCTCGTGCCGCGACTGGATGAACCGCGGCCGGTTCTCGGCCCGCCCCCACGCGGCGAGCAGGCCGTTGATGCCGTCACCGGGATAGCCGAAGACATGGTCCACACCCCACTCGCGCAGCCGTTGCAGGACGTGGTCGGAGACCTTGGTGCTCATGGACGGGACCTCCCGGGCATCGGGGCACACGGCCCCTTACGAGTGACCGTGCGGGCTCCCGGAAAACCTGGGCCCGGGTTTGCGGCCCAAGGGCGGGGGCAGGCGCACCCACAGTGCTTCGGACAGGAGGCACGTCCGTGGGAAAGGCTCCGAGGCCGCCCCGGCTGTGTCTGTCCGGCCGCGCTCCCACGGTGACCGTCCAACCCAGAGCACCGACTAGGGAGTTGCGACGCACCATGTCCCCTCGCGTGAGCGCGAAGCACCACCCGCATGACGACGCCCCCGACACCGCGGAAGCCTTCCGCAGGCTCGCCGCACTGCCCCCGGGCCCCCAGCACGACACCCTGCGCGACCGGATCATCGAGGCGTGGCTGCCCATGGCCGGCCGGCTCGCGGGCCGCTTCCGCAGCCGCGGCGAGAGCTTCGACGACCTGCGCCAGGTCGCGGCCCTCGGCCTGGTCAAGGCCGTCGACCGGTACGACCCCGAGCGCGGCAACGCCTTCGAGAGCTACGCCGTGCCGACCATCACCGGCGAGATCAAGCGGCACTTCCGCGACCACATGTGGACGCTGCACGTGCCCCGGCGGGTCCAGGACCTGCGCAACCGCGTGCGCTTCGCCTCCCAGGACCTGGCGCAGACCATCTCCGGGCGGCGGCCCACCGTCGCGGAGATCGCCGCACACGCGAGCATGAGCGAGGAGGACGTCCTCGTGGGGCTCGAGGCGCTGGAGAGCTTCACCGCGCTGTCACTGGACGCGGAACTGCCCGGGAGCGAGGACGGGTACTCGCTGAGCGACGCTCTCGGGTCGGCGGATCCGGCGCTGGACACGGTGGTGGACCGGGAGGCCGTGAAGCCTCGGCTCGCCGCGTTGCCGGAGCGGGAGCGGGCGATCCTGTACATGCGGTTCTTCGGCGACATGACCCAGGCGCGGATCGCCGAGCAGCTGGGGATCTCGCAGATGCATGTGTCGCGGCTGATCAGCCGGTGCTGCGGGCGGGTGCGGGAACAGGTGATGCGGGACGCCGCGTAGCGCGTCGGAGGCGGGTCCGACGTCACCCGCTTGGCCGTGCACGTCCCGCTAATGGGGTCCGGCCGCGCGCGGGGCCGCTTCCGCCGGGCTGTGATGGCTGCGTGCCCTCGCAGCCGCAGGCCTAAGGAGCCCACCCCATGCGCCGCACCGCCCGTGCCCTGTCCGTCGCCGTTCTGGCCGGTGTCGCCGTGGGCGTCGCCGTGCCGGTCGCCTTCGCGGACCCGGCCGCGGAGGTCAGTCCGAGCACCCTCCAGCCGGGCGGCAGCGTCACCGTGTCCGTCGCCTGCGACTCCGCCGGCGGCACCGCCCCGGCCACCCTCGAGGCCACCTCGGAGGCCTTCGACGAGGAGACCGTGCAGCTCCAGCTGGTCGCCGGGAACGACGCCGCGGTGTCCGGGCCCGCCTATCGCGGGACCGCCCGGATCGCCTCCGCCCAGGACCTCGAGGCCGGCGCCGACGCGGCCGGTGAGGACTCCGCGTGGACCGTCGACGGCACCTGTCCGGTTGCGCCCGGCGGCCAGGGCAAACAGTGGAGCGCGACCTTGACGGTGACCCACGGCGGCGAGAGCCACGCGTCGTGCACCGAGCCGCGCACCGAGAGCTGCTCCGCCACCACCACCGTCCAGCGCGGCGTGCAGGCGGGCCAGGGCGGCGCCTTCACCGACTCCGTTCCGGCCCTCGTCACCGGCGGCCTCCTGATCGCGGGCGCCCTCGGCGGGGCCGTGTACCGGGTACGCCGCAAGGAGTCCCGCGCCGACGTCTGAGCCGGGGAGTGTGACCGGCGCAACTCGAGCCGATTCCTATCGGCGTACGCCACCCTGGGTACTCGGACGCCGAGGCGCCGCCCCCGTCGTACGGAGGGAGAACCGGGAGCACACCCGACGGCACCGTGACCCAGCAGCTCACCCGGAGGTACGGATGCGGCGGACGGATCCCGAAGGCCACGGCCCCGTCCGCTTCGGGCCGCCCCTGCCCGCCGACGGACTTCCGGTGCTCCCCGAACTGTCGGCCGTGCTCGCCGCCGCCGCGCCCCGCGCCGGGAGCGAACCCGTCGGCGGCGGGCCTGCCCTCCTGGAGGCCGCGTGCGACTACTGGGCCCGGCGTGGACTGTCCGCCGGGCCCGAGCGTGTGGTGGCGGCGCCCGGCGCCCCCTCGCTGCTGCTCGCCCTGACCGCCGCCCTCGGCGGGGACGTCCTGGTGCCCCGGCCGTGCGCGGCCTGGTGGGCGCCGTACGCGCGGCTGCTGGGAAGGCCCGTGTTCCATGTCGGGACACCGGCGGAGTGCGGCGGGGTGCCCGACCCGTACGCCCTGCTGGAGACCGTGCGCCGGGTCCGTGACGAGGGCGGCGATCCCCGGCTGCTCGTGCTGTCCGTCGCCGACGACCCCACCGCCACGGTGGCCCCGCCCGAGGCGGTGCACGAGGCCGTGGAGGCCGCCGTCGGCGAGGGACTGCACGTGGTCAGCGACGAGACCTGGCGCGACACCGTGCACGCCCCGCACGACACCGTGCTGATCGGACCCGCCGAGATGCTGCCGGAGCGGGTCACCGTCGTCACCGACCTGGCCGGTGCCCTGCTGCCGCCGGGCTGGCCCGCCGCCGTCGCCCGCTTCCCCGCGGGCGAGGCCGCCGACGACCTCCACGCGCGCGTGCTGGACGTGCTCACCGCCCTCGGCGCCCGCGTCGCCGCCCCCGTCGCCGCCGCGGCCGGGTACGCGCTCACGGAACCCGAACCGGTCACCACGCGCGTGGCGGCCACCGTACGTCTGCACGCGCGCGTGGCCGCCGCCGCGCACGCCGCCGTCGTCCCGTCCGGCGCCCTGGCCCGCCCCCCGCGGGCCGGCCGGCATCTCTACGTCGACCTCGGCCCGTTGCGCACCGCGCTCGGCGCGCACGGCGTGGGCGACGCACAGGACCTGGAGGAGTTCCTCACGGCCCGGCTCGGCCTGCCCGCCCCGGGCGGCCATCGCTTCGGCGACGACCTGGGCGCCCTGCGCGTGCGGTTGTCGACCGGTTCGCTGCTCGCTGGGACGGACGAGGAGCTCGAGGAATGCCTCAGTTCACCCACACCCGTGGAACTGCCGCACACACAACGCGCGTTGATCACTTTGAAGTCGGTCTTCGACGACCTCCGCGATGACGCTCAGCGATGGGAGCCTCCTCGATGACGCAGCAGTCCGAGTCGACCAGCACGAGTACGACCGTCCGTGACGCCGACGAGCCGACGGTCCTCTCACCGTTCGCGCCGCCCGTCCCGCCGCTCGCCGAACCCCGCCCGCTGGGCGAACGCCGGGTGTGGCCGCGGACCTTCCACGACCGTCTGACCGCCCCGCTGCCCGGGCTGAAGGCCATGGCCCGGTTCGCCCGCGAGGGCTCCGTCCGGCCCGACCGGGAGAGCCTCGCCGACATCCCGCGCCTGCCGTTCGAGCCCGGCCCGCTGCCCCGCGTGGACGCGCGCACGGTCGCCGTCTCCTGGGCGGGGCACGCCAGTTGGGTGGTGCGGATCGGCGGGCTGACGATCCTCACCGACCCCGTCTGGTCCCGCCGCATCCTCGGCACCCCGGCCCGTATCACCCCGGTCGGTGTCGCCTGGCACGCGCTGCCCCCCGTCGACGCCGTCGTCATCAGCCACAACCACTACGACCATCTCGACGCCCCCACCCTGCGCCGGCTCCCGCGCGACACCCCGGTGTTCGTGCCCGCCGGACTCGGCGCCTGGTTCCGCCGCCGCCGCTTCACCCGCATCACCGAGCTGGACTGGTGGGAGGCGGCCGAACTCGACGGCGTCCGCCTCGACTTCGTCCCCGCCCACCACTGGTCCAAGCGCAGCCTCACCGACACCTGTCGCAGCCTGTGGGGCGGCTGGGTCCTCACCGACCGGGACGGACAGCGCGTCTACTTCGCCGGCGACACGGGCTACGGCCACTGGTTCACCCGCATCGGCCGGCGCTACCCCGGCATCGACCTCGCCCTCCTCCCCATCGGCGCCTACAACCCCCGCTGGTGGCTCAGCGACGTGCACTGCGACCCGGAGGAAGCGGTGCGGGCGGCCCAGGACCTGGGCGCGCGCAGGATGGCACCGATGCACTGGGGCACGTTCGTCCTGTCGGCGGAACCGGTCCTGGAACCACTGACCAGGGTGCGGGCGGCGTGGGAGAAGGCGGGCCTGAACAGGGAGAACCTGTGGGACCTCCCGGTAGGAGGATCCCGGGTGATCGACTAGCAGGCGCTCACGGGGACCAACCCAGGGGCGCGGGGAACTGCGCGATCAACCACACACAACCCGCACCCCGCGACGCACGTCAAGCGGCAGACCGAACCCGCCGCCACAGCCCGGGCGCCAGACTGATGACCACGGTCAGTACCACCGCAGCCACCACACCTTCCCAAGGCTCCTTGAACAGCGACCCACCCAGAATCCCGATCAACTGATACGTCACCGCCCACGCCAGACAGGCCGGCAGATTTCCCCGCACGAATCGCCGCATCGGCCACTTCGCCATCAGACAGGCCAGCATCACGGGAAGCCGGCCGGCCGGCACGAGCCGGGACAACACCAGAACGGACACCCCGTGATCGGCGAGCTTCTCCTGCGCCTGCGCAAGCCGCTCCTCCGGCGCCCGTGACCGGATCGCCTCCAGCCACCGCGACCCGTTCTTCGACTTCATCCCGCGCCGCCCCAGCCAGTACAGCGTCGCGTCCCCGAGGAACGCGGCCAGCGACGCCGTCACGAAGACCAGGGCCAGAGAGAAGGGGGCCGTCTGATGGAACGCCACCACCGCCGCCGAACTCACCAGTGCCCCCGTCGGCACCACCGGCACCAACGCCCCGATCAGCACCAGCAGAAACAACGACGGATACCCGAGCGCCTGCTGCGTCGACTCCGGTGCCGTCGACGCGGCCGCCAGCCAGCTCACCGGGCCACCTTGGGGCGCACGCTCTGCCCGTGCTCCAGCAGATGCACCGCCACGCCCGGCGCACGCTCCGCCGAGAGTCGCACGAACTCCTCGCCGGGAGCGTGGAATTCATGGGGGCGCACGGCGTCCATCCCGATCGGCCAGTACGTGCCGTAGTGCACCGGCACCGCGCTCACCGGTTCGAGCCGGGCCAGCGCCTCGGCCGCCCGCCCCGCGTCCAGATGCCCTTCGCCCAGGTACGGGCCCCAGCCGCCGACCGGCAGCAGCGCCACGTCGACCGGCCCGACCTCCTTGGCCATCTCGTCGAACAGCCCGGTGTCCCCGGCGAAGTAGGTGCGCGCCTCACCCTCGACGACGTAGCCGAGCGCGGGGGAGCGGTGCGGTCCCAGGGGCAGCCGTCGCCCGTCGTGCCGGGCCGGGACGGTCCGTACGACCACGTCCCCGATCACCGTCTCGTCCCCGGGCGCCACCTCGTCGACCTGGAGATGGGCGAGCCGGCGCAGCCCCGGCACGGCCTGGGGCGCGCCCCGGGGCACGAGCAGGCGGGTGCCCGGTGCGAGCCGGGCCAGCGAGGGAACGTGCAGGTGGTCGGCGTGCAGATGGGAGACGAGCGCCACGTCCGCGCGGCAGGCGGCGGGCGGCGGCACCGCCCCGCGGCGGCGGCGCAGATGCGCGAGCCGGCGGGCGAACAGAGGATCGGTGAGCACGCGGACGTCCGAGTCCTCGACCGTGCAGGTGGCGTGACCCCACCAGGTGATCTCCACCGGCACCTCTTTGCCTCCTTCGCGCGACTCCCCGAAGCCTACGGGCAGGAGTAGGGTCGGCGGCGAAACCCGGAGGTGAGGGGGACGCCATGGGACCGGTGCGGGTCACGGCGATCGCGAGTCTGACGCCGTTGGAGGAGCTGGAGGCGGATCCCTTCCTGGTGGACTCCCGCAGCCAGCACGCGATGTGCGCCCGCTGGGCGGCGGAGCGGGGCTACATCGTCAGCCGGGAACTCCTCGTGCGGGGTCTGCGCGCCGACCACTGCGTCCTGTGGGACGGCGTCCGCCCGGGCACCGACCTGTTCGTCGCGCCCAGCCACCGGGTCCTGGAGAGCGCCCTGTCCTCCGTCGAGGAGTTCGTCGCCGAGTGCGCACGGCGCGGGGTGCGGGTGGAGACCGTGGGGCACGCCGAACCGTCGTACGACGCCCAGATGAAGGCCCGGATCCACCGCCGGCTGTCGATGCCGACCGCGGGCTACGACGGCCGCTGACACCTGCCCCGGGACGCCGGGGGACCTCCGCGCGTTGTGACAGGGTGGGTGCAGGCCCGCACCGACGACGGGCCCGGGACGTGAGGTGTGCGGGGCGTGCGAGGCGGGCGTTGGCGGCGGGTCGCCAGTCAGACGGGGCGGAGCGTCGCGGTGTGGGCGGTCTCCACGATCACCATGCTCGTGCTCGCCGGCATCCTGCCGGAGTTCCAGCTCCGGTCCGCGGACGGTGACAGCGCCACCGACATCGCGGTCACCGCGGCCCTGGGCGCCGGCGCCTTCGGTGTGCTGTCGGCGCTGGTCTGGCCGCTTCTCGTACGGCTCCTGCTGCTGGTGCCCGCCCTCGTCCTCGGCCTGCTGGTCTTCTTCCTCAACGGCGCGCTGCTCCTCGTGGCGCTGCGGCTGAACCCGACCGAGCGGGGCGCGGCCGCGTGGGAGACCGCGGTCGTGGTCGCCGCCGTGATGTCCGCCGTCGCCTCCGCCACCGGCGCCGCCCTGGCGGTGCGCGACGACGACGCCTACCGGCGCCGGCTCTACCGGCTCGCCGACCGCCGCCGCAGCGTGGGACCCGGCGGCCCCGTCACGCCGGGGACGGTCTTCCTCCAGCTGGACGGCGTCGGCCACGACGTCCTGGAGGCGGCGGTGAAGAAGGGCCTCATGCCCACCGTCGCCCAGTGGCTGGACGGCACCCACCGGCTCACCCCGTGGCGCACCGACTGGTCCAGCCAGACCGGCGCCAGCCAGCTCGGCATCCTGCACGGCAGCAACGAGGACGTGCCGGCCTTCCGCTGGTACGAGAAGGACAGCCAGGAGGTGATGGTCTGCAACCGCCCCACCAGCGCCGCCGAGCTCCAGCGCCGGGCGGTGGCACGAACCGGTGACGGCGGGCTGCTCAGCGCCGACGGCGCCAGCCGCGGCAACCTCTTCAGTGGCGGCGCCGACGAGCAGGCGCTCGTGCTGTCCATCGCCACCCGCCGCCGCAGCCGCGAGACCCGGTCCCGCGCGGGCTACTTCGCGTACTTCTCCGACCCGGCCAACGCCGTCCGCACGGCCCTGTCGTTCTTCGCCGAGGTCGGCCGGGAGATCGCGCAGTCGACCAGGAGCCGCGCCCGCCGGGCCCGCCCGCGCGTCAAGCGCGGCGGCCTCTACCCCCTCGTCCGCGCCTTCGCGACCGTCGTCGAACGGGACGTCGTCGTCGCCGCGGTGATGGGCGACATGCTCGCCGGCCGCACCGCCGTCTACGCCGACCTCGTCGCCTACGACGAGGTCGCCCACCACTCCGGACCGCACAGCCGCGACGCCGAGAAGGTCCTCGAACGCCTCGACCGTTCCCTCGCGTTGATCGAGAAGATCGCCGAGCACGCCCCGCGCCCGTACCGGATCGTCGTCCTGTCCGACCACGGCCAGAGCCCCGGCGAGACCTTCCGCACCCGCTACGGCCTCTCCCTCGGCGACCTGGTGCGGGCAGGCTGCGGGCTGCCGGTGCCCCGCAAGGCGCAGCGCACCCACAGCGGCGCCGAGGCCCGCGCGGCCGTGCGGGCCGCGCTGCGCATCCGCGTCGAGGAGCGCGACGAGCAGCGCCGGCCCTCGCACCACCGCTCGGAGCCGCTCGTGCTGGCCTCCGGCAACCTCGGCCTGGTCTCCTTCCCGGACGTGCCCCACCGGATGACCAAGGAGGAGATCGACGCCCGCCACCCCGCCCTGCTGACCACGCTCGCCAACCACCCGGGCATCGGGTTCCTCCTCGTCCGCAGCGCGGAGCACGGGGGAGTGGTCCTGGGCCCGTTCGGTACCGAGATCCCGGTGGCCCGACTCGACGAGGAACCGGGCCCGTTGGCCGCCTTCGGACCCGGCGCCGCCGACGTCGTACGCCGCACGCACGGCTTCGCGCACACCGCCGACATCATGGTCAACTCCTGGTACGACCCGGTCGACGGCGAAGTCCTCGCCTTCGAGGAGCAGATCGGCTCGCACGGCGGGCTCGGCGGCGCCCAGGGCCGGCCGTTCCTCCTGTCGCCCGTCGTCCTGTCCGCGCCGGTGGCGGACACCGAGGAACTCGTCGGCGCCGAGCAGGTCCACCGCGTCCTGCGCCGCTGGCTGCGCGAATCCGACGGCCCCCAGGTGCCTTTGACGCCACGTCAGGACGAGGAGCGGCGCGCGGCCTAGCCCTCGACGTCCGCCGCTCCTCCATACCCCCATGAACGGAGGAGCGGCTCACACGGAGGACCGCGCACACCGTGTCACCGCGGCACGGGTTTGCCCAGGGCACATTCCGGTCACTGCCGCGCGCCCCGCACGCGCCTCCCCGTCCCACCCGTGAGCGGCTCCGGTGGTACGCCCCTCGCGCCGCGGGCCCGGAAAATCGTGTGCGTCCCGCAGCGGCGGCACACACACTGTTCGCATCGGACCCCGCGCACCAGCGCGCCCTTCTCGAACATCTCCTGGAGCCACTGCGTGCAGGCTGCCGTCACCGTCACTCCCGCCCGGATCCCGGAGCTGCTGCTCGGTCTCGCGACCGTGCGGCCGGTCTTCATCTGGGGCGCCCCCGGCATCGGAAAGTCCTCCCTGGTACGGGAGTTCGCCGAGTCCCTGGGGCTGGAGTGCGTGAGTCTGCTGGGCACCCAGCTCGCTCCCGAGGACCTGATCGGCGTGCCGCAGATCCGTGACGGACGCTCGGTGTTCTGCCCGCCGGAGGCGATCGCCCGCGACGAGCCGTACTGCCTGTTCCTGGACGAGCTCAACGCGGCCACCCCGGATGTGCAGAAGGCGTTCTACTCGCTGGTCCTGGACCGCCGTATCGGCAGCTACGACCTCCCGGCCGGCTCGATCGTGATCGGCGCAGGCAACCGCGCCACCGACAACGCCCTCGCCCGCCCCATCGCCTCCGCGCTGGTCAACCGGCTCGCCCACGTCCATCTGGAGGCCTCCGCGAAGGACTGGCTCGTCTGGGCCGCGGGCAACGGCATCCACCCCTGGGTCCTGGACCACCTCATCGACCGGCCCGACCACCTGTGGTCCAAGCCGCCCAAGACCGAGGAGCCGTTCTCCACGCCCCGCTCCTGGCACATGCTCTCCGACGCCCTGCACTCCTTCGGCCGCGGCCTCGACGAGGAGACGCTGAAGGTGATCGCGCACGGCACGCTGACCCCCGCGCACGCCGTCGCGTTCTGCGGCTACGTCAAGATCGTGCGCGGCCAGTACGGCATCGAGGCGATCATCAAGGGCGACGCCCGCTGGCCGCACCGCCTGGAGGACCGCGACCTCCTGTACTACCTCGCCGAGTCCTTCCGCGGCCGTCTGGTCAAGGAGCTTCCCGCCAGCAAGGAGCACCTGTCGGCGTCCGCTCAGCAGACGGCGTACCGCGCCAAGTCGCTGCTCGTGCAGCTCGCCGAGATCTCGGTGGAGGTCGCACAGAGCGTCATCGCCCCGGACACCGACGGCAACCCGCTGCTGCCCGCCTGGTTCCTGGTCGAGGCGGCCCGTGACATGCCGCGGCTGGTGGAGGCGCGGCAGTGAGCCGTACGAAGGGGGCGTGGCGGTGAGCCGTACACGCGCCGCGAAGCCGGCGAAGAAGGACCTCGCGGCCGAGGCCTTCGCCGAGGGACTGCGGCTGGTGCGGGCCAACCGGGCCCTCGCCGCGATCGGGTTCAGCACCTGCCGCAAGGAGGACTGCCCCCACTCGCCCGCCTCCGGGCTGGTCCGCGTCGACTCCGACGGCACCCTGCACGTCCACCCCACCCGGCGCGCCGACCCCGTCGACTGGGCCTGGGCGGTCGCCCACGCCATCATCCACCTCGGCTTCGGACACGTTCCGGCGAAGGAGGGCCGCCGCACCCAGCCCGACCGGTTCGAGCTGGCCGCCCGCTGCGCCGTCGTCAACCGCTTCCTGCTCGGCTTCCCCGTCGGCCGCACCCCCGAGGACCTGCCGCCGTCCTACCCCGACGGCGACGAGGAGCAGCTCGCCGCCCGCTGGCGCCGCGACGGCATCCCGCCCGTGTACGAGCACTGCGGCACGGCGGGCCGTGAACCCGACCAACTGCTCGTGCGCTGGGACGTGTGGACGGGCGGCGCCCCGAAGGACTGGCAGCTGGACTTCGCGCACGCCCTCACCCGTACCGTCGCCGCCGCCATGGACGTGGCGGGCGGCCGCCGGGCGTCGATGGGCGGCGGCTCCACCCGGCTCCAGCCGTGGGAACGGGCGTTGAGCTGGTTCGTCTCCTCCTACCCGCTGCTCGGCGGCATCGCGGCCGGCATCACCCTGGTCGCCGACGCCGAACTGGCCCGCGCCCACGACATCTCCGTCGCCGCGGTCAACCCCGAACTCGCCGAGATCTACATCAACCCGCTGCGCGAACTCGACGACGAGGAATGGCGGTTCGTCCTCGCCCACGAGATGCTGCACGCCGCCCTGCGGCACGGCGACCGCTGCGGTACCCGCGACCCGTACCTGTTCAACGTCGCCTGCGACTACGTCATCAACGGCTGGCTGGCCGACATGCAGGTCGGCACCATGCCCGACGGGCTGCTCCACGACCCCGGGCTGAAGGACCTGTCCGCGGAGGAGGTCTACGACCGTATCGCCGGCGACCTGCGCCGGATGCGCCGCCTGGGCACCCTGCGTGGCAAGGGCCTCGGCGACGTCCTCGGCGGCCCGCTCGGCTCGCCCCGGGACTACGTCGACCTCGACGAGTTCTACCGCCGCGGCCTCGGCCACGGCCTGGACCTGCACCAGCGGCAGGCGCGCGGGTTCCTGCCCGGCGGCCTCGTCGAGGAGATCCGCACGCTCAGCCACCCGCCGCTGCCGTGGGACGCCCGACTGGCCCGCTGGTTCGACGAGTTCGTGCCCCGCCCGGAGCCGCTGCGGACGTACGCGCGCCCCTCCCGCCGTCAGTCGTCCACCCCCGACATCCCCCGCGCGGGCCGGTACTTCCCGCCCGAGGAGATCGCCCGCTGCACCTTCGGCGTCGTCCTGGACACCTCCGGGTCCATGGACCGGACCCTGCTCGGCAAGGCGCTCGGCGCGATCGCCTCGTACGCCGAGGCCCGGGACGTACCGGCGGCGCGCGTCGTGTTCTGCGACGCGGCCCCCTACGACGCCGGGTATCTGCCGGTCACCGAGATCGCGGGCCGGGTCCGGGTGCGCGGTCGCGGCGGTACGGTCCTGCAGCCCGGGATCGACCTGCTGCACCGTGCCGACGACTTCCCGCCCGGCGCGCCCGTGCTGGTGATCACGGACGGCTGGTGCGACGTGCTGAGGGTGCGGCGCGAACACGCGTATCTGGTCCCGGAGGGCGCGCGGCTGCCCTTCAGCCCGCGCGGGCCGGTCTTCAGGGTGAGCCGCGCCCGAGTGTGATCGGATGGGGTGCACCACCCGGAACCGGGACCACACGAAAGGACTGACCGTGGCTACCACGCGCTCCGCACACACCGTCTGGGAAGGCAACCTGCTCGAGGGCAACGGAGTCGTCACCTTCGACTCCTCCGGCGCCATCGCCGAGCAGCCGGTGACGTGGGCTGCCCGCACGCAGGAGGCCAACGGCAAGACCAGCCCCGAGGAGCTGATCGCGGCCGCCCACTCCAGCTGCTTCTCGATGGCGTTCTCGCACGCCCTCGCGGGGGCCGGCACCCCGCCCACCAAGCTCGTCACCTCCGCCGACGTCACCTTCCAGCCGGGCGAGGGCATCACCGGCATCCACCTCACCGTCGAGGGCACCGTCCCCGGCCTCGACGAGGACGGCTTCGTCGCCGCGGCGGAGCAGGCCAAGGTGAACTGCCCCGTCAGCCAGGCCCTCAAGGCCGTACCGATCACCCTGTCGGCGAAGCTCGCCTGACATCCGTACGTCCCGCGCTGCCGCGTCCCCCTCGCGAGGGGCGCGGCAGCGCCCTTTTCCGGGTACCCGGCATGGGTACGCGGCATTGACAACAGCCCACTCAAGTTTTGTGCTGGAGTCCGGGAAGTGCCCTGGCGGAAGGGGACAGCGATGGGACGCGCGGTCGGGATCGATCTGGGGACCACGAACTCCGTGGTGGCCGTCCTGGAGGGCGGCGACCCCACAGTCGTCGCCAATGCGGAGGGGGCCAGGACCACACCGTCGGTCGTGGCCTTCGCCAAGAACGGCGAGGTGCTCGTCGGGGAGGTCGCCAAACGGCAGGCGGTGACGAACGTCGAGCGGACGGCCCGTTCGGTGAAGCGGTACATGGGGGACGGGAGCTGGCGCTTCCCGGACCAGGGGGATGTCGACGGCACCCGCTACCGGGCGCAGGAGCTCTCCGCGCGGGTCCTGCAGAAGCTGAAGCGGGACGCCGAGTCCTATCTCGGCGAGGACGTCACCGACGCGGTGATCACCGTCCCGGCGTACTTCGACGACGCTCAGCGCCAGGCCACCAAGGAGGCCGGGGAGATCGCGGGCCTGAACGTGCTGCGGATCATCAACGAGCCGACGGCCGCCGCGCTCGCCTACGGCCTGGACCGGGGCGAGGAGCAGACCGTCCTCGTCTTCGACCTCGGCGGCGGCACCTTCGACGTCTCCCTGCTGGAGATCGGCGACGGTGTCATCGAGGTCAAGGCCACCAACGGCGACACCCATCTCGGCGGCGACGACTGGGACCAGCGGGTCATGGAGCACCTGGTGAAGAAGTTCCGGGGGCAGTACGGCGTGGACCTCGGCAAGGACAAGATGGCGCTGCAACGGCTTCGGGAGGGAGCCGAGAAGGCCAAGATCGAGCTGTCGAGCTCGTCGGAGACGACGATCAACCTCCCCTACATCACGGCCTCGGCAGAGGGCCCCCTGCACCTCGACGAGAAGATGACGCGCGCCCAGTTCCAGGAGCTGACCGCCGATCTGCTCGACCGCTGCACGACCCCCTTCCACCAAGCCGTCAAGGACGCCGGCATCAAGCTCTCCGCGGTCGACCACGTCATCCTCGTCGGCGGCTCGACCCGGATGCCCGCCGTCACCGACCTCGTCAAGGAACTCACCGGCAAGGACCCGCACAAGGGCGTCAACCCGGACGAGGTCGTCGCCGTCGGCGCGGCCCTCCAGGCCGGTGTCATCCGCGGCGACGTGAAGGACGTCCTGCTGCTCGACGTCACCCCGCTGTCCCTGGGCATCGAGACCAAGGGCGGCATCATGACCAAGCTCATCGAGCGCAACACCACGATCCCGACCCGTCGTTCGGAGATCTTCACGACGGCGACCGACAACCAGCCCTCGGTGGGCATCCAGGTGTACCAGGGCGAGCGGGAGATCGCCGCGTACAACAAGAAGCTGGGCGTCTTCGACCTGACCGGACTGCCGCCCGCGCCGCGCGGCGTTCCGCAGATCGAGGTCGCGTTCGACATCGACGCCAACGGGATCATGCACGTCTCCGCCAAGGACCTGGCGACCGGCCGCGAACAGAAGATGACGGTCACCGGCGGCTCGGCCCTGCCCAAGGACGACATCGACCGCATGATGCGGGAGGCGGAGCAGTACGCCGAGGAGGACCACAACCGCCGGGAGGCGGCCGAGACCCGCAACCACGCCGAGCAACTCGTCTACCAGACCGAGAAGTTCATCCGTGACAACGACGAACGCGTCCCCGCCGACACCAAGTCCGAGGTGGAGTCGGCGATCTCGGAGCTGAAGACGCTCCTGGAGCAGAACGCCGACACGAACGCGCTGCGCACCGGCGTCGAGAAACTCGCCACCGTCAGCCAGAAGATGGGCCAGGCGATGTACGCCCAGGCGCAGTCCGAACCGGCCGCCGGTCAGGAGCAGTCGGCGTCGTCCGAGTCGCCGGAGGAGGAAGGCGTGGTGGACGCGGAGATCGTCGATGACGAGAAGGACGACAAGGGCCGGAAGGGCGGCGCGGCCTGAGATTCCCTTTGTGAAGATGCTCCGTTCCACCTCGCCTGAGCGGCCCCGGCCCTCAATGCTGGTCGGTGGTAACGGACTTCACGGAGGGACGTGAGTATGGACGACAGCGGGAAGCGGCGCACAAGGCTGGCGGCTCTGGCGGCCGGGGCGCTGCTGGCAGGGGCGGCCGCCGCGGGCGTGCACGGGGTCGTGGACGCCCCGGAGAACCGGGACTTCTCCGTGGAGGCGGCCCCGGCCGGCCACCACGACAGCAGCACGGACGGCCACTACGACGGCGGCGCCGCCCCGGCCGGCCACGTCGACGGCGGCTGACGGACTACGCGCCCGTCTTCTCCCAACCCCGCCGCTCCGGCCGCGGCCCCAACTGCCTGGGGTCGCGGCTGCGGTACACGACATACGGGCGGAACAGGTGCTGCACCGGCGCGCTGAACATGTGCACCAGCCGGCTGTACGGAATGAACGCGATCAGCGCCATCCCGATGACCGCGTGGATCTGGTACAGCACCGGCACCCCCTCCATCCGGTCGATGTCCGGCCGGAGGGTGAACAGACTGCGCGCCCAGGGGCCGATGGACTCGCGGGAGTTGTAGCCGTCGCCGGAGGCGTGGGTGAGCTTGGCGATCATGCCCATCGCGATCGCGCCGAGCAGCACCAGGTACATGAGCTTGTCGTTGGCGGTCGTCGCCCGGAAGACGGGCGCCTTGGTCCGTCGACGGTATACGAGCAACAGGATCCCGCCGACCGTGAGCAGCCCGGCCGCCGTGCCGCCGTAGAGCGAGAGCAGGTGGTACGCGTGCTCGCCGACCCCGAGGCCCTCCGTCCACGACATCGGGACGAACAGGCCCACGAGGTGCCCGGCCAGCACGAAGAGAATGCCGTAATGGAACGCCGGCGAGGCGATGTTCAGCAGCTTCGACTCGTAGACCTGCGAGGACGACGTACGGCAGGGCGCCCCAGAGAAGTGTGCTCATGAGCGCGCCCCGGTGTGTGCGGTCGGCAGTGCGGCGCATACGGCGTTCAGCACGGACGCGTACGGAGTGCCGCAGGCGGTGAGCCGGGAGCGCAGCTGCTCCAGGCCGTCCCGGTGTTCGGTGAGCAGGTCGGTGCTGCCGGTGCGGGCCGCGAACTCGAGGACCGCGGGCAGGAAGTCGGGCAGTTCCTCGCCGGTGAACTCCAGTCCTGCGGCGCGGTAGACCTCCTTGAAGCGGACCAGCGACATACCGCGCCGGCGGGTGTCCCCGTCCTGCCACCAGCTCAGGTAGAGGCTGTGCCGGTTCTTGAAGTCGAAGACCTGGACATAGTGCGCGGCCAGCTCCTGCGGCGGGGTGAGAACCGCGTGGTCGACGAACTCCCGCAGCTGCGGGGCCGCTTCGCGCAGCAGGGGCAGCCGGGCCCGGAAGTCGTCGTCGGGGTACGTCAGACAGAGCGCGGCTGCCTGGTACAGCACGGCGTACGAGGGCATCAGACCTCCTCGGCGTCGGCCGGGTCGTCGGACGTCTGGCGTCTGCGCAGACCGTGGAAGTTCTCCACGGACACCACCGGCAGCAGCTTGCGGCCGGAATCCTGGCCGAACGGCCCGTCGCCGCCCATGCCCGGGCCGCCGTCGTATGCGAGGCTGCAGTCGTCCGGGATCGCCGACTCCTCCAGCCGGCGCGCGTCACCGACGGCCGCGGTCGGGATGACATAGCGGTCCTCGTACTTGGCGATCGCCAGCAGCCGGTACATCTCCTCGATCTCCTCGGGTTTCATGCCGACGGCCTCCGCGACCGACGGGTCCGGTTCCTCGCCGAGGTTGATCGCGCGCAAGTGGGCGCGCATCGCGGCGAGCTTCTCCAGGGACGACCGCACCGGGGCGGTGTCGCCCGCGGTGAAGACCTCCGCGAGGTACTCCAGCGGGATGCGGAGCGTGTCGATGGCGCCGAAGAGGTTCTGGGCGTCCTCGCCGTCGTGACCGGTCTCGGTCAGCGCGTCCACCACCGGGGACAGCGGCGGGATGTACCAGACCATCGGCATGGTGCGGTACTCCGGATGCAGGGGCAGCGCCACCTTGTACGTGCTGATCAGCGCCCGCACGGGGGAGCGGCGGGCCGCCTCCATCCAGTCGTACGGGATCCCGGCCCGGCACGTCGGTCTGGTCGCCGAAGACCTGCGGGGAGGCCACGGGCAGGTCGGCGTACCAGTCGTAGAACGACAGCATCGGGGCGCCGATCAGGGAGTGGAACCGGGCGCCCGCCGCGTGCGACACCATCGACATCGCGGGGATGGGGGAGAAGCCGTTGCCGCGGGCCCGCTGGTAGCGGCGGCGGCGCTCGGGGTCGTCCTGGATGTCCGCCCAGGCGAGGACCGGGTCGCCGAGACGGCCGAGGGCCTCGCGGTACATCTCGAGCAGGACACCGCGGACGTAGGAATGGCGCACCCGGGTGGGGGAGTACGTGTACCAGGAGAAGGCGGCGCCCCGGGGGCAGCCGCGCGGCTCGTACTCGGGGCGGTCGGGGCCGACGCCCGGGTAGTCGGTCTGCTGGGTCTCCCACGTGATGATGCCGTCCTTGACATACACCTTCCAGCGGCACGAACCCGTGCAGTTCACGCCGTGCGTGGAGTTCACGACCTTGTCGTGGCTCCAGCGGTCGCGGTAGAAGGCGTCCGCCTCGCGGCCACCCGTCAGCCCGATGCTGTGCAGGTCGGACGAGGGCGTGCCGGGCCGGAAGAACCTACCGGCCCGCAGCAGCGCCGCACCCGGCTCCAAGGGCGGTGTCTGGGTGTCGGTCACATGCGCTCCCTTGCTTGCCCGTGCCTCTCGAAGCTAGGGCTGGGCAGGGGAGCGCACCCGTCGGCGACACCCGTTCGGGTCAGGTCACGCCTTGCGGGCGACCCCCGCGTAGACCGGCACGATGCCCTCCGCCTGGGCGGCCACGTCCTCGGGGCCGGGGCGCCAGCCGGAGACCGGGATCACGCCGGGGCCGAGCAGCTCCAGACCGTCGAAGAACCGCGAGAACTCCGCCAGCGACCGCGGGTGGAACGGTGTGCCGCCGGCCCGGAAGTGCTCCGTGGCCTTGGCGATCGCCTCCGGGCTGAGGTCGGGGGTGACCTGGGACAGGATCACGAAGCTGCCGGGCGCGAGCTCGGCGACGTACCGCGCGAGCAAGCCGTACACGTCGTCGCCGTCGGGCTCGTCGTCCAGGTAGTGGGTGAGCGCCACCAGGGACAGCGCGACGGGCCGCGCGAAGTCCAGGGTCTCCGCGGCCAGCCGCAGGATGGTGCCGGGGTCCCGGACGTCGGCGTGCACATAGTTCGTGGCGCCCTCGGGGGCGCTGTGCAGCAGTGCCTGGGCGTGCCTGAGGACGATCGGGTCGTTGTCGGCGTACACGACCCTCGACTCGGGGGCGACCTCCTGGGCCACCTGGTGGAGGTTCGGCTCGGTGGGGATGCCGGTGCCGATGTCCAGGAACTGGCGGATCCCGGCCTCGGCGGCCGTCCGCACCGCCCGGTGCATGAACCGGCGGTTGGCGCGCGCCCCGCGCACCGCGGTGCCGTCCGACGCCAGGATCCTGCGGGCCAGCGCCTCGTCCACCGGGTAGTTGTCCTTGCCGCCCAGCCACCAGTCGTACACCCGCGCCGGATGCGGCCGGCTGGTGTCGACGGTGGTGGGCGCGGCTTCGGATCCGGATCCGGTCATGCGGTGTCTTCTCCTCGGTGCGCGGTGCCTGACGGGGTCTGCTCGGGAGTCGTCGGGGGAGGGCGGGAAGGTTGCCGTGCGCGGCCCGAGTGGTGCGTGGCTCAATAGGTCGCGCGGCGCTCCAGCAGGAGCTTCTTGGTGCGCTCGGCCGACGCGGCGCGCGCCGTCATGTGGTCCAGGACCTCCAGATGCGCGGAGACCTCCGCGCGCGAGTCCAGGTACAGGGCGCCGGTCAGATACTCGGTGAACGCCATGTCGGGCAGTTCCGGCTCGGCGAAACGGAACAGCGAGAAGGGCGCGTACGTCCCCGGGTGCGGGCCCGCGGCGAACTCCGCGATCTGCAGGGTGACCCGGTCGCGCTCGGCGAACTCCAGGAGTCTGTCGAGCTGTTCCCGCATGATCTCGCCGCCCTGCCCGACCGGCCGGCACAGCACCGTCTCGTCCATGATCACCCACAGGTGGGGCGGATCGGGCTTCTCCAGAAGCTGCTGCCGGGTCATCCGCAGGGACACATGCCGCTCGATGGTGTCGGAGCCCAGCTGTGCGATCGTGCCCGCCTCCATGACGGCGCGGGCGTACGCCTCGGTCTGCAACAGGCCGGGCACGAAGTGCGGTTCGTAGGAGCGGATGAGGCGGGCGGCACCCTCCAGGCTCACGTACAGGCTGAACCAGTCCGGCAGCACATCGTGGAACCGCTGCCACCAGCCCGGCTGGTTCGCCTCCTCGGCCAGCGCGACGAAGGCGTCCGTCTCCTCCTCCGCGACGCCGTACGTGGACAGCAGCAGCTGCACGTAGGGGATCTTCAGCGCGACCTCGGCCATCTCCATGCGCCGTACGGTCGCGGGCGCCACACGGAGGACCTTCGCGGCCTCCTCGCGCTTGAGCCCGGCCGCCTCCCGCAACTCCTGGAGCCGTCTGCCGAGCACCACCTGACCCACGGTGGGCGCAGGCCGCCGCTCACTCACGCCACGCCTCCCCTACGCGCCGAAGTACGCAGGGCAGTGTGTCATGTTCCGCCGTCGGTCTCACAGGGTCCGGGGTGAGGCGCTCGCCACGTGTGGCATGACGTCAGGGGTAATCGACCGGCCGGGCCCGGGGCGGGATCGTGGTGACACCGGGTTCCGGGCCGGCGCACTCCGGTCCGGAACCCGGGTCCCGCCGTTCCTCACAGCCCCAAATCGACCCCGTCGGAGGGTGATTCGCCATGTCCGCCACCCAGCTGTCCGCTCTTGTCCGCACCGGCGACCCGCACACCGCGCTGCGGCGCTTCCTCGCCCTCGACGCGGTCGTCACCGGCGCGAACGCCCTCGCCTACCTGGCCCTCTCCGGGCCGCTGGGCCGCCTGTTGGGGGTCGGCTCCACGCTGCTGCTCGCCCTCGGGGCATTCCTGGCGGTGTACGCCGCGGCCGTCGCCCTGCTGGCCTCCCGGGCCCGGCCCGCCGCGCTGCCGGTCCGGGCCGTCGTCGAGATCAACCTCGCCTGGACCACGGTGAGTTGTCTCGCCCTGGCCCTGTGGCTCACCCCTTCGACGGCGGGCGCCGTGTGGACCGTCGTGCAGGCCTTCACCGTCGCGGGGTTCGCCGTCCTCCAGTACATGGGGCTGAAGGCCCGTCAGGACATCAGTGACTGAAGGTACTTGACCGTCGCCGGGTCGGCCGGGAGGAACGTCTCGATGGCCAGCTCGGCGACGGTCACGTCCATGGGGGTGTTGAAGGTGGAGATGGAGGAGATGAACGACAGCACCCGGCCCTCGTGCTCGATCAGCATCGGGAGCGCGAAGTACGGTGCCTCCTCCAGCGGTTCACCGGAACCGGTGTCCGGCACGGGATACGCCGCCACCTCCTCGTACAGCTCCCGCAGCGGCCGCGAGCGGTGCAGCGCGATCTGCCGCTCCATCTGCGCGAGCAGATGCCCGCGCCACTCACCGAGGTTGCGGATCCGGGGGGCCATGCCCTCGGGGTGCAGGGTGAGCCGCATCGCGTTCAGCGGGGGTTCGAGCAGCGACTCCGGGATGCCGTCGAGCAGCATGAGGATGCCCCGGTTGGCCGCGAGCACGTTGTACATCGCGTCCAACACCAGTGCCGGATAGGGCTCGTAGCCCTGGATCAGCCGCTCCATGCCCGTCCGTACGGAATCCAGCGCCGGGTCGTCCAGCGGGGTCTGCGCATAGCGCGGGGCGTAACCCGCCGCCAGCAGCAGCGCGTTGCGCTCCCGCACGGGGACGTCCAGATGCTCGGCCAGCCGCAGCACCATCTCCTCGCTCGGCCGGGAGCGGCCCGTCTCGATGAAGCTGATGTGCCGGGCGGAGGAGTCGGCCCGCAGCGCCAGCTCCAGCTGACTGACCCGGCGCTGCTCGCGCCAGGCCCGCAGCAGGGGGCCGACGCCCTTGTCGGCGGCAGTGGTGGTCATACGAGGACCGTAGACGACGAAGGGGCACACCGGGGAAGAGAACCCGGCTGACCAGGGCTTCGGTGGGCTCCGTGTGGCACGCTGAAGGAGAATCCGCAGTCCAGGAAGGAGCAGCGTCATGCCCCTCGAACCGCTGTCGCAGAAGGACATCGAGGACCGGCTCGCGGAACTGCCGGGCTGGTCGCTCGACGGGGACCGCCTTGCCCGTTCCTACCGTCTGTCCTCGCACTTCGCGGCCACGGCGATGGTCGTCCACATCGCCCGGGTCCAGGAGGAGCTCGACCACCACTCCGACCTCACGCTCGGCTACAACACGGTGTCCCTGACCGTGAACACGCACAGCGTGGGCGGCGCGGTGACCGAGAAGGACTTCGAACTCGCGCAGAGGGTGGAGGCGCTCGCCCCCGGCCACGGAGCCCGGTGAGGTGCTGGACTACGACAAGGAGGCCGACGCCTACGACATCACCCGCGGCGGCGAACCTCGCGCCGCCGCGGCCGCCGACGCCGTCCTGGGCCTCGTCCCCGAGGGCGCCCGCCGCCTGCTCGACGTGGCCTGCGGCACCGGGATCGTCACCCGGCGGCTCGCGAGGGCACGGCCCGCGCTGCGGGTGGCGGGCGCCGACCTGACGTACGGCATGGCACGGATGGCCGCGGCCCGGCTGCCGGGGACGATCGTCCTCGCGGACAGCCGCCGGCTGCCCTTCCCCGACGGGGTGTTCGACGCGGTGACCAGTGTGTGGCTGCTGCATCTCGTCGACGACGCCGAGGACGTGCGCAGCATCGTCGCCGAGTGCGCGCGGGTGCTGCGGCCCGGGGGTGTGTACGTCACCACCGTCGACAAGGCCGCCGCGCACGACGTCGGCAGCGACATCGACGCCGTCCTCGCCCCGCGTCCCCGCCGGCCCGCCCCGGACGCCGAGCCCCGCGTCGAGGCGTACGCCGCCGCACAGGGCCTGGTCGACGCCGGGCGGGCCCGGTTTCCGGGCCGGGGGCAGGGCCGCAGCCCTCGCCGTACGGCAGCCGATCTGCGGCGCGGCTGGTTCACCCTGCTGCCGCCTGGCGACCCGCGCACCGACACGCTCGCCGCCCGCCTCGAAGCCCTGCCGGACCAGGACCGGCCGCGCGCCGACCCGGTGTTCGTGCTGCGGGCCTTCAGGAAGCCCGGGTGAACTCCATGACCCAGTTGGTCAGCCAGGTGCCCCCGCCGTCGAGCGAGAAGGCCTGCTCCCAGCGGGCCCCGGTGTCGCGGACGTCGGACCAGACGAAGCGGACCCGCACGTCCTTGCCGTCGTGACGGTCGTCGCCGTGGAACTCGCCGCGGTCGCCGTCGAACCGGCCGAAGACCGGTGGGAAGAGGGTGCCGCTGCGACTGGAGGCCCAGTTCAGCGACCACTGCCCGCTCTCCCGGTCGAACAGCCGCAGGGTCGCTCCCTTCGCGCCGAGATGCGGCATGTCGATCTCGTCGACGTTGGCGGCGCCGTCGAACAGCGGCCAGCAGCGGCTGGTCGCCCGGAACTCCTCCCAGGCGCCGGCCGGGTCGAGGAAGTCGGTGCGGCGGCGGTTGAGAACCTGCCACTCGCCGTGGAAGAAGTCGAAGTCGTGCGGGCTGCTCATGTGCGGTCCCCCGTGGTTCCCCCGGGCAGGGAGTCGGTCAAGTAGGCGGCCAGGTCCGGGACTTCGGGGGCCAGCAGATGCCGCACCCAGGCGTCCCGTTCGTGCAGGATCGGCGGGAGCTCCCAGACACAGCCGATCCAGGGCAGGTCGGGCCTGATGAAGTGGGTGGGGTCGCGGTCGGGGCAGCCGAGCACGGGCTGCCCGGCACAGGCGCCGCGGAAGTGCAGGACGTTGTCCCACACCCAGCTGTAGGCGTTGAGGTAGGCGCCGTCGTCGCCGCCCCGGTGCAGGACGACGAAGGTCGCGGGCGGGGTGTCGTCCGGCTCCGGCAGCAGCTCCGGGAGGATCTCGTACGCCGCCTTCTCCACGTCGGGCGCGATGCCCGCCGGGTCGGCGGTGACGTGGTAGCGCTTGATGTGCCGGCCGGCCACCTCGATGGGTGGGGGGACGGTGAGGAGTTTCTCGGTGAAGCTCATGCCGGGACGCTAGGACCGCTTCACTGACATCCTCTGTCAGTGAAGTCTGGGATTCTGTGGTGGTGAAGTCCAGTCGGCTCGTCTCGATCCTGCTCCTGCTCCAGACCCGGGGGCGGATGACCGCCGCCCAGCTCGCGGAGGAGCTGGAGGTGTCGGTGCGTACGGTCTACCGGGACGTGGAGGCGCTGAGCGCGGCCGGGGTCCCGCTGTACGCCGACGCGGGCCACGCCGGCGGGTACCGCCTGCTCGACGGCTACCGCACCCGTCTGACCGGGCTCACCGCCGACGAGGCCGAGGCGCTGTTCCTCGCGGGCGTGCCCGGTCCGGCCGCCGAGCTCGGGCTGGGTTCGGTGCTGGCGGCGGCGCAGCTCAAGGTGCGGGCGGCGCTGCCGGTGGAGCTGCGGGCGCACGCCGACCGGATCAGCGGGCGCTTCCATCTGGACGCACCCGGCTGGTACGCGGAGGCGGAGGAGACGCCGTATCTGCCGACGGTCGCCGACGCGGTGTGGAACAACCGTGTACTGAATATCGTATACCGTCGATGGCGTGCGCCGACCGATGTGGAGCGTCGGCTGGAACCGTACGGGCTGGTGCTGAAGGCGGGGCGCTGGTACGTCGTCGCGGGACCGGGGCCGCGCACCTTCCGGGTCGACCAGATTCTCGAACTCGCCGTGGCGGACGGAGAGTTCACGCGTCCCGACGACTTCGACCTGGCCGCGTACTGGGCGGCCCACCAGCGGGACTTCCACGAGCGGCTGTACCGGGGCGAGGCGGTGGTGCGGCTGGCGCCGGGCGTGACGCTCGCCAGGGCGGCCGACGTCCGTGCCGACGACGACGGGGGGACTGTGGCCACCGTCCCCATCGAGTCCGTCGACCACGCCCTCGGGGAGTTCCTGCGCATGGGCACGGACATCGAGGTCCTCCAGCCGCCCGAGCTGCGCGAGCGGCTCGCCCGCACGGCGGCGGAACTGGCCGAAATGTACGGCAACCCCGGCGCGCGCGGCGGCCACTGAGGAACGGAATCCGCACGTCCTCACGGACCCCCGGTCCGTCCTCCCAGGAGGTACGTCTCGTGCAGCACCCGCACCCGCAGCCGCCCCCACGCCGCAGACGAAGGGCCGTCCTGTCCGCGCTCACCGCCGCCACGGCGCTCGTCGCCGCCGGCCTCACCCAGCTCGCCACCGGCACGGCCGAGGCCGCGACCGCCCGGCAGGTGGAGGCACTCGACCGCGGCGTCGTCAGCGTCCACACCGACGCCGGCAACCTGGTCAGCTGGCGCTGGCTCGGCACCGACCCGAACGACGTGTCGTTCAACGTCTACCGGGCCGGTACGAAGGTCAACTCGACGCCCGTCACCGGCTCCACCAACTACTTCCACTCCGGCGCCCCCTCCCAGGCCGACTACACGGTCCGCGCGATCGTCGGCGGTGCGGAGCAGGCCGACTCGGTGCACGCGATCCAGTTCCGCACCGGCTACAAGGACGTACCGATCAGCCCGCCCGCGGGCGGTACCACCCCCGACGGCGTCGCCTACACCTACGAGGCCAACGACGCCTCCGTCGCGGATCTCGACGGTGACGGGGCGCTGGACTTCGTGTTGAAGTGGCAGCCCACCAACGCCAAGGACAACTCCCAGTCCGGCTACACCGGCAACACGATCCTCGACGGCGTCAAGCTCGACGGCACCCGGCTGTGGCGCATCGACCTGGGCCGCAACATCCGTTCCGGCGCGCACTACACACAGTTCCAGGTGTACGACTACGACGGCGACCGCAAGGCCGAGGTCGCCGTGAAGACCGCGGACGGGACCGTCGACGGGACGGGCGCGGTGATCGGCAGCTCATCGGCGGACCACCGCAACTCCAGCGGGTACGTCCTGTCCGGACCCGAGTACCTGACCATGTTCAACGGCCAGACCGGCAAGGCGATGCAGAGCGTCGACTACGTGCCGGCCCGCGGCACGGTGAGCTCGTGGGGAGACGCGTACGGCAACCGCGTCGACCGCTTCCTCGCGGGCACGGCGTATCTGGACGGCGCCCGGCCCTCGCTGATCATGGCGCGGGGCTACTACACCCGTTCGGTGCTCGCGGCCTGGGACTGGCGCAACGGAACCTTCACCCGCCGCTGGACCTTCGACACCAGTTCCTCCACCAACTCCGGCAAGGGGTACGACGGTCAGGGCTCGCACAGTCTGTCCGTCGGGGACGTCGACAACGACGGCAAGGACGAGATCGTGTACGGCGCGATGGCCGTCGACGACAACGGCAACGGTCTGTGGACCACGAAGACGGGCCACGGCGACGCGCAGCATCTGGGCGACCTGGACCCGTCGACGTCCGGCCTGGAGTACTTCAAGGTCTCGGAGTCGGCCTCCCAGCCCGCCGAGCTCTACATCAACCCCGCGACAGGAGCGGTCCGTTGGAAGCTGGCCGCCTGCTGCGACAACGGCCGTGGCGTCGCGGGTGACATCTACGCCGGCAACGACGGCGCGGAGGTCTGGTCCGCCTCCGACTCGTCCATCCGCGACGAGGGCGGCGCGACGAAGGGCCGCGAACCGTCGTCGGTCAACTTCCTCTCCTGGTGGGACGGCGACACCACCCGCGAACTCCTCGACGGCACCCACATCGACAAGTACGGCACCTCCTCCGACACCCGCCTGCTGACCGGCGCGAGCGTCCACTCCAACAACAGCACCAAGGCCACCCCGTCGCTGTCCGGCGACCTCTTCGGCGACTGGCGCGAGGAGGTCGTCTGGCCGACCTCCGACAACACGGCCCTGCGGATCTACTCCACGCCGTACGAGACCACCACGAAGATCACGACCCTGCTCCACGACACCATGTACCGCACGGGCCTGGCCTGGCAGAACACCGCCTACAACCAGCCCCCGCACCCGAGCTTCTTCATCGGCAACGGCATGCCCACGGCACCGCGGCCGACGGTATACACGCCCTGACCGACCCACGACGAGGCCCCGTCCGTGATCGGACGGGGCCTCCTCGTGCGCGGTTGGCTCAGAGGACCGTGCAGGACTGGTCACCCAGCTTGAACGCCGTAGGTTTCGTGTTCGACCCCGACCAGTTCCCCGTGAAGCCGAAGCTCACCGAGGAGCCCGCCGCCACGTTCGCGTTCCAGGTGACGTTCCTCGCCGTCACCGCCGAACCCGACTGGGTGTACTCGGCGTTCCACAGCTGGCCGATGGTCTGGCCGCCCGGGAAGGACCAGCCGAGTGACCAGCCGCTCCAGGCGCTGGAGCCGGTGTTGCTGAGCTGGACGTCCGCCTGGAAGCCGCCCGACCACTGGTTCGTGATCTTGTACGTCACCGCGCAGGCACCCGTGGGCGTCGGCGTGGGGTCGGTGCCGCCACCGCCACCACCGCCCGCGTCGGAGGAGTCGCCGTAGATGACACCACGGCCGTTCGTCGACACATAGACCCGGCCGTACACCCGCGGGTCACCGGTGATCGACGCGCCCGTCCAACCCCACTGGTGGGCATCGTCGTTGATGCGCGTCCAGGTCGAACCCTGGTCCGTGGAACGGAAGATGCCGCGCACACCCCCGATCTTCGCGCTGGTGTAGAGGGTTTGGTACGACGCTCCCGTCGCCGCCTTGCCGAAACCGATGGCGTCGGCCTGCTCGACGTCGGAGAGCTTGGTGAAGGACGTACCGCCGTTCGTCGAGTGCCACAGGCCGTACGCGCCGTCCGTCGCGCCGCCCGCCAGCCACACATCGCCCTTGGTGCCGGGCAGGGCCTTGAAGCGGACGCTGTCGCCGCTCGGGAGCCCGGTGGCCGCCGAGGCCGTGAAGGTCGCGCCGCCGTCCGAACTGACGTAGAACTTCCCGGACTTGAAGCCGTAGAAGGTCTTCGCGTCGACCCGGTCGGACTCGACGATCGCGCCGGCCGGGATTCCGCTCGACGCCGCCCAGGACGAGCCGAAGCCCGTCGCGTACTGCACACCGGTGCCCTCCGGGCTCCACACGAAGCGGCTGCCGTCGGACGCCGCAGCGACCGTACCGCCCCCGCTGACCCCCGAAGGGTCGGTCCCGGCGAACCAGTTGGCGCCGTTGTCCGTCGAGAACGCGATGTGCGGACCCGAGTCGAGGTTGCCGACCCGCACGACCGTGTTCGGGTTGGTCTCGGCGAAGTCCAGGCTCGTCGTCGTGGTGAAGTTCGGCTGGGTGTACATCATCGACGGCACCTTGGCGAGATCCGTGTGCCGGAAGCCGCCGATGTCGCCCAGGCCGCTGAAGAGCTGGGCACCACCGGACGGGGGAGAGGCGAGGTCGAGGACCGCGGTCTCCTCCAGGCCCTGCACCATCGGCTTGATGGTGAACTGGCTTCCGCTGTCCCAGTTCCCCAGGTTCTCCGTGCCGTAGACCGTCGCTCCCGTCCCGTACATCATCCGGTCCGAGTCGAACGGGTCGATCTCCAGCGCCTCCGTCATCCAGCCGAGCTTCGGCGACTGCTCGGGCGGTGAGGGGTTGGCGCCCCAGGTCAGCCAGGGCGAGGACGACACGTCCATCGTGTAGCGGTTGGAACGGCTGGGATACGACGTGTAGTCCCAGGCCTTCGTCCAGGTGGCGCCGCTGTCGGTGGAGCGGAAGATCTGGGTGTCCGGCCACCAGGAGCTGTACGCCGTCGCCATCACCGTGCCCGGATCCTGCCGGTCGACGGTCAGCCCGCTGAAGCCGTAGTACGTGTCTGCCTCGGCGACCGGGCTGATGTCCGTCCACGTGCCGGTCGAGGTCGCGTACCGCAGCAGCCGGCCCTTGCCACCGTCGTACGGACCGCCCTTGTCGCTGTATGTGATGTACAGATAGCCGTTGGCGGTATCCAGTACGCCCTTGTGCGCGAGGTATCCGGTCGGCTGCCCGGCCAGCCGCGACCAGCTCGCGCCCCCGTCCGTCGAGCGGTAGACCGCGTTGTCCTTGTCGGCCACCCCGACGTAGATCGTCTGCGTCGCGTTGCCCGAGGTGCCCGTGCGCTCGTCGAAGGTGACCCAGACGATGCCCTGGTTGTCACTGGCGTAGCCGGACGTGTCGCTCGGATCCTGTACGTAGTTGCCGACGTTGGGGAAGTTCGCCACCTGCAACCAGGTCACGCCGGAGTCCGTCGACCGCCACAGCCCCTTGCCGCTCGGCGCGCCCAGGTACAGCACGCTGTTCTTGTTCGGGTCGATCGCCAGCCGCTCGCCCATGCCGCGCCCCGGCATGTTGCCGCCCAGCTTGAACGGCAGATCGGTCTTCTGCCAGCTCGCGCCCCGGTTGGAGGAGCGCAGGATCGCCCCGTTCCCGGGGTCCCAGCTGTTGGTGTACGTGCCGACCGCCGCGTACACCCGGTCCGGGTTCACGGAGTCGGTGGCCAGGCTCGCCACGCCCGTGTGCCCCCAGTCGTCCCAGCCGACGGAGTCCAGCAGGGGCGTCCAGGTCTTGCTCGACTGCACCCAGCGGTAGGCGCCGCCGATGTCGGTGCGGGCGTAGGCCAGGTTCTTCTCGCTGCGGTTGAAGACGATGCCGGGGACGAATCCGCCGCCGTCGATCCGGGCGTTCTTCCAGGTGTAGGTGTCGGCGGCGAGGGCCGTTCTCGGACTGTCGGCGGCCAGTGCGGGCGGGGTGCCCGCGAGCAGGCCGGCCGCGAGCGCCAGCACGGCCGTGAGGATGCGTGTTCTTCGCACGGGGGTCCTTTCCGGGACGTGGGGGGAGGGAGGAGGGGGAGGTGCGAATAGCAAGCGCTTGCCATGTGGGGTGAGAGGTGCCGGGCGACCCCCAGTGCGGGAGGGGGCCGCCCGGCGAGTCGGTCTCGCCGTCAGGTGGCGAGACCTCGTACGCGGAGCCTTCAAGCGGTTCCGGAGAAGGGGCGGTGCCCCCGCGCCCTGTCAGGGGCGCGGGGAACTGCGCGATCAGCCGCAGACGGCCCGCACTCGGACCACCGGCCTTCTCGTGGAACGCTTCGCGGGGGCTATTCGAGAAGCTCCGCGTACGAACCCATGGCCAGGGCGATGTCCGCCTGGGCCCAGAACCGGTGGTACGTGAACGACGGCACCGCACCGCCCGCGAGATACGCCTCGATCTTCGACCAGGCCGGATCGTCCTCGTAGAACGACCGGATCGAGTCGAAGGTCGACGACGAGTTGATCGCGTCGCCGTTCGGCATGGTGCCGGTCCAGCCGCTCGGGATGTAGACGCCGTCGTCGAACCGGTTGTAGTCGGCCCGGTTCTCCGGCACCGCGATGCCCAGTGCGTCCTGGTGGTTGTCCCACATGCCGTCCAGGAGCGCCTTCGCCGTCGTCGCGGCAGCCGTGTCACCGGAGCGGTCCGCGTAGTACGTCAGGGTCTTGGCGTACGCGGCGGCCACACCGACGTCGTTGGTGTAGTCGGCGACGGTGACGTGAAGTCCGCTGTTGGAGCCGGGACTTGATGCGTTCCAGGTGTCGGGCTGGCCCGACCACTGGAGGGTCGACGGGATCTGGTAGGTGCCGTCGGGGTTGATGGTGGTGTGGTCCAGTGCCCAGTCCACCCACTTGTCGAGGACGGTCTTCGCGGCCGCGTTGCCCGTCTGCTGGTAGTACTCGGCCACCCGCTCCATCGACCACGCCTGGAAGCCGAACCACTGGTTGGACGGCGGGTCGTGGTAGACGGGCTGCTGGTCGTAGTACATGCCGTAGAAGGTGGACTTGCCGGCCGGCGGGGTCGCGTAGCGGCCCGCCCAGCTGTTGGTCGCACCGCCCGCGATGGCTCCCTCGTTGGACTGGAGCCAGCGGTAGAACTCGATCTGCCGGGTCAGCGAGGTGCCCCAGTCGGCGGCACCCGTGCTCGACTTCGGCTTCAGGTCGGCGTAGGCGCTCAGCGCGTACGCGGCCATCGGGTTCTGGTAGCCGCCGTGCGCATGGCTGGAGCCGATGCGCCAGGCCCAGCCCGCCGAGGTGTCGGTGGCGCCGCCCCAGGCGTAATACCAGGACATCAGGTACATCGAGGCGTCCTTGCCGGTCCCGGCCGCACAGGTGGTCGGTCCGACGCAGTTGCCGATCTTCTTGAAGTACTTGTCGTACATCGAGTAGCGCAGGTAGTCGCCCATCTTCGCGGCCTTGGCGACGGTCGCGGAGATCTGGCTGCCCTTGCCCTGGGCGTCGGCCCACTTGTCGGCCCAGTACGCGGCCTGCACCGCACGTGCGTCGGCGTCCGGGGCGTTGGTGAACTTCCACTGCTTGGCGTAGGAGGCATCACCGGTGAAGAGGTCCAAGTACCCGTTCTTGCCACCGTACTTGAAGGCATCACAGGTCGGCTGCGGCACCGTCTCCCACACCGACTCCTGCGCACCGCGCTGGAAGGTGTTGATGTACGACGGGCCGGTGTCCGTCGGACCCGCCTCGCACTTGCCGGGCGCGTTGCCGTAGCCGTAGACGTTGTCGACGTCCTGCAGCCAGTGCATGCCGTAGACATCGTCCGTACCGTAGGCGCTCTTCAGTTCACCGGCGATCGGATCCGAACCCACCGACACCCCGGTGTCCAGCTTCGCCGGATACTCGTTGGGCGTGTCCAGCTCGGGCGCGTAGGTCGCCGGCTTCGAGGCGTTGTAGAAGGAGTTGGTCGGCTGGTCGGCGTGCGTGGGGATCATGTACTTCTCCATGATGTCCCAGGCACCGTTGAACTTGGTCCAGTCGCCGGTCACCTTGCCGTACATGGCCTGCAGCCAGAGCAGGTAGCTGTACGCCTCCGACGTGGTCTCGTGACCGTGGTCCGGCGCCTCGACGATCAGCGTCTCCACCGAGTGATAGGGGATGCCCTCGGGTGAGAAGTAGCCGTTCGCCGGATTGGTGATTTTGCCGTACAGCTCAAGGAAACGGGCGTCGTACTCGCCCGCCGCCTCGATCTGTGTGACCGTCACCGACGCCTTGGCGTGCCCGGTCGCCGTCGACTCGAAGGTAGCGGCTCCGGTGCCGGAGGAGTCGGCCGTGATGGTCACGTTCTGGGCGGTGTTCCAGTTCGACGGGGTGAAGGTCAGGGAAGCCCCGCCGGTCACGGACAAGCCCGAGTTGCCACTGGCGCGGGCGGTCGTCACCGTCACGTTCGCGGACGGCTGCGTCGACAGCTTCACCCCGAACGTGCCCGTCTCGCCCTGTTGGACGGCGAGTTGGGTCGCGGAGGCCACGATGGCGGGGCCCGAGACGACCGTGATGCCGACCGGTGTGGACTCCGCCGACGCGCCCAGGCTGTCGTACGCCTTCGCCAGCAGGGAATGACTGCCCACGGTCAAACTGGAGGCGGAGAGCGAGTACGGCGAGGTCGTGTCGGTGCCGAGCAGCGTGGTGTTGTCGTAGAACTCCACCTTGCTGATCGTCGCGCCGTCGGCGGCCGCGGCGGTCGCCGCGAGCGGGACGGCGTTGCCCTGCGTGTAGACGGCGCCCGCTGCCGGGCTGGTCAGCACGGTGATGGGCGGCTGGTGCGCGCCGGTGCAGGTGGTGCCGTTGATCGCGAAGGACGTCGGGGCGGCGTTGGTGCCGCTGTAGCTGAACTGCGCGCCGGTGGAGACCGCGGCGCCGGCCGCGATGTTCCCGTTGTAGCTTGCGCTGTTCACCGTGACCGTCTGGCCGGACTGGGACCACGTACCGTTCCAGCCGTTCGACAGCTTCTGGTTGCCGGCGTAGGCATACGTCAGGGTCCAGCCACTGATGGCGTCCGTACCGCGGTTCGTGATCGTCACGTCCGTGGTGAAGCCGGAGCCCCAGTCATTCGTCTTGTAGTCGACGCTGCACTGAACTGCCGCTGCCTGTGCGGGAGTTGAAGCCACACTCAGCATGGCGAACGGCAGAGCCAGGGCGGCCGTGACAGCCGTCCATAAGCGCCGGACAGTCCGGCGTCTCCTTCTCGGTGCCATGTGCTGGTTCCTCCTTGCGGCTCGGAGAAGTCAAGGCTTGAACCAGTGGGAGCGCTCCCATAGTGAGGATGAGGGTGTGAGGGGTCAAGATGCTTGAAGAGTCGAAAAGATTCGATGAATGTGGTTGAGGAAAAGTCAAGTGACTCCTCTGTTCTTTGCCGTCACTTGGCGCTAACTTCGGTGACACCAGTGGGAGCGGTTCCATCAGTCGACGCGTCGGTCACGGCGCGCTGATCTGCAAGGAGTCGCTCATGCGACACCCCCCGCGTTCAGTACTTTTAGCCGTCGCCGGCGCCGTGGCCCTCCTCGGGTCCGTGTCGGTGCCGGTGGTCACGGCGTCGGGAGCCACCCCCGCGTGCACGGTGGAGTACTCCGTCACCAGCCAGTGGGAGTCCGGCTTCCAGGGTGCCGTGACGATCACCAACAACACCGCCGCCGTGAGCAGTTGGAGTCTCACCTTCGACTTCGCGGGCGGACAGAAGCTGGGCCAGGGCTGGAACGCCAGGTGGTCCCAGTCCGGTACGACGGTCACGGCGGCCAACGAGAGCTACAACGGTGCGCTCGCCACCGGCGCGAGCGTCAGCGCCGGGTTCCTCGCCTCCGGGACGGGGAGCAACGCCGTACCGACCTCGTTCAAGCTCAACGGCACGACCTGCAACGTCGACGCGGACCCCTCGCCCATGCCGACGCCGACACCAACCGATCCACCGGATACCGGCGACGGTGTACCGCCGACTCTGCGGGCCGCCGGGAACAAGCTCGTGGACGCCGACGGCACCACCCGTCGTCTGCTCGGCGTCAACCGCTCCGGCGGCGAGTTCATGTGTGTGCAGGGCTACGGCATCTGGGACGGACCGGTCGACGACGCCTCGGTCAAGGCGATCGCCGACTGGAACGCCAACACGGTCCGCATTCCTCTCAACGAGGAGTGCTGGCTCGGCCTGTCCCACATCAAGCCGGAGTACGCCGGCAGCAACTACATCGACGCCGTCAAGGATCTGGTGGCGAAGGTGAAGGCCAACGGTATGACCCCGATGCTCGAACTCCACTGGTCCCACGGCCAGTACACGGGTAATTCCGCCGGCTGCTCCGACGTGCACGCCAGCTGCCAGAAGCCCATGCCGAACATGCAGTACACCCCGTCCTTCTGGACGTCGGTGGCCAACACCTTCAAGGACGACCCGACCGTCGTCCTCGACCTGTTCAACGAGCCCTACCCGGACCGCGCCACCCCCACGACCACCCAGGCGTGGCAGTGCTGGCGGGACGGCGGTACCTGCCCCGGCATCGGCTACGAGGTCGCCGGTATGCAGGATCTCGTCGACGCCGTACGGGCGACCGGCGCCGGCAACCTGATCCTCGTCGGCGGGATCGCCTACTCGAACGACCTCAGCCAATGGCTGACGTACAGGCCCGACGATCCGAAGAACAATCTCGCGGCCGCCTGGCACGTCTACAACTTCAACACCTGCGCGAACGAGAGCTGCTGGAACTCCCAGCTCGCCCCGGTGGCGGCCCAAGTGCCGCTGGTCGCCGGGGAGATCGGCGAGAACACCTGCGGTCACTCCTTCGTCGACCAGGTCATGAAGTGGTTCGACGACCGTGGCCTGTCCTACCTGGGCTGGACCTGGAACACATGGAGCTGCACCTCGGGTCCCGCTCTGATCTCCCGTTACGACGGTACGCCGACGGCGTACGGCATCGGGCTGCGCGACCACCTGCGCTCGCTCGACGGCTGACCGCTCACGCACCACCGAAATCCGAGAATCTCGCGACGGAGAAGGAAACCCGCACTCATGAGTCGTACCAGAACTGCGCTGCTCGCAGCCCTGGCCCTGGTCGCCGGGGCCTCCGGGACGGCGCTGGCCGTCAATCCGGCGGACGTCGGCGCGGCCGCCGTCCCCTGCACCGTGGACTACAAGATCCAGAACCAGTGGGGCACCGGCTTCACCGCCGCCGTGACGATCACCAACAACGGTGCCGCCAAGAGCAGTTGGGCGGTCAAGTGGGCGTACGCCGGCAACCAGCAGGTCACCAGCGGCTGGAACGCCAAGATCACCCAGAGCGGGACGGCCGTCACCGCCGCCAACGAGTCCTACAACGGCACACTCGCCACCGGCGGTTCGACCAGCTTCGGCTTCCAGGGCACCTACAGCGGCACCAACGCGATCCCGGCCACCTTCACCCTCGACGGGGTGACCTGCAACGTCGACGGCGGCGGCGGTCCGACGGACCCGACCGACCCGCCGGACCCCGGGACCGGAACCCGGGTCGACAACCCGTACACCGGCGCCAAGGTGTACGTGAACCCGGAGTGGTCCGCGAAGGCCGCCGCCGAGCCGGGCGGCAGCCGTATCTCCAACCAGCCCACCGGTGTGTGGCTGGACCGGACCGCCGCCATCAACGGCGTGAACGGCGGCATGGGCCTGCGCGACCACCTCGACGCGGCGCTCACCCAGAAGGGCTCCGGCGAACTCGTCGTCCAGCTGGTGATCTACAACCTGCCCGGCCGCGACTGCTCGGCCCTCGCCTCCAACGGCGAGCTCGGCCCGACGGAGATCGACAAGTACAAGACGCAGTACATCGACCCGATCAAGGCGATCCTCGCCGACTCCAAGTACGCCGGACTGCGGATCGTCACCACCATCGAGATCGACTCGCTGCCCAACCTCGTCACCAACACCGGCAGCCGTCCCACCGCCACCCCGCAGTGCGACGTGATGAAGGCCAACGGCAACTACCAGAAGGGCGTCGGCTACGCCCTCAACAAGCTCGGTGACGTCCCCAACGTCTACAACTACATCGACGCCGGCCACCACGGCTGGCTCGGCTGGGACGACAACTTCGCACCCAGCGCGGCCATCATCAAGGAGGCGGCGACCACCGAAGGCGCCACCGTCAACGACGTGCACGGCTTCATCACCAACACGGCCAACTACAGCGCCCTGAAGGAGAACAACTTCACCATCAACGACTCCGTGGGCGGCAAGTCCGTCCGTGAGTCCAAGTGGGTCGACTGGAACCGGTACGTCGACGAGCTGTCGTTCGCCCAGGCGTTCCGCAACCAGCTGGTCACCGCCGGCTTCAACTCCGGTGTCGGCATGCTGATCGACACCTCCCGCAACGGCTGGGGCGGCACCGCCCGGCCCGCGGGACCGGGAGCGATGACCGACGTCGACACCTACGTCAACGGCGGCCGCTACGACCGTCGTATCCACGTCGGCAACTGGTGCAACCAGTCCGGAGCCGGACTCGGTGAGCGCCCGAAGGCCAGCCCGGCCGCCGGGATCGACGCCTACGTGTGGATCAAGCCCCCGGGTGAGTCCGACGGTTCGAGCTCTGCCATCCCCAACGACGAGGGCAAGGGCTTCGACCGGATGTGCGACCCGACCTACACGGGCAACCCGCGCAACGGCAACAGCATGTCCGGCGCCCTGCCGAACGCGCCGCTGTCCGGGCACTGGTTCTCGGCGCAGTTCCAGCAGCTGATGACGAACGCGTACCCGCCGCTGTCGTAACACCGTGAACGCGGCTGCGAGACCGCTGTGACCGGTCGCGCAGGTCCCCCGCGCCCCTTCGGGGGCGCGGGGGACCGCCGGGTCCGGCAGGGGGACCGCCCCTCATCTTTTTGCCGTCCCGGCAACAGTGGTGGCCTCGCCACGGTGCGTCGGCGCACGCTGGCCGCAACCGGACGAGAGGCTGACCCCCATGGCGCACGACCACCACGACCACGCCCACGAACAGCGCGGCCACCACCACGACCATGCCGACATCGACTGGGCCGAGATGGCCCCGATGCTGGAGGAGCAGGCCGAGCTGTACATGCCGATGTACGAGCGGGCGATGGCCTGGCTCGCCAAGCGGCAGACCGAGCCCGGGTTGGTCGTCGACGCGGGCAGCGGACCCGGTGTCGCCTCCTGTCTGCTCGCGGAGAACTTCCCCGGCGCCCGGATCGTCGCCGTCGACGGCTCCGAACCGCTTCTGGAGCGGGCCCGCGACCGGGCGGACCGCCTCGGTGTCGCGGACCGGTTCGGCACCCTCACCGGTGAACTGCCCGGCGTGCTGGAGGAGTTGGAGTATCCGGCCGATCTGATCTGGGCCAGCTGGAGCCTGCACCACCTCGGCGACCAGCGGGCCGCCCTCGCCTCGTTCGCCGACCGGCTCGCGCCCGGCGGCACGCTGGCCCTGCTGGAGGGCAGCCTGCCCACCCGGTATCTGCCGCGCGACATCGGCATGGGCCGTCCCGGACTCCAGGCCCGGCTCGACGCAGTGCACGAGGACTGGTTCAGCGAGATGCGGGCCGGGCTGCCCGGCACCGTCGACGTGATCGAGGACTGGCCGGCGCTGCTGGCCTCCGTGGGCCTCAAGCCCACCGGCACCCGCAGCTTCCTGCTCGATCTGCCCGCGCCGACCACGGACCGGGCCCGCCATGTCGCCGTCAACACCCTGACCCGGATGCGCGAGGTCGTCGGCGACCGCCTCGACGCCGAGGACCGCGCCACCCTGGACCGGCTTGTCGACCCCGACGACAAGGCGAGCATCCACCACCGGCCGGACGTCTTCGTCCTGGCGGCACGCACGGTGCACACGGCAGCACGCGGGGTGTGACGCTCAGCAGCGGCCCGGCCGGGCGTAGACGCTGATCTCCGCGCCCTGCACCCGGCGGGTGCCGCACCGCACGAAGTGCTCGGTCAGCACCTGTCGCTTGGCCTGCTCCTGGGCAGTCTGGTCGAGTGGCTGACCCACTGGGTCTCTCACCACGACGAGGCGCTCCGCTGCCAGCGTCCGGGCCCGGATCCGGGCGGCGGGCAGCTCCGTGCCGTACAGCGTGTGCGAGGCGACCGGCCCCCTTTCCAGGGCCAGGTCCCGCAGCCCGTGCACGGACCCGGGGTCCACCAGCGACCACACCCTGCGCCGCGACGGCATGTACAGCACCCCGTCACCGTCTCGCCCGGCCGCGCGCACGGCCTCCGCCACGGCGGTGACGTCGTCGGGACGGCTCTGCGGGGTCCGCAGGCTCAGTCCGACGGGCAGCAGCACGAGGACGGCGGCGCCCGCGGCCAGGACCGCGACCGCCCGGATCCGGCCCCGCGCCCGCAGCAACCGGTCGAGGGCGGCGCCGACCAGCAAGGCGGCGCCCGCGTGACCGTAGAGCACGTAACGGTCCACGAAGAGCGGCTTGAACGGGGTGGAGAGCAGCAGCAGGAGCGCGGGCAGCACCAGCAGGGCCAGTGCGAAGCCGGTCAGCGGGCCACGCCGGGCCGACGGGTCCCGCCGGAGCAGCACCGCGCAGACCAGCCCGAGCACGGTCACCCCGGCGAACCCCGCAAGGTCGCCGCTCACGCCGCCGATCCACGCGACCTGTGCCGACTGACCCATGCTCACCACGGCCAGCGGGGCGAGGCAGCCGCAGACCACGGCCGCCACCCGCAGCCCGGTGCGGCGGGCGGACCGGGGCAGGGCGATCAGGTGCGCGACCACGGCGAGTACGGCGAACTCGTGCAGCAGACACGCGGCCACCATGACCGCGCCGTAGCCGGCCCACACGCGACGCGAGCGCGTCTCGACCGCCCGCACCAGCAGATACGACGCCCATACCACCAGCATGCAGACGACTGCATACGATCGACCTTCTTGTGCATACCGTTGCACCGACGGCAGCAACGCGAACACGACCCCCGCCAGCAGCCCCGCCCGCGCCCCCGCCAGCCGACCGCCCAGCAGCGCCAGCGTCCCGCTCGCCACGGCGGTCGCCACGACCGATGGCAGCCGCAGCACCAGCAGCGGATCGGCGTCGCCGGACACCCCGAACAGGCCGTGCAGCAACAGGTAGTACAGGCCGTGCACGGCGTCCGCCTGGCCCAGCGTCGCCCACAGGTCGGGCAGCGAGCGGTGCGCCATGTCGTACGACACCGCCTCGTCCCGCCACATGCTGCCGCCGCGCCGGACGCCCCACAGGCCGAGGGCGAGAGCGAGGACGGCGGGCGGGAGCGCCGTCCGGTACGCACCTGGGCGCGGGTCGAAGGGCGTGCCCGGCAACCGTACGGGTCGCAGAAGAGGTCTGGGTGAGTGTGTGGTGGCGATGGCCGGCTCCGTGGCTCCGAGGCGGATGACGTGCGGTCGTGCACCACGAGTCCAGAGGCCGGGGGATTGATGGGCAGCCCGGATCGGGAACGCCTGTCAATTCGACCGGAGCGGTTGTCAACGCGCGGGGACGCCGCGAACGCAGGGGGGACGTGCATGGGGCGCCGTGAGAAACCACTGGATCCGGGGGGCGGCGCGGTCCAGCGATTCGCCTACGCACTGCGCAAGTTGCGCGACGAGGCGGGCACGCCGACGTACCGCTCGATGGCGCGGCAAGTGGGGTACTCGGGGCCTACGCTGTCCGCCGCGGCGGCCGGGGAGCGGTTGCCGACGCCGGCGGTGGTGCGGGCGTACGTCGTCGCGTGCGGAGGTGACCCCGAGGAGTGGGCGCGGCGGTGGAAGGAGGCGGTCGCCGAGGAGGGCGAGGCGCGCGTCCTTGCCGGCTCGGACGACGATCCCGGCCCGTACCCGGGGCTGGCCCGCTTCGGCACGGGCGACGGGGAGCACTTCCACGGGCGCGGCGAACTGATCGACGGACTGGTCCGGTTGACCGGCCGGGCGAGGATCACCGCGGTGGTGGGGGCGTCGGGGAGCGGCAAGTCGTCCCTGCTGCGGGCCGGGTTGATACCGGCGCTGCGTGGGAGCGCGGACCCGGTGCGGACGGCTGGGACGGTGGGCGCGTGGGGGCGTGCGGCGCCGGCGCGGACGGCCGGGGCGGCGGGGGTACGGGTGCGGGACGCCGCCGATACCGACTCCGGCTCCGGCACCGGCTCCGGCACCGATACCGACTCCGACGCCGGTTCCAGCGCCGCTGCCCGCGCGCCGCAACGGCCCGCCGCCATCCGTCTCCTCACCCCCGGGCCCCACCCCGCCCGCACCCACGAGGCCCTGTTCACCGCGCACTCCGGACCCGGCGACACTCTGCTCGTCGTCGACCAGTTCGAGGAGGTCTTCACGCTCTGTGCCGACCCGGCCGAACGCACCCGCTTCCTCGGGCAGTTGCTCACCGCGAACGACCCGGCGACGCGGCTGCGGGTCGTGATCGCCGTACGCGCCGACTTCTACGGCCGCTGCGCCGAACACGGCCCTCTCGCCGAGGCGTTGCGTGACTCCACCCTGCTCGTCGGCCCGATGACACCGGCCCAGCTGCGGGAGGCCGTGGTCCGGCCGGCCGCGGCACACCGGACCGTGGCCGAACGCGCTCTGACCGCCCGGATCGTCGCGGACGTCGCCCCTGAACCCGGCGGGCTGCCGCTGATGGCCCACGCGCTGCGCGAGGTCTGGCGGCGCCGCACCGGAAAGACACTCACGCTCGCCGCGTACGAGGCGGTCGGCGGCGTCCAGGGTGCCGTAGCGCACACCGCGGAGTCCGTCTACACCGCCTGCACAGCGGCCGAGGCGCCGGTCGTCCGGGCGCTGCTGCTGCGGCTGGTGAACCCCGGCGACGGCACCGAGGACACCCGGCGGCCCCTGGACCGTACAGAGCTGGACGCCGACGCAACCACCGCCAGAGTCCTCGAACGACTCGTCGGCGCCCGTCTGTTGACCGTCGACGGCGACATGGTCGAACTCGCCCACGAGGCCCTGATCACCGCCTGGCCCCGACTGCACGGCTGGGTGGACGAGGACCGCGACCGGTTGCGCCTGCACCGGAAACTGACCGAAGCGGCCCGCACCTGGGGCGAGTTGGGGCGGGATCCGGGCGCCCTGTACCGGGGGGTGCGGCTGACGGAGGCGCGGGAGGCCTTCGGGGACGGCGGCGATGGGACGCCGCAAGGCGAGTTGAGTCGTCTCGAACGTGACTTCCTCGCAGCGAGCGTCGATGCCCACGAGCAGAGCCGCCGGGCCGGCACCCGGGCGGCGCGCAGGCTGCGGGCGCTCACCGCCGGCCTCGCCGTGCTGCTGTGTCTGACCGTGGTCGCCGGTGCCACCGCCTGGCGGCAGAGCGACGTCAGTGCGCGGCAGCGCGACGAGGCCGAGGCCCGCAGGGCGGCCGCGCTGTCCGGCACCCTGCGCTCCGCCGAACCACGCACCGCGATGCGCCTCGCCCTCGCCGCCTGGCGCACCGCCGATCTGCCGGAGACCCGGGAGGCCCTGCGCACCGCCGCCGCACAGAGCGAGCAGGACGTGTTCACCCAGCCCGAGGCGGGCGGCCGCGCCCTCAACGCGCCCGCCTGGCTCGACCGGGACGGGCGGATCCTCACCACCGTCGTGCACGACAAGGCCGTTCAGTGGGACGTACGGACCCATCGGCGCATCCGGTCCGTCGAGCGGCCCGGGCTGTCGGAGAGCGTGCGTCAGGTCAGTGCCGACGGCAGGTTCGTCGCCTACCAGGGGCCCGGCCGCAAGGATGTGCTGATCGGCGGGCTGGTGGACGGGAGCGCACGCCGGCTGGCGGTAGGGGAGCGACCCGACACGGAGGTCACGTTCGGGGGCAGCGGGCGGACGGTCCTCGTCCGATGGCGGGCGCCGGGTGCGGACGACGGGCGCGCGACGCTCGAACTGTGGGACCTGCGGCGGCAGCGGGTCGTGATGCGGTACGAGCGCGGCAGCGACGACGGGGCGATGCCGGTGCTGAGCCACGACGACCGGTACCTCGCCTGGTGCGACCAGGACGGCGCGCGCCTGCGCGTCCTCGACGTCAGCACGGAAGACCTCGTCACCGGACACGCGCCCGCGGCGACCCAACGGGCCGTGTGCCAGGGCGAACTCACCTTCACCGCCGATCAGCGGGCCGTGGCCGCCGGCACCCCCGACGGGGTCGTGACCTGGGACTTCCGCGCGGGACGGGAGCGACCCCCGCTACCGCTCGACGGAGGCGCGCTCCTCGTGGAGTTCGCCGGCGACTACGCCGTGACCTGGGGTGTGGGCACCGTCGCGGTATGGCGCACGGACCTTCCGACACCGGCGGGCGACATGCCGCGAGAGCCGCTGCTGACGTATCCCGTGCAGAACTCGGCCCTCGGCGACTTCCGGCTGGACCTGGCCGAGGGCGTGCTGCGCTATCGCGAGGGCGGACGCACGAGCGTCGTGCGCACGCTCTCCCTGCACGGGCTGACGGGCCGCGGCTGGCGGGACGAGGCGGCGCCCGACTCGGCCGAGCGCCGCACGGTCGCCGGCGAGGAGACGGTCGCCGTCGACCCCACGGGCCGCACGGCACTCACCGACGAGGGAACGCTCGTGGATGTGACAACGGGCAGGCGGCTCAAGGGAGTCAAGGGTGTCCGCGGAGAGGACGTCCTCACCAGGGCCGTATTCAGCGCGGACGGCGGATATCTGGCCGCCGCCGACCCGCAGGGCCGCCTCACCCTCTGGGACGCCCGCAGCTGGCGCCGCCTCGCCGTTCTGCGGGGATCCGGATCGACCGTGCATCCGGCGGCCCTGGCCTTCTCCGCCGATGGGTCACTGCTCGCGGGCAGCGCGCCCGACGCGGCGGTGCAGGTGTGGGAGACGGGCTCGCCCGCCGTTCCCGCGGCCACACTGCGAGCCGGCGACGGGCCCGTACGAGATCTCCGATTCACCGCGGACGGCGGTCGGTTGCTCATCACGACCGCCCATCTTGCCGACCGCGCTGCCGCGCTGTCACCCCGGCGGGCGGCGGACCAGGTGTGCGCGCGGGCCGGGAGCGGCCTGACCACCACCGAGTGGCGCCGCCACTTCCCGTCCGCCGACTACCGTGCCACCTGCGGCACTTGACTTCGAGAACGCTTCAAGTGATCTACTCCCCGGCATCCGCAGGACACCACAGGGGGTAACCATGACCGACTCTCCGGTCGCACTGATCACCGGCGGCGGCAGCGGTATCGGCGCCGCGGTCGCCCGGCAACTGCTCGCTGCGGGCCACCGGGTGGCCGTCACCGGGCGAGGTGAGGAGCGGCTGCGCGGCTTCGCCGGGGAACTCGGCAACCCGACCGAGCTGCTGACGCTCGTCGGCAACGCGGCCGACTACGACAGTGTGCGGTCGGCGGTCGACCGTACGCTCAAGGAATTCGGCCGACTGGACACGGTCGTCGCCAACGCTGGCTTCGCCACCCACGACTCCGTCGCGGAAGGCGACCCCGCCGGCTGGACCGAGATGGTGCTGACCAACGTCCTGGGCCCGGCGCTGCTCATCCGCGCCTCCATCGACGCCCTGAAGGAGACGCGCGGCCGGATCGTGCTGGTCGGGAGCGTCGCCGGGTTCGTGCCCGGCCCGGGCAACATCTACGGGGCGACGAAGTGGGCGGTGACCGGGCTCGCCGAGAACACCCGGCGCCAGGTGACCGAGTGGGGCGTCGGGGTGACCCATATCGCGCCGGGCCGGGTGGAGACCCCCTTCTGGGACAGCTACGGCAGCCTCCCGCCCGGCCACCTCCTCACCGCCGACCAGATCGCCGACTCGGTGGTGTGGGCCATCCGGCAGCCAGAGGGCGTCGACGTGAACACCGTGGTCGTACGGCCGATCGGCCAGCCCAACTGACGAGCGCCAGGTCGGGCCGGTACCGGTCCGCGTGTGCGTCGCGCGGACCGGTGGCCGATGCATGGACGGTCGGGGCGCGGGTACGCGGGCGATCTCCGTAACCGTCGCGAGGACCGCTCCGTGGCACGTACCGACACCGTCCGAGACCGTCTGCGCCCGTCCCGGGAGCCCCTGGGCCCGCGCGGCGGGCAGGCGGTCGCCGCGCTGACGCTGGCCGTGTCGCCGGTGTGCATCGAACTGTCCGGCGCGGACGCCGGTACGGCCTCGGTGTACCGGTGTCTGCTGGCGCTGCCCGCGCTGGTGCTGCTGGTCCTTCCGGAGTACCGGCGCGAAGGCCCGCCGCCCCGGCGGCAGCTGGCGTACGGACTGGTGGGCGGGGTGCTGTTCGCGGGGGACATGCTGCTGTGGACGAAGGCGATCGGCGAGGTGGGCGCGGGACTGTCGACCGTGCTGGTCAATGTGCAGGTCGTCCTGGTGCCGCTGCTGGCCTGGGCGGTGGATCGTGAGTGCGTCCCGGGCCGTTTCCTGCTGTGGCTGCCGGTCCTGGTCGCCGGTGTGGCGCTCACCGGTGGGCTGTTCGAGAAGGGCGCGAGCGGCAGCGACCCCGCGGCGGGCACCCTCCACGCGATTCTGGCGGCTCTCAGCTACTCGGGTTTCCTGTTCCTCCTGCGCCGCGGCGGCTTCCACGGCCACGTCCGCACGACCTACACCGCGGTGGTCTTCTCGGCCACCGTCGCCTCGGCTCTCGGCGGCTGGGCCTGGGGCGCCCTCGACCTCGCCCCGCCCGCGGGCACCCTGGCCTGGCTCGCCCTGGCGGCGCTCACCAGCGGCATCATCGGCTGGCTCATGGTCGCCGTCTACTCGCCCCGGCTCCCGAGCCACGTCGGCGCGGTCCTGCTGCTCCTGACGCCCGTCGGCGCGTTGGCGCTGGGGGCGCTGGTACTGGGGGAGCGGCCCTCCCCTGCGCAGTGGGCCGGCGCCGCGCTGATCCTGGTCAGCGCGTACGCCACGGTGACCGGCCGAAGGGGCGCCCCCTCCTCGGAGGAGGACGCCCCTCGTGACGCCTAGCCGAACACCTTGACCTCACAGCCGGACACGTCGTCGATCGGGTCGACGTAGCAGCGGTCGTGGCCGGCGTGGCCGCGCACGCGGTCCTTCTCGTTGTCCCGGGCGTCGATCGTGTCGTCACCCGAGTTGCCCCGGAGCATGTCCTTCCCGGCGCCGCCCTTGAGCACGTCCCGTCCGAGGCCGCCGTCGAGGGTGTCCGGCCCGGGTCCGCCGTCCAGCGTGTCCTTGCCCGCGCTGCCCAGCAGGGTGTCCGGCCCGCGGCCGCCGAACAGCCTGTCGTTGCCCCAGTTCCAGGTGAAGTGGATTCCGTCGCCGCCGTCCACGGTGTCCTTGCCGTCGAACCCCCGCAGCTCGTCGGAGCCCGCATACCCCCGGATGACGTCCTCGCCCTCATCGCCCGTGACCCGGTCGTCGCCACTACCCGCGAGCAGGGTGTCGTTGCCCCTGCCCCCGCAGACCGTGTCCGCGCCGGCGCCGGAGTCGATCCTGTCGTTCCCGCCCAGCCCGTGCACCACATCCTTGGCCGCACCGGTGTTGAGGGTGTCCGGACCGCTGCCGCCCCACACCGTGGCGGGAGAGTTAAAGCAGTCCTGCGCTGCGGCCGCCGCGTCCGTCTGCGCCGCGAGGACCATGCCGCCGGCGAGGGCGACCGCCGCGCAGGCCGCGGTGAACGCCCCTGTCCGTGTTCGTGTCTCCATTGCTGAACCCCGTTTCTCGCTCGGATACCTGGAGACCACGGTGGACTCACCAAGCCCCCGCCACCATTCGCCATTTGACGAATCCTCAGGGCCCTCGACCGCAGAGGCGTACCGTCGAAGAAGTCCGGCGACAGGAGGCGGACATGAGCCGTCACTCGATCACGACACACGACCTGCGGACGATGTTCGACGTCCTCGACGAGGCCCGGCAGGACGACGGGGACGAGTTCCCGCCCCGCAGTCTCCTGCGCGGGCTGGGCCGGCTGATCCCTTGCGACCTGGCCGGGTTCGACGAGGTCGACAATCCCACCCGCCGGTATCTGCATCTCCAGGAGGAGGTGTACGCGAGCGACTACGGCGACGATCCGCACATCGAGGCCTATTGGCGCTGGCGGCACCAGCATCCGCACTGCCGACTCGCCGACCAGGCCTGCGGCCGTCTCCCGGTCGCCCAGAACCTGGACTACCAGTCCGCACGGGAGATACGGAACCAGGCCTTCTACAGCGAGTATCTGAAGCCCGTCGTCAACACGCTCTTCGTGATGCTGCCCAGCGCGCCCGGCCGCATCCGCACGTACAACTTCTCCCGGGAGACCTCACGCCGCTTCAGCGAACGCGACCGCCTCGTACTGGAGTTGATGCGTCCGCACCTGTACGCGGTCTACCGGGAGGCCGCGCTGCGCCGGCAGGCGCCGGTGCGGCTCACCGTCCGGGAACTCGACGTCATGCGGGCCGTCGCGGACGGGCTCGGCACCGACGCCATCGCCCGGCAGTTCGTCGTCGCGCCCAGTACCGTCCGCAAGCACCTGGAGAACACCTTCCGCAAGCTCGGCGTCTCCAGCCGTACCGCCGCCCTCGCGCGGCTGTTCCCCGAGCCCGAGGCGGGGACATGACGAAGGCCCGGGCGGCGCACCACCGCCCGGGCCCCGGAACGCCGTACCGTCAGGCCGCGTTGAACGTCGACGGGTCCGGGCCCAGCCGCCGGTCCTCGTTGAGCGCGCTGATCGCGGCGAGGTCCTCGGTGTCCAGGCTGAAGTCGAAGACCTCGATGTTCTCCTTGATCCGGGACGGAGTCACGGACTTGGGGATCACGACATTGCCCAGCTGAAGATGCCAGCGCAGGACGACCTGCGCCGGGGTGCGCCCGTGCTTCTGCGCGATGGCCACGACCGCCGGGACCTCCAGGAGACCCTTGCCCTGGCCGAGCGGCGACCAGGCCTCGGTGGCGATGCCCTGCTCCGCGTGGTACTCGCGGGCCGCGCGCTGCTGGAGGTGCGGGTGCAGCTCGATCTGGTCGACGGCCGGGATGACGGACGTCTCGGCGATCAGCCGCTCGAGGTGCGCGGGCTCGAAGTTGGACACACCGATGGCACGGACGCGGCCGTCGGCGTGCAGCTTCTCGAACGCCTTGTACGTGTCGACGTACAAGTCCCGCTCGGGGGTGGGCCAGTGGATCAGGTACAGATCCACGAAGTCCAGGCCGAGCTTCTCCAGCGAGGTGTCGAAGGCACGCAGGGTGGCGTCGTATCCCTGGTCGCTGTTCCAGAGCTTGGTGGTGACGAAAATGTCCTCGCGCGGGAGACCGGCGGCGGCGATCGCCTTGCCGGTGCCCTCTTCGTTGCCGTAGATCGCCGCTGTGTCGATGCTGCGGTACCCGGCCTCCAGAGCGGTGCTGACCGCCTGCTCGGCCTCGTCGTCCGGCACCTGCCAGACTCCGAACCCCAGCTGGGGCATCTCCACGCCGTTGTTGAGGATGATCGGGGGGACCTTGCTGCTCACGAGCTCTTGATCCTTACGGTTGCCGACAGGTGGTACTCCCATCGTCAACGATCAACCGCCCCGATGCATTCCTGACCGCGGAATCCGACAGAATCCGCCGGAAACAAGCTCAGGCCCGGTACAAGGCCTCGACCTCGCCGGCGTACGTCGTCTCGATCGCCTTGCGCTTCAGTTTCAGCGACGGCGTCAGCAGCCCGTGCTCCTCGGTGAACGGCTGCGCCAGGATGCGGAACGTACGGATCGACTCGGCCTGCGAGACCAGCGTGTTGGCGGCGACCACGGCCCGTCTGACCTCCGTCTCCAGGTCCGCGTCCCGCACCAGCTCGGCCGCCGTCAGCTGTGGTTTGCCGCGCATCGCCAGCCAGTGCTCGACGGCTTCCTGGTCGAGGGTGACCAGTGCGGCGATGTACGGGCGGTCGTTGCCCACGACGATGCACTGGGCGACCAGCGGATGGTCCCGGACGCGTTCCTCCAGCAGCCCGGGCGCCACGCTCTTGCCGCCCGAGGTGACCAGGATCTCCTTCTTGCGGCCGGTGATCGTGAGGAAGCCGTCCTCGTCCAGGGAGCCCAGGTCGCCGGTGGCGAGCCAGCCGTCGTGCAGGGTCTCGTCGGTGGCCTTCTGGTTGTTGAGGTAGCACTGGAACATGTTGGGACCGTGCAGCCAGATCTCGCCGTCGTCCGCGATGTGCACGGTGACGCCGGGGATGGGCTGGCCGACCGTGCCGTAGCGGGTGCGCCCGGGCGGGTTGGCGGTCGCGGCCGCCGTCGACTCGGTCAGGCCGTAGCCCTCGTAGATCTGCACGCCCGCGCCCGCGAAGAACAGGCCGAGCCGGCGGTCCATCGCGGAGCCGCCCGACATCGCGTTGCGGATGCGGCCGCCCATCGCGGCCCGCACCTTGGCGTAGACGAGCTTGTCGAAGAGCTGGTGCTGCACGCGTAGACCCGCCGAAGGGCCGGGCCCGATGCCCCAGGCCTTGGCCTCGACGGCCTCCGCGTACTTCACGGCGATCTCGACGGCCTTCTCGAAGGGCCCGGCCTTGCCCTCCTTCTCGGCCTTGCGGCGGGCGGCGTTGAAGACCTTCTCGAAGATGTACGGCACGGCGAGGATGAACGTCGGCTTGAACGCGGCCAGGTCCGGCAGCAGCGCGGCGGCGTTGAGCTGCGGCTGGTGCCCGAAGCGCACCCCGCGGCTGATCGCGGCGACCTCCACCATCCGCCCGAAGACGTGCGCGAGCGGCAGGAACAGGAGGGTCGCCGCCTCGTCGCCCTTCTTGGAGTGGAACACCGGCTCCCAGCGCTCGGCGACCGTGTCCGCCTCCCACATGAAGCTGCCGTGGGTGATGACACAGCCCTTGGGGCGGCCCGTGGTGCCCGAGGTGTAGATGATCGTGGCGACCGAGTCCGGGGTGACCGCCTGCCGGTGCCGGTGCACCACGTCGTCGTCGAGGGCGGCGCCCGCGTCGTACAGCTCGTGCACGGCGTCGGCGTCCAGCTGCCACAGCCGGTGCAGCTGCGGCAGCCGGTCGATGACGGTGGCGATCGTCATCGCGTGGTCCTCGTGCTCCACGACCGCGGCCGTGCACTCGGCGTCGTAGAGCATCCAGAAACACTGCTCGGCCGAGGAGGTGGGGTAGATCGGCACCACCTGGGCGCCGATCGTCCACAGGGCGTAGTCGAAGAGGGTCCACTCGTAGCGGGTGCGGGACATGATGGCGACCCGGTCACCGAACCGGATGCCCTGGGAGAGCAGCCCCTTGGCGAGGGCGAGCACCTCGTCCCGGAATTCCGCGGAGGAGACGTCACGCCACTGGTCCTGCTCGTCCTTGCGGCCGAGCGCGATGTGCAGCGGGTCCTCCTCGGCACGCCGGAAGACGACGTCGGCCAGTCCCCCCACGGGGGACGGCAACGCCAACGGAGGGTTGGTGAACTCGCGCAAACCCCGCTCCCCGCTCCCTGGTCCCCGTTCCTGGTGGCTCCGCACAGCGCCGTGAAAGCTACCCCACCCGGGGACGGGGCGGGAGGGGGTGCGGATCCGAGCGATGTTCGGGTACGCACTGGTCAGCGCCGGAAAATGCGCTCACATGGGGAAGGGTCGGACAGAAAACTGACGGTTGAGTAAGTTTCGGTCCCGTAATCTCCACCGAATCTGTACGACCCGGCTACGGACCCGGGCACGGCTCACGGCGGCTCGCGGAAGGATCAGTTCCGCCGCGCTGCCGTCTCCTCTGTCAGCGTCTTCGCGGCCGGATCCGTCACACCCGCCTCGCCGGCGACCGGCGCCCGGACCAGGGCGAGGACCAGCACCCCGCCGACCGTCGCCAGCGCACCCGCGGTCACCGCCGCCGTGTTGAGCCCCGAGGCGAACGCCGCCCGCAGCACCTGCTCCGGGAAGACGCCCCGCAGCGCCCCGGCGCCGCCGCCCGCGAGCGTGTGCGCCGCCTCGGGCGGCAGCGTGTCCCGCATCCGGGAGGTCAGCGCGGTACCGAAACCGGCGATCCCGAGCGCGTACCCGAGCTGCCGGAAGGTGTTCACCGCGCCACCGGCCATCCCCGCCCGCTCCGGCGGTACGGCGGCCAGCGCGGCCCCCGCGATACCGGGCGCCACCAGCCCCGTACCGAAGCCCACCAGCAGCAGCCCCGGCACCAGAACCGCCGCCCCCGACCCCGCGTCCAGCACCGCCATGCAGAACTGCCCCGAACCGATCAGCAGCAGCCCGCCCCCGACGGTGATCCGGACCGGCACCCCGTGCAGCAGACGCCCGCCGACCGCGGACACCACGAACGCGGCCAGCGACATCCACAGGAACACCAGCCCGCCGCGCACCGGGCTCATCCCCAGCACGGTCTGCAGCCAGATCGAGGTGTACGCCATCACCCCGAACGCCGCCGCGTTGTAGGCGAGCGCCCCCGCCATCACCCCACTGAACGCGGGGCGCAGGAACAGCCGCAGATCCAGCAGCGGATCGGCCACCCGCCGCTCCACCACGACGAAGCAGACCAGCGCGAGCGCCGCGAGCCCGAACGAGGCGAGGGTGCCGGCCGCGGTCCAGCCGTGCGAGCCGGCCCGCACCGCCCCGTACGTCACCCCGCCCGCGAAGCCCGCGAACGTCACCGTGCCCGCCCAGTCCACCCGGCGCCCGCGCGCCGCCCGCGACTCGGGCACGAGCCGCAGCGTCAGCCACACCGCGGCCACGCTCACCGGCAGATTGACGTAGAAGATCCACCGCCAGCCCGGCCCGTCGGTCAGCAGCCCGCCGAGCACCGGCCCCACCGCGGCCGCCCCGCCGCTCACCGCGCCCCACACACCGAGCGCCACCGACCGCCTCCGCCCCTGGTAGACCGAGCCCAGCAGCGGCAGCGTCGTCGCGAACATCGCCGCCGCGCCCACCCCCTGCAGTCCCCGTGCCGCGACCAGCGCCCCCGGCCCGGAGGCGAGGCCGCACAGCAGCGACGCCACCGCGAACACCACGACACCCGCCACATGCACCCGCCGGTGCCCGAGCACATCGGCCGCGGCCCCGATCCCGAGCAGCAGCGCGGCCAGCGCCAGCGCGTACCCGTCCATCACCCACTGCAGATCGCTCAGCGACGCGTCCAGCGCACGCGCCATGTCCGGCAGCGCGACGATCGCGATCGTCACATCCAGCAACAACATGAACGTGCCCAGGCACACCGCGGTGAGCGGCCCCCATGTACGCATGTCCTCAACTCCTCGTCCGTGGGCTGCGTAGCGGTTCGTACGATGGCTCCGATACGGACGATCCCATCGGTGATGGGTATCAGAGCGCCGGAACTCGACAGGAGAAGGCATGTTGACGCTGGAATCCACCGTTCTGGACGCCCTCGACCTCCAATTGCTCTCGGCGCTCGAGGTCAACGGCCGCGCCTCCTTCAGCCGTCTCGGCGCGGTGCTCGGGGCCTCCGACCAGACGATCGCCCGCCGCTACCGCAAGCTGTGCGCCGAGGCCGGGCTGCGGGTCCTCGCGCTCCGCGACGCGTACGTCCTCGGCGCGGACCAGTGGATGCTCCGGTTCCGCTGTGCGCCCGACAGCGCCCCCAGCATCTCCGACGCCCTCGCCAAACGACCCGACACGTCCTGGATCGGACTGGCCTCCGGGGGCACCGAGATCGTCTGCATGACCCTGCCGCGCAGCTCCGGCGACCACGACGAACTGCTCCTCGGCAAACTGCCTCGCACCCCGAGCGTCGTGGACATCCGCGCCCACCAGCTGCTCCACCGCTTCTACGGCGGCCCGGGCGGCTGGTCGGGGAAGTTCGGCGCGCTCACCGGCGAACAGGTCGCCGCCCTGCGACCGCACCCGCGGCCCGCGCCCGGACCGGTCCGTCCCGAACCCGACGACGAACCCCTGCTCGCCGTCCTCCGGCGCGACGGACGGGCGGGCTACCCCGAACTCCAGCGGGCCACCGGCCGCTCCGAGTCCGCCGTCAAACGCCGCCTCGCCACGCTGCTCGGCTCCGGGGCCGTGTACATCGACATCGAGTACCACTCCGAGGTGCTCGGCTATCCGCGGGCGGCCTGTCTGTGGATCACCGCCGCCCCGGGCGCCCTGACCTCCGTGGGCCGGGCCCTCGCCGGTCACGACGAGGTCGCCTTCGCCAGCGCCACGGCCGGCCCGTCCAACCTCGTCGCGACCGTGGTCGTCCGGGACGCGGCGGGTCTGTACGCCTACCTGAGCGGGCCCCTGGGCCGGCTGGAGGGGGTCCAGCACGTGGAGGCGACGCCGTTCCTGCGCCGGGTGAAGCAGCTGACGTACGCGATGCCCGGCCGCTAACGCCGGTGCAGCCGGTCCCCGCCCGTCAGGATCGCCGCCGCCAGCGCGTCCGCCGCGCCCTGGGCCGCCGTGCGTCTGCGGCCGTGGACCAGGACGAAGTCGACCCGGCCGAGTTCGGGCAGACCCGCGCGGTCCGGCACACGGACCAGGCCCGGTGGGACCAGGCCGTGGGAGTGGGCCATCACGCCGAGGCCGGCGCGGGCCGCGGCGACGAGGCCGTTGAGGCTGCCGCTGGTGCAGACGATGCGCCACTCACGGCCCTGACGCTCCAGCGCCTCCAGGGCGAGGGCGCGGGTGATACCCGGCGGGGGATAGACGATCAGCGGAACCGGGCGGTCCGCCTCGAGGCGGAGCCGTTCCGCGCCGATCCACACCAGCTTGTCGTGCCAGACGAGTTCACCGCGCGGATCCTCCGGCCGCCGCTTCGCCAGCACCAGATCCAGCTTCCCGGCCTCCAACTGCTCGTGCAGGGTGCCCGAGAGCTCGACGGTCAGCTCCAGGTCGACCTCGGGATGGTCGTGGCGGAAGCCCTCCAGGATCTCCGGCAGCCGGGTCAGCACGAAATCCTCCGACGCGCCGAAGCGCAACCGGCCGCGGAGCCGGGTACCCGTGAAAAATGCCGACGCCTGCTCGTGCACGTCCAGAATCCGGCGCGCGAAGCCGAGCATCGCCTCGCCGTCCTCCGTCAGCTCCACGGAGTGGGTGTCCCGGGTGAACAACTGCCGCCCCGTGGCGTCCTCCAGCCGCCGTACGTGCTGGCTGACCGTCGACTGGCGCAGCCCGAGCCGCCGGGCCGCCTGCGTGAAACTCAGCGTCTGCGCCACCGCCAGGAACGTACGCAACTGCGACGGGTCGTACATGAGCCGGAGCTTATCGCGGAACGTGATGACAGTCAGTGCCGTATGCCGGATTCCCGATCGCGGTCCGGAGGAGGACGATGAACGGGGGTCCTGCGGCCCCGGTACCGCCGACAGACACCAGCTAGATGGAGCACCGTGAAACGCCTGCGTTGGCCGACTTGGATGCCGATCGACCCGTACATCCTGCTGCTCCTGGGAACGGTGGGCCTCGCCGCCCTCCTCCCGGCGCGCGGGACGGGCGCGGACGTCGCCTCCGGAGCCTCCACCGCCGCGATCGCCTTCCTCTTCTTCCTCTACGGCGCCCGCCTCTCCACCCGTGAGGCGATGGAGGGGGTCAAGCACTGGCGGCTCCATGTCACGGTCCTGGCCTGCACCTTCCTCATATTCCCGCTCCTCGGCATGGCCGCCCGCGGCCTCGTCCCGGTGCTGCTGACCCAACCGCTCTACCAGGGCCTGCTCTTCCTCACCCTCGTCCCCTCGACCATCCAGTCGTCGATCGCCTTCACCTCCATGGCCCGCGGCAACGTGCCCGCGGCGATCTGCGCCGGCTCGTTCTCCTCGCTGGTCGGCATCGTCATCACCCCGCTGCTGGCCGCCGCCCTGCTCGGCAGCAGCGCCGGCGGCTTCTCCGCCGACTCGCTCGTCCAGATCGTGCTCCAGCTGCTGGTGCCGTTCGTCGCCGGGCAGCTGCTGCGCCGCTGGATCGGCGGCTTCGTCACCCGGCACAAGAAGGTCCTCGGACTGGTCGACCGCGGCTCGATCCTCCTCGTCGTCTACACCGCGTTCAGCGAGGGCATGGTCCAGGGCATCTGGCACCAGGTGAGCCCGATCAGGCTGGCCGGGCTGCTCATGGTCGAGGCCGTACTGCTCGCCGTGATGCTGGCGCTGACCTGGTACGGCGCAAAGGCGCTCCGCTTCGACCGCGAGGACCGGATCGCGATCCAGTTCGCGGGCTCGAAGAAGTCCCTCGCCTCCGGACTGCCCATGGCGAGCGTGCTCTTCGGCGCGCACGCGTCGCTGGCGGTACTGCCGCTGATGCTCTTCCACCAGATGCAGCTGATGGTGTGCGCGGTGATCGCCAAGCGCCGCTCCCACGACCTGGGCGCGGAGGGGCGGCCGGGGGAGGAGCCGGGGGCCGAGGTCACTTCGTCGGCCTCAGCGTCAGCGTCACGAACCGCGGTCGGTACAGGGACACGTTCCGGTTGAGCTGCGCCGCCGCGGCGGCCGGCTCCAGCCAGTTCACGTCGTAGCTGAGCACCAGCCGTCCGCCGCCGCCCAGTTCGGTGTGGACCTGCGGGTTGTACGCCGCGACCTCGCCCTCCGGCAGCGCGGCACCGAGGTTCCTGGTCGGCCCGTGCCACGGACCGGTGGGGGAGCAGGCCCAGTACGAGGTGACGGTGGTCAGTCCCGCGGTACCCGCCGCCATGGTGAACAGCACGTACGTGCCGTCCTTGCGCACCACGGAGAAGGCGCTGCCGACCCCGGTGCGCTTGTGCCGGTTGCCGAGCACCGGGGCCGGGCGGCCTCCGGAGGCCCATGTGGAGCCGTTCCAGTACTGCCAGGCCGCGGGCTCCCCGAGCCTGCCCTCCGGGACCCGCGCCACATACGCCGACGAGACCGGACGGGACACCGCCTGGCCGTCGTCGCCGCCGAAGACGTACGTCCAGCCGTCCTCCTTGATCAGCGTGGTGCCGAACAGGACACGCCGGGAGGCGTCCGGGACCAGCTGCTGGTCGAACACCTTGGTGATGGACTCGACCCGCAGATCGGGCAGCGAGAGCGTGGCCACCTCGGTGGCCGTCGGCATCCCGTAGATCCACGGCGCCGCCCCCGCCGTCCGCACCCACAGCAGCACCCGCACGACCCGCTCGTCCGACCCGGGCGCACGCGGCTCGACCCGCGCCGCGACCGGCCACCGCCACTGGTTGGGCGCCGGGTCGGGGAAGAGCGGGGCCGGCAGGGTGGTCTCCAGCCGGCCCTCGCGCATCAGCACCGCGGAATTGCGGACCAGCGGGGCGGTGGTGTCCCGCCAGGCGAAGGACTCGCCGACCGGGTTGGGCGGGGCGTACACCTGGCCGAGATAGGTGTCCGAGAACAGCCACAGCACCCGGCCGTCCGGCAGCCGCACCGAGTGGGTGCCGTCACCGCCGGTCCAGTCGTCGGCGCGGGTGGCGTCATCGCCGTAGCGGGCGAACTCGCCGGTGAGCCGGTCGTCCGCCGACCACGCGCCGACGGTGTGCGGTATGCAGTCGCCCGCATCCTGCCGATCGTCGTCCTTGGGCAGGGCCGTGAGCAGCACGGCCCCGAGAACCAGGGCCAGCAACAGGCCGAGCCCCGTTCCCGTCCGCTGTCGTGCTCGTATGTCCTCGGGCACCCACGGGACGTTAGTGGCTCTTGCTCGTCCGGTCCATGGGCAGCCGGAGGAACGTGATGCCGAACGGGGCGGCGCCCGGGGCCGGCGTACGGCGTCGCCGAACGCGGTTGATTCCCGGGCCTGTTGATCCGGATTTCCGGTACGGACGGCTGACGGCGGATAACGTTCCGTCATGACCGAACCCGTCACCCTCGATCCGGCGCGCAGTGCCCTCGTCCTCGTCGATCTGATGGACCGGATCGTCGCGCTGCCCCTGGAGCCCCGCAAGGGCACCGAAGTCCTCGCTGTCTCCGAGGAGTTGGCGACCGCCTTCCGTTCGGCGGGCGCCCCTGTCGTCCTCGTCCGCGTCGAACGCCCCGGGGTCGCCGAACAGCCGCCCGGCAGCGGGCTGGTGACCGGCCTCGCCCGGGACGGCGACGTCGAGATCGTGAAGCGGACCATCGGCGGCTTCCAGGGCACCGGCCTCGACGACCGCCTCCGTGAACTCGGCGTCACCACCCTCGTGTTCGGCGGCATCGCCACCAACCTCGGCGTGGAGTCCACCGCCCGCGCCGCAGGCGACCTCGGCTACGACCTCGTCTTCGTCGAGGACGCCATGGCCGCGTTCACGACGGCCGAGCACGAGGCGTCCGTGCGGCTGGACTTCCCCCGGCTGGGGTCGGTGGTACGCGCGGCGGAGCTGACCCTCAGCCGGGGCTGAACCCCGGGGCGGGACCCCGGGGCTCGCCGGTGTGCCGCGTGGGGCGTGGTCAGTTCTGGGCGGCCGTGGTCCGCAGGGCGATGCGGTCCTCTCCCGCGTACACGTTCATGGACGAGCCGCGCAGGAAGCCGACGAGGGTGAGACCGGTCTCGACGGCGAGGTCGACGGCGAGGGACGAGGGCGCGGAGACGGCGGCCAGGACGGGGATGCCGGCCATGACCGCCTTCTGGGCGAGCTCGAAGGACGCCCGGCCGGAGACGAGCAGGACGACGCGGGACAGGGGCAGGTCGTCGTTCTGGAGAGCACGGCCGACCAGCTTGTCGACGGCGTTGTGCCGGCCGACGTCCTCGCGTATGTCGAGGAGCTCGCCGTCCTCGGTGAAGAGGGCGGCGGCGTGCAGACCCCCGGTCCGGTCGAAGACCCGCTGAGCCGCGCGCAACCGGTCGGGGAGGCCCGCGAGCAGTTCGGGTTCGAGACGGACCGGGGGAGTGTCGGAGATGGGCCATCGGGTTGTCGTACGGACCGCGTCGAGACTCGCCTTGCCGCACAGGCCGCAGGACGAGGTGGTGTACACGTTGCGCTCGAGCGTGATGTCGGGGATCACCACCTCGGGGGCGGTCCGCACGTCCACCACGTTGTAGGTGTTGGAACCGTCGACGGTCGCTCCCGCGCAGTAGACGATGTTCCGCAGATCGGATCCGGTCGCCAGTACACCCTCGCTGACCAGGAAACCGGCCGCCAGGGCGAAGTCGTCGCCCGGTGTGCGCATGGTGATCGCGAGCGGCTTGCCGTTCAGCCGGATCTCCAGCGGTTCCTCGGCGACCAGCGTGTCCGGGCGGGAGGAGACGGCCCCGTCCCGGATGCGGATCACCTTGCGTCGTTCCGTGACTCGTCCCATGTCCTGATCAGCCCCGGTTCTGTACGTGCTGGTAGCCGAAACGGCCCTTGATGCAGAGGTTGCCCCCGGTCACCGGGTCGTCGTGCGGCGCGGTGACCTTCACGATGCCATTGTCCTGCACGCGCCGGCGCAGGCCGCAGCCCACCCCGAGGGATGCGCGATACCGAATGCCGTCGACCCCATATTGTCTACAGTATGGTCGAGGTGCCGACAAGGGCACGCTCAGTGGTGGGTACGACACGGAAACCGGATGGTCCGACCGTTCGGCGCGTGCTGCATACCGTTCATCGCATACCTTCGACGCGCCGCCTTCTCAACTCCCCTGGTTCTCCCTACCGTCCGGGATCATGAGTCCCCCCGTCGCCCCCACCGGCTGGAGCCGTTGGCTCGTTCCCCCAGCCGCGCTCTCGGTCCATCTCTCCATCGGTCAGGCGTACGCCTGGTCCGTGTTCAAGCCGCCCCTGGAGTCCGCGCTCGGCCTCAGCGGTACGCAGAGCGCGCTGCCCTTCCAACTGGGCATCGTCATGCTCGGCCTGTCGGCCGCGTTCGGCGGCACGCTCGTGGAACGCAACGGACCGCGCTGGGCGATGACCGTCGCCCTGATCTGCTTCTCGTCCGGGTTCCTGCTCTCCGCACTGGGTGCGTACACCGAGCAGTTCTGGCTGATCGTCTTCGGCTACGGCTTCGTGGGCGGCATCGGCCTCGGCATCGGCTACATCTCGCCCGTGTCGACACTGATCAAGTGGTTCCCGGACCGGCCGGGCATGGCCACCGGCATCGCCATCATGGGCTTCGGAGGCGGCGCGCTGATCGCCTCGCCCTGGTCGGCGCAGATGCTGGAGTCGTTCGGCTCCGACAGCTCCGGGATCGCGGCGGCGTTCCTCGTGCACGGGCTGTCGTACGCGGTCTTCATGACACTGGGCGTGCTGCTCGTCCGGGTGCCGCGCACGGAGAAGCCCATCGGCGACAGCGGGCCGAGCATTCTCGCGGGGCCGCAGGTCTCCGCCCGCAATGCCGTGCGGACCCCGCAGTTCTGGTGTCTGTGGGTCGTGCTCTGCATGAACGTGACCGCGGGCATCGGCATCCTGGAGAAGGCCGCGCCGATGATCACGGACTTCTTCAGGAACACCTCGACGCCGGTGTCGGTGTCGGCCGCGGCCGGTTTCGTCGCGCTGCTCTCGGCGGCCAACATGGCGGGCCGCATCGGCTGGTCGTCCACCTCGGACCTGATCGGCCGCAAGAACATCTACCGCCTCTACCTGGGCGCGGGCGCGCTGATGTATCTGCTCATCGCGCTGGTCGGCGACTCGTCCAAGCCGGTGTTCATCCTGTGCGCCCTGGTGATCCTCTCGTTCTACGGGGGCGGCTTCGCCACGATCCCCGCCTATCTGAAGGACCTCTTCGGGACCTACCAGGTCGGCGCGATCCACGGCCGGCTGCTCACCGCCTGGTCCACGGCCGGTGTCCTAGGACCGCTGATCGTGAACTGGATCGCCGACCGGCAGGAGGAGGCCGGCAAGGACGGCTCCTCCCTCTACACCATGTCCCTCTTCATCATGATCGGGCTGCTCGCGATCGGGTTCGTCGCCAACGAACTGGTCCGGCCCGTCGATGTCCGTCACCACATCCCCGCACCGAGGGAGGCCGCCGATGTCGCAGACCGACAGCAGTCAGAGCCCGCCTGACCGGCGTCCGCTGATCGCCTTCGCCTGGCTGTGGGTGGGGGCGCCGCTCGCCTACGGCCTGTACGAACTCGTCCAGAAGGCCACGCAGCTCTTCACCAAGTGAGCGTCCCGGAAGTGTTCGGGCGTCCGAGGGCCTGACAGAAGCCGACAACCTTGGCGACGGTTTCCTGTCGCCTCGGGTGCCGTCGTACCCGCGAGTCACTGATCAGACTGGTGGATCCCGCTACCCAAGGCAACGAGGGGGACCACCCAATGAACGGCTCGCGCATCGCCGCCGTCGGCCACTACCAGCCCGCCAAGGTACTCACCAACGAGGACCTGGCGGGCCTGGTCGACACCAGTGACGAGTGGATCAGGAGCCGGGTGGGCATCCGCACGCGCCACATCGCGGGGCCCGACGAGCCCGTCGACGAGCTCGCCTCGCACGCCGCCGCCAAGGCGCTCGCCGCCGCCGGTCTCGCGCCCGACGACATCGACCTGGTCCTGGTCGCCACGTCCACCGCCGTGAACCGCTCCCCGAACATGGCCGCCCGGGTCGCCGCCCGGCTCGGCATCCCCTCGCCCGCCGCGATGGACGTCAACGTGGTGTGCGCGGGCTTCACGCACGCGCTGGCCACCGCCGACCACACCCTCCGGGCGGGTGCCGCGACCCGGGCGCTGGTCATCGGCGCCGACAAGATGTCCGACGTCGCCGACTGGACCGACCGCACGACCTGTGTGCTCGTGGGCGACGGGGCGGGGGCCGCCGTGGTGGAGGCCTGCGGTCCGGGCGACGAGGCCGGTATCGGGCCCGTGCTGTGGGGTTCGGTGCCCGAGATGGGGAACGCGGTGCGCATCGAGGGGCAGCCCGCGCGGTTCGCGCAGGAGGGGCAGAGCGTGTACCGCTGGGCGACCACCCAGCTGCCGCCCCTGGCCCGCAAGGCCTGCGAGCGGGCGGGGCTCGCGCCCGAGGAGCTCGCCGGGGTCGTCCTGCACCAGGCCAATCTGCGGATCATCGAGCCGCTCGCCGAGCGGATCGGCGTTGTCAACGCGGTCGTCGCACGGGATGTCGCCGAATCGGGTAACACCTCCGCGGCCAGCATCCCGCTCGCCTTCTCCAAGCTCGTCGAGCAGGGCGCCCTCTCCACCGGGGACCCGGTGCTGCTCTTCGGGTTCGGCGGGAACCTGTCGTACGCGGGACAGGTCGTCCGCTGCCCGTGACCTGCCGGTACGACATGGTGTGACGCGGTCGACTCCGTGACGGACTGGCTACGGTGCGCCGTAGGCTGTAGACGAAAGACAATTCATGCCGACTTTCGGACTGCAGTCGTCTCGCGCTGCCAGGAGGGGGACCGACCGATGTTGTCGACGCCAGGACTGCCGCAGGGTGCGGTGCCCAAGCTGGAACGCCCCGGCCCGCTGCGCGACCGTGTCTACGAGGCGCTGCTCGAACTCATCACCACCCGTGCTCTGCAGCCGGGCCAGCATCTGGTCGAGAGCGAGCTCGCCGGACACCTCGGCGTCTCCCGGCAGCCGGTGCGCGAGGCGTTGCAGCGGTTGAACACGGAGGGGTGGGTGGATCTGCGGCCCGCGCAGGGTGCGTTCGTGCACGAGCCCACCGAGGAGGAGGCCGACCAGCTCCTCACCGTCCGCACGCTGCTGGAGGCCGAAGCCGCCCGGCTCGCCGCGGCGGGCGCGTCCAAGGCCGGCATCGAGGCACTGCGCGACATCCAGGAGCAGGGCATGCGGGCCGTCGCCGCGGACGACGTGGAGGCCGCGGTCCTGCTCAACGCCCGTTTCCACGCGAAGGTCATGGAACTGGCCGGCAACGCCGTTCTCGCCGAGCTGGCCGCTCAGGTCGACCGGCGCGTCCGCTGGTACTACGCGCCCATCGCCCGGCAGCGCGGACAGCAGTCCTGGGACGAACACCGGGAGCTGATCGGCGCGATCATGGACCGTGACGAGACCCGCGCCACGCAGCTCATGCGCGAACACACGGAACACACGCGGCGCTCGTACCACGCCCGGGCCAAGTCCTGAGGTGCCGACTCTCCTTTGTCCTGAGAGTGGAGAAAGTCGGCACTAATTCATGCACAGCTTCTTCCCAGGTCGGGCAGCCGCTGCTACGTTCCCCTCGAAAGCACGACGGCAGGCGGCCGAGTGAGGCGGGGAGGGGCTCGTGAGACGGATGACGGCGCGACCCGCGAATTCTCATCAGGCCCGGCTGCTCAAGCTGTTGCGTGACGGGGGTCCCAACTCCCGTGCGCAGCTCGGCGATCAGGTCGACCTGTCGCGGTCCAAACTAGCCGTGGAGGTGGACCGGCTGCTGGAGACGGGCCTGGTCGTGGCCGACGGACTCGCTGCCTCGCGCGGCGGCCGCCGCTCCCACAACATCCGGCTCGCCCCCAATCTGCGCTTCCTCGGTGTGGACATCGGCGCGACCTCGGTCGACGTCGCCGTCACCAACGCCGAACTGGAGATCCTGGGACACCTCAACCAACCCATGGACGTCCGCGAGGGCCCGGTCGCGGTCTTCGAGCAAGTCCTGTCCATGGCGGCGAAGTTGAAGGCGACGGGGCTCGCGGAGGGTTTCGACGGCGCCGGCATCGGTGTGCCGGGGCCGGTCCGTTTCCCCGAGGGTGTTCCGGTGGCTCCGCCGATCATGCCGGGCTGGGACGGGTTCCCGGTCCGGGAGGCGCTGAGCCAGGAGCTGGGCTGCCCGGTCATGGTCGACAACGATGTGAACCTGATGGCGATGGGGGAGCAGCACGCGGGCGTCGCACGTTCCGTGGGCGACTTCCTCTGCGTCAAGATCGGCACCGGTATCGGCTGCGGCATCGTCGTCGGCGGTGAGGTCCACCGCGGTGCGACGGGCAGCGCGGGCGACATCGGACACATCCAGGCGGTGCCCGACGGCCGCCCCTGCGCCTGCGGCAACCAGGGCTGCCTGGAAGCCCACTTCAGCGGGGCGGCCCTCGCCCGGGACGCCATCGACGCGGCCCAGCAGGGACACTCCGCCGAACTCGCCGCCCGGCTGGAGAGCAACGGCACCCTGACCGCCATCGACGTCGCGGCCGCGGCCGCCGCCGGCGACGCCACCTCCCTCGACCTCATCCGTGAGGGCGGCAACCGCACCGGCCAGGTCATCGCCGGCCTGGTCAGCTTCTTCAACCCCGGCCTGGTGGTGATCGGCGGCGGGGTGACCGGCCTCGGCCACACCCTGCTCGCCGCGATCCGCACCCAGGTCTACCGCCAGTCGTTGCCCCTCGCGACCGGCAACCTGCCCATCGTTCTGGGGGAGTTGGGCCCCACCGCCGGAGTCATCGGCGCGGCCCGGCTGATCAGCGACCACCTGTTCTCACCCGCGTAGCACCGAACAGGCCTGCGTGAGCCGGAAGCGGCCCGCGCAAGTCCCCGCAAGCCACTGGTCCGGCACAGCCCACCGGCACGACCCGCTGCCTCGCCCTGCCCTGAAACGGCCCGCACGCCAGCCGAGGGGAACCACACATGGCACCAGAACCACCGCTCCTCAGCATGTCCGGCATCACCAAGTCGTTCCCCGGAGTCCGGGCCCTCGACGGCGTCGACCTCGACGTCCAGGCCGGTGAAGTGCACTGTCTGCTCGGCCAGAACGGGGCCGGCAAGTCCACCCTCATCAAGGTCCTGGCTGGCGCCCACCAGCCCGACGACGGCACCATCACCTGGCGCGGCGAGCCGGTCACCCTGCGCTCGCCGATCGCCGCCATGCGCCTCGGCATCGCCACCATCTACCAGGAACTCGACCTGGTGGAGCACCTGTCGGTCGCCGAGAACGTCCACCTCGGCCACGAACCGACGGCGGCCGGATTCGTCGTACGGGGCAAGGCGGCCCGCGCGTCGACCGGTCTGCTGCTCAAGCGGCTCGGGCACCCCGAGATCGACCCGGCCCGCCTGGTCGGCGACCTGTCCGCGGCCCAGCAGCAGATCGTCTCCATGGCACGGGCCCTCTCCCACGACGTACGGCTCATCGTGATGGACGAACCGTCCGCCGCCCTCGACCCGGACGAGGTCGACAACCTCTTCCGGATCGTCGGCGACCTCACCGCGGACGGTGTCGCCGTCGTCTACATCTCCCACCGGCTGGAGGAGATCCGGCGGATCGGCGACCGCGTCACCGTGCTGAAGGACGGACGGGCCGTCGCGGGCGGGCTGCCCGCCAAGTCGACCCCGACCCGCGAGGTCGTGGCGCTGATGACGGGACGGAACGTGGAGTACGTCTTCCCCGACCGGCCCGTGTCGCCTCCCACGGGCACCCCGGTCCTGGAGGTCCGAGGCCTGGGCCGGGAGGGCGAGTTCGAGCCCTTCGACCTCACCCTGCACCCCGGTGAGATCGTCGGACTGGCCGGCCTCGTCGGATCCGGCCGATCCGAAATACTGGAGACTGTATACGGTGCACGGAAGCCGACCTCCGGGCAGGTCCTGGTCGACGGCCGACCGCTCAAGCCCGGCAGCGTCCGCGCCGCCGTCCGCGCCGGACTCGGCCTCGCCCCCGAGGAGCGCAAGGCGCAGGCCCTGCTGATGCTGGAGTCCGTCACCCGCAACGTCTCGGTCTCCACCATGTCCCGCTTCTCGCGCGGCGGCTGGATCGACCGCGGCGCCGAACTCGGCGCGGCGAGGGCGGCCACCCGCGAGCTCTCCCTGCGGCCCGACAACCCGTCCGTCCCGGTCCGCACCCTGTCCGGCGGCAACCAGCAGAAGGCCGTCCTCGCCCGCTGGCTGCTGCGCGGCTGCCGGGTGCTGCTCCTCGACGAGCCGACCCGCGGCGTCGATGTCGGTGCCCGCAGTGAACTGTATGCAGTCGTCCGTCGACTGGCCGACGAAGGCCTGGCCGTTCTGCTCGTCTCCAGCGAGGTGCCCGAAGTGCTCGGCCTCGCCGACCGCGTCCTCGTCCTGCGCGAGGGCCGTGTCGTGCACACGGCCCCCGCCCGCGAGCTCGACGAATCCCGCGTACTGGACCTCGTCATGGAAGGAAGCCCGGCGTCATGACGCAGCACGTCTCCCCGCCCCGGGACGGCACCGGAAAGACCGCCCCCGTGTCTCAACCACCCGTCTGGCGAGGGCTGTTGGCCCGAGTCGACCTCCGCACCCTCTCCCTGCTCGGAGTCCTCGCCGCGCTGATCGTGGTCGGCGGGATCACCAAGCCGGACGAGTTCCTCGACACCCGCAACCTCCAACTCGTCCTCACCCAGGGCTCGGTGATCGGCGTCGTCACGGTCGGCATGACCTTCGTGATCATGTCGGGCGGCATCGACCTGTCCGTCGGCGCGATCGTCGCCCTGGCCTCCGTGTGGGCCACCACGGTCGCCACCCAGGAGTACGGCTTCGGCGGCATCCTCCTCACCGCGGTCCTGGTGGGCCTCGGCTGCGGACTGGTCAACGGACTGCTCATCGCGTACGGCGGGATGGTCCCCTTCATCGCGACGCTCGCCATGCTCGCCTCGGCCCGCGGCCTCGCCCTGCAGATCACCGACGGCAAGACACAGATCGTCACCGTCGACAGCGTCCTGGACCTCGGGCTGCGCGACGCCTACGTCCTCGGCATCCCGCCGCTCGTCATGGTCTTCGCCGTCGTCACGATCATCGGCTGGCTGGTCCTCAACCGCACCACCTTCGGCCGCCGCACCGTCGCGGTCGGCGGGAACGCGGAGGCCGCCCGCCTCGCCGGCATCGACGTCCGCCGCCAACGCCTCTACCTCTACCTGCTGTCCGGGCTGTGCTGCGGCATCGCCGCCTTCCTGCTGATCATCCTCTCGGGCTCGGGCCAGAACACCAACGGCAACCTCTACGAGCTCGACGCGATCGCCGCCGCGATCATCGGCGGCACGCTGCTCAGCGGCGGCCGCGGCACCATCACCGGCTCCGTGCTCGGGGTCCTGATCTTCACCACGATCACCAACATCTTCGCCCTGAACAACCTGCAGAGCGACGTCCAGCAGATCGCCAAGGGCGCGATCATCGTCGCCGCCGTGCTGGTCCAGCGCCGTACCGCAAGCACGACCTGAGGAAAGGGTTCACCGCCATGCCAGAGCTCACCAGCCGCAGAGGGCTGCTCTTCGGGACCGCCGCCATAGGAGCGGGTGCCCTCCTCGTGGGTTGCACGAGTAACGACTCGGACGACGAACCGGCCGCCAACGACCAGCCGGCCGCCGACGACAAGCCCGGCAAGCAGGTCACCATCGGCTTCGCCGGACCCCAGGCCGACCACGGCTGGCTCAACGCCATCAACGACAACGCCAAGAGCCGCGCCAAGAAGTACTCGGACGTCACCCTGGAGATCACCGAGGGCTCCAACGACACGGCCGCGCAGATCGGCCAGATCGAGACGCTGATCAACAAGAAGGTCGACGTCCTGGTGGTGCTGCCCGCCGACGGCAAGGCGCTCACCCAGGTCGGACTGCAGGCGATGCGCGCGGGCATCCCGGTCGTCAACCTCGACCGGATCTTCAACACCCCGCAGGCGTACCGCTGCTGGATCGGCGGCGACAACTACGGCATGGGCCTCAACGCCGGGCACTACATCGGCGAGAAGCTCAAAGGGAAGTCGGACGCCCGCGTCATCGAACTGGCCGGCCTGGACAACCTGGAGCTGACCCAGCAGCGCACCAAGGGCTTCGACGACGCCCTGAAGAACTACCCCAACATCAAGAAGGTGGCCCGGCAGGCCGCCGAGTTCACCGTGGAGTCCGGGCAGGCCAAGATGGCCCAACTCCTGCAGGCCCAGTCGAAGTTCGACGCCCTGTGGAACCACGACGACGACCAGGGGGTCGGCGCGCTGCGGGCCATCGAGCAGGCCGGGCGGGACGACTTCCTGATGGTCGGCGGCGCGGGCGCGCTCTCCGCGTTCCAGGCCATCAAGAAGGACGACGGTGTCCTCAAGGCGACCGTCCTCTACCCGCCGACCATGGCCGCGTCCGCGATCGACCTCGCCCGCGCGCTCGGCCAGAGCAAGGGCATCGGCGGCCTTGCCGAGTTCGAGATCCCGGCCTCGCTCACGCTCTACTCGGCCGTCGTCGACAAGACCAACATCGACCAGTACATGTCCACCGGCTTCAAGTGAGGCGTTCCGCCCGACAGGCCGCAGCGGCCCGTCGGGCGGGAGGCACCCCCCACCGCGCCACGACGACGAGGAGGACATTCCGCATGGCACAGCCGCAGCAGTCAGAAGGGGCCGAGAAGCCGCCCCTGAGGGTGGGCATGGTCGGCTACGCCTTCATGGGCGCCGCCCACTCCCAGGGCTGGCGCACCGTGGGCCGCGTCTTCGACCTGCCCAGGCAGCCGGTGCTGTCCGCGATCTGCGGCCGTGACCCGGCAGCCGTGCGGGCCGCCGCCGAGCGGCACGGCTGGGCGGCGGCCGAGACCGACTGGCGTGCCCTGATCGCCCGGGACGACGTCGACCTCGTCGACATCTGCACCCCCGGCGACAGCCACGCCGAGATCGCCGTCGCCGCGCTCGCCGCGGGCAAGCACGTGCTGTGCGAGAAGCCCCTCGCCAACACGGTCGAGGAAGCCGCACGGATGGCGGAGGCGGCCGAAGAGGCTTACGGGCGCGGCCAGTTGTCGATGGTCGGCTTCAACTACCGCCGGGTGCCCGCCACCGCGCTCGCCCGGAACATGGTCGCCGAGGGCCGCCTCGGGCGGCTGCGGCATGTGCGGGTGACGTACCTTCAGGACTGGCTGGTCGACCCGGAGTTCCCCCTCACCTGGCGGCTGCGCAAGGAACACGCCGGCTCGGGCTCGCTCGGCGATCTCGGGGCGCACATCATCGACCTCGCCCAGTACCTGGCGGGGGAGCGGCTCGCGGGGGTGTCCGCCCTCACGGAGACCTTCGTCCGGGAACGGCCCCTGCCCGTCGGCGCCACCAGCGGGCTGTCCGCGGTGACGTCCGCCGGCACCGGCCAGGTCACCGTCGACGACGCCGCCCTGTTCACCGGCCGCTTCACCTCCGGCGCCCTCGCCTCCTTCGAGGCGACCCGGTACGCCACCGGCCGCAAGAACGCCCTGCGCATCGAACTCAACGGGGAGCGCGGCTCGTTGGCCTTCGACCTGGAGCGCCTCAACGAACTCTCGTACCACGACGGCACCGAGCCCGCCGCGCACGCCGGCTTCCGCCGCATCCTGGTCACCGAACCCGACCACCCCTACCTGGAGGCCTGGTGGCCGCCGGGCCACGGCCTCGGCTACGAGCACAGCTTCGTCCACCAGGCCCGCGACCTCGTCCACGCCGTCGCCGAGGGCCGCCGCCCCGAACCCTCCTTCACCGACGGACTCCAGGTCCAGCGCGTTCTCGCGGCGGTCGAGGAGAGCGCCGAGAAGAACTCCGTCTACACACCCATAGCCGTCTGAGGAGGCGCAAGCGACATGCCGCGCACATTCACGCTCTTCACCGGCCAGTGGGCCGACCTTCCCCTCGAAGAGGTCTGCCGTCTGGCCCGCGACTTCGGCTACGACGGACTGGAACTCGCCTGCTGGGGCGACCACTTCGAGGTCGACAAGGCCCTGGCCGACCCGACGTACCTCACCTCGCGCCACCAACTCCTGGAGAAGTACGGCCTGAAGTGCTGGGCCGTCTCCAACCACCTGGTCGGCCAGGCCGTCTGCGACGCCATCATCGACGAACGCCACCAGGCCATCCTGCCGAGCGAGGTATGGGGCGACGGCGACCCGGAAGGGGTTCGGCGGCGCGCGGCGGACCGCATGAAGGACACCGCGCGGGCCGCGGCCGCCTTCGGCGTCGACACCGTCATCGGCTTCACCGGCTCCGCCATCTGGCACCTGGTCGCCATGTTCCCGCCCGCCCCCGAGTCGATGATCGAGCGCGGCTACGAGGACTTCGCGACCCGCTGGAACCCCATCCTCGACGTCTTCGACGAGCAGGGTGTGCGGTTCGCCCACGAGGTCCACCCCAGCGAGATCGCCTACGACTACTGGACGACCGTCCGCACCCTGGACGCGGTCGACCATCGGCCGGCGTTCGGCCTCAACTTCGACCCCAGCCACTTCGTCTGGCAGGACCTCGACCCCGTCGGCTTCCTCTGGGACTTCCGCGACCGCATCTACCACGTGGACTGCAAGGAGGCCCGCAAGCGCCTCGACGGACGCAACGGCCGCCTCGGCTCCCACCTGCCCTGGGGCGACCCGCGCCGCGGCTGGGACTTCGTCTCCGCCGGCCACGGCGACGTCCCCTGGGAGGACGTGTTCCGGATGCTGCGCTCCATCGACTACCAGGGCCCCGTCTCGGTCGAGTGGGAGGACGCCGGCATGGACCGGCTCCAGGGTGCCCCCGAGGCACTGAAGAGCCTCAAGGCATACGACTTCGAGCCGCCGTCGGCCTCCTTCGACGCGGCGTTCGGCAACTGACCGCCTGTCGACACGCCGGGATGACGCGCATCCCGGCGTACGCACCCGCCCGTACGGCCGGCCCCTGCCCTGCGCACCGAGGGCACCACCACGCCCTGCCCGGTCCTCAACGGGAGCACCGGGTCCGCGGCCCGGCTCGACGCGGCCGACCTCACCTTCACGACCGGCTGACAGGAGGAACCTGCGATGCGCTCAACGAGCCGACTGACCACGGCAGTTGTGGGAGCCGCCGTGCTTCTGGGCTGTGTCTCCGGACCCGCCGCCTCACAGGGCGGGCATGACGGGGAACGTGTACTGGTCTTCTCCAAGACGGCCGGCTTCCGGCACGACTCCATCCCCGACGGCGTCACCGCCCTGAAGGAGCTCGGCGCCACGAGCGGCTTCACCGTCGACGCCACGGAGGACGCCGGCGCCTTCACCTCCGGCAACCTCCGGCGCTACGACGCGGTCGTCTTCCTGTCGACGACCGGCGACGTCCTGGACGCCGCCCAGCAGAAGGCCTTCGAGGGCTACATCCGCAAGGGCGGCGGCTACGTCGGCATCCACGCCGCCGCCGACACCGAGTACGACTGGGCGTTCTACGGCGGCCTCGCCGGCGCCTACTTCCAGTCGCACCCGGCGATCCAGCCCGCGACGGTCGTCGTCGAGGACCGTGCCCACCCGGCCACCTCGGCACTGGGGCCGACCTGGAACCGGACCGACGAGTGGTACAACTACCGCTCCAACCCCCGGGAACGGGCCCATGTCCTCGCCTCGCTCGACGAGTCGTCGTACACCGGCGGCACGATGAACGGGGACCACCCGATCGCCTGGTGCCAGAACTACCAGGGCGGCCGTGCCTTCTACACCGGCGGCGGCCACACGAAGGAGTCGTACACGGACCCCGCCTTCCGACAGCACCTGGTCGGCGGCATCCTGTATGCGATCGGCGAGGCGCAGGCCGACTGCCGACCGGAGAACGGATACCGTCCGCTGTTCGACGGCACCGCGGAGTCGCTGGGCGGCTGGCGGCAGGCCGGCCCGGGCTCCTTCACCCTGGACGAGGACGCCACCCTCACAACGACCGGCGGCATGGGGATGCTCTGGTACGCCGCGACGGACTTCGGTGCGTACTCGCTGAAGCTCGACTGGAGGACGGCCGGCGACGACAACTCCGGTGTGTTCGTGGGATTCCCGCCCTCGGACGACCCGTGGTCGGCCGTGAACAACGGTTACGAGATCCAGATCGACGCCACGGACGTGCCCGAGCGGACGACCGGGTCCGTCTACGGCTTCCGCTCCGCCGACCTGAAGAAGCGCGACCGCGCGCTGAACCCGCCGGGGGAGTGGAACACGTACGAGATCCGCGTGGAGGGCGAACGACTCCGCGTCTGGCTCAACGGCGTGAAGATCAACGATTTCACCAACACCGATCCGGCCCGGAGCCTCTCCGACGGTCACTTCGGTATCCAGAACCACGGATCCGACGACCAGGTGTCCTTCCGGAACGTCCGCATCAAGGAACTGCCCGTCAAGGGCGGCTGAGCGGCGGCGGGCGGGGGACGCCGGACCTCCGCCCGCCGTCTCGTCCCCTCCCTCGACAGGGGCTTCCCCACCAGGGGTTCACACACGACGCGTTCGACAAGGAGGCTGCCCATGCCCGCGTCCGTTTCCTCGCCACGCGTCGGTGTCTGGCTGATCGGGGCGCGCGGCTCCGTCGCCACGACCGTCGTCACCGGCTGCGCCGCCGTCGCCGCGGGCCTGCAACCGCCGACCGGCCTGGTCACCGAGACCCCGGCCTTCGCCGACAGCGGCCTGCCCGCCCTGTCCTCCCTCGTCTTCGGCGGCCACGACACGGATGACTGTCCCCTGCCCAAACGCGCGGAAGCACTGGCCGCCGGTGGCGTACTGCCCCCGGGCCTGCCCTCCGCCGTGGCGGCCGAACTCGCCGCCGCCGAACGGGAGATCAGGCCCGGCGGACCGGTCCCCGGGGAGCCCCGGAGCGAGGACGAACTGATCGCCGCCTTCGCCGCGGACATCCAGGACTTCGTACGACGCCGCGGGCTGACCCGGGCGGTCGTGGTGAACGTGGCGTCCACCGAGCCGGTGCCCACCGGCCCAGCGCTGCCGCCGAGTTCGCTGTACGCGGCGGCAGCCCTGCGCGCGGGCTGCCCCTACGTCGACTTCACACCCTCCACGGGCCTGCGCCACCCGGCACTGGCCGCGTCGGCGACGGCGAGCGGACTGCCGTACGCGGGCCGGGACGGCAAGACCGGGCAGACACTGCTGCGGGCGGTGCTGGCACCGATGTTCGTGCAGCGGGCGCTGACGGTGCGGGCCTGGTCGGGGACGAATCTCCTGGGCGGCGGGGACGGGGCGGCGCTGGCGGACCCGGCCGCCGCGGCGGCGAAGAACGCGGGCAAGGAGCGCGTCCTCACCGACACCCTGGGCATGTCCCCCGAGGGCGAGGTCCACATCGACGACGTCCCCGCGCTCGGCGACTGGAAGACGGCCTGGGACCACGTCGCCTTCGACGGCTTCCTCGGCACCCGCATGATCCTCCAGACCATCTGGCAGGGCTGCGACTCCTCCCTCGCGGCACCGCTGGTGCTGGACCTGGCCCGGCTCACCGCGCGCGCTCACGAGGTGGGACTGTCGGGGCCGCTCACGGAACTGGGCTTCTATTTCAAGGACCCGGTGGGGGGCGGGCCGGCGGCGCTGGGGGAGCAGTACGAGGCTCTCGTCGGGTTCGCGCGGCGGCTGGCGACGAGGCGTACCGACGCGGCGCCCGGTGACACGACCGGAGGCGGGGCCGGGACCGACGGGCGGAGCGCGGCGAGACCCGGCGACGGGCCGGGGGAGGGCGCCGTCCGCGCGGAGCGTCGCGGGGAGGAGCGGTGAGGCGGGGGAGGGGAGCGGTCGCGCCCGGGCCGGCCGACTCTCTTCGCGAGGACGGTGAGCGTCCGACGAGTCCGGCAGCCGCGGCCCCCGCCCGATCCCGCAACGGCACACCCCTGCGCTTCGGCTACGGAACCAACGGTCTCACCGACCTCCGGCTCGACGACGCCCTCGGACTGCTCGCCGACCTCGGCTACGACGGCGTAGGCCTGACCCTCGACCACATGCATCTCGACCCGCTCGCCCCGGACCTGGCCGCCCGCACCGGTCGCGTCGCCCGGCGGCTGGACGCGCTCGGCCTGGGCGTCACCGTGGAGACCGGCGCCCGCTATGTTCTCGACCCGCGCCGCAAACACGGCCCCTCCCTCCTCGACCCGGACCCCGACGACCGGGCCCGCCGCGTCGACCTCCTGATCCGTGCCGTCCGGGTCGCCGCCGACCTCGGCGCACACGCCCTGCACTGCTTCAGCGGGATCACCCCGACGGGCACCGACCAGGACACGGCCTGGAAACGCCTCGCCGAAACCCTCACCCCGGTCCTCGACGCCGCCGCCACCGCGGGCGTGCCCCTCGCCGTCGAACCCGAGCCCGGCCACCTCCTCGCCACCCTCGCCGACTTCCACCGCCTGCGCCGGGAACTCGGCGACCCCGAACCCCTCGGCCTCACCCTCGACATCGGCCACTGCCAGTGCCTCGAACCGCTCCCGCCCGCGGCCTGCGTACGCGCCGCCGCCCCCTGGCTGCGGCACATCCAGATCGAGGACATGCGCCGCGGCGTCCACGAACACCTCCCACTCGGCGACGGGGAGATCGACTTCCCTGCCGTCCTCGCCGCCCTGGCCGACACCGGCTACCGGGGACTCACCGTCGTCGAACTGCCCCGCCACTCCCACGCGGGCCCCCACTTCGCCGAACAGTCCCTCCCGTTCCTGCGCCGAGCGGCGGCCACCCACGCACCTCCCGGCGATCCCTCCGCCACCCCTGAAGGGAGCACCGCATGACCCGCACCCACTCCACCCCGGACACCCCCACGGTGGACCCCGACGCCCTCGCCCACACCCCGCCGACCACCCTGCACGCCCACCTCGACACCCGCCTCGCCGGAGCCGCCCGCGCCTGGCTCGACCAGGCCCTCGACGAGGCCGCCGCCCACCCCGGCGTCCACGGCCCCATCTCCGTGTGGGAACTGCGCCTGGCCGAGGCAGGCCGCCGCTGCGGGCCCGAGCACGCCGACGCCGCCCGCGTCCTCATCCTGCACGCGGCCCACGCCGACATCGACGCCCTCACCCGCGTCTACCGGCAGGGCACCGCCGCCGAACGCCGCGCCGTCCTGCACGCCCTGCCCCACCTCGTGCCCGGCCCGGACGCGCTCCCCCTCGTCGAGGACGCCCTGCGCACCAACGACACCCGGCTCCTCACCGCCGCCGTCGGCCCCTACGCGGCCCGCCACCTGGACCCCCACCAGTGGCGGCACGCCGTCCTGAAGTGCCTGTTCACCGGCGTGCCCGTCGACGCGGTGGCAGACCTGGACCGCCGGGCCGCCGCCGACGCGGAACTCGCCCGCATGCTCGGCGACTACGCCGCCGAACGCACCGCGGCGGGGCGTGAAGTGCCCGAAGACCTCCATCGCGCGCTGGCCCTGACCCAGGCGACGCCGACCGAGTCCAAGGAGCAGTCCTGATGCGCCTGTTCGACCCCCACATCCACATGACGTCCCGCACCACCGACGACTACGAGGCCATGCACGCGGCCGGTGTCCGCGCCGTCGTCGAACCCTCCTTCTGGCTCGGCCAGCCCCGCACCTCGCCCTCCTCCTTCCTCGACTACTTCGACTCCCTCCTCGGCTGGGAGCCCTTCCGCGCCGCCCAGTACGGCATCGCCCACCACTGCACCCTCGCCCTCAACCCCAAGGAGGCCAACGACCCGCGCTGCATGCCCGTCCTCGACGAACTGCCCCGGTATCTCGTCAAGGACCAGGTCGTCGCCGTCGGCGAGATCGGCTACGACTCCATGACCCCCGCCGAGGACACCGCGCTCGCCGCCCAGCTCCAGCTCGCCGCCGACCACGGACTGCCCGCCCTCGTGCACACCCCGCACCGCGACAAGCTGGCCGGCCTGCGCCGCACCCTCGACGTCGTCAGGGAGTCCGCACTGTCCCCGGACCACGTTCTGGTCGACCACCTCAACGAGACCACCGTCAAGGAGGCCAAGGCCGGCGGCTGCTGGCTGGGCTTCTCCGTCTATCCCGACACCAAGATGGACGAGGAGCGGATGGTCGCGATCCTGAAGGAGTACGGCCCGGAGAAGGTGCTCGTGAACTCCGCCGCGGACTGGGGCAAAAGCGATCCCCTCAAGACCCGCAGGGTCGCCGACACCATGCTGGCGAACGGCTTCACCGAGGACGACGTCGACCGGGTGCTGTGGCGCAACCCCGTCGCCTTCTACGGGCTCAGCGGCCGCCTCGCCCTCGACACCACGGCCACCGCGGCCACCCACGAGGGCAACTCCATCCTGCGCGGGGGCGAGTAGGGCATGCGCTTCCGCCACCCCGACGGCTCCACCGTCCACCTCGCCTACTGCACCAACGTCCACCCCGCGGAGACCCTCGACGGCGTCGTCGCCCAGCTCCGCGACCACTGCGAGCCCGTCCGCCGCCGCCTCGGCCGCGACCGCCTCGGCATCGGCCTGTGGCTGGCCGCCGACGCCGCCCGCGCCCTGGACTCCGACCCGTCCGCCCTGCGCGCCCTGCGCGCCGAACTCGACCGGCGCGGCCTGGAAGTGGTCACCCTCAACGGCTTCCCCTACGAAGGGTTCGGCGCCGAGGAGGTCAAGTACCGCGTCTACCGGCCGGACTGGGCCGACCCCGAACGCCTGGAGCACACCACCGCCCTGGCCCGGGTCCTGGCCGGACTCCTCCCCGACGACGTCACCGAGGGCAGCATCTCGACCCTGCCGCTGGCGTGGCGCACCGCCGCCCACGGCACCGGGCGCCACGAGAAGGCCCTGCGCACACTCGCCGAACGCCTCGACGCCCTGGAGGAGCTGACCGGACGGTCCATCCGCATCGGCCTCGAACCGGAACCCGGCTGCGTCGTCGAGACCACCCACGACGCCCTCGCCCCCCTGTCCGCGATCGCCCACCACCGGATCGGCGTCTGCGTCGACACGTGCCACCTCGCCACCTCCTTCGAGGATCCGCACACCGCCCTCGACGCCCTCACCGCGGCCGACGTGCCCGTCGTCAAGTCCCAGCTCTCGGCGGCCCTGCACGCCGAGCACCCCCATCTGCCGGAGGTCCGCACGGCCCTCGCCGCCTTCGACGAACCCCGCTTCCTGCACCAGACCCGCACGGCGACCGCCGCCGGCCTGCGCGGCACCGACGACCTCGGCGAGGCACTCGGCGGCGACACCCTGCCCGACGCGAGCCCCTGGCGCGCCCACTTCCACGTCCCCCTGCACGCGGCCCCCGCCGCGCCCCTCACCTCCACGCTCCCCGTCCTCAAGGCCGCGCTGACCCGCCTGGTCGGTGGCCCGCACCCGCTCACCCGCCACCTGGAGGTCGAGACCTACACCTGGCAGGCCCTCCCGCCCGAGCTGCGGCCCCGCGGCCGGACCCAGCTCGCCGACGGCATCGCCGCCGAACTCACCCTCGCCCGCGACCTGTTGACGGACCTCGGCCTGAAGGAACTCCCATGAGCACCGCCCGGAACACTTCAGGCCCCACCCCGCTCCTCGTCCTCGACGTCGTCGGCCTCACCCCCCGTCTCCTCGACCACATGCCCCACCTCAAGACCCTCGCCCGAGCGGGCTCCCACGCCCCCCTCGAAACCGTCCTGCCGGCCGTCACCTGCGCTGCCCAGTCCACCTTCCTGACCGGCACCCACCCCGCCGAGCACGGCGTCGTCGGCAACGGCTGGTACTTCCGCGACCTCGGCGACGTACTCCTGTGGCGCCAGCACAACGGCCTGGTCGCCGGGGACAAGCTGTGGGACGCCGCCCGCCGCGCCCATCCCGGATACACCGTCGCCAACATCTGCTGGTGGTACGCCATGGGCGCCGACACCGACATCACCGTCACCCCCCGTCCCGTCTACTACTCCGACGGCCGCAAGGAACCCGACTGCTACACCCGCCCTCCGGCCCTGCACGACGAACTCACCGCGAAATTCGGCACCTTCCCCCTCTTCCACTTCTGGGGCCCCGGCGCCGACCTCGTCTCCAGCCGCTGGATCATCGACGCGACCCGCCACATCAACAGCACCCGGCACCCCGATCTGACGCTGTGCTACCTCCCGCACCTCGACTACGACCTCCAGCGCTTCGGCCCCGACGACCCGCGCTCCCTGAAGGCGGCCGCCGACCTGGACCGGGCCCTGGCCCCGCTCCTGGACGACGCCCGCGCGCAGGGCCGTACCGTCGTCGCGCTGTCCGAGTACGGCATCACCAGCGTCAGCCGGCCCGTCGACATCAACCGCGCCCTGCGCCGCGCAGGACTGCTCGAGGTGCACACCCAGGACGGCATGGAGTACCTGGACCCGATGGCCTCACGTGCCTTCGCGGTCGCCGACCACCAGATCGCCCACGTCTATGTGCGCCGACCCGAAGACCTGGAGGCGACCCGGGACGCTCTCGCCGGACTGCCCGGCATCGAGCGGCTCCTGGACGACGAGGGCAAGAAGGCCCACCACCTCGACCACCCGCGCTCCGGAGAGCTCGTCGCCGTAGCGGAGCCGGACGCCTGGTTCACGTACTACTACTGGCTCGACGACGCCCGCGCGCCCGACTTCGCGCAACTCGTCGAGATCCACCGCAAACCCGGCTACGACCCGGTCGAACTCTTCATGGATCCCCGCGACCCCTACGTCAAGGTCAGGGCGGCCACCGCACTGGCCCGCAAGAAACTCGGCCTGCGCTACCGCATGGCGGTCGTGCCTCTGGACCCCTCACCTGTCCGCGGCAGCCACGGCCGCCTCCCGGCGAGCGACGACGACGGTCCGCTTCTCATCTGCTCCACCCCCCGCGCTGTCGGCGACCGCGTCGCGGCCACCGATGTGAAAGCACTCCTGCTCCGACTGGCCGGTCTCGGCTGACCGGCCCACCCCACCGGCCCCGCACGACCGGTCTCCTGCGACTGATCACCAGTGAAGCACCCACCACTGACAACGCCTCCGACCTCGAGGAGTTCAGGCATGAGCCGCATCTCCCAGCCCGACCCCGAACTCACCCACCGCCTCACCAGACGAGGCATGCTCGGTGTGGCCGCGGGCGCCACCGCCGCCGCGCTCGTGGGAGCCGCCGCGACCCCCGCCGGCGCCGCCACCGAGGCCGCGTCCGGCGGCGCGGGCCGGGGCCGTCCCGTCCTGCCGCCCGGCCGGCTCGGCATCCAGCTCTACAGCCTGCGCGACAAGGTCTCCACCCTCGGCTTCGCGCCCGTCTTCGCCGAACTCGCGAAGTACGGCTACGACGAGGTCGAGTTCGCCGGATACACCCAGGGCTCGGCCGGCCCGATCACCCTCGCCCAGCTCAAGCGGCTGGCCAGGAACCACGGCCTGAACCCGATCGGCAGCCACGTCGGCTACTACTCCGACGACCCGAACGCCTACACCTTCGCCCAGAACCTCACCAAGGTCCTCGACGACGCCCAGGCCCTCGGCCTCAAGCACATCGGCACCGCCTCGGGACCGTTCCGCTACGGCTCCACCGTCGACGCCTGGAAGCGCGCGGCGCACGAGTTCAACACCTACGGCGCGGCCGCCAGGGCACGCGGCATGAAGTTCTACCAGCACAACCACTCCGAGGAGTTCTCCTTCGCCACCGACAACCCCAAGGTCCGTCTCTACGACGTCCTGCTCGCCGAGACCGACCCCGACCTGGTGTTCCTGGAGATGGACATCTTCTGGGCGTACTCGGGCCAGTTCCGCTTCTCCAAGCGCCCCGACGGCACGGCGGCACCGTTCGAGCCGCTGGACTACGTCCTCAAGCAGCCCCACCGCTATCCGCTGTTCCACGTCAAGGACGGGGTGAGCGACCCCGCGAACACCTACGGCTACCGCATGACCGACGTCGGCGACGGCGACATCGACTACCAGCGGTTCATCTCGGCCGTGACCAGGCTGCGCGGTGAGCGGTTCGCCCATCACTGGCAGGCCGAGCACGACCAGCCGGCCGAGTCCTTCACGTTCGCGCGGCGCTCCAGCGAACACCTCCACTCGCTGCGCGAGAAGTGCTGACCGACCCGCACACATGAGGAGGCCCTCCCGGGATCCCGGGAGGGCCTCCTCACGCGCGCGTGCCGTCAGCCGGCGGGTTGCGGCACCGCTGTCCGCCCGGGCTGCCGCAGCAGCAGGGCGATCACCGCGGCCACCATGGACACGGCGCCGGCCAGGGCGTACGCCCCGTCGTAGCCCCAGGTGGCGACCACCATGGAGCCGAGTCCGCCGCCGAACAGACCGCTGATCAGCTTGCCGCTGTACACCAGCCCGTAGTTGGAGGCGTTGTAGTTCTCCCCGAAGTAGTCCGGGGTGAGCGCCGCGAACAGCGGGTAGAACGCGCCGCCGCCGAAGCCGGAGAGGAAGGCGAAGAACAGGAACAACGCCTCGCTCTTCACATCGCCCGCCCAGATCACGCCGAACTGGGCCAGGCCCAGCACGACGATGACGAACACCAGGGTGGACTTGCGGCCCCACTTGTCGGACAGCCAGCCCACGACACCCCGGCCGATGCCGTTGATGACCGCCATGACACCCATCGACGAGGCCGCCACCAGAGGGCCGAAGCCCACCTCCTTGGCGTAGTCGACCTGGAAGGAGATCCCGAAGATCGACACCCCCGCGGTCAGCACGATGGAGAGCCACATCAGGGGGAGCATGCCGGTCCTGATCGCCTCCTTGGGTGTGTACTGCTTCACCGCCGGAGGGTTCTTGGCGAGGCTCGTCGCGTTCTTCCGGTCGCCGGAGTACGCCAACGGATCGATGTCCGCGGGCCACCAGTTCTTCGGCGGATCCTTGAAGAAGAACGCGGACCCGAGAACCACGATCATGATGTAGCAGCCGATCAGGTCCAGGACCCGGTGGTAGTTCGCGGTGTCGAAGCCGTAGTTGAAGATGAAGATGAACGGCAGTGACCCGTACGCGAATCCCCCGTTGACGAATCCCGTTCTGGCGCCACGGCGTTCGGGGAACCACTTGCCGACCATGTTGATGCAGGTCGCGTACACGAGCCCGGCGCCGATCCCCCCGACGACGCCGAAGCCCAGGATCGCCAGCCAGACGTTGCTCAGGTGCGACAGGGCGAGGAACCCGACGAGGCACAGACCTGAGCCGGTGTACATGGCCTTGCGGGCCGTCAGGACGCCCTTCTCCCGCAGCCAGCCCGCCGGGAAGGCGATGCCGGCCTGGAAGAAGACCCAGACGCTGAGGATCCAGAAGGTGTTGCTCTGCGTCCAGCCGTGGGCGTGGGACAGGGTGTCCTCCGCCGAGCCGTACGCGTATTCGAAGACACTGATGGCCATCATGGCGAGCCACGGCAGATACACCATGAGCTTGCGCGAGTGACCGAGGATGTCCCGGTCGGTCTCGCCCACGCGGTAGACGCGGCCGCGCGCGTCGGTCACTTCTCGGTAGGGACGGTGTGCGGCGTCGGGGTGGTTCGACGAGCTGTTCGTTGCGATGGGATCTGCCGTCATTGCAGGCCAATTCCTCCGTGTCAGGCCATTCGTGTCGGACGTGCGGGTCAGGCCATTTCCTCGCCGAGCGGCTGGGGGTTGGGAGCGATACCGCGACTGGTCCGCGGGGTACCGGGTGCCTTCAGGAACACGGCCAGCACCGCGGAGGCCAGACCGATCGAGCCGGCCAGGACGAACGCGCCCTCGTAGTCCCAGGCGCCGACCACGACCGCGCCCATTCCGGAGCCCACGAGGCCCGAGATCAGCTTCGAGCTGTAGACCATGCCGTAGTTGGAGGCGTTGTTGTTCTCACCGAAGTAGTCCGCCGTCATGGCCGCGAACAGCGGGAAGATCGCGCCGCCGCCGAAGCCGGAGACCATGGAGCAGAAGAGGAAGAACGGCATGCTGCCCATCTGGCCGGAGATCAGCACACCGAACTGGGCGGAGCCCAGCACCAGACACACGATGATCAGGGTGTTGCGGCGCCCGTAGCGGTCGGAGATCCAGCCGATGACACCGCGGCCGGTGCCGTTGACGATGGCCTTCAGGGACATCGCCGTGGCCACGATCCCGCCCGCGAAGCCCATGTCCTTGCCGAACGGCACCTGGAAGGCGATACCGAAGATGTTGATGCCGGCCGTGCACAGCAGGCAGAACCACATCATCCACAGAACGGGCTGACGAGCGGCCTCCTTCGGGGTGTACTGCTTGGGCGACGGCGGGTTCTTCTCCAGTGCCCGGCGGATTTTCGGGTCCTCGGTGACCTTGAGCGGGTCGACCTGCGCGGGCCACCAGTTCTTCGGCGGGTCCTTGAAGAACCAGCCGGCGGAGGCCACGACCAGGCACAGTCCTACGCCCACGCAGGCGAGCACGATCTGGTAGTTGCTCAGGTCCATGTACGAGGTGAACAGGAACACGAAGGGCACCGAACCGTAGGCGAAACCGCCGTTGACGAAGCCGGTCTTGCCGCCCTTGCGCTCCGGGTACCACTTGCCGACCATGTTCACGCAGGTCGCGTAGACGAGACCGGCGCCGATACCGCTGCACATGCCGAAGCCGAAGTAGGCCACGAGCACGTTCGGCGCGAACGCCAGCGAGACATAGCCGAGCATCGTGCCCACCGCGCCGATCATCATCGCCGTACGGGCGGGCAGTTTGCCGCTCTCCCTCAGCTGTCCGGCGGGGAAGGCCACGGCCGCCTGGAAGAACACCCAGACGCCCATCAGCCAGAAGATGTGTCCGCTGCTCCACAGATGAGCCTCGTGGAGCGTTTCCTCCGCGGACGTGAACGCGTACTCGGCGGAGCTGATGCCCATCATGCCGATCCACGGCAGGATGACCATCCATTTGCGTCGGCGGCCCATGATGTCGACATCGGACTCACCGATGCGGTACACGCGGCCGTTGTGGTCCGTCACCTCCCGGTACGGGACGGACGTCGAGTAGTCGATGGTTGTCATCTCGGTCAAGCACTCCTTGCGTCGAAAGATCTGGCCAGCGCCCCCTGTCCAAATTCCTTTCGTGCGCGCACGGATCATGGGGCCGGCCGACGCGCACCGTCGGCGGCTCCCGTGCTCAGTCAGGTCACCTGATCACCCCGCTCGACCTGAGAAGCCGCAACTCTTCGTCTCCCAGGCCGAGTTCGCCGATGAGGATTTCCTCGGTGTGCTGGCCCAGGAGGGGGGAGGGGGTGATGTGGGTGGGGGAGTCGGAGAGTTTGAGGGGGTTGCCGACGGTGGTGAAGGTGCCGCGTTCGGGATGCTCGACCTCGACGACGATCTCGTTCGCGGCCAGCGAGGGGTCCTCGATGATCTCCTTGGTGGACAGGATCGGCCCGCACGGAATGTCGTGTGTGTTGAGGCGTTCCAGGACCTGCCATTTGGGCTGGGTGGCGGTCCATTCCTCGATCAGCTGGAACATTTTGGCGAGTTTGGGAAGGCGGGCCTCGGGGGTGGCCCATTCCGGGTCGGTGGCCAGTTCCGGGCGGCCGATCAGGTGGGCCAGGGGTGGCCAGCCGACGGGCTGGACGATGACGTAGACGTAGTCGTTGGGTCCGCCGGGCGCGCATCGCACGGCCCAGCCGGGCTGCCCGCCCCCGGAGGCGTTGCCGGAGCGGGGGACCTCGTCGGCGAAGTCGTCGCCGGGGTATTCGGGCAGCGGGCCGTGGGTGAGGCGTTGCTGGTCGCGGAGTTTGACCCGGCACAGGTTCAGCACGGCGTGCTGCATGGCCACGTTCACCCGCTGTCCGCGCCCGGTGTGCTCGCGCTGGAACAGGGCCGCCAGGATCCCGGCGACCGCGTGGATGCCGGTGCC
>NZ_JBIUUU010000010.1:0-412323 GCF_044742595.1 Streptomyces sp. NPDC087859 | reverse complement strand
CCCCGATCTTCGACCTCGTCGACTACGGCGTCGTCGGCGACCTCTTCGACGTCGTCCCCGCCCTCACCGAGGAGATCAACACCCGCAAGGGCTGACGCGGTTGCACCGCCCGGGGTGGCTGCGGCATCCGTCAGCCACCCCAGGCGGCGCCGAACTCCGACAGCTGGGGGTCTCGCCTTGCGTGCCCCGGTGCATCGCGATGGCTCGGCGAGAATCACCATCTCACTCAGGGAAATTGGGAGTATCGCTTTCGGGAGAGGAGGTGCCCGATCTGGACGGTAGGCCCGTTGTCGCTGCACCGCAGTAATGTTCTCCTCATGGGAGACAAGGCGGACCAGCCCTTGAGCACGCCCACCGAAGAGCCGGCCTGGAAGCAGCGGGCGGTCGAGCGGTCCACCCAGGCGGCGAAGCGCCGGGCCGAGCAGCGGGTGGAGCGGTTTCTCGACGCGGCCCAGGCGATCATGGCGGGCAAGGGGACGACCGACTTCACCGTGCAGGAGGTCGTCGACCGCTCCCAGCAGTCGCTGCGCAGCTTCTACCAGCACTTCGACGGCAAGCACGAGCTGCTGCTCGCCCTGTTCGAGGACGCCATGAGCAAGTCGGCGGAGCAGTTGCGTACCGCCGCGGCCGAGCACTCGGACCCGCTGGACCGGCTCAAGGTCGCCGTGCGGACCCTCTTCGAGATCTCCTGCCCCGACCCGGCCGCGAAGCGCCCGCTGTTCACCGACTTCGCGCTGCGCCTGCTGGTCTCGCACCCCAACGAGCTGCGGGTCGCGAACGCACCGCTGCTCGCCCTGCTGACCGAGCTGATGACGGACCTCGAGGAGGCCGGTCTGCTGCGCGAGGGCTTCGAGCCCCGCCGGGTGGCGGCCCTCACCATGCAGACCGTCATGTCCAACGCGCAGTCCAGCGGTCAGACGGGCTCCCACCCGATCACGGCCGACGAGGTCTGGGACTTCTGCGCGAAGGGGTTCACGCTCAGCTGAGGCACCGGACCTCCGCGTCACGGTCCCGGCGGAACCGGTTGGCGTGCAGCGCGCTGATCGAGCCTCTTCAGGGCGGCCTCGCCCCACTTGAGGTTCGAGCGTTCGAAGGCCATGCCGCCGAGCAGGGTGAGGTAGGGCCCGATGCGGTCGGCCTCGGCGAAGTACTCGTCCTCGGTGCGGCCGGCCAGCATGCGCTCCCGCATCCGTTCGTAGCGGGCCAGCTTGGCGGTGGACCGCTCCACGCGCTCGGCGATCGCGGTGCGTACGGCGTCGGCGTCACCGATGTCGACGCACTGGACCTTGACCATCAGCTCGTCACGGATGGCGGTCGGTTTCGCGGGCACGTCGGCGATGTACGCGCGCAGGATCTCCAGACCGGCGTCGGTGAGGGAGAACAGGCGCTTGTTGGGGCGGCGTTCCTGCTGGACCACGCGGGCGGAGACGAGGCCTTCGGTCTCCATGCGCTCCAGCTCGCGGTAGAGCTGCTGCGGGGTGGCCATCCAGAAGTTGGCGACGGAGGCCTCGAAGCCCTTGGCGAGGTCGTATCCGGAGGCCTCGCCCTCCAGGAGGGCGGCCATCACCGCGTTGCGCAGAGCCATGGGGCCAACCTAGTTGATTAGTCAATGGGGTGTATGGCAGCAGGCCGGGGCATCGCGAGCAGCTCGGGCCGCTTGGCCCGCCGGCCGTCGCCGGACGACCGTCCCCGGACCCGCCGTACCAGCCAGGGGCCGAGGAAGGAGCCGGCCCAGCGCAACTCGTCGCCGACCGTCCGCAGACCGGAGGCCGCCCGTGGGTCGGCGGGCAGCGGGCGGGTCCAGCCGTCGTCGCTGCCCGGCAGGCCGAGGGCGTCGGCCACGGCGGCGGCGATCCGGGCGTGGCCGAGCGGGCTGGCGTGCAGCCGGTCGGGGCTCCACAGGCGCGGGTCGGTCACGACCGGGTGGTGGGAGGTCTCGGCGACCACGACTCCGTGCCGGGCGGCGGCCTGCCGGATGCGGTCGTTGAGGGTGATGATCCGGGGGCCGATCGGGCGGGCCAGCGGGGTGATCCGGGCGACGTCCGGAAAGGTCACCGTCGCCACGCGGGCGCCCTGCGCGGTGAGTGCGGCGAACATCGCCTCCAGGTGCCCGGCCACCTCGTCGGCGTCGAACCGGGGCCGCAGCAGGTCGTTGACCCCGGCGACGACCGTGGCGAGGCCGGGCTCCAACGCGAGGGCGGGTGCGAGCTGTTCGTCCCGCACCTGCCCGGCGAGCCGGCCGCGCACGGCGAGGTTGGCGTAGAGGAGCTCCGGTGTGTCCCGGGCGAGGTGCTCGGCGAGCCGGTCGGCCCATCCGCGCAGCCCTCGTATGTCGTCGCCGTCGCCGCACCCTTCGGTCTGGCTGTCACCGAGGGCGACGTACCGCAGAGGTCCGTTCTCCGTCATGGCCGACCACTTCACTTAGACACTTAAACACCTACTAACATTGTTGACTATAGCCGTGCGGCCGCCACATCCCAAGGGCCGAGAGCGATCCCCAAATCGCTTGCCTGTCCGCGAGGGTGGTGGATGCAATGTCCGGCATGATCACCTCGGTGCACCCATCCCGGCGGGACGGATCGTCCGTCCGGATCGGCGTTCTCGTTCCGCTCACCCGCCCCGGCTGGGTCGAGGCGGGCCGGCATGTGCTCGCGGGCCTCGAACTGGCCGCTCGCGAAGTCAACGACACCGGCGGGGTCGCCGGGAACCCCCTGGAACTGGTGGTCCGGGACACCGCGGCCGATCCGGAGAAGGCCGCGGCGGCCGTGGACGAGTTGGCCCGCCTGGGTGTGGCCGCCCTGGCCGGGGAGTATCACAGCGTCGTCGCGCGAGCCGCCGCCGGCCGTGCCGACTCCCTCGGCGTACCGTTCCTCTGCTCGTCGGCGGTGCTCGACGTGCTCACGGAACAGCCGACGGACTGGGTCGCGCGCCTCTCGCCGCCGCAGTCCCGCGGCTGGCGGACCTACGCGGACTTCCTGCTCGGCGCGGGCCACAGCCGGATCGCCGTGGCGACGCAGCCGAGTGTCTACTGGGCATCCGGGACCCGCATCCTCCGGGACCGCTTCGCCGAGCGCGGCGGCACCGTCGTCGAACTCGACATGAGCGTGCTCGCCCCGGCTGCGGTGTGCGACGCGCTCGTCGAGCAGCGCGCCACAGCCCTCCTTCTGCTGGTCGGACACCCGGAGCCGGCCGTCCCGATCGTCGAGTCCATCCGCAGCGACCGGCGCCTCGCCGAGGTCCTGATCGGTGCGCCGGCCGGGCAGCCGGAGCTCGCCGAATGGGCCACGTTGCTGGGTGATCACGGTGCCGGGGTGCCGTTCCTGCGCTATCTGCCCGAGCGTCTCACGCCGCTCGGAGCACGGGTCGAGGCCGCCCTTCGCGAGCGGCTCGGTGAGGCGCCCTCCTTCGTGGCCTTCGAGGGCTACGACACGGTCGCCGTCCTCGCCGATCTGCTGCGCACGCACGGCACGGACCGGGCGGGCATCGCCGGATCCTGGCCGCGCGTCGCGGTCGAGGGCACCCGCGGGCGGATCGGGTTCTCCCGCACGCCGGGCATCAGTGTGTGGCAGTGGGCCTCGTCGCCGGTCCAGGTCGTCGATCGCGATCCGGCGGAACCCGGCCGCTTTCGGATCCTTCACACGGGCTGAGACACCGAGGCCGAGGCCACGCGGGCCGGGAGAGCACGGCGGCGCCCCGTCAAGGAGCGCCGCCTTCGTCCCGCCTAGGCGGCGTGCTCGTGCTCCACGACCGCCGGCCGCCCCGCGAGCAGCAGTCCGCCCGCGACCAGCCCCGAGGCGAGCCCCAGGACGCCGACGGCGGTGGCCAGGCTCCCGACCACGGACTCCAGCCCGATCAGGATCAGCGGGCAGATGAACTCGCCGAAGAAGAAGGCCGCCGTCCACAGTCCGGTGCCGCGCCCGCGGTCGGCGTACTCCAGCCCGGACATCGCGACGGTGAGCAGGGACGGCAACAGGACGCCCGTACCGAGGCAGTTGAGGACCGCGCCCGCGATCAGGAGCACGGGGCCGTTAGCCAGCGCCATGACCACGAACCCGGTGCCGCACAGCGCGAACACGACGGGCAACCGGCTCGCGGGGGTGCCCGGCAGCTTGGTGAACGCGATCGACCCGGCCACCGTGGCGGCACTGGCGAGGGCGGTGGCCAGGCCGATGACGCCGGTGGAGGTGATGCCCAGGTCGTCCAGCAGATAGGCCGTTTCGACGGGCACGGTGTAGAAGACCATGGCACCGAACACGGTCAGCGCGCAGATGCCGGCCAGCCGTCGTACGGGGAACGGGCGTGCGTCGGTGGTGAGTTCGCCGGAGGCGTCGTCCTGGCGGAGCCTGGGCAGGGCGGTCGCCATGAGGGGGGCGAGCAGCAGGCCGACCGCGTAGATCCAGAAGGGGGCGCGCCAGCCCGCCGAACCGGCCGCGCCGCCGATCACGAAGAACGCGGTGGCGGAGGCGGAGGCGCACATGGTCTGCAGGGCGAGATAGCGGTCCCGGACCCGGCCCGTGTAGTAGTCGCCGATCAGTGTGGTGCAGCAGGTCATGATCGCGGCCTCGGTGATGCCGACCAGGACGCGGGAGGCGACGATCGCGCCGAGCGAGTCGAGCCAGAGCGGGGCGGTGCCGAAGAGCGCGTACAGCACGGTCGCCACGACCAGCAGACGTCGGCGGCCCAGCCGGTCGACGATGACGCCCGCGAAGGGTGCCAGCAGGGCGAGCGCCAGCGCCGGGACCGTCAGGACCACGGGGACGAGCGTCTTGGCACCGGGCACCGAGTCGAAGTGGTCCTGCATCTTCGGCAGCACGGGGGCGATCAGGACCGCGCCGAGGACGGGCAGACAGCTGCCGGCCATCAGGAGAGGGGCGCGCAGGGATACGGATCCGGGCATGGCGGGGCTCCACGTCAGGGGGAGGAGGTGCGGCGACCGCGCACCGGAGGGGGCTGCGCCCGAGCGGCGGGCGTCAGGAACTGCCCCGACTATGAACCGGCGTGCCCGCCACGCCTACCCCTCAGCCGATCGATCTCCCGGATCGGGATCATCCACCGGCTGGATGCCCTGCCCCCTGGCCCCCCGGGACGTCGTGTCCCGTCACCGAGGCCCCGACCCGTGCCGCCGTCTCGCGCAGCCACATGTGCGCGGCATCGTGGGTGTGCACCGGATGCCACCACAGGGCTTCCTGGAGAGGCACGGACTCGTAGGGCGCCTCCATGATCCGCACGGGGGCCACGCCGCGCAGCCGCTCGGCGAGGAGGGCCTGGACCAGGGCGATGCGGCGGGTCCCGGCGACCAGGAACGGCAGCACCGTGAAGCTGTCGACGGACACCTCGACCTTGGGTTCGATGCCGAGCATGCCCAGCTGGCGGACCGCCGGGGCGTCGTAGGTGCGCTGGTACGTCACCCAGGGCAGCCGCGCCACATCGTCCCGGGTGAGCCGCTCGCCCACGTCAGGGTTGTCGTCGGCGACCAGGAAGACCCACTGGTCCCGGTAGAGCTCGGTGGCGGGGAAGCCGCTGATGATGCCGTGCGGCATGAGCACTCCCTCGGTGGTGCTCAGCAGGGTGCCGGCCTGCTCGACGATGCCGGGCGGGGTCTGGACGAAGCGCAGCCGGATGCCGGGCGCCTCCCGGTGGACCGTGCGGGCGAGTTCGGCGCCGAACACGGCGACCGCGTAGTCGGAGGACACGATCGTGAACTCCCGCTCCTCGACCGCCGGATCGAAGTCGGCCTGGCTGGTGAAGAGGCGTTCCAGCAGATCGCAGGCGGTTGAGGTGCGGTCGAGGAGGACCTGGCCGAGCGCGGTCAGTTCGTAGTGGCCGCCGACGCGGGAGAGCAGGTCGTCGTCGAAGTGGCGGCGCAGCCGGGCCAGGGCCGCGCTCATCGCGGGCTGGCTGAGGCCGACCCGGCGCCCGGCCCGGGTGACGTTGCGTTCCTCCAGGAGGGCGCGCAGGGCGACCACGAGGTTGAGGTCGAGGCTGGCCAGGTTCATGGCGCGCTCCACACGGCATAGGCATAGACGGCGTGGATGATCCGCATCCACAGAATCGATTTCCCAGATTACGAGATGCGGGGCCAGATTAGTCACATCGCAATCAGGAGGACATGCCCGTGAAACCCGCAGCTTTCTCCGGACCGTTCGCCCTCGGTACCTTCTCCGCCCCCGGCGAGGCTCCCTTCCCCGGCCTGGTGGTCCCCGAGGGGCACGTACTGGATCTCCGTACGGCCCTCGGCGAACCCGCTCTGACGACCCGGGCGGTCTTCGAACGCTGGGCCGAGCTGCTCCCGCGTCTGCACGAGCTGGCGGCGGACGCGCAGGCGGACCGGCAGCCGCTCGACGCCCTGCACGTCCACGCTCCCGTCGAGCCCCGCCAGATCTTCCAGTCCGGCGCCAACTACCGGCAGCACGTGATCGACCTGGAGCTCGCCCACCGCTCCCCCGACGACCCGCGCACGGTCGAGGAGGCGCGGGCCGAGACCGCCGCGATCATGGACCGCCGGGCCGCCGAGGACCTGCCGTACGTCTTCATCGGACTGCCGAGCGCGATCACCGGCCCGTACGACGACGTCGTCCTCCCGTCCTGGGCCGAACAGCCGGACTGGGAGCTGGAGTTGGCGGCCGTGATCTCCCGGCCCGCCTACCGGGTGTCCGTCGAGGAGGCCCTGGAGTACGTCGCCGGGTACACCATCGCCAACGACCTCACCGACCGTGCCACCGTCTTCCGCCGGGACATGAAGGCCATCGGCACGGACTGGCTGCGCAGCAAGAACGCGCCCGGCTTCACCCCGCTCGGCCCGTGGATCGTCCCCGCCGCGTCGATCGCCGACCCCGGCGACCTGCGGGTCACGCTTCGACTGAACGGCGAGACGATGCAGGACGAGTCGACCAAGGACATGCTCTTCGGCGTCGCGCGGATCGTGTCGTACGCCTCCCAGACCTCGCAACTCCTTCCCGGGGACCTGGTGTTGACGGGCTCCCCGGCCGGAAACGGCATGCACTGGGGCCGGTTGCTGCGGGACGGCGATGTGATGGACGGGTCGATCACGGGTCTTGGCGCCCAGCGCACGCGCTGTACCGCGGAGGTGCCCCGGTGACGCTCGACCGGACCGACCCCGAGGGAGCCATCGCCGAGGCCGCCAAGGCGTACTCCAACTGGGGACGTTGGGGCGAGGACGACGTGCTCGGCACGCTCAACTTCCTCGACGAGGCCAAGCGCCGCGAGGGTGCCGCCCTCGTCCGGCGGGGCGTGAGCTTCTCACTGTCGCAGTCCTTCGACATGAACGGTCCGCAGAAGGGGTGGCGGCGGCGCACCAACCCGGTGCACACCATGCTCGACACCGGCACCGACGCGGCCCTCGGCAACCAGGGTTTCCCGCACGGCATCGGCGGCGCCGACGACGTGATCGCGATGCCGTTGCAGTGCTCGACGCAGTGGGACGGGCTCGGGCACATCTTCGACCACGGCAACGCCTGGAACGGACGGCGGGCCGAGAAGGTCGTCACCTCCGACGGTGACCTCGTCACCGGCATCCAGCACATGGCCCCGCATGTCGCCGGTCGGGGCGTACTCCTCGACGTGGGCCAAGTGATCGGCGCGGACGGCGAGTTGCCCGACGGCTTCGCCATCACCGAGGAGCACCTGACCGCGACCGCCGAGGCCCACGGCGTACGGGTCGGCCGCGGCGACATCATCGTCGTACGGACCGGTCGCCTGGCCCGGGCCCGCCGCGAGGGCTGGGGCGACTACGCGGGCGGTGACTCCGCCGGGCTGTCGTTCACCACGGCGGGCTGGCTGCACCACACCGAGATCGCCGCGATCGCCACCGACACCTGGGGCTTCGAGGTACGGCCCAACGAGTTCGAGCACGCCTTCCAGCCGCTGCACCAGGTCGCCATCCCGCACATCGGCCTGCTGATCGGCGAGATGTGGGACCTCGACACGCTCGCCGCCGACTGCGCCGCGGACGGTGTGTACGAGTTCTGGCTCACCGCCGCGCCCCTGCCCATCACCGGGGCCGTCGGCTCCCCGGTCAACCCGATCGCCGTCAAGTAACCAGCGGAACAAGGGAGTTCCCCATGAGCACACCCCGCAGAGTCCTCGTCATAGGCGGCGGCGCCTCCGGCAACGCGGTGACGATCCTGCTGCGCCGCGCCGGCCTCGCCGTGGAGCTGATCGAGGCCAGACCGGACTGGAACGCCACCACCGGCTCCGGCATCACCCTCCAGGGCAACGCCCTGCGCGTGCTGCGCGACCTCGGCGTGTGGGAAGAGGTGTCGGCCTGCGGGTACGCCTTCGGCTCGCTCGGTGTGACCATCCCCGACGGCACCGTGATCCACGAGATCGAGGACATCCGCACCGGCGGCGAGGACCTGCCCGCCACGCTCGGCATGCAGCGGCCCCGGCTCCAGCAGATCCTCATCGACGCGGTCCGCGCCTGCGGAGCCACGGTCCGGCTGGGCACCACCGCCAAGACCCTGGAACAGGACGCCGACGGTGTCTCGGTGCGCTTCAGCGACGACACCACCGGCCGCTACGACCTCGTGATCGCCGCCGACGGTCTGAACTCCGCCACCCGCGCCGCGATCGGCATCGCCGACAAACCGGAGCCGACCGGCATGGCCATCTGGCGCACCCCGACCCCGCGCCCCGCGGGCGTCACCCGCACCGACCTCGCCTACGGCGGCCCGGCCTACATCGCCGGCTACTGCCCGACCAGCGAGAACACCATCTACGCGTACGTCGTCGAGGCCAACCGCGACCGCGCCTCGATCCCGCCGGAGACCTACGCGGACGAGATGCGTCGGCTCGCGCAGGCGTACGGCGGTGTCTGGCCCGAGATCGTCGAGCACATCACGGACCCGGCGAAGGTCAACTACACGTGGTTCGACAAGCTGCTGGTGGAGGGCTCCTGGCATCGCGGCCGGGTCGTCCTCGTCGGCGACGCCGCCCACTGCTGTCCGCCCACCATCGCCCAGGGCGCGGCCCAGTCCCTGGAGGACGCCTCCGTCCTCGCGGAGCTGCTCACGAGCGGGCGGGACTGGGACGAGGACCTCCTCCAGGCGTACTACGAGCGCCGTATCCCCCGGGTGCGAACCGTTGTCGAGGCGTCCGTGCAGATCGGCCAGTGGCAGCTGGACGGTGTCCGTGACGCCGACGTGCCCGGGCTGATCGGCCGCACGATGAACATCCTGAAGGAACTGCCGTGACCCCACCCACCGTCGACGTGCACGCCCACCTCCTGGTCCCCGAGGTCGAGGAGGCCGTCGCCGCACTCCCCGGCCTGGCCGAGGCCAGGGCACTGGACGCCCGCCGCAACGGCGCCGCGTCCCTCGCGGTCAGCGGCCCGATGGTCCGCTCCATCGTCCCGAAGGCGACCGACGTCTCGCTGCGGCTGGCCGCGATGGACGCCCAGGGCGTGGACATCCAGCTGGTCAGCCCCTCCCCCTCGCACTACCACTACTGGGCGGACGAGGAGACAGCGGAGAAGGTGTACCGCCTCGCCAACGAGGCGACGGCCGCGCACTGCGCGCAGGCGCCGGACCGGCTCCGGGGGCTGGGCATCGTCCCCCTGCAACATCCCGAGCAGGCCGTGCGCGCCCTCGCTCACGCCCTGGACCAGGGCCTGGCGGGAGTGGAGATCTCGTCCCACGCCCCCGGCAGGGAACTGTCCGACCCGGCCTACGCCCCCCTGTGGGCCCTGGCCGAGACGACCGGCGCGATCCTCTTCCTGCACCCCTTCGGCTGCACCCTCGACGAGCGCCTGGACCGGTGGTACCTGTCCAACGTCGTCGGCCAGCCCACGGAGAACGCCGTCGCGCTCTCCCACCTCATCTTCTCCGGGGTGCTGGACCGCCACCCCGGGCTGAAGATCGTCGCCGCGCACGGCGGCGGCTATCTGCCCACCCACATCGGCCGCTCCGACCACGCCTGGTCGGCCCGCTCCGACGCGGGCGCCGGCTGCGCACACCCGCCGAGCAGCTACCTCAGCCGGATCTGGTTCGACTCCCTCGTCCACGACCCGCACGTGCTCCGGGAGTTGATCCGGGCCGCCGGCGCCGACCGGGTGCTGCTCGGCTCCGACTTCCCCTTCGACATGGGCACCGAGGACCCCGTCGGCGCCCTGCGCGCGGCCCGGCTCCCCGACCCCGACTTCCACGCCGTACGGGGCGGCAACGCCGTCGCCCTCCTCCGGAAGGACTGACCTCATGCGTCTGCTCACCCATCTGCGGCACGTCGACCTCGCCGTGCCCGACTACGACAAGCAGCTCGACTTCTACGCCGGCGTCTGGGGCCTGACCAAGGTCGCCGAGGACTCCGGTATCTCCTTCCTCGCCGCCGAGGGCTCACCGGAGCAGTACGTCGTCCGGCTGCGCAAGGCCGAGGAGAAGCGGCTGGACCTCGTCTCGTACGGCGCCGCTTCGGCGGCCGACGTGGACACCCTCGTGGAGGAACTGCTGGCGGGCGGCGTCCGGTTGATCTCTCAGCCCGGCAAGGTCGACACCCCCGGCGGCGGTTACGGCTTCCGCTTCTTCGACGTCGACGGCCGCACCATCGAGGTCTCGGCGGACGTGGACGTCCGGCAGCACCGCAGGATCGAGGAGAAGGAGGCGATCCCGGTCAAGCTGTCGCACGTCGTCCTCAACTCCCCCGATCTCAACGTCACCCGTGAGTGGTACGAACGGCATCTGGGCTTCCGGCTCTCCGACACCCTCATGCACCCGCGCATGGGTGAGGCCATGCACTTCATGCGGATCAGCAACCAGCACCACTCCATGGCCATCGCCCAGGGCCCGCACACCGCCCTGCACCACGTCTCCTTCGAGATGCGCGGCATCGACGAGTACCTGCGCGGCTCCGGCCGGGTGATCCGGGCCGGCCACAAGAAGCTCTGGGGCCCGGGCCGACACACCGCGGGCGACAACACCTTCACGTACTTCCTGGACCCGCACGGCAACACGGTCGAGTACACGACCGAGTTGGAGCTGCTGGACGAGGACACCTGGCACCCGCACGTCTACGACTTCTCCCAACCCGAGATCGCCGACCAGTGGGGCACCGCCAACCCGATGAACGAGCTGGTCGCCAAGGAGTCGTTCAACGACGTCGACCGCGGCGTGTTCGTCGCCCCGCCGGTGTGAGGTCCCTGTGCGCATAGCCACCTATCTCCACGAAGGGCGCCGTCGGGTCGGTGTCGTCGAGGACACCGTCGTACGCCGGCTGCCCGACGGCACCTCACCGGTCGAGGCCGCGTCCGGCCGGCACCCCGTCGGAACGGCCGTACCGCTGACCGACGTACGCCTGCTGGCACCTCTCCAGCCCCCCACCGTCCGGGACTTCGTCACCTTCGAGGAACACGTCGAGGGCGTACGGCGCTCGATCGACGGCAACACCGGGGTACCGGAGGCCTGGTACGACGCCCCGACCTTCTACTTCACCAACCCCTACGCGGTCATCGGACCGTACGACGACGTGCCCGTGCCCCCGGGTTCACGGGTCCTGGACTTCGAGCTGGAGGTCGCCGCGGTCATCGGCCGCGAGGGCCGGGACCTCACACCCGAGCAGGCCCGGGACCACATCGTCGGCTACACCATCCTCAACGACTGGTCCGCCCGCGATCTGCAGTCCCGTGAGATGCAGGTCAACCTCGGCCCCTGCAAGGGCAAGGACACGGCCGCCACGCTCGGGCCGTACCTGGTGACCGCCGACGAGTTGGAGCCGTACCGGGACGCCGACGGGTTCCTGCGGCTGTCGCTGACGGCCTCAGTGAACGGTGAGGTCATCGGCAAGGACCTGCTCTCCAACATGAGTTGGACCTTCGAGGAGATGGTCGCCTACGCCTCACGCGGCACGGTCGTCCGACCCGGTGACGTCCTCGGCTCGGGCACCTGCGGCAACGGCGGCTGTCTGGCGGAACTCTGGGGCGTGAAGGGCCGCCAGGAACCACCGCCGCTGAAGCCCGGCGACACCGTGACGCTCACGGTCGAGGGCATCGGCACCGTCTCCAACACGGTGGTCGCCGGTGTCGACCGGGTACCGCTGCCGACCGGCCGTCGCCGCACCCGGGAGCGGCCGTGACACGGCTGCCGGGCAAGGTGGTGGTCGTCACCGGCGCCGCTCGCGGCCAGGGCGCCGCCGAGGCCGAGACCCTCGCCCGGGAGGGCGCCCGGGTCATCGCCACCGACGTCACGGACGCCCCGGGCTGTCGCCGCCTCGACGTCACCAGCGACAAGGAGTGGGCCGAACTCGCCGCGGAACTGCGGGAGTCGTACGGCCAGGTCCACGGCCTGGTCAACAACGCGGGCATCACCTGGCGCGCCCGCATCGACGACGTACGCCCCGAGGACTTCGCCCGTGTCCACGCCGTCAACGTCACCGGCCCCCTGCTCGGCATCCAGCACCTCGCCCCGCTGATGCCGCCCGGCTCCTCGATCGTCAACGTCGGTTCGACCGCCGCGCTCACCGGTCACTACCCGGTCGCCTACACGGCCAGCAAATGGGCCCTGCGCGGCCTGTCGAAGGCGGCGGCCACGGAACTGGGCCCGCGCGGCATCCGCGTCAACACCGTGCACCCCGGCTTCATCGAGACCGAGATGACCGCCTCCGCCGCCCCCGCCTTCCGCGAGGCCAACCTCCGCGAGACCCCTCTCGGCCGCACCGGCACGGTCGCCGAGATCGCCCCGCTGGTGGCGTTCCTGCTCTCCGACGAGGCGTCCTTCATCACGGGCGCCGAGATCCCCGTCGACGGCGGCCTCACCGCGCACGGCGGAGTCAAGTCGATCTCGGACGCCCTGCGGGACGGGGTCGCGGACAGCGGCTCGGAGGGAAGGCGGCCCCGCTGATCTCGGGCCGCCGCTCCGTTCTCGTCGGATCCGCCCCGCGGGGCATCCGGCCGACCGCGACCGACGAACAGGCGGACGGGGAAGCACCGCGCGGGCTGCCGCGGTGCCCCGCGCCGGAGCGAGGGCGGCAAGCACCCGGAACCGCCCGGCCGGCGCCCGGCACGCGGGGGCCACTCCCTCCCCTGCGGAAGAGGCCCTCCGCGGTCACGGCTTGCGGGCCACGCCCCCGAAGTCGTCGACCTCCGGACCCTCCGTTCCGGCCGGTCCCGGGCGCCAGCGGGACACCGAGACCACGCCCGGGTCGACCAGCTCCAGGCCGTCGAAGAAGCGGGCCAGCTGCTCGGGGGTCCGGTTGACGCGCGGGTTGTCGCCCGCCTCGTTCCACTGCTCGATCATGGTGCGCATGCCCTCGGGGTCGAGCACCTCCGTGTCGTCGCAGAGCACGACGTGGCTCCCGGAGGGCAGCGCCTCGATGAGGCGCCCGACGATGTCGTACGCCTGGTCGTCGACGATGTGGGCGGTGATCCCCAGCAGCACGAGCGCGATCGGCTGGGTGAAGTCCAGCGTCTCGGCGGCGGTCCGCAGGATGCCCTCGGGGTCGCGGATGTCGGCGTCGATATAGGCGGTCACGCCCTCGGGCGAGCTGGTGAGCAGGGCCTCGGCGTGGGCGAGCACGACGGGGTCGTTGTCGACGTAGACGATCCGGGTCTCCGGGGCGATCCGCTGGGCGACCTCGTGGGTGTTGTCGGCGGTGGGCAGGCCCGTGCCGACGTCCAGGAACTGGCGTATGCCCACCTCGCGGACGAGGTGTTCCACCGTACGGACGAGGAAGGCCCGCTGGGCCCGGGCTATGTCGAGGATCTGCGGGTTCGCCTCGACGATCTGGTCACCGACGAGGCGGTCGATCTCGTAGCAGTCCTTGCCGCCCAGCCAGTAGTTCCAGATCCGGGCGGAGTGGGGCACATCGCTGTTGATGAGCTTGGCGTCAAGTGGCATGTGGACTCCCGGAGTTGATCTGATCTGGCCTCACCTCACCGCCTGCCGGTACGGCACGTCAAGCGCTGCCCGGAAACAGCCGGGTCAGGGTGGGGACAGCGCCGCGTCCGGCGCGGGTTCGCGGTGTCGCCGCCGGGGTACTCGCGGGCCACTTCGCACGCCCCCAGAGGGCCGCCATGCCTCCAGGCGTTCCGTCTGCTGTGCCGCTGGTCCAGGCCGCGTACCGAGCCGTGACGCACGCCCCGGGCGGTCCGCCGGTGTGCGGGACCGCCCGGGGCGTTCGGAGCCCTTGGACTCGCCGGCTCGGATCAGATGAGAGGTGAACCGGGCTCGTCGGGCCGGATGCGGCCGCGCCAGGCGCCGGTCTCGCCGCCGCGGTGCTCGATGTACTCCTTGAAGCGCCGCATGTCCCCCTTGATCCGGCGGTCCAGCACACCCAGCATGTCCGCACTCTTCTCGGCGACACCGCTGGGCTCGACGTCCATCGTGAGCTCCACGCGCGTGTGCGTCGGGTCCAGCTCCTGGAACCTGACCGTTCCGCGCTGGCGGACGTCACCCTCGACGACCCGCCAGGTGATCCGGTCGTCCGGCAGCTGGTCGACGATCTCGGTGTCGAACTCACGCCGCACCCCGCCGATCTTGGTCGTCCAGTGGTTGTGCTTGTCGTCGAGCTGACGTACCTCTTCGACGCCCTCCATGAACTGCGGGAACTCCTCGAACTGCGTCCACTGGTTGTAGGCGGCGCGGACGGGGACCTCGACGTCCACGGATTCCTTGACCGTGCTCATCTGCTCTCCTCCTCAACTCTCGGCGTCCGCGCCGGGTACCCGGAGGAAGCGGAGCGAAGACCCCCGGTTCCTATGCGTGCCCGGAAACCGTGGGTTCCGCGGTCGGCGTACGGCCGGAACCAGCCGCCTGACCTGCGTCCCCGAGCGCTTCACGGGGAACGCCCGGGGAACTCGGCCCCCATGAACACACCCGCAGACGATCACCGGTCGTACTGGATCGACACCGCGCCCCCGGGAACCCTCCATCCGCCGCTGGAATCCGACCTCACGGTCGATGTCGCCGTCGTCGGTGGCGGCATCGCGGGTCTCAGTACCGCCTGGGAACTGGCCCGCGCCGGCCGCCGCGTGGCGGTGCTGGAAGCCGACCGGATCGCCACCGGGGTCACCGGGCACACGACCGCCAAACTGAGCGTCCTGCACACGCTCGTCTATGCCCGGCTGCGCCGGACCCGTGGCCCCGAGGCCGCGAAGCTGTACGCGCGGTCGCAGACGGAGGCCGTCCGGCATGCCGCCGAGATCGTGGACGAGCTCGGCATCGACTGCGACTGGGAGGACACGGCGGCCTTCACCTACGCCCGGGACCCGGCCGCCACCGACGAGCTGAAGGCCGAGGCGGACGCGGCGCGGGAGGCGGGGCTGCCCGCCGAGTACGTGACCGAGACCGGTCTGCCGTTCCCCGTCGCGGGCGCCGTCCGGGTGACGGAGCAGGCGCAGTTCCATCCCCGCAAGTACCTCCTGGCACTCGCCGAGGACCTGCTCCGGCAGGGCGCGGTGATCCACGAGCGGACCCGCGTCGTGGGCCTCGACGAAGGCCGCCCCTGCACCCTGAGGACCGCGGGGGGAGCGACGGTACGGGCCGACGACGTCGTGGTCGCCACGCACTACCCCGTCTTCGACCGGGCGCTGCTGTTCACCCGGCTGTCCCCGCGCCGCGAGCTGGTCCTGACCGCGCCGATCCCCGCGGGCCTCGATCCGCACGGCATGTTCATCACGCCCGAGCAGGGCACCCGATCCGTGCGCACCGCCCCGTACGAGGACGGACAGCGGCTGCTGGTCGTCACCGGCGAGCACTTCACGCCGGGCACCGGCGACGTGAAGGCCAGGTTCGCACGGCTCGCCGACTGGGCCACCGAGCACTTCGGCGACCTGGAGTTCACGCACCGATGGGCCACGCAGGACAACGACCCCACCGATTCCGTACCGCTCGTCGGCCCGCTGCACGCGGGTGCCCATCACACGTACGTGGCCACCGGCTTCGGCGGTTGGGGACTGAGCGGCGGCATCATGGCGGGACGTCTCCTGGCACAGCAGATCACCGGTCAGAAGTGCGCCTGGAGCGACCTGTACGACCCCCGGCGCGTCCGCACCGTCGTCGGTGAGGCGCCCGCCTTCCTCAAGAACCAGGCCAAGGTCGCACGGCACTTCGTCGGGGACCGTCTGGCGTCGGCCGCGGGAGGCTCGGTGGACGACATCGCCCCCGGGGACGGCGCCGTCGTCCGCGTCGGCGGACACCGCTGTGCCGTCCACCGCGACGAGAACGGAGAGCTGCACGCCGTCTCCGCCCGCTGTACGCACCTGGGCTGCCTGGTCGCCTTCAACTCGGCGGAACGCGCCTGGGAGTGCCCGTGCCACGGGTCCCGTTTCACCCCCGACGGAGACATCGTGCAGGGTCCCGCCGTACGGCCGCTGAAGAAGCGGGACATCTGACCTCGCCCCCCGACCGCCGATGTACGGGGCAGCGCGTCCTACGCGCCCGCCGCGCTGCGCCTCCTCGAGATGGTTGGTGCCGATGCCGGCGCGGGCGAGCACGGCCGGCGTGTAGTACTCCTCGAGGAAGAGCTGACCGGTGGTGCAGCCGATGGCTCCGGGGCCCCGCTGCTCCGGCAGTTCCCGTGAGCGGCCCGCGACCTGGTCCATCGCCGTGTCCCAGTCGCACTCCTTCAGGCGCCCGGCCCGGCGTACAAGTGGACGGGTCAGCCGGTCCAGGGAGCCGTTCGCCTCCCATCCGTAGAGGTCCTTGGGGCCCAGGCGGCCACGGTCGTCGGTCCGGCCCCGCACGCCCACGATCCGTCCGTCGCACACGGCGATGGCCATGGCGTCGCTGTTGGAGTGCAGCAGCGAGGCGGACGGCACCCACCTCTCCACGTCGTCCTCGGCGACACCGGGGGCCAGGTGTGCGTCGGCGCGGGAGGGTCAGGGGGTGCCGGGGTCATAGGGGGTGCGCGCTCCCCCTATGTCCTTGGTGCGGTCACTGCCTTCGGTCACCGTGTCACCTCCACGTACGAGCGGGCCGCTCCTGTGAGTACCCCCTGTGTCCGGCTCGCCCGCCGTCGTGTGGGCCCGCCTCCGACGGGGCACTCGGGGTCGCGGGCGGCCGTCCGGGCCGCCGTTGCCAGGGAGGTGGAGGACATGGGCCATGGTGGGAACGTCATCGACGAGCTGATGACCGATCATCGGGAGGTCGAGGAGCTCTTCGGCCGGATCGACGGTCTCGCGCCCGGTGACAAGGACCGCAAGGTGTACGCCGACCAGGTCACGATGGAACTGGTGCGGCACTCCGTGGCCGAGGAGGCCTATCTCTATCCGGCCGTGCGCGAGCATGTGGCGGGCGGCGACGCCCTGGCCGACCGGGAGATCGAGGACCATGCGCGGGCCGAGCAGCTGATGAAGGACCTGGAGGGCTGCGACGCCGGGGATCCCGAGTTCGACCGGCTCATGACGGCGCTGATGACCGAGATCCGTTCGCATGTGGCCGACGAGGAGCAGAACCTCTTCCCCAGGCTTCGCGCGTCCTGTCCTCCCGACGCCCTCGACGCCCTGGGCGACAAGGTGCGCCAGGCGAAGAAGGTCGCCCCCACCCGCCCGCACCCGTCCACCCCGAGCACGCCTCCGGCCAACAAGCTGCTGGCACCGGGCGTCGGGATGGTCGACCGGCTGCGCGACACCCTGACCGGACGCGGCAAGAAGGACTGACCGGCAGCGCGGGCTTGCCACCCCTGAACACGTCCTGATGAGCCCGGCTCCGGACGCCCCGGTGGGCGGGACCAAGCGGGCCGAGACCAGGCCGACATGCGCCAGGGCACGGCCTCCGCACCGGGCATGCCGCCGGGGCCGGCCCGCAGACAGCCGCACGTACGCCAAGCCCCCGCGCGAGGCACCCGGCACACGCCACGGCCGCCGTCTGCGCAGGCAACAGCTCGACGCGACCCAGCCCCACCGCCGGTGACGTCGCCACCGCGCCAGAACAAGCCCGCAGACGATCAACCGGGCCTCCGCGCCCGACATGTCCCCGAGACCCGCCCGCAGACAGCCGCACGTACGCGAAGCCCTCACGCGAGGCACCCGGCACACGCCACGGCCGCCGTTCGCGCAGGCAGCGGGTCGGCGCGGGCGCGGCCTACCTGCTCGGCCCCGCCGCTGGGTGACGTGGCCGCCGGCCGCTGCCGGGCGCCGCCATCTGACAGCCGTCAGCGAACGCTCCCGCGCTGCCACACGATCACTCCCGCCGGCCGGCGCCGCGGCAGCGGACATGAGCCGACCCGGTCAGCCCTCCTCGGCCGACGAGACCGCGGTCGGCCGAGCCAGGCCCGCCGTCCACTTCTCCTCGATCCGGCCGACCTTCCACACCAGCCAGGCCACCGCCCACGTGGCGAAGAACAGTGCCACGACGATGTAGCCGATGATGTTGAGGTCGAGGCCGGAGACCCGGTCCCAGAACGGGCCGTGCAGGCCGGCCTGTTCGGCGAGGAGGCCGAGCAGTTCGACCGTGCCGATGAGGAGCGCGACGGCGACGGACAGTCCCGTGACGGTGAGGTTGTAGTAGACCTTGCGGACCGGCTTGGAGAACGCCCAGCCGTAGGCGAAGTTCATGAACGAGCCGTCGATCGTGTCCAGCAGGGACATTCCGGCCGCGAACAGGACCGGCAGACACAGGATCGCGTACCAGGGCAGCCCGGAGGCGGCGCCCGAGCCGGCCAGCACGAGCAGCGCGATCTCGGTCGCCGTGTCGAAGCCGAGGCCGAAGAGAAGGCCCAGCGGGTACATCTGCCACGGCTCGGTGATCGACTTCATCAGACGGCCCAACAGGCGGTTCATGAAGCCCCGGTTGTCGAGCTGCTCCTCCAGGGCGGCCTCGTCGAAGTGGCCGGTGCGCATCTGCCGGAAGACCTTCCAGATTCCGGCCATGATCACCATGTTGATGATCGCGATGAGGTACAGGAAGGTTCCGGAGACGGTGGTGCCGATCCAGCCGGTGACGCTGTGCAGCGTGGAGCCGTCGTCCGCGACGGGTCCGGCCAGCGCCTTCACCCCGAGCGAGAGCAGGAAGGCGAGCGCGAACACGATGCTGGAGTGGCCGAGCGAGAACCAGAAGCCCACCGAGAGCGGCCGCTTCCCCTCGCTCATCAGCTTCCGGGTGGTGTTGTCGATCGCGGCGATGTGGTCGGCGTCGAAGGCGTGCCGCATGCCGAGGGTGTAGGCGGTGACGCCGATGCCGATCCCGAAGCTCCGCTCCCCCAGGCTGTAGTGCTCCGGCGCGACGATCACCACCAGCGTGAACCAGCCGATGACGTGCAGCGCCAGGATGAACGCGGCCATCCCGCCGAGACTCGCCCACTCCTTCCGGGTCATCGAGGTGCGGATGCGGTGAGCGGTGGTCATGGGGGCGCGGGCCTTACTCGTCGGCGAACGGCCGTCTTCAGCCGCGCCCTCCAGGCTTCTGCGAACTATTCGCAGGTACAACCTGACAGCGGCAAAGCCCGCGTCAGATTTCGGCCGGCACGTCAAGTATTGGCAATGGTTTTCACATGGATCGGGTTCGGTCATACTTCTGACATTCATTTTCATCTAGCGTGGCGTGCGCCCCCTTGTTCCACCCCCTCGCGGAGGATCCATGCCCACGTTCCCGTCCCGGCGCCTGGCCGCCCTGATCACCGGCGCCTCGCTGGTCGTCCTGGCAGGCTGCGGCGGCTCGTCGGACTCCGACAGCGGCGGGAGCCCCTCGCAGAGCCCGGCCGCCGCCTCCGCGATACCGGTCGTGACCTCGACGAACGTCTACGGCGACATCGTCGGGCAGATAGGCGGCACGAAGGTCGACGTCACCTCGATCATCAGCGACCCGGACCAGGACCCGCACTCCTACGAGGCCAACACCCAGAACCAGCTGGCCCTGTCGAAGGCGAAGGTCGTCGTCGAGAACGGCGGCGGCTACGACGACTTCGTGGACCGGATGCTGAAGAGCGGCAACTCCTCCGCCGAGGTCGTCAACGCCGTCAGGATCTCCGGCAAAACCGCGCCGAAGGGCGGCGAGCTCAACGAGCACGTCTGGTACGACTTCCCCACCATCTCCAAGATCGCCGACAGCATCGCCGCCGCCCTCGGCAAGGCCGACCCGGACGACGCGGCCGGCTTCACCAGGAACGCCGAGGCCTTCAAGGCGAAGCTCCAGCCGCTGGAGGCGAAGGAGGCGCAGATCAAGAAGGACCACGGCGGTGAGGCCGTGGCCATCACCGAGCCCGTGCCGCTGTACATGATCGAGGCGAGCGGGCTGAAGAACGCGACGCCCTCGGAGTTCAGCGAGGCCATCGAGGAGGGCAGCGACGTCTCCCCCAAGGTCCTTCAGGCCACGCTGGCACTGTTCTCCGGCAAGAAGGTCGAGGCGCTGGTCTACAACGCCCAGACCTCCGGCCCGCAGACCGAGAAGGCCGAGGCCGCGGCCAAGGCGGCCGGCATCCCCGTCGTCCCGGTGACCGAGACCCTGCCCAGCGGCAAGGACTACCTCGGCTGGATGACCTCCAACGTCGACGCGCTCGCGGGCGCGCTGGACAAGTGAGGGGCCCGGGCCGGATCCCCGCACAGGGCGGAACCGGCGCGGTCATCAGCCTGCGCGGGGCCGCCCTGTCGTACGGCGAGCGGGTCGTCTGGAGCGGCCTCGAACTCGACGTACGGCCCGGCGAGTTCGTCGCCGTGCTCGGGCCGAACGGGGCCGGCAAGACCAGCTTCGTCAAGGCTCTGCTGGGTCGTCAGCCCCTGTCCGCCGGGACACTGACCGTCCTGGACCGGTCTCCCCGCGAGGCGGCACGGCGGATCGGATACGTACCCCAGCAGGCGGAGTTGTCGGCGCAGACCATGCTGCGCGCCCGCGACCTCGTGCGCTTCGGCATCGACGGGCACCGCTTCGGACCACGGCTGCGTACCACCGCCGTCCGCCGCAGGGTGGACGAGATCCTCGAGTCGGTCGGGGCGTCGGCGTACGCGGATGTACCGCTCGGCATGCTGTCCGGCGGTGAGCGCCAACGCGTGCGCATCGGGCAGGCGTTGGCGACCGATCTGCGGATCCTGCTGTGCGACGAACCACTGCTCTCGCTCGACCTGCACCACCAGCGGGCCGTCACCGAACTGGTCGACGCCCGCCGCCGTTCTGACGGCACGGCCGTGGTCTTCGTGACGCACGAGATCAATCCGGTGCTCGGCCTGGTGGACCGGGTGCTGTACCTGGCCCGGGCCGGTCACCGGGTCGGTGCGCCGGAGGAGGTCCTGACCTCCGCGTCGCTGTCGGAGCTGTACGGCACGCGGGTCGACGTCGTCCGTGTCCAGGGGCGGATCGTGGTCGTCGGCGCCCCCGACGAGACGGCCGCCCCGCCCCATCACGCCCCCGAGATCGAGGAGGTGCGCTCATGACGGTCGCCGACGGCGTCTGGCAGCAGATCTTCAGCTTCGACCACTACGGCGAACTCCTCGCACTGGTGCGCAACTCGCTCGTCGCCGGGGCCGCCCTCGGGCTGGTCGGCGGTCTCGCCGGGGTCTTCGTGATGATGCGTGATCTGCCGTTCGCGGTGCACGGCATCAGCGAGTTGTCCTTCGCGGGGGCGTCGGCGGCGCTGCTGCTGGACGCGAACATCGTGGTGGGCTCGATCCTCGGATCGCTGCTCGCGGCCGGCACGATCGGGGTCCTGGGGGCGCGGGCGCGGGACCGCAACTCGGTGATCGGCATCATCATGCCGTTCGGGCTCGGGTTGGGCGTGCTCCTCCTCGCCCTCTACAAAGGGCGGGCGGCCAACAAGTTCGGCCTGCTGACCGGGCAGATCGTCGCGGTCGACACCCCGCAGATGGCGTGGCTGCTGGGCACTTCGGCGCTGGTCGTGGTCGCGCTGGCGGTCATGTGGCGGCCGCTGTCCTTCGCCAGCGCCGACCCGGACGTCGCCGAGGCACGCGGGGTGCCGGTGCGCGCGCTGTCCTTCGCGTTCATGCTCGTGCTGGGGCTCGCGGTGGCCCTGTCGGTACAGGTCGTCGGCGCGCTGCTGGTCCTGAGCCTCGTCGTCACACCGGCCGCTGCCGCCGCCCGAGTCACGGCGTCGCCGGTGCTGCTGCCCGCGCTGAGCGTGCTGTTCGCGGTCCTCTCGATCGAGGGCGGCATCCTGCTCGCGCTCGGCAGCTCCATCCCGATCAGCCCCTACGTCACCACCGTGTCCTTCACGATCTACGTCGTCTGCCGCCTGGCGGGCAAGCGGCGCGTACGCCGGTGGGGAGCGCGCGGGACGGCCTTGGCGTCCTAGCCCATCGGCCGCGAAAGGCCCTTCCCTGTCAGGGGCGTTCAGGATCGTGGTGTGACCAGGCCCGCGTCGTACGCCACGATCACCGCCTGGATGCGGTCGCGCGCCCCGACCTTGGCGAGCACGCGGCTGACGTGCTTCTTCACCGTGGACTCGGTGAGCATCAGCCGCTCGGCGATCTCCGCGTTGGTCCAGCCCCGGCCGATGGCGACCAGCACCTCGTGTTCGCGTGCGCTGAGCGAGGCGACGCGCGGGTCCGGGGCGGCGGTGGGCGGCGCGGCGACCTGATGGACGTAGGTGTCCAACAGACGTCTGGTCAGGCTGGGGGCGACGACCGCGTCGCCCGTCGCGACGGCGTGGATACCGGCGATGAGTTCCTCGGGGCGGGCGTCCTTGAGCAGGAAGCCGCTGGCTCCCGCGCGCAGGCCGGCGTAGGCGTACTCGTCGAGGTCGAAGGTGGTGACGATGAGAACGCGGGTGCGGCCGCCTGCGGCGACGATGCGGCGGGTGGCCTCGATGCCGTCCATGCCGGGCATGCGGACGTCCATCAGGACGACGTCGGGGCGCAGTTCGGCGGCCATGCGCACCGCCTCGGCGCCGTGTTCGGCCTCGCCGAGGGGGGTCATGCCGGGGGTGCCGGTCAGCAGCATGCGGAAGCCGAGGCGCTGCAAAGGCTGGTCGTCGGCGATGAGGACGGTGGTCATGAGACGCGCTCCCCGGACACCGGCCCGGCCGGGGCGTCGAGCAGGACGTCCACGACCCAGCCACCGGTGCCGTCGCGCGGCCCGATGGTGACGACCCCGCCGTACATCGCGGCCCGCTGCCGGATGCCGACGACACCGTGCCCGGACTCGGTCGCCGGCCGCGGGCCCTCTCCGTGCCGTGGTCCGCTGTCGGTCACCCGGACATGGACTCCGCCGCTCTCCACGGCGACGGTCACCTCCGCCGCGGCTTCCGCGCCGGCGTGCTTGAGCGTGTTGGTGAGGGCTTCCTGGACGATGCGGTACACGGTCAGCTGGACGCCGTCGCCGAGCGCGGCCGGATCGCCGCCCGTGCGGTACGTGACCTTCAGTCCCGCCGCGCGGACGCGGGTGAGCAGCGCGTCCAGGTCTTGGATGCCGGGCAGCGGGCTGCGCGAGGCGTCCTCCGGCTGGTCCCGCAGAACGCCGAGGGTGCGCCGGAGCTCGCCCATGGCCTGCCGTCCGGTGTCGCCGATGAGGCGCAGCGCTTCCACGGGTTCCCGGCCACCGTGTGCGGCGAGGGTGGCGGCGCCGTCGGCGAGGCCGACCATGACGGAGAGGTTGTGGCCCACGATGTCGTGCATCTCGCGGGCCACGCGCGAGCGTTCGGTGGCGGCCATGAGGCGCTCGCGCTGCTCGCGCTCGATCTCCAGCCGCTCGGCCCGGTCCTCCAGCGCCGCCATGTACAGCCGGCGCGTACGGAAGGTCAGGCCCAGGGCCACCGCGGCCGTCGTGGTGCCCAGCAGGAAGAACAGGCCGACCAGCGGCCGTTCCATCGGCAGCAGGACACAGACGGCCAGGGTGGTCTCCAGGACGATCAGTCCGGCCGCCCAGGCGAGCGTGCGCAGCGAGCCGCGCAGCGCCAGGCTGTACAGGGCGACGAGCAGGCTGACGCCGGCCTGCTGCCAGATCCCCAGCGACCACTGGACCAGTGCGATCAGCGAGATCGCGAAGAAGGCGGCCGCGGGCGCCCTGCGCCGCCACCACAGCGGCAGGACGAGCGCGGTCGCGCCGACGGCCATCACCCAGGTCGGCACGTCGGACTCCTGCCGGGCTCCGCCGAACGGGCCCTCGTCGCCGCCGGTGAACACATCGGGCAGGCTGACGGCGGCCACGGCCAGGACCACGAGCGTGTCGGACAGCCAGGGATGACGCCGGTCCAGACCCTGCTGGCGCCGCTGCCCGCGCAGCAGCCGGCCCAGGACCGGGTGCGCCCATGCGGCGTCCAGCCCGGAGGACGGTGACACCGCCGTCTTCGGGCCCTGGTCCGTCTGCCGGGCTCTCATGCGTCCCATTGTCGGGTCTGCGTCGATCAGGCGTCGGTCCGCGCCAGCCGGTACGCCGCGCCGGCGAGGGTCAGCGCCACCCATCCGACGAAGACCGCGAGGCCCGCCCCCGGGCTGAGGGAGTCCGAGGCCTCGTGCAGGGCGTAGACGGCACTGCCGGCGTTGCCCGGCAGGTACGGCGTGACGGTGTCCTCCCAGGAGTCGGGCAGCAGCGTGGCCAGGCCGCCCAGGACGAGCAGTACGCCGACGAGGATGGCGATGCCTCCGGCGGTGGACCGCACCAGCGCGCCCAGGGCCACGCCCCACACGGCCACCAGACCGAGGTAGAGTCCGGCGCCCACGAGGCTGCGCAGCACACCGTCGTCACCGAGGGACAGTGCGATCTTCTCGCCGTCCAGGCCGAGGCCGCCCAGTGTGAAGGCGGCCAGGGCGGCCACGGTCGTGACGACGAGGGCGACGCCCCCGAAGACGGCGCTCTTCGACCACAGCACCGGCAGTCGCCTGGGTACCGCGGCGAGGGTGGAGCGGATCATGCCGGTGCTGTACTCGCCCGCGGAGACCAGCACGCCGAGCACCCCGATCGCCAGCGAGGCGAAGGTCAGTCCGGTCAGGGCCAGGCCGACGGCGTCACTGGCACCGCCGCCGCCCGGTCCGGGCGGGCCGTCGTCCGCGACCGCGTCGGGGCTGTAGGTGGCGGAAGCGATCGCGCCGATGGCGACGAGGAGGAGCAGGGCGACGCCCAGGGTGATCCAACTGGAGCGCAGCGACCAGAACTTGGCCCACTCGGCGCGCAGGACGCGCGGTCCGGTGACCTTGTAGCGAGGGCGTACGACGGAGAGGGTCGGGGCGGTCATCAGCCGGCCTTCCTGACGGTCCCGGCCGGGGCGCTCTGGTACTCGACCTCGTCACGGGTGAGCTCCATGAACGCCTCCTCCAAGGAGACGGACTGGGGGGTGAGTTCGTACAGCGGCACACCGTGCCGTGCGGCGATGACGCCGATCTCGCGGGAGCCGCGCCCGGTGACCAGCAGTTCCTCCGTGGCGCCGGAGGAGATGAGGACGTCCGGCCCGGCCAGCAGCGCTCGCAGCTTCACCGGGTCGGCGGTGGCGACCTTCACTCCGCCGCCCCCGGCCTCGCGTGTGAAGTCGTCGACCGTGGTGTCCGCGAGCAGCCGGCCCCGGCCGATGATCACCAGGTGGTCGGCGATCAGCGCGGTCTCGCTCATCAGGTGCGAGGAGAGCATCACGGCCCGGCCCTCGCCGGCCAGATCGCGCAGCAGGTTGCGTACCCACAACACGCCTTCCGGGTCGAGGCCGTTGACGGGTTCGTCGAGCATGACGACGGCCGGATCGCCGAGCAGGGCGGCGGCGATGCCGAGCCGCTGGCCCATGCCGAGGGAGAAGGCGCCGACGCGTTTTCCGGCCACGCTGCTCAGCCCGGCCAGCTCGATGACCTCGTCGACCCGGCGGCGCGGGATGCCGTGGGTGTGGGCCAGGGCCATGAGGTGGCCGACGGCCGAGCGGCCCGGGTGGACCGACTTGGCCTCCAGCAGGGCGCCGATCTCCTGGAGCGGTGCGGAGTGTTCCGCGTAGCGGCGGCCGTTGACGGTGGCCGTCCCGGTGGTCGGCGCGTCCAGGCCGATGATCATGCGCATGGTCGTGGATTTCCCGGCGCCGTTGGGGCCGAGGAATCCGGTGACCTCGCCGGGTTTGACGGTGAAGCTCAGTCCGTCGACCGCTGTCTTGTCCCCGTACCGCTTGGTCAGGTCGCGTACTTCGATCATCGGGCGCCGTCTTTCGCGTCGCACCGCCACGGCGGGCCCGTGACGTCTGTCCTCGCTCACGCTAGGGACGTCGTCGTCGCCGTCCCTGGGCCCGTGGAGGTCACTTCGTGCCGGCACTGGTACCGCGGTACCAACGGCGGGTCAGCCTCGAGGATGACCTCGCCGGGACGCGCGGAATGCCCGGGGTGCACGGAACCGGCCGACCTGCGCGGAATCCTTTCTTCGGCGAGTGTGGCGTACGTATGGTGATCTCGTGAAGGCACTCCTGTCGTCCGGTGTCCCAGGTACCCGCACGCGCCCCGCCACCCGCACGCCGGCCGGGCAGCTCGAACCGGTCGCGGGCCGGACCTCGTCCTGACGAGCCCTTCCTCCCACGCCCGCCCCGACGGGCGGCGCTTCCCGCTCCGTTCGAGAAGAGAGGTCCCTCCCGATGAGCTCCAGGATCCAGCCGACCGCCCAGGTCGACGAGACGGCCACGATCGGCGACGGGACGACGGTCTGGGACCTGGCCCAGATCCGGGAGGACGCCCGGCTGGGCACCGGGTGCATCGTGGGCCGGGGAGCGTATGTCGGCCCGGGCGTGCGGATCGGCGACAACGTCAAGCTCCAGAACTACGCGCTGGTCTACGAACCCGCGGTGCTGGCCGACGGAGTGTTCGTCGGCCCGGCGGCGGTCTTCACCAACGACCACTTCCCGCGCTCGGTGGACCCGGAGGGGCGGCTGAAGCGCGGCGGCGACTGGGAGGCCGTGGCGGTGGTGGTGGCCGAGGGGGCGTCGATCGGGGCCCGTTCGGTGTGCGTGGCACCGGTGCACATCGGTCGCTGGGCGCTCGTCGCGGCGGGCGCCGTGGTGACCCGGGACGTGCCCGACTTCGCGCTCGTGGTCGGCGTTCCCGCCCGCCGGATCGGCTGGGTCGGCCGGGCCGGCGTACGACTGGCCGCGCGGGACGGCGAGTCGGGCGTGTGGGAGTGCCCCGAGACGGGCGAGCTCTACGACGAGAAGGACGGCGAGCTCGTCGAACGCTCATGACCGTCGTTTCCGTTGTTCCCTAAAAAGGCAAATCATCGAACATCTACAGTCATAACGTGTGTGCGATCTGTGCAGACCAAGCACAATGGCCACACGAACCAGTAGTGCCCAAGGGGGGGTTACGGGGTGGGGACACCTATGCCTGCTGCCAGGAGCGCCGACCACTCCGGCACCTGACGTCCACCTTCTTCCGCCGTATGGCCATCCGTGCCAGCGGCGATCCCAGTCTGCGCAAAACAGGACCCACAGGGGGGTTGGTGTGCCCAAAAGATGACCACCACACGTCTGGCGGCACTCGGTCATGAGGAACCGCCACTGCTCTCGCTCGCCCAACGGCTACTGTCCGTAGCCGAGTTGGGGCTCCCGGAGATGCTGCTCCCGGGTGGTGAAGCCTTCTCCTTCACCATGTCCGGGCGCAAAGCCTCCGACGGTTCCTGGACCCTGGACCGGCGCGGGACCAGCACCCGGTACGCGGCCATCACCGCGCTGGGCGTCGAGTTCCTCCCCGAGGACCGCCAGCGCGCGGTGCTCGCGGGGCGTACCGCCCAGGAGTTCACGGGTCTGCTGATCGAGTCGCTGCCCGCGGTGACCAACCTCGGTGACGCCGCGCTCATCGCCTGGGCCGCCGCCGAGACCGGACACCCCAAACTGTCCGACGCCCTCGCACGGGTCGAGGCCCTGGACGAGGAGGGCCGGCCCCAGTACACCGTCGAGGCGGCATGGGTGCTGTCCGCGCTCGCGGCCGCTCGCGGCACGGTCGACGTGGAGAGACGTTTCACCGCGGCCCGCGACCGTCTGCTGCGGGCCCGCATCGGCGACAGCCCGCTCTTCCCGCACGCCACCGGCCCCGGCCTGGTGCCCTGGTACCGGGCCCATGTCGCCTGCTTCGCCGACCAGACCTACCCGCTGCAGGCCCTGGCCCGCGCCCACGCGAGCGACGACCAGGGCGGCGACCCGGAGGCCCTGGCCGCGTCCGAGGCGTGCGCGCGGCGCATCTGCGAGCTCCAGGGCGAGGGCGGGCAGTGGTGGTGGCACTACGACGCGCGCACCGGCGGTGTCGTGGAGGGCTACCCGGTCTACAGCGTCCACCAGCACGCGATGGCACCGACCGCCCTGTTCGACCTCACCGACGCCGGCGGCGGCGACTTCGGCGCGGCGATCCGCAAGGGCCTGCGCTGGATGTCGGACGTACCCGAACTGGGCGCCGGCCATGAGCCGTTGATCCTCGACGAGCTCGGCGCCACCTGGCGCAAGGTCTACCGGGGCGACCCGAAGAAGGCCGTACGCGCCGCCCGGGGCCTCGGCACCCGGGTCGTACCGGGCCTGCGGCTGAAGTCCCTGGACCGGGTGTACCGCCCCCTGTCCGTGGACCGCGAGTGCCGGCCGTACGAGTTCGGCTGGATGCTCCACGCCTGGCAGGGGGGCCGGATATGAGCGAGCGCCGGACCCTGTTCGGGGTCGAGCTGGACCCGCTGACCATGGACGAGACCGTGGCGCGCTGCCTGGACGCGGTCCGGGACGGCCGCCAGTTGGAGATCGGGGTGGTCAACGCCGCGAAGCTGGTGAACATGCGGCGCGACCCCAGGCTCGCCGAGGCCGTGTCGGGGTGCGATGTCGTCGTCGCCGACGGACAGGCCGTGGTCTGGGCCGGCCGGGTGCTGCGCGCCCCGCTGCCGGAACGGGTGGCCGGGATCGACCTGTTCCTGCGACTGCTGGGCGAGGCGGAGTCGGCGGGCATCTCGGTGTACTTCCTCGGTGCCAAGCAGGAGGTGCTGGAGGAGATGCTGCGCCGGGTGGCCGACCTCTTCCCCGGTCTGAAGGTCGCGGGCAGCCGCAACGGCTACTTCGACGACTCCCAGCAGGAAGCCATCGCGGACAGCATCGCGCACAGCGGCGCCCAGATGCTCTTCCTTGGCATGACCTCGCCGAAGAAGGAGATCTTCACCGCCGCCTACGGCGCCCGCACCGGCGCCCGGGTCGTGCACGGGGTCGGTGGCTCCTTCGACATCCTGGCCGGGATCACCAAGCGCGCCCCCGCCGCCTGGCAGCGGGTGGGGCTCGAGTGGCTCTACCGCACGTTCCAGGAGCCGCGCCGCCTGGGCCGGCGCTATCTCACCACCAATGCTGCCTTCGTCCTCATGACGGCGCGCGAGTTCATCCGGCTCTCCCCGCAGGCCGCTTCCGCGAACAGGAGTCACTGATGCGTGTCGTCGTGGTGGGACAGGGATACGTCGGCCTGCCGCTGGCCATCCGGGCCGCCGAGGTCGGCCACGAGGTGATCGGCTACGACGTCGACTCCCGGCGGATCAAGAGCCTGGCCGCCGGTGAGTCCTTCGTCGAGGACGTCTCCTCCGAGCGGATCCGCGCGGCGCTGGACAACGGCACCTACAGACCGAGCGAATCGGCCCGCGACTGCGGCGGGTTCGACGTCGCGGTGGTGACCGTGCCGACCCCGCTGCACGAGGGCACTCCCGACCTGCGGTACATCAAGGAGTCGGCGGTCACCCTCGGCCGCTATCTGCGGCCCGGGGCCACCGTCGTCCTGGAGTCGACCACCTATCCCGGCACCACCCAGGAGCTGTTCGGCCCGCTCCTGGAGGACGGTTCGGGCCTGGCCGCCGGCGCCGACTTCCACCTCGGCTACAGCCCCGAGCGCATCGACCCCGGAAACGCCGTCTGGGGCTTCCAGGAGACCCCGAAGGTCGTCTCCGGCGTCGACGCCGCCTCCCTGAGGGCCGTTCAGGACTTCTACGCCGAACTCGTCGACACCACCGTGCCGGTGAGCTCGCCCAAGGAGGCCGAACTCGCCAAGCTCCTGGAGAACACCTTCCGTCATGTGAACATCGCGCTGGTCAACGAGATCGCGATGTTCGCCCACCACCTGGACATCGACGTCTGGCAGGCCATCGAAGCCGCCTCCAGCAAGCCCTTCGGCTTCATGAAGTTCACGCCCGGACCGGGCGTCGGCGGTCACTGCCTGCCCATCGACCCCTCGTACCTGTCCTGGCGGGTGCAGCGCGAACTCGGCCAGAGCTTCCGGTTCGTGGAGCTGGCCAACGACATCAACAACCACATGCCCGAGTACGTGGCGCGCCGCATCGGCGACCTGTTCAACGCCAGGCGCCGTGCGGTGAACGGCTCGCGCATCCTGCTGCTGGGGCTGGCGTACAAGAAGAACACCGGCGACGCCCGGGAGTCGCCCGCCCTGCGCATCTCCCAACTGCTGCTCGACATGGGGGCCCAGGTCAGGGCGGCGGACCCGCATGTGGTCGAGAGTCTGCCGGTGGACACCCGCCTGGTGCGGGTCGAGCCCACTCCGCAGGAGCTGTCGGCCGCCGATGTGGTGGTCCTGCTCACCGACCATGACGGCTTCGACTACGAACTCGTCGCCGAACACGCTCCCCTGGTCCTGGACTGCCGCCGCCGGCTGCCGTCGGGACCCACGATCGAGGTGCTCTGAACCATGCCGCGCATCGTCTGCGTCGCCGGGGCCCGCCCCAACTACATGAAGATCAAACCGGTGATGGACGCCCTGGAACGCCGGGGCGCCGAGGTGGTCCTCGTCCACACCGGCCAGCACTACGACCCGGCGATGAACGACGTGTTCTTCGCCGACCTCGGCATCCGGCCGCCCGACCGCTTCCTCGGGGTCGGTTCGGGCAGTCACGCCGAGCAGACCGGCCGGGTGATGACCGCCTTCGAGCCGCTCCTGGACGAGGTGGACCCGGACATCGTCGTGGTGGTCGGCGACATCAACTCCACGCTGGCCTGCGCTCTGGTCACCGCCAAGGCCGGGCCGCTCCTCGCCCATGTCGAGGCCGGTCTGCGCAGCCGCGACTGGGGCATGCCGGAGGAGGTCAACCGCGTGGCCACCGACCGCGTCAGCGACTACCTGCTGGCCCCCTCGCCGGACGCGGTCGAGAACCTGCGCGCGGAGGGGTACCGGGAGGACCAGATCCACCTCGTCGGCAACGTCATGATCGACACGCTGCTGACCAACCTGGAACGCGCCCGAGCCTCGGACATCCTTGATCAATACGGTCTGACCAAAGGCGAGTTCGGCCTGGTCACCCTGCACCGACCCGCCAACGTCGACGATCCCGAGATCCTCGCCGGGCTCCTCAAAGCGCTCGGCGAGATCGCCGGCCGCTGTCCGCTCCTGCTGCCCGTGCACCCGCGGGCCGCTCAGCGGCTGGCCGAGATCGGTGTCCCCGGGGGCATCAGGCTCGTACCGCCCGCCGGATACCTGGACTTCATCGCCCTGCAGGACTCCGCGCGTGTCGTGCTGACCGACTCGGGCGGGGTGCAGGAGGAGACCACCGCGCTGGGCGTGCCCTGTGTGACCCTGCGCGACAACACCGAGCGGCCCATCACCGTCGAGCAGGGCACCAACGCGCTGGCCGGCCGGGACCCGGCTCGCATCGTGGCCACGGTGAACCGCGTACTGGACGCGCCTCCCGCGCCCCGCCGGCCCGAACTGTGGGACGGCCGCGCGAGCGACCGCATCGCCGACGTGCTGCTGGCCGGAGGCACCGCGAACACCCGCCCCAGACCCACTGATCAGCCGAGACCCGGTGACCCATCGCTCCCCATATGATCCGCCTGAAACATATGCTCGTCGAACATCTGGTCGCTAGGGGGGACCATCATGGATCTCGCTGAGATCTTCCGGGTCATGCGCAGGCGTTGGTACATCCTGCTGCCCGGGCTGCTGCTGACCGCGGGCCTGACGTTCGCCGTGACGCTGGTGGTTCCCGTCACCTACCAGTCGCAGAGCACGGTGATCCTGCTCAACTCGCAGAAGGCCACCGTCGCCTACGACGGCAATCCGTTCCTGAGCACCCAGACCTCGCTCACCGGCATGGCCGACAGCCTGGCCCGCAACCTCAACTCCGACGACTCCGTCCGGGAGCTCAAGTCCCGCGGCGCGACCGGCACGTTCGAGGCCAAGCTCGCCGACAACGCCCAGGGGCCGCTGATGTGGCTCACCGTCACGGGCACGGACAAGCGTGCCGTGCTGGCCTCGGACAAGATCCTGACCGCGTATGCGAACGAGCGGCTGGAGCAGTTCCAGGAGGACCAGTCGGTCGCCCCCAAGGCCATGATCCGGCTGACGACGATCGTGGCCCCGCAGCCACCGATCGCGCAGACCAAGACCCGGCTCGAGTACATGATCATGGCCGGGGGTCTGGGCCTGGTACTGACCCTGGTCGCCGTCTTCTACGTGGAGGCACGGCGCCGGTCGCGTCCGCGGGAAGACGCGGCACCGGTCGAAGCGCCGGAGCCGACGACCGCGTCCCGCGCTCCTTCCCCCGCTCCGGCTTCCGAGGAGTCGGCCACGGAACAGACCATCGCGCTGCGCACACCGCCCGCCTGGGCACGGTCCGCCGGGAACAGACCTGCCGCGGAGACGAAGGCGGGACGGTCCGCCGTCGTCATGGCACCCGCCGCCGAGCCGCTCGACGAGGAGTCGACCAGTGGACAGCGTTCGCACACCGGACAGCGAGACCGCTGACCCGGGCGACACCCCCGCTCCCGCGGCCGCCGCCTCCCTCGGCAAGAAGGTCCGTTCGGCGGCCCGTTGGAGTCTGATCAACACCGTTGTCATGCGGCTGGGCACCTTCGCGACCGGCATCGTGCTGGCGCGCTTCGCCCTGGGCCCCGCGGAGTGGGGCGTCTACGGCATCGCCCAGACCGTGCTCCTGGTCCTGCTCTCCGCCAACGAACTGGGCGTTGGTCTGGCCATCGTGCGCTGGGAGGGGGACGCGCGGCGGTTCGCGCCGACCGTACTGACCCTCAGCGTCCTGTCCAGCGGCCTGCTGTACGTGGCGCTGTTCGCGGCGGCACCGACGGTGGCGGGCCTGCTCGGCTCGCCGGACGCCGCGGGCGTCCTGCGGGTGATGTGCCTGTGCGTGGTGATCGACGGGATCGCGCAGGTACCCGCCAACTTCCTCACCCGGGAGTTCGCCCAGGGCAAGCGGATGATCATCGACGCGCTCAACTTCCTGATCAGCACCTCGGTGACACTGCTGCTGGCCTTCGCGGGCTGGGGCGCGATGAGCTTCGCCGTGGGAGCCGTGGCGGGCAACGTCGTGACGCTGGTCGGCTGCGCGCTGGCCGCGCCGGGCACCCTGAAGTTCGGCTGGGACCCCGAGCAGGCCCGGGCGCTGCTCAGGTTCGGGCTGCCGCTGGCGGGGGCGAGCATGCTGGCCCTCGCGGTGGTCAACGTCGACACCATGGTGGTGGGCGCGACGCTCGGCAATGTGGCGCTGGGCTTCTACGTGCTCGCCTTCAACATCTCCGGCTGGCCCGTACGGATCATCTCCGAGGCCGTCCGGCGGGTCTCCTTCGCCGGGTTCTCGCGCCTGGCCGAGTCGCCCCAGGCGCTCGCCCGGGGCTTCAGCCGGGCCCTGGGTGTGGTGGTCACCGCCACCGTCCCGCTCTGTGTCCTGCTGGCCGGTCTCGCGGGGCCGGCCATCGAGCTGATCTACGGCGACCACTGGGCCCCCGCCGCCGCGGCACTGCCCTGGCTGATGGCCCTCGGCCTGATCCGCATCGGCAGCGAACTCGCCTACGACTGTCTGGTCGCGATCGGACAGCGCCGCTCGCTCTTCGTGGTGCAGGGCCTGTGGCTGGTGGCCCTGATCCCGGTACTCCTCGTCGGCGCCCGCACGAACGGCATCGTCGGCGCCTCCCAGGCCCATGTCCTGGTCGGCGGCGGCGTGGTGGTACCCGTCTTCCTGTTCGCCCTGAACCGCGGTGGCGTCGGTGTCGGCCTGATCGCCAGGGCCTGCGCCTGGCCCTTCCTCGGCGGAGCCGTGATGGCCGCGATCATCCTCGGCCTGGAGCGCCCGTTCGGCGACGGTCCGCTCGCGCTGCTCGCCCTCAGCACGATCGCCCTGGCCGGCTACACCCTGTGCGTCCTGCCCAGCCGCGACTTCCTGCGCGGCGTCGGCGGCGGCGACCGGCCCCAGCGCGGCCGCCACCGGTCCACCGCACCGGTCGGCCCACCCAACAGGACTTGAGGTGAACCCGATGTCACGGCGCATCAGCCGTAACTCGATCACAGGACTGCTGTTCGCGGCCTTGGTGGCCGTCTTGTGCGCGGCCTGCTCGGGCTCGGGCTCGGACCGGGCCGCCTCGTCCAAGTGCCCGGGGGACGGGCCGACCTGCCGTACGAGCGGGTCCCCGGCGTCGCCGGGCACAGCCTCGCCGACCGCGGTCGGCAAGGCGACGGACCGCCCCGCCGCCTCGCCCTCCCCCTCGCCGTCCCCGACGAAGAAGCCCACCGCGACCGGGAGCCCCGGCGGCGCGTCCGGCGGCCCCGCGTCCAGGGTCGACTGCGCCTCACCCGGCGCCTGCGGGTTCCCCGACGCCGACACCACCGGTCCGCGGATCGCCCTCAAGCCCAAGAAGACCGGGTACTGGGCGATCCGTACCGACGGGCTCGTCATCCGGGGCCAGGACATCACCGGCTCCCTCGACATCTACGCGAACAACGTCACCGTCATCGACTCCAGGATCACCTCGGACAGCTGGTGGGGGATCAACCTGCGCCCCGGCTTCAGCGGCCTGAAGGTCCTGCACTCGGAGATCACGGCCGTCCCCGGCAAGGGGCCGGACAACGGCGGCGTGGACTACGCGGTGTCCAACATGGGGGGCAGCTCCATCGAGGTCGGCTGGTGCGATGTCTCGGTGTTCGGCGACGCCCTCTCCATGGGACAGGGCAACCTGCACGACAACTACGTGCACGACATCGAGCCGTTCGTCAATCTGGGCGGCGAGTGGCAGCACACCAACGCGGTGATCAGCGGCGGCGGCAACACCGGCCATCTGACCATCCGCCACAACACCCTGCTCAACGCGACCAGCCTCAAGCAGGGCGCCTCGGGAAGCATCGGCCTGTTCGCGGACACCGGGGTGGTCCGCAACGTCACCGTCGACGACAACTGGATCGCCGGCGGCGCGTACGCCCTGTACGGCGGTTCCACGGGCGCCACCGGGATCAAGGTCACCGACAACATCTTCTCGACCGAGTACCACCCCGCGTCCGGCGGATACGGCGTGGTCGCGCACTGGAACCACAGCGGTGCCGGAAACGTGTGGCGCAACAACCGGCTGTCCGACGGCCGCCTGGTCAAGCCGGAGCCCGCCGCGTGAGCGCCCTCGCGCGCCGCGTCGCGCGGGCGCCCTGGACGCTGCTGAAGACGGTGTTCGGCTGGCTGGTGCTCTTCGAGGCCAGGAACAAGGTCCTGCTGGCGCCCTCCGCGGTGCGGCTGCGCCGGATCGAGGACGCCGAGACCCGACGGCTGGCCGCCACGCTGCCGGCACCGCCCTCGGCTCTGGTCGCCACCGTCATCGCCACCCACCGACGCCCCGAGGCGCTGCGTGCCGCGGTGCGCTCGGCCCTGGACCAGACCGTTCGCGACCAGGTCGTCATCGTGGTCGACGACGGCGCGGGACTGCCCGAACTCCCCGACGACCCGCGGCTGTTCGCCGTCTCGCTGGCGCACAACACCGCGGTCGCCGGCGTCGTGCGCAACGTGGGCATCCGCCTCACCCGCTCCCGGTACGTGGCATTCCTGGACGACGACAACCTGTGGGAACCCGACCACCTGGAAAAGGCGTTGGCGGTCCTGGACTCCCCCGCCGGACCCGACGGCGTCTACACGGCACTGCGCCGCGTCCTGCCCGACGGCACCGAGAACGACGTCCTGTCGGTGCCCTACGACCGGCGCCACGCCGCCCGTGAGGCGTTCCTGGACACCAACGCCTTCGTCGCCCGCCGCAATCGCTCCCTGCACTTCAGCCGGCTGCGCCGCACACCGGAGGTGCTGCCCCGCGAGGACTGGGAGCTGATCCGCCGGTACGGCCGCCGGCACCGGGTGCGCCATGTGCCGCACCCCACCGTCCGATACCTGATGAACCCGGCCAGCTTCTACACGCAGTGGCGACAGCCCAGTTGAAGCGCGCGCCCTTCTCCTCTCCCACTCCGCTCCGACCACAGGTGGTTGATCCGATGCCCCGATCCCGGGCCCTCAGAAACAAGTTCGTCGACGCGCCCGGCTCCCTGGGCGAACGCATGCGCGTCGCCCGCTGGGAGCGGTTCCGGCGCTGCTTCCCCGGCATCGAGAACATGAGCGTCGTGGACCTGGGCGGCACGGCCGACATGTGGCTGCGCGCACCGGTGCGCGCCAAGCACGTCCACCTGATCAACCTGGAGGAACATCCCTCCGAGGTGCCCGACTGGATCACCACCGAGGTCGCCGACGTCACCGACCCGCGGGTCGCCGCCGAACTGAGCGCCAAGGGCGGCTACGACCTGGTGTTCTCCAACTCGACCATCGAGCACGTGGGCGGCCACAGCCAGCGGCAGAAGTTCGTCGCCGCCGTCGGGCAACTGGCCCCGCTGCACTGGATCCAGACCCCCTACCGCTACTTCCCCGTCGAGCCGCACTTCGTGGCACCCGGCTTCCAGTTCCTGCCGCTGGCCGCCAGGGCCCGTCTCGTACGCCGCTGGCCGCTGGTGCACAGCCGCCCCGACAGCCCGGAGTCGGCGATGAACGCGGTGATCAACATCGAGCTGCTGACCCGCACCGAGATGCGCTACCTCTTCCCCGACTCGGTGCTCCTCAGCGAGCGGGTGCTCGGTGCCCCGAAGTCGCTCATCGCCGTACGGACGGAGCGCTGATGCTGAACAACCTCATCAACAGACATGACGCGGACCGGTTGCTGCGCAAGGTGCGCAAGCTGGACCTGGACCCGGTGCTGGCCAAACTCCGGGTGCGCGGCGGCGCGCGCGTGGTCCAGCACTGGTCCCAGGTCGATCCGTCGCTCACCGAGTGGTGGGCGATACCGGCGGTCATCAAGCGGTGGAACCTGCTGATGACCGGCGACGCGGAGACGTCCTTCCCCCAGTACGTGGCCGCCAAGCACTTCGCGCCGCGTACCGATCTGCGCGGCCTCTCCCTCGGGTGCGGCACCGGCGGCAACGAGCTGCTCTGGGCGAGGACCGGCGCGTTCTCCCTCCTGGAGGGCGTGGACGTGGCGCAGCAGCGGATCGACTTCGCCACTCGGGCCGCCGCCGAGGAGAACCTCTCCGACGTCCTGCGTTTCCGGGTCACCGACGTCAACCAGATGGCCGCCGACGGGGAACGCTTCGACGTGCTGCTGGGACTCCAGTCGCTGCACCACTTCGACAACCTCGACGAGACGCTGCCGCGGCTGTCCCGGCTGATCGAGCCCGAGGGGACGTTCGTGGTCGACGAGTTCGTCGGCCCCACCCGGTTCCAGTGGACCGACGGCCAACTGGAGGCGGCGAACGCTCTGTTGGCACAGCTCCCCGAGGAGCGGCGGCGGCTGGCCGACGGGCGGATCAAGCGGCGGGTGGTGCGGCCCAGCAAGCTGTCGATGGTGCTGGACGACCCTTCCGAGGCGGTGGACGCGGCGGCGCTGCTGCCGGGGCTGCGGCGCCATTTCGACGTGGTCGAGGAGCGGCCGTACGGGGGCACGGTGCTGCATATCGCGTTCTCGGGGATCGCGCACAACTTCCGGGATCAGGAGCCGGAGACGCTGGCGTTGCTGGAGCGGTGCTTTGCCGCGGAGGACGCGGCGCTTGCTGATGTGGGGCACGATTTCGTTGCCATGGTGTGTCGGCCACGTCGCGTGGACTAAGGGGGCGCCGGGCCATGTCGACTGTCGGCTGCGGCACTGTCGTGGCTGGTCGCGCAGTTCCCCGCGCCCCTAGGGAGACTGGGCGAGGTTCGTCACTATGGGCCCGGCGTCTTGCTCAGCGTGCCCGGGCGGGCGAGGGCCGCGGCAGCCTCGCGGCTCGCCCTGCGGCCCAGGGCTGCGCGGGACGTCTCGCGGAGCAGGACCGCCGTACGGAAGGCGGCCGTGGCCAGGGGGCCGTGCCGCTTCCGGTACAGGCGGACCCGGTTGACGGTGAGGAGGGTCCACAGGCGGGGGGACACCTGGGAGTCGCCTCCCAGGTGTACGGCCTCGGCCGTCGGGTCCAGCTGGGTGGCGTATCCCCGGTCCCGCGCCCGCAAGCAGTACTCGGTCTCCTCCGAGTAGAGGAAGAAGGACTCGTCCCACGGGCCGCACGCGGTCAGGCAGTCCGCCGATATCGCCATGAGTGCGCCGGTCGCCCAGTCCGCGCGGGTGGGGTGCCGGTACGCGGCCGGGTCGGTGACGAGTTCGCTCAGGGCGGGGAAGCGTCCGGCCCGGGTGTTGCCGATCACGGCCTCGCCCAGGGCCCTGAGCACGGTCGACTCGCGGCGCAGTGAGCGGTGGGGCGTGTCGCTGCCCTCTTCGTACAGGAGGGGTACGGCGATCCCCACCCCGTCGCCGAGGTTGTCGACGAGACGCTTGGCGCAGCCCTGCCGCATCCGGATGTCGGGATTGCAGATCAGCACGGCCCCGTACTCGCCGGCCGCGCCCAGCGCCGCGTTGATCCCGGCCGCGTACCCGGCGTTGCGGCCGGTCTGGACGATCGTGGTGTCCGGCGCCAGCTTCCGCAGCACGTCGACGGTGTCGTCGGCGGAGTCGTTGTCGGCGACGACCAGCCGCCAGTCGAGGCCCGCCATGCCCTCGGGAAGTGCGGCGAGGAACCCGGGGAGCACCGAGGCGCTGTTCCAGGTGACGACGATGACGGCGACGGGGCTCATCGGGACTCCACGAGTTCAGGGAGCTGGGCTTCGGACGGCTTACGGGGTGCGGGGGCCTCGGCCGCCGCCGCGGCGGCCTCGCGGCGGACGAAGCCGAGGTAACTGCCGCCGGCCCCCAGGGTCAGGAAGAACATCCCGGCGTACATGGGGAAGCTGAGCGCGTCGAAGGTGGCGCTGATGACGAGCGCGACCAGCGCCGAGGCGAGGAACGCCTGCCCGAGTTCGCGGTCGGAGTCGGTGCGGGCGAGGCGGCGGATGGTGCCGCCGGTGTGTATGCCGGTGAGGAACAGGGCGAGCAGCGCGACCAGCCCGACGATGCCCATCTCGGCCAGGGTCAGCATGTACTGGTTGTCCGTGAAGAAGTACAGGTCGGGCGTGAAGGTCCCGAATCCCCGTCCGAACCAGGGGTGTTCGTCGAGGTAGGGGACGATCGCGCTGTACTTCACGGTGCGTGCCTGGGTGCTGCTGTCGGAGCCGGACAGGAAGCTCGCGAACAGGTTGGTGATGGTACCGATCAGCCCCGGAATGATCACCTTGAACCCTGCCACCGACCCCATGATGATGGCGATGGCGGCCCAGCGCCGCTGCGGCTTCCAGCGGGGCACCATCACCAGGATCACGATGAGTGCGCCGATGATGGACGTCCGGGACACCGTCAGCGGCAGCGCGCCCGCCATGATCGCCACCGGGGCCCAGCGGCGCAGCGCGCCGGCGTGCCGGCGGACCGGGTCGAACGCCTGGTGGACGGCGAAGGGAACGAGGATGGCCAGCATCCCGCCGAACTCCAGCGGATGGGCCGTGGTCGAGCGCGGCCGGGTGAAGGAGCCGCGGTCCATGGCGCTGATCCCCGCGGTGCTCGACTGGAGGCCGGGGATGTGGATGGAGTCGGCGATGTTGGTCGCGGCGAAGAAGTCGTAGTAGCCGATGAGGGCGACCACCGTGCCCAGGACGACGAGCCGGCGCATCAGGGTCTCCAGCCGGCTGCGCTCCTGGATGCCGGCCGATGCCAGCACCACCAGCGCCACCCAGACCCCGAGTCCGATGAGTCCGCGGTCGGCTCCGAGGACCTCCTCGTGCGTGCTGTTGCGGGTCGCGTCGGCGATGTAGGACAGCAGCACCGCCGCGGCGAGCAGGCACATCGCCACGCGCGGCAGCCTGGTGCCCTCGGCCGGGCGGATACGGCCGCCGAGCCAGGTCGCCAGGTACCAGAGGAGTCCCAGCAGGGCGAAGACGTTGGCCGGGGTGCCGACGCCGCCGAGCGCGGGCAGGGTGAGGTTCGACGGGACGAAGAAGGCGAGCGCCAGATAGCCGGTGAGGATCGTCGTGGCGTCCAGCCTCCGGGTCAGCAGGCCCTTGGGCGCCCGCTCCGGGGGCTTGGCGCGATGGCGCCGGGGGACGTATCCCTCGCGGGCCCGTCCCCGGCGGCGGACCACCGCGACGCCTTCGGCCAGGATGGACAGCAGGAACGCGCTGACGACGCCGACGATGACGACCGACGCGATGTTCTGGTACCGGGCTTTCGGCTGCGAGACCGGGGTCTGCGGCAGCACGACCGGCGCGGCCTGCACGAGGTACCCCGTGGGCACCTTGGACGCGGCCTGGAGGGCCTTCAGCTGCTCCCCGGTGAACTTGGTGAGGGTGGTGGTCTCCTGGAGCACCTTCTCCCGGTCGGTTCCGGTGACGCTCAGGGTGAGCAGCGGGCTGTCGGCGGCGGGCGCGAATCCGACCGTGTACCGGTCCGTGACGCCCCGGGAGTGCAGTTCCTTGGCCGAGTCGCTCGACTGGAGCGTCCTGATCAGGACGTCGGCCGTGACGACCAGTGAACCGCCCGCGTTCGAGATGGGGTTGCCGAAGGTCGGCGCCAACTCGGCGACCGCCGTGGAGTCCAGCAGGGTGACAGAGCTCTGCGACTGGTAGGAGACCGGCACGGTCCGGTACAGATAGCCACCCGCGAACAGGCTGAGCAGGGTGAGGGGCACCATGAAGTACCAGCGCCTGCACATGATCGCCCAGATGTCGCCCAGGCTCATGAGAACTCTCCCCGGTGTGATTCGGTGGCGGCCCGCCCCGGCGCCTGCGAGGATCGAGGCCGACGGAAGGAAACCCTGTGTCGCCTCGTGACGTCGCCGAAGCGCTGCTCCGCCGCTGGTACGTGCTGCTGCTCGCGCTCCTGCTGACGGCCGCCGGAGCCTATCCCGTGCTCCGCCCGACACCGGAGTACCTGAGTTCGGCGGTGGTCGTCCTCAAGCCGCCGGCGACGGGCAACCAGCCGAACCAGCTGACGAACCTGCAACCGCCGCTGGCCACGCTCTCGTACGGCGTCATCCAGCAGCTCGAATCGCCCGGCGGACGCGAGGAGTTGGCGTCCGCGGGCGTGCACGGCACCTATCAGCTGATCCCGCGCAACAGCGGCACCAGCGCGACGCCCCGCTATCTGATCCCCTCGGTCCAGGTGCAGGCGCGCGGGGGCGATCCCGCCGCGGCCGACACCGCGGTCCGCCGGATCATCGACGTCTACGCCGGGCATGTGGCGGACGTCCAGGAGGCGCAGGGGATCGCGCCGGAGGCACGGATCAACGCGTCCGTCCTGGTCACCCCGAGCGCCGCCCCGATCCAGGGCACCAAGAGCCGTGCGCTGGCCGGTACGGCGCTGCTGGGCGGGCTCGCCGCGATCCTCGGCGCGCTGTGGTTCGACCGGTACGCGCTGCGTCGCAGGAGCAGGCAGGAGGCCTCCCCGGAACCGCTCCCGCACGTCGGCGGGGTTCCGGTGGCGGGCTGAGCCACCGAGCGGTGGGCCGGGGCGGCCGGTCGCGGCCCTCGGGTCGGGCATGGTCATCAGATACCGCGGCGCTTCCAGGACTCCCACCACAGCCACTCCCGCCCCCGCTCGGCCACGGCCGACCACACCAGCGGTTGCAGATACGGCATCGTCTTCGCTCCGATCCGCTGTCGGAGGCGCAGCGCGCGGTACTCGGGCAGTCGCGCGTAGCCCGGCAGGCATTCCCGCGCGAAGGCCACGAGTTCGTCGACGGGGACGACGTCGGTGCGCCCGCGGTCGTAGGCGCGGTAGGCGCGGCGCAGTGCGAAGCGGGCGAGGCGGGTGTGCACCGCGCCGGCCAGCCGGTCGGCCTGCGGCAGCAGGTCGGAGCATTTGTCGAGCACGGAGTCGTACGCCACCAGTCGCTGGCGCAGGTCGTCGAGCTGACCGCCGAAGTCGGTGGTGGACATGTTGTTGCCGTGGACGCGGTAGTAGGCCTGGTCGGCGCCGCGTACGTAGCCGACGTCGGCGCGGGCCGCGAGCCGCATCCACATCTCGATGTCGCCGGCGTGCGGCAGCGCCGGGTCGTAACCGCCCACCTCGCGCTGGAGGCTGGTGCGGACGACGACCTCGGGCGAGGTGATGCAGCCGGTGCCTTCGCGGAAGCGGCGCTCCAGCCACCAGTGCCCGGGGTAGACGGCCGAACCGGTGCCGCCGGTGCGGGCCTTGGGCAGCGGGCCGCCGTGCTGGAAGCGCAGGGGGCGGCCGTAGGCGAACCCCGCCTCCGGATGGGCGTCGAGGAGCGCGGCGGCGCGTACCAGTGCGCCGGGGACCAGGCGGTCGTCGGCGGAGAGCAGCGCGACGTAGTCGCCGTCGGCCCACTCGAGGAGGCCTTCGTTGTAGGTGGCGATGTGGCCCTTGTTGGTCTCGTGGACGCGGACCTCGATCCGCGGGTCGGAGGCCGCCAGCTTGCGCGCGGTCTCCGCCGAGTCGTCGGGCGAGGCGTCATCGATGATGAGGACCCGGACGTCGACGCCCTCCTGCTCGTCCAGGACGCTGCTGACGCAGTCGGCGAGGAAGTCGCCGTACTTGTAGCAGGGGATCACGACACTGACGGTGGACATCGGTGATGAGGCCAATCCCCGGGGTCGGCCTCCGCGGAGGCCGACCCCGGTGCGCACTAGTGCTTCTTACGGACGGTCTTGCTGGTCAGGGTCCAGTCACGGGACTTCACCATGTGGTGCTTCTTGTCCCTGGCCGTGACGGTGATCTTGAACCGCGTGCCGTCCGGCAGCGGGGCGGACAGATGGACGGACACCTTGTGGGTGGCCCGGTCGTAGTCGAGGACGGCCTTGACGTGGAGCTTCCTGGCGACGGCGGCCTTGGCGCCCGGCAGGATGGTCACCGTCGCCTTCACCGATCCCAGCTTCGTCGCGCTGGGCAGCGTCGTGACGAGCGGATGCGCCGCGTCGGCGGTGCGCGCCAGCGAGGAGGCGGTCTCCTCCGACGTGGTGCCCGACGTCAGCGAGGCGGACGGGTCCTCGGCGGTGAAGAGCGGCCCGACCCAGTAGTTCGCGGATCCGTAGGAACCGTTGGGGAAGGCCACGTCACTGCCGTACCGGTAGAGCCCGTTGCGGGCCGTGCTGATGTCGGCGGGGGCGGTCAGCGGATACGACTTGTGGGCCGACGCGAAGTAGCCGCCGTCCACCGCGTAGTTGCCGTTCGGTGCGTGGTAGGAGACGACGTACGCGGTGTCCGCGCTGATCGCCACCGGGGTGGTGAAGGTCATCGTCTGCCAGCCGGAGGCGGACTCGCTGGTGAAGGTCCCGGAGGCGAGGAGCGTGCCGCCGGCGGACCAGAGGCTGCCCGTGTGGGTGCCGGTGTTGGTCGCTCCCTTGTAGAAGGTGACGCCGGTGACCCAGCCGCTCGCCGAGGACTGGAACCGGGTGCCCAGTTCGAGGGAGTTGGGGTCGTCGGTGACGGCGGTCCTGGCCGGCACCGTGGCGGAGTTCCACAGCGTGCAGGGGCAGGTGACCGCGGGCGGGGAGGAACTGGTGGTGAACGTCCATGTCACCGGGGCAGCCATGGCGTTGCCCCACAGGTCCTCGGCCTGGACGGAGGCGGTGTACGTGGTGTGCAGCTCCAGCTCCGTCGACGGGGTGAAGGTCGCCTTGTTCGACGCGGGCAGCGTCTTGGCGCCCGGCACGGTGTTGCCGTTCGGGTCCTTCACCGTGAACGTCAGCGTGTCGCCGTCGATGGCGTGGTCGAAGACGGCCGACACCGGTGTCGTGATCGCCGCGCCGGTGGCCCCGGAGGTCGGGGACGTCGAGGTGACGACGGGCGGGGTCGTGCTGGCCGTCGCGGTGTCCAGCACCACGTCCACCCAGTAGTTGCTGCCCGAGGACGCCGAGGACGGGAAGGCGCTGGTGGAGCTGTAGCGGTAGACGCCGTTGCCGCCGTCGGTGCCGGACTTCAGGGCCGTCAGCGGGGCCAGGCCCGCGGAGTTGTTCGAGAAGTAGCCGCCGTCGTAGGAGTAGCCGCCGTTGGGGGCGAAGTACGAGGCGATGTAGGTGGTGTTGGCCTTGACGGTCACCGGGGTGGAGAAGTTCAGCTGCTGCCAGCCGGAGGCCGTCTCGTTGGTGAAGGTGCCGGTGGCCAGGCGGGTGCCGGAGGCGCTCCACAGGCTGCCGGTGTGGGTGCCGGTGTTGGCGGGCGACTTGTAGAAGCGGACACCGGTGATCGAACCGGCCACCGTGGTACGGATCTTGACGCCGAGCTCGAGCGGACCGGCGTCACCCGCGTTGAGGGTGCCGGGGACGGCCGTCGCCGGCCAGATGGTGCAGGGGCAGGCCTGGGGGCCGACGGTCAGCGGGATGGTGGTGACGGCGCCGATGTTGACGCTGTCGTCCACCGCGCGCACCTTGACCGAGGCGCTGCCCGGGGTCGTCGGCGTCCAGCTGTAGGTCCAGGACGCGAGACCGGTGGCGGCGTTCCACGTGGTTCCGCCGTCTGTGGACACCTCGACGCGGGCCACCACGCCCCCGCCGGAGTCGGTGGCGGTGCCCTTGACGGTGACCGGCTTCAGCGCCGGGACGGTGGCCCCGGAGGCCGGGGCGGTGACCGTGATGGCCGGGCCGGTGGTGTCGGTGGAGGCCGTGGTGGCGGTGAGGTTGCTCTGCAGGCTCTTCGGCTGAACGCCCATGTCGGCGAAGACGTTCACGGTCGCCTGCTGCATGCGGACGTCCTCGGTGACCACGACGTCGTCGGGATCGTACGTCGGCAGGTTGGTCAGGCCCCACGACCACTGCACGGTCCCCGCCCCGAACACCAGGGCCCCGGAGTCCTGGTCGCGGAACTCGACGAGATTGTGCGTCGCCGTCCCGTTGCCGTACATGTTGCCCCAGTCGAGGCGGTACTTGCCGTCGTCGATGTCCACGGTCGTGGACGACAGATGGATGGCGCCGGCGGGCCTGGTGCTGTTGACGATGTCGCTGTCCCACTCGTAGCCGAGGGTGCCCGCCGGGAACGTGGCGGTCTGGCTGGACGTGAGGTTCGCGATGGAGGTGTTGCGCCACAGTCGGTTCTTGCCGTACGAGCCGGGGACCGTGATCGCGTCGGCGCGGTAGCCGTTCACGGTGAACATGGAGCCGGTGAGGATGTTCGGCGGCTGGTAGGCCATGCCGTACTGGGTGCTGGTCGGGTCCATCCAGGTGCCGGTCCATTCACCGCTGGGATCGGCGATGCCGTTGCCCTGCACCATCTTGGTCATCTTGTAGCAGGTCAGGGTGCGGTTCGAGGTGCTGGTGCCGTCGATGCTCGGGGTGAGCCGCGTCTTCCAGAAGACCTCGTTGCCGCTGAAGTAGCCCTGCCGCACGCCGGCCTTCCGGGCCGCCAGGACGTTGTTGTACTGGCTCTGCGTCCAGTACTCGTCATGCCCCGAGGACAGATACACGTCGTGGTTCCTGAGCAGGGTGTCGCCACGGGTCGACACGTCCACGCCGGACAGATAGCTGACGTCGTAGCCGTTGCGCTCCAGCCACGACAGCATCATGAACTCGGAGCCGTAGATGCCGTTGTCCCCGCCGATGTCCAGCGGCCGGTTGTAACTGACCTCGTAGGCACGGCCGTCCGGCGCCGGTCCGGTGCCTCCGTAGAGGTCCTGCCCGCCGTAGTCGTTGTACGCCTGCCAGGTCTGGTCGCTGGTCTGCACGACGATGTCGGAGGTGCTGGAGTCCTTGCGGACGACGAACGGGTACGGCATCAGGCCGTCGCCGTCCGTCTGCGTCAGGTTCGCGATGTACAGGCCGGACACGGCGTCGCTGGGCACGGTCCAGTTCACGGTCACGGGCCAGTTGCCGCAGTCGACCAGGCCGGTACTCGCCTTGGTGGTGCAACTGGCGGGCTGGTTCGTGTAGTTGGCCGGGTAGGTCACGGCCGCCTGCGCGGTGGTCGACATCAGGCGCGCCCCGTCACCGCCGTACCAGCCCAGTCGGTAGATCTCCACGCGGTAGGTGACCGGTGACTGGATCTTGAACTGGACGGTGTCACCCGCCTGGACGCTCTCCTTGGTGGTGAACCCCTTGATGTCACCGTAGGAGTTGGGCGAGTACCAGTCGGACATCGGGCTGCCCGTCTTGGAGTTCTCGCAGACGACAGCGTTCGAGCCCGTTCCGCAGGGATCGGACGCCGCCGCCTGGGCGGATACGGCCTGCGGGAGCACCGCCCATATCAATGCTGCTGCGACGGCGAGGCGCCCGCCCCGGAGCCGTCTGCCCCATCTGTTCATGTGTACCTCTCAGCGGTGCTGTGCAGGAGCGCCCCGTGACGTGGGGGTGGAGCGTGTTGAGGGGCCGGTCAGCCGCGGAGGGCGTGGGCGAGGGTGTCCACGACTCGTTGCTGCTGGTCGGCGGTGAGGTGCGGGTGGAGCGGAAGCGACAGGATCCGGTCCGCCGTCTGTTCGGCGTGGGGGAAGTCGCCCCGGGCGTGGCCGAGATGGCGGTACGCCGGCGTGAGGTGGACCGGGGCGGGATAGTGCACTCCGGCACCGATGCCCTCGGCGTTGAGCTTGCCGACGATGTCGTCGCGGTCGGCGTCGGCGACCTGGACGACGTAGAGGTGCCAGACGTGGACGTTGCCCGTGTCCGTCGTCGGGAGCACCACCTGGCCGCCGGCCGCCAGGTCGGCGAGGAGCGTGTCGTAGCGGGCGGCGGCCGCGCGTCGGGCGGCGTTGCCGTCCGCCAGCCGGGCGAGCTTCGCCCGCAGGACGACGGCCTGGAGCCCGTCCAGTCGGCTGTTGAACCCCGGGACGTCGTGGCGGTACTTGGCGACGCCGCCGTGGTTGGCGATCGCGCGCACCAGGTCGGCCTGTTCCGCGTCGTCGGTCAGCACCGCGCCCGCGTCGCCGTAGGCACCGAGGTTCTTGCCCGGGTAGAAGCTGGTGGACGCGATCAGGCCGCTGCCCGGTGACCGGCCGTCGCGGGTGGCGCCCTGGCACTGGGCGGCGTCCTCGACGATCCGTACGTGGCCGGGGAGGCGGCCGGACAGGGCCGACACGTCGGCCATCTGCCCGTACAGGTGCACGGGCACCACGGCACGGGTGGCCGGCCCGACCGCGTCCAGTGCCGCCTGGGGGTCGAGCAGATAGGTGTCGGGCAGGCAGTCCGCGAGGACCGGTGTCGCACCGGTCCTGGCCACCGCGCCGGCGGTGGCGATGAAGGTGTTGGCGGGGACGACGACCTCGTCGCCGGGCCCGACCCCGCTGACGCGCAGGGCGAGTTCGAGGGCGTCGGTGCCGTTGGCGACACCCACGCAGTGCGCGACCGAACCGAAGTCGGCGTACTCGCGCTCGAAGCGGCGGACCTCGTCGCCGCCGATGAACGCGGTGTCGGCCAGGACCCGTTCGAATCCGGCCCGTACCTCGTCGGCGACGTCCTCGTGGGCCGCCTTGAGGTCGACCAGCGGAATCTGGTTCATGTCAGTGGTCCCCCCACTGTTCGTGGCGCGAGCCCTGCCCGCGTCGCAGTTCGTCGAGCGCGGGCGCCTCGGCCGCGCGAAGTCGTCGGGCCGGGCTCCCCACCCAGACCTCGCCCGGCGGAACGTCGCCGAGCACGCTGCTCCCCATCCCGATCTGGGACCAGGCGCCGACCGTCGCGCCCTCCCTGACAAGGGCTCCGGAACCCACGTAGGCCCCGCGCTCCAGCCGTACGCCGCCGCCGAGGCGGACGCCCGAGGTGAGCGTGACGTAGTCGTCGACCACGTCGTCATGGGTGAGGACCACGTGCGGCATCACCGCGACCTGCGCGCCCACCCTGACGGCGGCGGTCAGGACGCAGTGCGCGAGCAGGACCGAGCCGGGGCCGACCGCGGAGGTCGCCGACACCACCGCCGTCGGATGGACCACGGTGGCGTAGCGGTCCGCGGGCAGGCCGAGTCGGCGGACCAGCCGGGCGCGGGCCGCGTAGTCCCGGGGGTTGCCCGCACAGATCACCACGCGGGCCCCGGGCAGACCGTGGACCAGGTCGCAGTCGCCGAGGACGGGGACACCGTCGACGTCCGTGCCGTGCAGGGCGGGGTTGTCGTCGAGGTGTCCGAGCAGCTTGAGTTCACCCGCGGCGAGTACGGCCTGCGCGGTCTCCCGGGCGAAGCCGCCCGCGCCGATGATCACCAGTTCGTTCATCTACGGGCCTGCTCTCGCAGGGCCGCCACGACGCGGTCCTGCTGGGCCTCGGTCATCGTGTGGAACAGCGGCAGGATCAGCGAGTCCCGGGTGATCCGCTCGGTGACCGGCAGCGGTACGCCCGGGTGGCCCGCGTAGGCGGGTTCGAGATGCGAGGCCATGATTCCGCGCCGGGCGGAGACGCCGGCCTCGGAGAGCGCGGCGAGCAGGTCGTCCCGGCCGACGGGGAAGTCCCCGTCCAGCAGCACCCAGTAGGACTGGAAGTTGCTCTGTCCGTGCGCGGGGTCGCGCACGGGGGTGAGGCCGGTGACGCCCCGCAGCAACTCGTGGTAGCGGGACGCCAGTTCGCGGCGGCGCGCGATCATCGCGTCGAGCTTGCCGAGCTGGACCAGACCGATCGCGGCCTGGACGTCCGTCATCCGGTAGTTGTAGCCGACCTCGAGGTAGCTCTCCAGGACCGGCTTGTCGCTCGCATGGCGGTCCGCCGCGGAGGCGTTCATGCCGTGCTCGCGCAGCCGACGCAGTCGTGCCGCCCACTCGGCGTCGTCGGTGGTGACCATGCCGCCCTCGCCGGTGGTGACGAGCTTGCGGGGATGGAAGGACCACGCGGCGATCAGCGCGCCGTGTCCGACGGGCTTGCCGCCGACGGTGGAGCCGATGGCGCAGGCCGCGTCCTCCACGAGAGGCAGGTCCCAGTCGGCGCAGGCGGCGCGCAGGGCGTGCACGTCGGCCGGTACGCCGCCCTGGTGGACGGCGAGGACGGCCTGGGTACGAGGGGTGCGGACCGCGTCGACGGTGGCCGGGGTGAGGTTGCCGGTGGCCAGGTCGACGTCCGCGAACACCGGCTCGGCGCCGACGTACCGTACGGCGTTGGCGGTGGCGATGAACGACAGCGAGGGCACCACGACCTCGTCGCCCGGGCCCAGGCCGAGCGCGACGAGCGCCAGGTGCAGGGCGGTGGTGCACGAACTGACCGCGACGGCGTGCTCGGCGCCCACCCGCTCCGCGAAGGCCCGCTCGAACGCGGCGACCCGGGGGCCCTGGGCGACCCATCCGGACAGCACCGCGTCGGAGGCGGCCTTGGCCTCCTCCTCGCCGAGCCAGGGGATCATCACGGGGATGCGGTCGGTGCTCACTTGGCCGCCTCCCGCTCCGCGCGCCACCACTCCACCAGGTCCTTGAGACCCGTACGCAGATCGATCTGCGCCGTGAACCCGAGCCGCTCGGCGGCCCGCGAGGTGTCCGCGAGCCTCCGGCTCACCCCGTTGACGGCGCGGGCGGGCCCGTGCACCGGCTCCAGACCGGACGCGCCCATCGCCTCCAGCAGACCGTCGGCGAGTTCGCGCAGCGAGGTCTCCGTACCGGACGCGACGTTGAACACCTCGTCGGTGAGATCCGACTCGGCGGCCAGCACATTGGCTCTGGCGATGTCGCGGACGTCGACGAAGTCCATGGTCTGGGTGCCGTCGCCGAGGATCAGCGGCGGCTCGCCCGACTCGATGCGCTCCATCCAGCGGATGAGCACCTCGGTGTAGAGGCCGTGGATGTCCATCCGCGGGCCGTAGACGTTGAAGTAGCGCAGCGCCACGTAGTCCAGGCCGTACATGGCGTGGAAGCTGCGCAGCATGCCCTCGTTGAAGGCCTTGGCCGCGCCGTAGAACGTGTCGTTGTTGTACGCGTGGTGGCGCTCGGTCGTCGGGAAGACCTCGGCCATGCCGTAGACGGACGCCGACGACGAGGCGACGACCTTGGTGACACCGGCCGCGGCCGCCGCCTCCAGGACGTTGAACGTGCCGTCGACCAGCACCTCGTTGGCGAGCCGGGGCTCCTCCGCGCACTGGGTGATGCGGATCGCGGCGAGGTGGAACACCAGGTCGGCGCCCTCGGTGACCTTCTTCACGGTGTCGATGTCCCGGACGTCGCCCTCGACGACCTCCACGACACCGCTGGGCAGCGCCCGGGCGAGGTTGGCCCGCCGTCCGCGCACGAAGTTGTCCAGCACCACGATCTCGCGGGCGCCGCCTTCGGCCAGGAGGTCGACGAGGTTGGAGCCGATGGTGCCCGCTCCCCCGGTGACCAGGATCTTCTTGCCTCGTACGCTGCTCAACTGCACTTCCCTCTCACCGGACTTCTCAAGGAATGTCTCCATGCGTGCGAACGGTCAGTGGCCGGTGCGCAGGCCGACGACCGCACCGCGGAACTCCAGGCTGCGGGAGGCCGCTTCGAGGATGTCCAGCACCCTGAGGCCGGCCCGGCCGTCGGTCAGCGGCGCCCGGCGCCGGCGGATGGCGTCGCCGAACTCGTCGACCATGCTGCGCAGCGCCTCCTTCTCGCCGATGGCGGGGGCGACCATGTCGCCGGAGCGGTACGAGATGAGCATGTCCCGGCGTTCGTCCGCGCCGATCTCCTGGGGCGAGGCCAGGTCCACGCCCCGGTCGAAGATCGCCACGCGCTGGGCGGGGTTGAGGTCGTCCCAGACGAGGGTGCGCTTGGAGCCGCCCACCATGGTGGTCCGCACCTTGGTCGGCGACAGCCAGTTGACGTGCACGTGCGCGATGGCGCCCGTGCTGAGCGTGAGCGTCAGATAGGCCACGCAGGCCTGTCCGGCGCCGATCGGGTCGGCCCCGTGGGCGGCGACGGCGACCGGCACGACGGTGTCGGGGAGGATGAAGTCCAGGATCGACAGGTCGTGCGGGGCCAGGTCCCACAGGACGTCGATGTCCTTCTGGACGAGCCCCAGGTTGATCCGGACCGAGTCGACGAAGTGGATCTCGCCGAGTTCGCCGGAGCGGACCAGCTCCCGGATGCGGCCCACCGCGGGCGTGTAGCAGTAGGTGTGGTCGCACATCAGGGTGAGCCCGCGCTCCTCCGCCTCGGTCACCAGGCGCAGCCCGTCGGCGTAGGTCGCCGCGAGGGGCTTCTCCACGAGGACGTGCTTCCCGGCGCGCAGGGCGGCCAGGGCGATGTCGAGGTGGGTGCCGGCGGGCGTGGCCACGGCGACGGCGTCGACGGAGGGGTCGGCGAGGACGGCCGCGTAGTCCGCGGTGGGACGCACGGTCGAGTAGCCGCCCAGGACCCGCTGGGCCCGTCCCACGTCGAGGTCGCACAGCCAGCGCAGCCGGAAGCGCTCGCTGGCCTGGAAGTTGCGGACGAGATTGGGACCCCAGTAGCCGGCCCCGACGACTGCGACTCCCAACGGCTCCGCGGTCTCAGTCACTTGATCCCTCTTCTTCCGGTCCATCAGTAGGCCCCCGTTCCGCGCACCACCGCGGAGCCGGTGCGCGCCAGGATCGACAGGTCAAGGCCCATCGACCAGTTGTCCACGTATCCGAGATCGAGCCGGACCGCCTCGTCCCAGGGCAGGTCGGAGCGGCCGCTGACCTGCCACAGCCCGGTGAGGCCGGGTTTCACGAGCAGCCGCCGCTTGACCTCCGACGGGTACTCCTCCACCTCCTCGGGCAGGGACGGGCGGGGGCCGACGAGCGACATGTGGCCGCCGATCACATTGAGCAGCTGCGGCAGTTCGTCGAGCGAGGTGCGGCGCAGGAAGGAACCGACCCGGGTGATCCGCGGGTCCTCCTTCACCTTGAACAGCAGGCCGTCGCTGTTCTGGTTGAGGTGTTCCAACTCGGCTCGCAGGGCCTCCGAGTCGGGTCGCATCGTGCGGAACTTGAACATGGTGAAGTGATCGCCGAACCGGCCCACCCGCTGTTGTCTGAAGAGTGCGGGGCCGGAGCTGTCCAGCCGGACGATCAGGGCGATCGCCAGCATGGGCAGGGCGAGGAGGAACAGGAGCACCGCGGCGAGCGCGCGGTCCAGGAGTTCCTTGGGCAGCCGGGAGAGCCGGGAGAGGTTCGGCGCCTGGATCCGCATCAGCGGCACCCCGTTGGTGGGCCGTACGGTCAGCCGGGCGGCGGAGACGTCGGCGAGCACGGGGGCGAGCAGGAAGTCGACGCCCTGCACGGCGGCCGTCCAGGAGATGCGGCGCAGTACGGAGGCGTCGTACTCGGGCGCGGGCAGCACCACGACGGTGCCGATGCCCAGGGCCCGGATGACGTCGTCCATGGTGTCGACCCCGCCGAGGACCGGGAGCCCGAGCCTGCGGATCTCCGCCGCGTTCTGCGGGTCGCTCAGACACACCCCGGCGGCCTGGAGCTCCTGGACCCCGCCGCGCCGCAGCACGGCGACCAGTTCCACGATGCCGCGCGACGGACCGACCAGGAGGGTCGCGCTCCCGCCCCGTTCCCGGGCCCACCGCCGGTGCAGGCGGCGGCGCAGCGCGTACCGGACCAGGAGGGCGAGGGCGGCGGCCGGCATTGCGGCCATGGTCATGTCATGGAAGAGGCCCGGGTCCCGCGTGAACGTCCAGTGCGCGACGGCGGCCAGCGCCGGCAGGGCGACAGCGCCCCGGAGCACGCGCCGGTACTCCTCGGTTCCCAGTCCCAAGGCCCTGCGGTCGTAGGACCGGTGGGCCGCCATGGCCGCGAGCCACACCGGGGGCAGCACCAGGGCCACCGCCCAGCGGCCGTACACCGCGTGGATCACCAGGGCCGCGACCACGGCCGCGAGTCCGTCGGCGACCAGCAGGACTATCCGGTACTTCTTTTCCCAAGGTCTTCGGCGGTCTTGTGGATTCCTGCGTTCCACATCCAGTTGCTCATGCGTGACCTCAATGGTCATGCGCCCCCCACCACGTGCGCGGTTACCCCTGACCGAACACCGATGTGCCCCCGGCACAACGGCAGATGAAAGAAAGAAGCCTCAGCGGTTCCCCAACCGCCGCATGTCCCCTACATGTTGGCCTGTGCCTCGCGGCCTCATATTCCCCACCCAAACCGGCTCGGCGGCCCTCAATCTAGACCACCGGACACAGTCACGGGAACAGTTGGACGAAACACACATCGCATTAGTGACATCGACTGCATACTGCCCAGGTGACGAGCATCGTGATCCCGGCCCACAACGAAGCGCAAGTCATCGCCCGGCTACTGGATTCACTTCTGGCCGATTCCGAATCCCGCGAGGGCGAAAACGACATCGTGGTCGTATGCAATGGCTGCACGGACGACACGGCGCGGATCGCCGCCGCCCGCGGCCCACGCGTGCGGGTGGTCGAGATCCCCACCCCGTCCAAGCACGCCGCCCTGCGGGCCGGTGACGATCACGCGCGGGGCTTCCCCCGCGTCTACGTGGACGCCGACGTCGTGATCACGGGAGCCGACGTACGGGCACTGACCGACCCCCTGGACGACGGCGTCCCGGGCATCCTCGCCACCGCGCCCGAACGGCGGATCCCCCTGGACGGCTGTGCCTGGCGGGTGCGCGCCTACTACCGGGTGTGGCAGCAACTGCCGGTCGTGCGGGAGGGGTTGTTCGGCCGTGGCGTCATCGCGGTCTCCAAGGCCGGACATGCCCGGATCGCCGCGCTGCCGCCGCTGATGGCCGACGACCTGGCCGCGTCCCTGGCGTTCGCCCCCGCGGAGCGGCTCGTGGTCGGCGCGGCCGAGGTCGTCGTCCATCCGCCGCGTACGTGGCCGGATCTGATCAATCGGCGGATCCGCGCCGCGGTCTCCACCACCCAGGTCGAGCAGCACCGGGGACCGGAGGAGGCCACCGCCCGCACGAGCAGGGCGGACCTCACCACCCTGCTCCGCGGGCAGCCGAAGCTCCTCCCCGCGGTCCTGGTCTTCGTCGCCGCGGCGGTCGTCGCCCGGCGCAAGGCCAGGAAGGCCGTCAGGGCCCAGGACTTCGGCACCTGGCTGCGGGACGAGAGCAGCCGGCAGAACTGAACGCAGCGCACCTGGAGTCCTGGACATGTACCTCACCGACCGCTCCGCACCCGCCGGGGCGGACACCGAGCGGGGCCGAAGACGCGGTCTGCGGCCCAAGGTGGCCCCGGTCGTGCTCGTGCTGGGCACGGTCAGCCTGATCACCGACATCTCCTCGGAGATGGTCACCGCCGTCCTGCCGCTCTACCTCGTCACCACGCTCGGCTTCAGTCCACTGGGATTCGGCGCCCTCGACGGTGTCTACAACGGTGTCAGCGCGCTGGTCCAGCTCACCGGCGGTCACCTCGCCGACCGCGTCCGCAACCACAAGCTGATCGCCGGGCTCGGATACGGCCTGTCCGCGCTGTGCAAGCCGCTGCTCCTGCTCACGAGCAGCATCGGCGCGCTGGGCACGGTCCTCGCCCTGGACCGCACCGGCAAGGGCCTGCGCACCGCCCCGCGCGACGCGATGATCTCCCTGTCCACCCCGTCCGACCGCCAGGGCCGGGCCTTCGGCATCCACCGGGCGATGGACACCACCGGCGCGATGCTCGGCCCGCTGGCGGCGTTCCTCATCCTGAACGCGGCGGCCGACGGCTACGACGCCGTGTTCGGGGTGAGCGCGTGCGTGGCCGTGCTCGGCGTGGTCGTCCTGGTGCTGTTCGTGCCGGGAAGACGGCAGGAGACCCGGCACGAGGGGGCAGGCTCAGAGCCGGACACCGTGCCCGACACGGCAGGCGCACGGCCGGACGCCCCGCGCGACGGCGCAGCCACGCCGCAGGACTTCGCGCCGCAGGGCAGGCCGCCCGTGCGGGTGCGCGAGGCGCTCGCCCTGCTCCGCCTGCCCCGGCTGCGGGCGCTCGCCGGCTGTGCCGCGCTGCTCGGTCTGACCACCGTCAGCGACGCCTTCGTCTACCTACTCCTGCAACGGCGCGCGGGCCTGGCCGAGGAGTGGTTCCCGCTGCTGCCGCTGGGCACCGCCGTCGTCTTCCTGCTGCTGGCCGTACCCCTCGGCGCGCTGGCCGACCGGGTCGGACGGCACACCGTGTTCCTCGCCGGGCACATGGCCCTGCTCACGGCCTACGCGCTGCTGCTGTGGGCCCCGAACACACCCGCCCTGCCCTTCCTCGTCCTCGCCCTGCACGGCGTGTTCTACGCCGCCACCGACGGGGTACTGCCCGCCGCCCTGGCCGCCACGGTGCCCGAGCATCTGCGCGCCAGCGGTCTCGCGATCGTCGGCACCAGTCAGGCGCTGGCCCGGTTCTGCTGCTCGCTGGGGTTCGGCGCCGCCTGGACGGTGTGGGGCTACGGCCCCGCGCTGGCCGGCTCCGCGGTCGGACTGCTGTGCTGCGCGGTCGTCGCGGGCCTGGTGCTGAGACCGGGGGGCGGCACCCGATGACCACCACGGCGAGGCGGGACCCGATGACGACTGAACCGAAGAGGAACCAGATGACACCGCTGCGCCGCCGCCTGATCGTCCTCGTCACGGCGGTGCTGCTGCTCGCGGGACTGGGGACCGGCATGGTCCTGCGCGCCGCCGACCGCGCGGACCGGGCGAACCGGCCGCAGGCGGGCGGCCCCGCCGTCAGCGGGGGCAAGGTGACGCTCGGCCAGAAGGACCGGCTGATGTTCGTCAACGCGGCCGCCGGCCCGCACCGCACCGCGGTCGCCTCGGTCCCGTCCACCGAGCCCGGGAGCGGGCGGACCGCCTCGGACCTGAAGTGCGCGCGCTTCTACGCGGCCGCCGGCACGGGCGTGTGCCTCCAGTCCGACACCGGTGTCCTCAAGCAGAACAACCGGGCCCTGCTCCTGGACTCCGACCTGCGCACCCGGCACACCTACTCGCTCGCGGGCACCCCCAGCCGGGCCCGGGTCTCCCCCAGCGGCCGCTTCGTCGCCTGGACCGTCTTCGTCTCGGGCGAGTCCTACGCGTCCGCGTTCTTCTCCACCAGGACCTCGATCCTCGACACCCGCACCATGAGGCTGACCCCCAGCCTGGAGACCTTCTCCATCGATCTGGACGGCAGGTCCTACAAGGCGGCGGACGTCAACTTCTGGGGTGTCACCTTCGCCGCCGACGACGACACCTTCTACGCCACCCTGAACACGGACAACAAGACCTACCTGGTCCGCGGTTCGATCTCCCGGCAGACGGTGACCACTCTGATCGAGAACGTGGAGTGCCCGTCCCTGTCCCCCGACGGCACCCGGGTGGCCTTCAAGAAGCGGGTGCTGTCGCGTACGGATCTCTGGCGCGAATACGTCCTCGATCTGCGCACCCTGAAGGAGACGCCCCTGGCCGAACGCCACAGCGTCGACGACCAAGCCACCTGGCTGGACGACGAGACGGTCGCCTACGCGCTGCCCGCCGAGGGCAAGGTCGGCGCCAGCGACCTGTGGAGCGTGCCCGCGAACGGCAAGGGCACGCCCCGTCTGCTGATCGCCGGTGCTTCCTCCCCGGCGCCGCTCTAGCCTCCGCGGCTCAGACCCAGGCGGTCACCGGCAGGAAGGAGCTGTCCGTCCGGAAGAGATCGGTGCCGTTCGAACGCTCCACCCGCAGCTGGTAGTTGTAGTGGCGCAGGTAGTACCCGGGGTAGTTGTACGACTCGAAGCGGATCGAGCCGCTCGTGCTTCCCGTGCGGGCGATGAACGTCGCGTCCTTGGCGAACGTCGACGTGCCGTCGTTCGCGTCGAAGCGGGCGCGGAAGTCCCAGTGGCGCAGGTAGTTGCCGGCGGAGTCGCGGAACGAGTAGCCGCTGGAGTCCGCGAGGCCCGCCACGACGGTGAAGGTCGACGCCGTCTTCTCGGCGGTGGTGCTGGAGCTGGTCACCACCGGGAGGTTGAGCAGGGAGGACTGCGTCTGCCAGTAGCGGGTGGAGTAGTTGGCCGACCGGAAGGAGCGCGTGACGTTCTTCGCCAGGCTCGGGCCGCCCGTCACCGTCTCCTTGATCACCGTGAAGTGCCGGGCCGTACCGGAGACCACGGGCAGGGCCGCCGGGGCGGACCAGGTCGCGAACGTGTCGTAGCTGTCGCTGTAGTAGTAGTTGCCGTCGCCGTAGCCGTCGAAGAAGAGCCGCCAGGCGCCGTTGTCGAGCTGGACGAGCGCCGGGCCCTCGCGGTAGCTGCCCCAGCCGGCCCAGTCGCCGGTCCTGGAGATCGTGTAGGGGCCGGTCAGCGAGGAGGCCGTCGCGTACTCGATGTACTTGGTCGTCTCGTTCTTGGTGAACGCGTGGTACGTCGAGCCGATCTTCACGAGGAAGGTGTCGATGTGGTTCGCGCCGATGCCGGAGAGGGCCACCGGTGAACTCCACGCGGTGAGAGCGGAGTTCGTCGCCTTCAGCAGATACGGCGTGAAGATCCACTCGTCGCTGGTGACCGAGCAGGACACGATGACGTTCACACTGCCGTCGCTGTCGACGAACCACTCCGGCGCCCACGCCCGGGACAGGTTGGCGATCGGGACCGTGTAGTCGTACAGGAAGGTCCAGTTGACCCGGTCGGAGCTGCGGGCGAAGCCGATCGTGGTGCTGGCGTCCTGCCAGGTGTGGGTGGTGTAGGTGATGTAGTAGTAGCCGTTGGTGTGCTTGAAGATGCTGGCGTCGCGGATTCTGTTGCTCGGCGGGGTGTAGGCCGAGGACTGCAGCAGCCGGAAGTCGAGCGCGTCGTCCGACTGGTAGACGTTGACCGTGCCGTCGTTGCTGTTGAGGAACGGCACGATGGTGTAGCGGGTCGCGGAGCCGTTCGGCGGGGCGGCGGCGGAGGCCGCGCCGGGCAGGCCGCCCATCAGCACGGCCGAGGCGGGCAGGGCCGCCATCGCACGCAGCAGGGCGCGACGGGACGGGGCGGGGGGTCGTGTGGTCACGGGCGGCTCTCCCTCGGACAAACAAACAACGCGGCTCTGGTGTCCGACATGCCGAACGAGGTTCGGAAAGTCGATCAGAAGGTAGGGGCGAGGCTGAATCGCGTCAATGGTTTGCGCACGACCTGGTGAGCCCTGCGGGAAGGCTGTGCCGTGCACTGAACTTCCGCCCCCATCACGAGCGTTCCGGGACAGCGCTTCCACAGGTTACCGTTCGGTAGACAACGCGCTCCGAAGGTGGAGGGGTTCACATGGCGCTCGACCGTGCCACAGGCCTGGCGGAGTCGGCCCGCGCGCTGGCCGCCGGGGAGGTGACCTCCCGGGCCCTCGTGGAGCAGAGCCTGGAGCGGATCGCCGCCAGCCAGGGGTCCCTCAACGCCTTCCGGGTCGTCCGGGCCGAGGCCGCGCTCGCCGAGGCGGACGCGGCGGACAGGGAACTCGCCGCCGGAGTGCGCGGGCCGCTGCTCGGTGTACCCGTCGCCGTCAAGGACGACATGGACGTGGCGGGCGAGCCCACCGCGTTCGGCTGCCAGGGAGAGTTCCCGGCCGTGGCTCAGGACGGCGAAGCCGTACGGCGGTTGCGCGCGGCCGGAGCCGTCGTCGTCGGCAAGACCAACACCTGCGAGTTCGGGCAGTGGCCCTTCACGGAGGGGCCCGCCTTCGGCGCCACCCGCAATCCGTGGAGCACCGAGCACACCCCGGGCGGCTCCTCGGGCGGATCGGCCGCCGCCGTCGCGGCCGGCCTCGTACCGGCCGCGCTCGGTTCGGACGGCGCCGGGTCGGTGCGCATCCCGGCCTCCTGGACCCATCTCATCGGCATCAAGCCGCAGCGCGGCCGCATCTCCACCTGGCCGCGCGGCGAGTCCTTCCAGGGCATCACCGTCAACGGCACCCTGGCCCGCACGGTCGCCGACGCCGCCCTTCTGCTGGACGCGGCGAGCGGCAACCACGACCTCGACCCGCACCGGCCGCCCGCCGTCGACGCCTCGGGCGCCGTCGGACGCGACCCCGGCAGGCTGCGCATCGCGCTCGCCCTGAAGCCGCCGTTCACCGCGCTGCCGGCGCGGCTCCAGCCCGAGGTACGGGCCAAGGTCGTCGAACTCGCCGAGAAACTCGCCGCGTTGGGGCACACCGTCGAGGAGGCCGACCCCCCGTACGGGCAGATCGGGCTCACCTTCATCCCGCGCGCCACGGTCGGTCTCGCCGAGCGGGTCGGCGAGGCCCCCTTCCCCGCGCTCCTCGACCGGCGCACCCGGGACGCCGCCCGCCTCGGCCGACTGCTGGGCGGGGCACCGCTGCGGGCGGCGCGGCGGTCCGAGGCGGTCCTGCACCGTCGTATCGGCGGATTCCTCACGTCGTACGACGTGATCCTCGCGCCGACCACGGCCGCTCCCCCGCCGCGCATCGGCTCGATGCTGAAGCTGGGCGGACTGGCCACCGACCGCGCCATGATCGCCGCCTGTCCCTTCGCCTGGCCGTGGAACGTGCTGGGCTGGCCCGGGGTCAACGTCCCCGCCGGGTTCGTCGGCCAAGGGCTGCCCGTCGGGGCGCAGTTGCTCGGTCCGGCGCACAGCGAGCCGCTGCTGGTCTCGCTGGCCGCGCAGCTGGAGGCGGAGCTGCGCTGGCACGAGGCGTGGCCGCCGGCGCGGGAGATCGCGACGGATTCCCCGGCCGCGTGACGGCGTTCGGCCCTTACCCTGTGACCATGGACGATGCGTCGATGGTCGGGCTCATGGGTCGGGTCACCGGAACGGTGGGTCCCGGGCTCGTCGGCGAGGTGATCGTCCGCGTGCGGGGCGGTGCCGAGCACTTTCTCGCCTACGCGGCCACCGGCACGGACCGTATCGAGCGGGGCACCGTGGTGATGGTGGTGGAGTACCAGGCGCCGAGGACCGTCTACGTCCAGGCGGCGTACGACAGTTGAGCATGCTCCACCGCAGGTGAGAGCGTTGTGCGTCAAGGTTGTGACAAGGATCGGCAAGGGTCTGTATTCCGGCCTCGCCGAGGCGCACACTCCCTTCGTTCGGTGCCGAAAGGGCACCATCCAAAGGGGGCGAATGCCGATGGTCATCGGCGTCGTTGCGGGGGTCGCGGTCGTGGCCGTCCTCGCGTTGATCGGTGTGTTCAAGATGATGTGGCGCGTGGCCGAGCCCAATGAGGCGCTCATCATCTCCGGCTCCAAGCACAGGACCGAGGGCCTCGAGGAAGGTATGGGGTTCCGCATCGTCACGGGGCGCGGCACGCTGGTGCTGCCCGGCGTGCAGGCGGTGCGCAAGCTGTCGCTCGACCTCAACGAGACCGAGCTGCACGTGGACTGCGTGACCCACCAGGGCATTCCGCTCAAGGTACGGGGCGTGGTCATCTTCAAGGTGGGCGACGACTTCGTGTCGATCGCCAACGCGGGGCGCCGTTTCCTCGACCAGCAGAAGCTGATGTCGGAGCGGGTGCACAACGTGTTCGCCGGTCATCTGCGGTCCATCGTCGGCGGGTTGACCGTCGAGGAGATGATCCGCGACCGGGAGAAGCTCACCGGGCAGACCCGGGCCGCCTGCGGCACGGAGATGGAGAAGCTGGGGCTCATCGTCGACTCCCTGCAGATCCATGAGATCGAGGACCCGACCGGGTACATCCAGAACCTGGCGATGCCGCACGCGGCGGCCGTCCAGCGGGACGCGCGCATCGCGCAGGCGGAGGCGAACCGGCTGGCCACGGAGGCCGAGCAGAAGTCGTTCGCGCGGATGGCGGAGGCCACCCGGGACAGCGAGATCCTCCAGGCCGGATACCAGGCCGAGCGGGACAAGGCGGGCGCTAAGGCGCGCCAGGCCGGTCCGCTCGCGGACGCCGCGGCCCGGCAGGAGGTCGTCGTCCAGGAGACCCGGATCGCCGAACTCGAGGCGAACCGGCGGGAGCAGCAGCTCCAGGCGGACGTCCGCAAGCCGGCGGACGCCCAGGCCTACGAGAAGCGCACGCTGGCCGAGGCCGAGCGTGACGCGCGGATCTCCGCGGCCGAGGCCAAGGCGAAGGAGACGGAGCTGGCCGCGGCGGCCGAGGCGACCCGGGTCAAGACGGCCGCGGGTGCCGAGGCCGAGGCGACCAAGGCCCGGGGTACGGCCATGGCGGCGTCGACCCGGGCCACCGGTGAGGCGGAGGCCGCGGCGGCTCAGGCCAGGGGTCTGGCACAGGCCGAGGCGACGAAGGCCAAGGGGCTCGCCGAGGCGGAGGCCATCAAGGCACGGGCCGCCGCTCTCGCCGAGAACCAGGAGGCGGTGGTCGCGCAGCAACTCGCCGAGAACTGGCCGGAGATCGTCAGGGCGGGCGCGTCCGCGTTCGGCAGCGTCGACAACATGGTGGTCCTCAACGGGGCCGACGGCATGGCGGACATGCTCGCCAAGGCCCTCACCATGGGCGGCACCGGACTGGGGCTGGCACGTCAGCTGCTGGCCTCCATGAACCAGAACGGCCAGGAACCGGCGGGCACTTCGTCCCTCAACGGGATCGCGACGCCGCCGTCGGCGCAGAAGGTGCCGATGGACGACAAGTGACCCGTCACGTCTGATCACGGGGGCAGCCTCTAAGGTGCCCCCGTGACTGCGTTTACCGATGAGAACGTCCCCGGCCGCTCCGGCGCCACCGCCACCACCGAGGCCGACCCCCGCGAGGTGGGCCGGGTGCGCACCGAGTACTCACCCGCGCACGACGGCGACCCCGACCCGGGCGAGATCGTGTGGACCTGGGTGCCTTACGAGGAGAACGACGGACGCGGCAAGGACCGTCCCGTGCTCGTGGTCGCCCGGGAGGCGGCCGGGACGTTCCTCGCCGTGCAGCTGTCCAGCAAGCGCCACGACGGGGACCGGGAGTGGGTGGCGATCGGCAGCGGGCCCTGGGACCGCACCGGCCGGGATTCCTGGGTGGCCGTCGACCGCATCCTGCGCCTGCACGAGGACGGTATGCGCCGGGAGGCCTGTGCGCTGGACCGGATGCGGTTCAACCTGGTCAGGCAGCGGTTGCACGAGCGCTACGGCTGGACCTGAAAGGTCTTCTCGAAAGCACCCCGCACTACGTGGCCGGGCGTGCGGTCCAGCACCCCGAACACCACGTGCTCGAACACCGACGCGAACCGCCCGCCCGGCCCCAGCAGTGCGTGGAACGCCCCCGCCACCTGCGCGGGGTCGTTCTGGAAGACCCCGCAACCCCACGCGCCCAGCACCAGCCTCCGGTACCCCTCGGCCGCCGCCACCTCCAGCACTCGCTCGGCACGCACCGCCAGGGCGCGCGGCAGCTCGGCCGTGCGCTGCGGCACCGTACGCCGTACGACGCCCGCGTTCGGCGCGGCCGCGGTCAGGAAGCCCGCGGTGTACGGCTCGTCCAGCAGACGGCCGCGGTCGTCCCGGAACACGGGCACGGCCGGTGAGTGGATGACACGGTCCGTGTAGAACGCGTCGCGGTGGGCGCGGTGGTGGTCGTAGAAGTCCCTGGCCTCCCGTACGCAGACGTACAGCGCGCTGGCGCGGCACAGGGCCTCTTCCTGGGCCTGGGCGCCGTTGAGATAGCCACCGCCCGGGTTGCGGGCCGAGGCGAAGTTCAGGACGGCCGGCACACCGCCGAGCCGACGGGCGGCCTCCAGGCTGCTCTCGCCCGTGACCTCGACGAACGTGTCGCCGGGCGGGAGCTCCGGCACGGGCACGGGGTCCGGCCCGTACATCCGCGTACCGGCCCGTGCGGCCTCGGTCGGCGCCGCGATGGACACCTCGCGTCCGTCGGAGGCGCGATAGAAGCCCGCCTCGACGATCTGCTCCGTCTGCTGTGCGATGCCACGCAGGCGCGCGCTCATGGCGCCACCCCCGTGGGCGCCGCGAACGCGCGCCGTGCGCGCTCCCCCGTCGTGCTCATGCAGGCATCGTGGGCGATGCTGGTCATCCGGTGCAACGGAGTTTCCCGGCCTGGAAACCCCCAGCGAACGCAGAGAAAACGGAGATCGTCAGCCCTGATTACGACGATATGCACTCTTGTGCGATTCGCCTCGAGGGTTTTGGGTGGGACGAGTTATGCCGGTCCGGCCAACATCATCCGGGCCGGCGACATGGTGGAATCTCAGGAGGATCCCGACATGTCCGATTCGGTTACCGACTGTAGCGACTGTACGGAGCCCCGCACCGCTCTGTCCGCCGCCGAGGTGGAGGCCCTTGTCCGGGGCATCTGCTTCAAGACCGGACCACCCCGCACCGTCGGGGTCGAGGTGGAATGGCTCGTCCACGAGCTGCGCCTGCCGCAGCTCCCCGTCACACCCGAACGGCTCGAAGCGGCCTACGCCGCACTGCGGGCCGTTCCGCTGAACTCGGCACTCACCGTCGAGCCCGGCGGCCAGCTGGAGCTGAGCTCCCTGCCCGCCGCCTCCCTGACGGAGTGCATCGACACCGTCTCCGCCGATCTCGACGCCGTCCGCGCGACGCTCGCCGGGCACGGTCTCGGCCTCGTCGGCGTCGGCCACGATCCCTGGCACTCACCCCGCCGGTATCTGCACGAACCCCGCTACGACGCCATGGAGGCGTGCCTGGACCGCACCGGCCCGGCCGGTCGCGCCATGATGTGCACCTCCGCCTCCGTGCAGGTGTGCCTGGACGCCGGTTACGAGGAGCCTGGGCCACTCGGGCACGGGCGGCGCTGGTGGCTGGCCCACCAGCTGGGCCCGGTCCTGGTCGCCGCCTTCGCCAACTCCCCGCTGGCCGGCCGCGAGCCCACCGGCTGGGTCTCCACCCGCCAGCTGCTGTGGATGGAGATCGGCGCGGGCCGCGCGGGCGCTCCCCCGCTGGACGGAGATCCGCGCGAGGCGTGGGCGCGGCACGTGCTCGACGCCCCGGTGATGTGCATCCGGCAGGACGGCCGCGCCTGGGACGTTCCGGACGCCATGACCTTCCGCGACTGGACCCGCTCCGCGACGCCGAGGCCGCCGACCCGCGAGGACCTCGACTACCACCTCACCACGCTGTTCCCGCCGATCAGACCGCGCGGCCACCTGGAGCTGCGCATGATCGACGCCCAGCCCGGCGACGACGGCTGGATCGTGCCGCTCGCCGTGACGACGGCGCTCTTCGACGACCCCGAGGCCGCCGAGACCGCCTACCGCGCGGTGAAGCCGCTGGCCGAGCGGGCAATGGGGCCGCCCGCCCCGCACAACCCGCTGTGGCTCGACGCGGCCCGCACCGGCCTCGGCGACCCGGAACTGCACGACGTGGCCGTCCAGTGCTTCACGGCCGCCCTCGACGCCCTGCCCCGGCTCGGCGCGACCGCCGAGGTGACGGGCGCCGTAGCGGCGTACCTGGAGCGGTACGTACGCCAGGGCCGCTGCCCCGCCGACGATCTGCTGGACCGGTTGCACGGGAAGGACCTCCGCTCATGACCGACGACGCCGAGACGCTCCGCGTCCGGGCGCTGCACACCCTCACCACGGCGCGCGACCGCACGACGCTGCTGACCAGCTGCGTCGAGGACCCCGACCTCACCGCCCAGCACTCACCGCTGATGTCCCCGCTGGTGTGGGACCTCGCGCACATCGGCAACCAGGAGGAACTCTGGCTGCTGCGCAATGTCGCGGGGCGGGAGGCGATGCGGCCCGAGATCGACGGCCTGTACGACGCCTTCGAGCACCCGCGCGCGGAACGGCCGAAGCTGCCGCTGCTCCCGCCCGACGAGGCCCGCCGGTACGCCGGGGAGGTGCGTGGCCGGGTCCTGGACCTGCTCGAGTCCACCGCGTTCCACGGCACGCGGCTCACCGAGGCGGGGTTCGCCTTCGGGATGATCGCGCAGCACGAACAGCAGCACGACGAGACGATGCTGATCACCCATCAGCTCCGCACCGGCCCCCAGGCCCTGACCGCCCCCGACCCGGCACCGGCGCCTCTCTACACCGGTCCGGCCGAAGTCCTGGTGCCCGGTGGCCCGTTCATGATGGGTACCTCCGACGAGCCGTGGGCGCTGGACAACGAACGCCCGGCGCACCGGCGGGAGGTGGCGCCGTTCTACATCGACACGGCGCCGGTCACCAACGAGGCGTACCAGGAGTTCATCGAGGACGGCGGCTACCGGCTCGACCGATGGTGGGCGCCGGCCGGCTGGGACCACATCCGGCAGCACGACATCGACGCCCCGCTGTTCTGGAGGCGGGACGGCGACCAGTGGCTGCGCCGCCGCTTCGGCGTCACCGAGGTCGTGCCGCCCGACGAGCCCGTGGTGCACGTGAGCTGGTACGAGGCCGACGCGTACGCCCGCTGGGCCAGGCGGCGGCTGCCCACCGAGGCCGAGTGGGAGAAGGCCGCCCGCCACGACCCCACCACGGGCCGCTCGATGCGCTACCCGTGGGGTGACGCCGACCCGGCGCCCGAGCACGCCAACCTCGGCCAGCGGCATCTGCGCCCGGCCCCGGCGGGCAGCTATCCGGAGGGCGAATCCCCGCTCGGTGTACGGCAGTTGATCGGCGACGTGTGGGAGTGGACGGCGAGCGACTTCCAGGCGTACCCGGGCTTCGAGGCGTTCCCGTACAAGGAGTACTCGGAGGTGTTCTTCGGCCCCGAGCACAAGGTGCTGCGCGGCGGTTCATTCGCCGTCGACGCGGTGGCCTGCCGGGGCACGTTCCGCAACTGGGACTACCCGATCCGGCGGCAGATCTTCTCCGGCTTCCGCACCGCCCGTTCCGCGGAGGGCGTCTGATGTGCCGTCACCTGGCGTATCTGGGCCACGAGGAGCCGCTCGGGCGGCTCCTCACGGAGCCCTCGCACAGTCTGTACCGCCAGTCCTGGGCACCCCGGCACCAGCGCCACGGCACCGTCAACGCCGATGGTTTCGGGGTCGGCTGGTACGCCGGGGACGACCCGGTGCCGGCCCGCTACCGCCGGGCCGGCCCCATCTGGGCGGACCAGTCCTTCGCGGACCTGGCCCGGGTCGTGCGGTCCTCGGCTCTGCTCGCCGCGGTCCGTGACGCCACGCTGGCGGGCGCGGACGCCGAGGCCGCGGCGGCGCCGTACGCGAGCGGGTCGTGGCTGTTCAGCCACAACGGCGCGGTCAAGGGCTGGCCGCGCTCCCTGGCACCGCTGACCCCGACCCTGCCCGCCGCCGACCTGCTGGCGATGGAGGCCCGCAACGACTCGGCGTTCGTCTGGGCCCTGGTCCTCGCCCGCCTCCGCGCCGGCGACGACGAGAGCCAGGCGCTGGCCGACACGGTCCTGGAGGTCGCCGAGGCCGCCCCCGGCTCGCGCCTCAACCTCCTCCTCACCAACGGCGAGACCATCGCCGCGACCACCTGGGGCGACACCCTGTGGTACCTGACGTCCTCCCGCGGCACGGTCGTCGCCTCCGAGCCCTACGACGACGATCCGCGCTGGCAGGAGGTCCCCGACCACACCCTGCTCGCGGCGAGCCGCACGGACGTGCTGCTCACCCCACTGAAGGAGCCGAGTGACGCCGCCTCGGCCATCGCACCGTCGAAGGAGCCCCGTACGTGAGCCCGTTCCTTCTCACCCGCACCCTGCCCGAGGACGCCACCGAGGCCGCACTGCGCGCCGACGTCCTGCGCGGCCTGACCCGCACGCCGAAGACCCTGCCGCCGAAGTGGTTCTACGACGCCCACGGCAGCGAACTCTTCGACCGGATCACGGAGTTGCCCGAGTACTACCCGACCCGCGCCGAGCGGGAGATCCTCGTCGCCCGGGCCGCCGAGATCGCGGCGGCCTCCGGTGCCCGCACCCTCGTCGAGCTGGGCTCCGGCTCCTCGGAGAAGACGCGGTACGTCATCGACGCGCTGAACGACCTGCACACGTACGTGCCCGTCGACGTCAGCGAGAGCGCCCTCACACAGGCCGGGCACGCGCTGATCGCGGAGCGGCCGGGGCTGAACGTGCACGCCCTGATCGCCGACTTCACGGCCGAGCTCGCCCTGCCCGGGACGCCGGGCCCCCGGCTGGTGGCGTTCCTGGGCGGCACGATCGGCAATCTGCTGCCGGCCGAGCGGGCGGAGTTCTTCGCCTCGGTCCGTGCCCTGCTCTCCCCCGGTGACGCCCTGCTGCTCGGCACGGACCTCGTCAAGGACGAGAACGTGCTGGTCAGGGCGTACGACGACGCGGCCGGGGTGACGGCGGCGTTCAACAAGAACGTCCTGACCGTCGTCGACCGCGAACTGGGTGCCGACTTCGATCCCGGCGCCTTCGACCATGTGGCGCTCTGGGACGCGGAGAACGAGTGGATCGAGATGCGGCTGCGCTCCCGCACCGCGCAGACGGTGAAGATCCCGGCGCTGGATCTCGCCATCGACTTCGCGGCGGGCGAGGAGCTGCACACCGAGGTGTCGGCGAAGTTCCGGAAGGAGGGCGTGCGGGCCGAACTGTCCGCCGCCGGCCTGGAACTGGCCCACTGGTGGACGGACGAACAGGGCCGGTTCGCGCTGTCGCTGAGCACGGTGCGGTGACGGACGGCTCGCGCTCCGCCGCCACTTGGGGCACGGTGGAGCCATGACGAATCACACCTATCGGGTGACCGAGATCGTCGGCACCTCGCCCGACGGCGTCGACCAGGCCATCCGCAACGGCATCGGCCGTGCCTCCCAGACCCTCCGCAACCTCGACTGGTTCGAGGTGACGCAGGTGCGTGGCCAGATCGAGGAAGGACAGGTCGCGCACTGGCAGGTGGGCCTGAAGGTGGGCTTCCGCCTGGACGAGTCGGACTCGGAGTAGCGGCACCGGCTCAGGTCCGCCCCTCCCGCTCCTGCGCGGTCCTCAGCGCGGCGGAGGGGGCGGTCCAGCGCGCCCGTACGACGGTGAACCCGGCCCGTTCGGCGTCCTCGCAGACCAGTTCGTCGTCGTCCACCAGCACCCGGATCTCACGGGTGCGGGCGAGCCGGCGGAGGGTCTCCAGCTTGGTGCGCCGGGCGGGCCTGCGGTCGTTGTCGCGCCGCATGTGGACACGGCCCTCGGGCAGCCCCTGGGCGGCGAGCCAGTCGAGCGTGTCCTGTCGGCAGCGCTCGGGCCGGCCGGTGAGATAGACGACCTCGCACTCCTCGGCGCTCTCCAGGACCAGGGCGATGCCCTCCGCCAGGGGCGGGTCCTGGGGCGCGGCGGCGAAGAAGCCGTCCCAGTCGCGGGGCGTGCGCTCCAGGAAGCGCTGCCGGTGGGCGGTGTCCGCGAGGGTGTTGTCCAGGTCGAACACGGCGAGGGGCGGTCTGCTGCTGTCGGTCACGCGCCCCACCCTAGAACCCGCGGGCGGAGGCGGGAGGCCCTCACACGACCAATTGTTAATGGGATCCATTTTCATGTAGCGTCCTCGGTGCTCGCTGTCCCACCGAGGAGGTCCCTGTCATGGCTGTCCCCAAGCGGAAGATGTCCCGCAGCAACACCCGCCACCGCCGCGCACAGTGGAAGGCGGCCACCCCCTCCCTGGTGCCCGTCACCATCGACGGCGTGCGGTACCTCGTACCGCAGAACCTCGTGAAGGCCTACGAACGCGGCCTGCTGCGTCCCGAGGGCTGAGCCCCGATGCCGTACGACCGCCTGCCGGTCACCGTCCTGTCCGGGTTCCTCGGGGCGGGCAAGACCACGCTGCTCAACCATGTCCTGGCCAACCGCGAGGGCCTGCGCGTCGCCGTGATCGTCAACGACATGAGCGAGGTCAACATCGACGCCGCGCTGGTGCGGGGCGGCGAGGCCGCGCTGTCACGGACCGAGGAACGCCTGGTCGAGATGACCAACGGCTGCATCTGCTGCACCCTCCGCGACGACCTGCTGGAGGAGGTGGACCGGCTGGCCCGCGAGGGCCGCTTCGACCACCTGCTCATCGAGTCGTCGGGCATCTCGGAACCGATGCCTGTCGCGGCCACCTTCGCGTTCGCCCGCGACGACGGGGCCACGCTCGGGGACGTCGCCCGCCTGGACACCATGGTCACGGTCGTGGACGCGGCCAACTTCCTGCCCGAGCTGGACAGCGGCGACGAACTGGCCGAGCGCGGGCTGGCCCCCTTCGAGGACGACGAGCGCACGGTCAGCGATCTGCTGGTCGACCAGATCGAGTTCGCGGACGTCATCGTCCTCAACAAGCTCGACCTGGTGGACACGGACGCCGCGGACCGGCTGCGGGCGGCGTTGCGCCGGCTGAACCCCGTCGCCCGTATCGTCGACGCACGCCACGCCCGCGTGGACCTCCAACAGGTCCTGGGCACCGGCCTGTTCGACCTGGAGCGCGCACAGCAGGCGCCGGGCTGGGTCCGGGAACTCAACGGCGACCACGTCCCCGAGACCGAGGAGTACGGCGTCTCCTCCACGGTCTTCCGCTCCGAACTCCCCTTCCACCCCGCCCGGTTGTGGACGTTCGTGACGGAGGACCTGGACAGCGGGACATACGGCCGCGTCCTCCGCTCGAAGGGCTTCTTTTCTCTGTCCACCCGCCCGCACGTCACGGGCCTGTGGTCCCAGGCCGGGTCGGTGGCCCGCTTCGAGCCGTCGGCGGCGCGCGACGACGAGGCGCCGTACGCACAGGAGCTGGTCCTCATCGGCACGCAGTTGCAGGCAGCGCAGCTCCACAGCGCCCTCGCGGCCTGCCTCATGGCCCCGGGAGAGAGCGTCCCCGACACCGACCCCTTCCCGGCCTGGGACACATACGGCATCGACGACACCTGCGAGCACGAGCACGCCGTATCCGCCCAGGAACACGCCGTGTCCGCCTCCTGACACCGGGCGACGCCGGGAATGTCACGGCGTCCTTGGCGTTGAACTCCTTGTGACCTCCCTGATCGCCGCCACCCGCTTCTCCGTCCTCGACCGTTCCCGCACCCGTGAGGGCCACTCGAACGCCGAGGCGCTGCGCGACACCGTGCGGTTCGCGCAGGAGCTGGAGGGGCTCGGATACCACCGGTTCTGGGTCTCGGAGCACCACGGGGTACCCGGCGTCGCCGGTTCCGCCCCGACCGTGCTGGCCGCCGCCGTGGCCGCGGCGACGCGGACGATCCGGGTGGGGACGGGCGGTGTGATGCTGCCCAACCACCGGCCGCTGGTCGTGGCCGAACAGTTCGGCGTCCTGGAGTCCCTCTTCCCCGGCCGCATCGACATGGGGCTGGGCCGTTCGGTCGGCTTCACCGACGGCGTACGCAAGGCACTGGGCCGCGGCAAGGACGACGCCGACGACTTCGCCGGCCAGCTCGACGAACTGCTCGGCTGGTTCCGCGGCACCTCCCCGACCGGTGTGCACGCGCGCCCCGCGGAGGGTCTGACGGTGCCGCCCTTCGTCCTCGCGATGGGCGAGGGCGCCGCGATCGCGGCCCGCGCCGGCCTGCCCATGGTCATCGGCGACCTCCGCGGCCGCGACCGGATGCAGCACGGCATCGACCACTACCGCGCCCACTTCCGCCCCTCCCCCTGGGCACCGGAACCGTACGTCGTGATCTCCGGCACGATCGCGGTCGCCGCCACCCCCGCCGACGCCCGCCGCCTCCTGGTCCCGGAGGCCTGGTCCATGGCCCACTCCCGCACCCACGGCACCTTCCCGCCCCTGCCGGCCGCCGAGCGCGTCGAGGCCCTCACCATGACCGCCAAGGAACGCGACCTCTACGAGTCCGGCCTCACCGGCCACATCGCCGGCACCGAGGACCAGGTGGCGCACGAACTGGAGACGGTACTGAAGGAGACGGGCGCACAGGAGGTACTCGTCACCACCAGCAGCCACGACCGCGACGCGCTGCTGGACTCCTACCGACGGCTCGCCTCGATCGTCTCCGACTAGAGTTCCCCCTCATGCACCACCCCCACGACCCGTATGTCCGAGTCCGCGGCGCCCGAGAGCACAACCTCAAGGGTGTGGACGTCGACATCCCGCGGGACGTGCTGGCCGTGTTCACCGGGGTCTCCGGGTCCGGGAAGTCGTCGCTGGCGTTCGGGACGATCTATGCCGAGGCGCAGCGGCGGTACTTCGAGTCGGTCGCGCCGTACGCCCGCAGGCTGATCCATCAGGTGGGGGCGCCGAAGGTCGGGGAGATCACCGGGCTGCCGCCCGCGGTGTCGCTGCAGCAGCGGCGTGCGGCGCCGACGTCCCGTTCGTCCGTCGGGACGGTCACCAACCTCTCGAACTCCTTGCGGATGCTGTTCTCCCGGGCCGGTGACCACCCGCCGGGCGCCGAGCGGCTCGACTCGGACGCCTTCTCGCCCAACACGGCGGCGGGGGCGTGCCCGGAGTGCCATGGGCTGGGCCAAGTGCACCGTACGACCGAGGAGTTGCTGGTCCCCGATCCGTCGCTGTCGATCCGGGAGGGTGCGATCGCGGCGTGGCCGGGCGCCTGGCAGGGGAAGAACCTGCGGGACATCCTGGACGCGCTCGGATACGACGTGGACCGGGCGTGGCGCGAGCTGCCCGCCGAGGCACGGGAGTGGATCCTGTTCACCGACGAGCAGCCGGTCGTCACGGTGCACCCGGTGCGGGACGCGGACCGCATCCAACGGCCGTACCAGGGCACGTACATGAGCGCCCGGCGCTATGTGATGAAGACCTTCTCGGACTCCAAGAGCCCGACACTGCGGACAAAGGCGGAGCGCTTCCTCAGCAGCGCGCCCTGCCCCGCGTGCGGCGGCAGCCGGCTACGGCCGGAGGCGCTCGCGGTGACCTTCGCGGGACGGACGATCGCCGAGCTCGCGGCGCTGCCGCTGACGGAGCTCATGGGGCATCTGCGCGCCGTCGACGAGACCACGCGCGTCCTCACCGACGACCTCGCCTCCCGTATCGCACCCGTCCTCGAACTCGGTCTCGGCTACCTCGCCCTCGACCGCTCCACCCCCACCCTCTCCGCCGGTGAGCTGCAACGACTACGGCTGGCGACCCAGCTGCGCTCCGGCCTGTTCGGAGTGGTGTACGTCCTCGACGAGCCCTCCGCCGGACTGCACCCGGCGGACACCGAGGCACTGCTGACGGTGCTGGCGCGGCTGAAGGCGGCCGGCAACTCGGTGTTCGTGGTGGAGCACCACCTCGACGTGGTGCGCGGTGCGGACTGGCTGGTGGACGTGGGTCCGGGCGCCGGTGAGCACGGCGGCGAGGTGCTGCACAGCGGTCCCGTGGCGGAACTGGCCGCGGTCGACGGGTCGGAGACGGCGCGGTTCCTCTTCGGCCGCTCCCCCGCGCCCGTACGTCAAGTGCGCTCTCCGAGCGGGCAGTTGAAGGTCGGCCCGGTCACCCGGCACAACCTGCGCGGGGTGACGGCGGAGTTCCCGCTGGGCGCCTTCACGGCGGTGACGGGCGTCTCCGGGTCCGGGAAGTCCACGCTCATCGGGGAGATCACCGAGGAGTCCGCGGGCGTGGGACGGCTCGTCCGCGTCGACCAGCGGCCGATCGGCCGCACCCCGCGCTCCAACCTGGCCACCTACACCGGCCTCTTCGACGTCGTACGCAAGGAGTTCGCGGCCACGGACCAGGCCCGGTCACGCGGTTTCGGTGTCGGCCGGTTCTCCTTCAACGTGGCCGGGGGACGCTGCGAGACCTGTCAGGGCGAGGGTTTCGTCAGCGTCGAGCTGCTGTTCCTGCCGAGCACGTACGCGCCGTGCCCGGACTGCGGCGGGGCCCGCTACAACGCCGAGACGCTCGAAGTGACGTACCGGGAGCGGAACATCGCCCAGGTCCTTGACCTGACGGTGGAGTCCGCGGCGGAGTTCTTCGCCGACACCCCCGCCGTCGCCCGCAGCCTCGGCACGCTCCTGGACGTCGGCCTCGGCTATCTGCGGCTGGGCCAGCCCGCCACCGAACTCTCCGGCGGCGAGGCCCAACGCATCAAGCTGGCCAGTGAGTTGCAGCGCGGGCGCCGCGGCCACACCCTCTACCTCCTCGACGAACCGACCACCGGTCTCCACCCGGCCGACGTCGAGGTGCTGATGCGCCGGCTCCACGGCCTCGTCGACATCGGACACACCGTCATCGTCGTCGAGCACGACATGTCCGTCGTCGCGGACGCGGACTGGGTGATCGACCTGGGACCGGGCGGCGGGGACGCGGGCGGCCGCGTCGTGGCGACGGGGCCGCCCACGGAGGTGGCCCGGGCGAAGGGCAGCGCCACGGCGGCGTATCTGGCCGCGGCGATCGGAGCACCGGGCGCCCCCGCCGACGGTCGGCGCGGCTAGTCGTTCGGCTGGGTGAAGCGGATGCTGTTGCCGAAGGGGTCGCGTACGCCGCAGTCGATGCCGTACGGGCGCTCGGTGGGTTCGTCGGTGATCTCGACACCGCGGCCGCGCAGGGTCTCGCACGTCTTGCGGCAGTCGTCGGTGCTGAAGATGAGGTGGCCGCCCATGGCGCCCTTGGTGAGCAGGTCGCGGACCTGGGCCGCCGTCTCCTCGGACAGCGCCGGCTGTCCCGGCCGCTCCAGCAGGATCTGCCGGTCCGGGTGGCCGGGGACGTTGACGGTGAGCCAGCGCATGAAACCGAGGTCGGCGTCCGTGTTGACCTCCAGGCCGAGCTTGCCGACGTAGAAGTCGAGGGCCTCGTCCTGGTCGAGGACGTAGATCTGTGAGTGTGTGATGGCGGTGAACATGCGCCTCACGCTATCGAGCGGGCCGGACGAAAACTTATCCAGAACTGCTCAGTCGGCCGAGGCCCTCGGCCGCGTCCACGCCTTCGTGAAGCACGTCGGTACGGCGATCGCCGAGGTCTGCCGGCGGTACGTCCTCGGTGACCGGCCGACGATGTCGCGGAAGGTGCGGCTGAAGGTCCCCGGGCTGCCGAAGCCGACCGCGAAGCAGATGTCGGTCACACTGCGCTCGGTCTCCCGCAGCAGGAACATCGCCCGTTCGACTCGGCGCCGCTGGAGATAGCGGTGCGGTGTCTCACCGAACGTGGCACGGAAGGTGCGGGCGAAGTGCGCCGGGGACACAAGGGCGATCCGGGCCAGGGCCGGAACGTCCAGCGGCTGCGCGTAGGCGCGGTCCATGGCGTCACGGGCCCGCAGCATGCGGCGGTTGGTCTCTTCGACGGCGCGGCTCACACCGCCATCACATCACCTCTGCGACCAGCGCCGAGTGGATCCAGCCGGGTCGGTGCGACGTCGCGGGCTGGGCGGCCAGCGCGAGGGAACGGCGGTCGGCATGGCTGCCGGGCGGGATGACGTCCCGTACCTCCACCTCGGCCACCAGCCCCCGCGCCGACACCACCCGCCACACCGAGGCGAGCAGCGTGTCCTCGCCGACGAAGGCGGGCGCGGTGCTGGCCGTGCCGCCGTCGAGCCGGTAGCGCAGACGCACCGGCTGGACCGGGACCCCGGCGTCCAGGGCGGCCTGGAACACGGCCCGGCGGAAGGTGCCCTGGGCGCGTCCGCACCAGGTGCTGCCCTCGGGGAACACCGCGACCGCCTGCCCGCCGCTGAGTTCGCGCGCGATCCGGGCGACCGTGTCAGGGAGGGCCCGCAGCCGGTCCCGCTCGATGAACAGCGCGGCCCGGGCCACCACCGCGCCCGCCACCGGCCACTGCCGGATCTCGGTCTTGGCGACCATCCGGGCCGGGCGCACGGCGGCGAGCAGCGGGATGTCCAGCCAGGAGATGTGGTTGGCGACCAGGAGCAGTCCGCCGGTGGGCGCGGCGGCGCCGGTGACACGGACCCGGACCCCCGCGGCCCGTACGATCCACCGGCACCACCGCCGCACCGACTCGGCGGGGATCAGCCCGCCGAACGGCGACAGCACGACCCCGGCGAGCACCAGGACCATGACCGCCGCCAGGCGCAGCACGGCGCGCGGTACCGCCGTGCCGGACCCCGTCGGCTCCACACACGCCCCGGGGGTGCAGGGCGCGCTGGGCAGCCAGACGCTCATCAGGCCGGTACGAGGGAGAGGAAGTGCCGCAGATAGCGCGGGTTGACGCGGCGCATCGACAGCAGCACGTACAGGTCGGCGACCCCGAAGTCCGGGTCGTGGGCCGGCTCCCCGCAGACCCAGGCGCCGAGGCGGAGGTAGCCGCGCAGCAGGGTGGGCAGCTCACCGCGGCCGGCGGCGGGCTGTCCCGGGACCCAGGGCAGCAGCGGTCGTACGCGGTACTCCTGCGGTGCCAGGTGCTTGTCCCGCACCCGCTCCCAGGCCGCCGACGCCAGCGCGCCGCCGTCCGCGAGCGGGACCGAGCAGCAGCCGGCCAGCCACTCGTGGCCGCGGTCGAGCATGTAGCGGGCGATGCCGGCCCAGATGAGCCCGATGACGGCACCGTCCCGGTGGTCGGGGTGCACGCAGGAGCGGCCGACCTCGACGAGGCCGGGCCGGAGGGCGTCGATGCGGGACAGGTCGAACTCGCTCTCGGAGTACAGCCGTCCGGCCACCGCGGCCCGCTCGGGCGGCAGCAGTCGATAGGTGCCGACGACCTGGCCGGTGAGGGTGTCGGTGACGAGCAGGTGGTCGCAGTAGGCGTCGAAGGGATCGATGTCGTGGCCCGGCTGCGGGGAGGACAGCAGGGCGCCCATCTCCCCGGCGAACACGTCGTGCCGCAGCCGCTGGGCGGCGCGTACGTCGGATTCGTCGCGGGCGAGGGTGACGGTGTAGCGGGTGGGAGCGGCGGACAGGGGCGGGGAGTCCGGAGCGGATACGACGGTCATGGCTCACTCCAGGTCACGGGCCGGTTCGGGGACGGCACCCGGTGGGCCGGTGGATCCGGCCCGCACCCTCTGTTCTTCCTGTGCCGATTGGCGTGTACGTGACCGCTTCCGGGAGCGCGGGTGTGGGGCGGCTGAACGGCTCGGGCCGGATGTCGGGGGTGCCGGGCTCCGTCGACGGGCCGGTGTCGGACAGATGGCCGACGGGGTGAGGCAACCCCTGGCCCCGCGGGACCGTCTCCCTTCCGGAACTGATCACCGGGAACGGAGGCGCACGCGCGTGGGGGAACTCTCGGTACAGGCGCTGGAGGAGTTGCCCTGGGAGCGGCTGACGTCGATGTATCCCGGCGTGTCGATCCAGGAGGTCCGCCGGGTGCTGCTCCATCTCCTGCGCAGCGGTCCGGCGTCGGCCGAGGACGACTGCTGGCCGCTGTTCTCCGCCCTCGCGCAACGGGAGCTCGGTGTCGGCCCGGCGGCCACGGCCACCCTGCCGTTCCTCGTCGCGCTCGCCGCCGACCCCCGCACGGGCGCCCGCGGCACGCTCGTCGAGCTGCTGGACAGCCTGGCCTCGTGTGCGAGGCACTGCGCGCCGCACCTGCTGGACCCGGGCTGGGCGGCAGCCTGGGAACAGGAGCACGCCACGATCCAGGCCCTGCTCTCCGACCCGGACCCGACGGTACGACGGCTGGCCGTGCCCCTCGCGGAGGGCTCCGCCCGGCTGCTGGAGCGGTGGCGGGCCGAGCCGGATCTGTCGGTACGGCTGCCCGTGCTGTTCATGCTGGGCCGGCTCCCCGAGGTCACCGAGGTCCGCGCGGTCCTGGCCGAGGCGCTGCGGGACGACGACCCCGTCGTACGGGCCGCGGCCGTGCACGCCGCCTCGGAGGCGGACCCGGGGATCGCGCTGCGGGAACGGGAGCGGCTGCTGACGGCCCTCGTCGACCCCGCCGTACGGTCACGCTGGGAGGCGGTCTGGTACATGCCGGACGGGGAGCACCCGTACACCCGCGAGGCTGTCGCCTTCTGGACAGCCGTCCTGTTCGAGGACATGCCCGCCGAGGCGACCGCGTTCCTGACGCGGCTGGCCGAGACGGCGGACCCGGCCGAGGACACCGATCTGCTGCGGGCCGTACTGGACCACTCCTGGCGGCTGCTGACGCGTCGGCGGTCCGTCGAACCCGCGCTGGTCCCGCTCGCCGCCGGTCTCCTGGACCACTCCGACCCGGCCGTGCGCTACCGGGCCGTCCATCTCCTCGCCGCTCTCGGACCCCGGGCCGCCGCACACGCCGACCGGCTCGCCGCACTGCTCGACGACCCCGGCGAGGACGAGTTCCTGGAGGGCACCGTCGGCGAGCACGCCCGATGGGCGCTGACCCGGATGGACGACGCGAGGGCGCTGCCCCGCCTGGTCGAGGGACTCTGCGCGACCTGGCGCGAGCGCCAGGGCCGGGGCTACGTCATCAGCGACCCGCGCAGCCCCGACCTCGCGGACGTCCTGGGCCCGCTCCGGGCACACGCGGAGACTCTCCTACCGGCGGTCCGGGAGGAGTCGCGGCGGGACCTGACCGACCCCGACCTGCCAGGATCGGTGACGGCCGACCTCCTGGCGACGCTCAAGGCCTGGGGAACGGCCGCGCTGCCCGCGCTGCCGGAGGTCACGGCCTACGTGCCGGACCGCTTCCGTTGGCACGAGGCCGCCCAGGCGCTGGCGGCGATGGGCCCCGCCGCCGTCTCCGCCGCGCCCGCGATACGCGAGCGGATGGCCCTCCCACCACCGGAGAACCGCCGGTGGTTGCACTGGGTCCTCTGGCGCATCGGCGGCGCGGACCCGGCCGATGCGCTGCGCGCGCTCGGGGAGACCCTGCCGAAGCCGGGCGAGCCGCCGTACTTCCCGTTCGGCCAGCTCGCCGACTTCGGCCGCCGGGCCGCGCCGTACGCCGACGAGCTGCGGCGCATTCTGACGGAGGCCGAGGACGTCTTCGGGGTGGAGGTGGCCATAGCCCTGTGGACGGTGACGGAGGAACCCGAGCCCGCCCGCCCGCTCCTGGAGGAGCAGGTACTCACGTTCGCCTCCGGTGGCCACGAGCTCTACGGCCTGTTCTACCCCGCGTTGCGGACGCTGATCCGCTTCCGCGCGATCGGCCCGACGGTACGGGACGCCCTGCGGGCCCTGCGCGACCAGGACCGCCGTATCTCGGCGTACGGCGACTATCGCGCGATCCTCCAGGACGAGGAGTTCCGCGAGCTGATCGACGAGGCCCTGGCCGTGTGAACTTGGCGGGACCGGGGTTGAGCACCACGCCCGGTCCCGCCCGTCCGCACGGGACGGCGAACGGTCGGTGAGGGGCGCTACCGCTTCGCCACCTTGCGCGTGGCCCGCAGCCATTCCTTGTTCATGGCGGTGATGGAGACCAGCGGGATGCCCTTGGGGCAGGCGGTCGCGCATTCCCCGGCCAGCGTGCAGCCTCCGAAGCCCTCGTCGTCCATCTGCGCCACCATGTCCAGCACCCGGGTCTCCCGCTCGGGGGCGCCCTGCGGCAGCACGTTGAGGTGGTTGACCTTGGCCGAGGTGAACAGCATCGCGGCCCCGTTGGGGCAGGCGGCGACGCAGGCTCCGCAGCCGATGCACTCCGCGTGCTCGAACGCGAAGTCCGCGTCCGGCTTCGGCACCGGCGTGGCATGGGCCTCCGGTGCGGCGCCGGTGGGTGCGGTGATGTAGCCGCCGGCCTGGATGATCCGGTCGAACGCGGTCCGGTCGACGACCAGGTCCTTGATCACCGGGAACGCGGAGGCCCGCCACGGCTCGATGTCGATCGTGTCGCCATCCTTGAAGGACCGCATGTGCAACTGGCAGGTCGTGGTGCGTTCCGGGCCGTGCGCGTCGCCGTTGATGACCAGGGAGCAGGCGCCGCAGATGCCTTCGCGGCAGTCGTGGTCGAAGGCGACCGGGTCCTCGCCGCGCAGGATGAGTTCCTCGTTGAGGGTGTCGAGCATCTCCAGGAACGACATGTCCGAGGAGATGCCGTCCACCTGGTAGGTGGACATGGCGCCGTCGGCGTCGGCGTTCTTCTGCCGCCAGACGCGCAGGGTGAGCTTCATGCGTAGCTCCGCTGAGTGGGGTGGACGTACTCGAAGACCAGGTCTTCCTTGTGCAGGGTCGGAGCCTCGCCGGTGCCGGTGAACTCCCAGGCCGCCGCGTACGCGAACTCCTCGTCCCGGCGTGCCGCTTCGCCGTCCGGGGTCTGGGACTCCTCGCGGAAGTGACCGCCGCAGGACTCCGCGCGGTGCAGTGCGTCGAGGCACATCAGCTCGGCGAGTTCCAGGTAGTCGACGACGCGATTGGCCTTCTCCAGGGACTGGTTGAACTCCTCGCCGGTGCCGGGGACCTTGATGCGGCGCCAGAACTCCTCACGGATCTGCGGGATCCGCTCCAGCGCCTTGCGCAGCCCCGCATCGGTGCGGGCCATGCCGCAGAACTCCCACATCAACTCGCCGACTTCGCGGTGAAAGGAGTCCGGCGTGCGGTCACCGTCCACCGACAGCAGCAGATGCAGCCGGTCCTCGGTCTCCGCCAACACCTCCTGCACGACGGGGTGTTCGACGGTGACGGGCTCGTGGTGCGGGTTGCGGGCGAGGTAGTCGTTGATGGTGGCCGGCAGGACGAAGTACCCGTCCGCCAGCCCCTGCATCAGCGCGGAGGCGCCGAGCCGGTTCGCCCCGTGGTCGGAGAAGTTGGCCTCGCCGACCGCGAACAGGCCGGGGATGGTGGTCTGGAGGTCGTAGTCGACCCACAAACCACCCATCGTGTAATGCACGGCGGGATAGATCCGCATCGGGACCTCGTACGGATCCTCATCGGTGATCCGCTGATACATGTCGAAGAGATTGCCGTACTTGGCCTCCACCGCCTTGCGCCCCATCCGCGCGATGGCATCGGCGAAGTCGAGATAGACGCCCTGGCCGCCCGGGCCCACTCCCCTGCCCTCGTCGCAGACGTTCTTCGCGGCGCGGGAGGCGATGTCGCGCGGGACCAGGTTGCCGAAGGACGGGTAGATGCGCTCCAGGTAGTAGTCCCGCTCGTCCTCGGGGATCTGGTTCGCGGGACGGGTATCGCCCTTGGCCTTCGGCACCCAGATCCGGCCGTCATTGCGCAGCGACTCACTCATCAGCGTGAGCTTGGACTGGTGGTCGCCGGTGCGCGGAATGCACGTCGGGTGGATCTGCGTGAAACAGGGGTTGGCGAAATACGCGCCACGCCGGTGGGCCCGCCAGACGGCGGTGGCGTTGGAGTTCATGGCGTTGGTCGACAGGTAGAAGACGTTGCCGTAACCACCGGAGGCCAGCACCACCGCGTCCGCGAAATAGGTGTCGATCTTCCCCGTCACGAGATCCCGCGCGACGATCCCGCGCGCCTTCCCGTCGATGACGATCAGGTCGAGCATCTCGGTACGTGCGTGCATCTCGATGTTCCCCGCCGCGATCTGCCGCGACAGCGCCTGATACGCGCCCAGCAGCAACTGCTGACCCGTCTGCCCCCGTGCGTAGAACGTCCGCGACACCTGCACCCCACCAAAGGAGCGCGTGTCCAGCAGACCGCCGTACTCCCGCGCGAACGGCACCCCCTGCGCCACACACTGGTCGATGATCTCCACCGAGATCTGCGCGAGCCGGTGCACATTCGACTCCCGCGCCCGGAAGTCCCCGCCCTTGACGGTGTCGTAGAACAGCCGGTGAATCGAGTCGCCGTCATTGCGGTAGTTCTTCGCCGCGTTGATACCGCCCTGCGCGGCAATCGAATGCGCCCGTCGCGGGGAGTCCTGATAGCAGAACTGCACGACGTGGTAACCCTGTTCGGCAAGCGTCGCACCCGCGGAACCACCCGCCAGACCAGTACCGACGACAATCACCGTGTGCTTGCGCCGGTTGGCGGGGTTGACCAGCTTGGCCTCGAAGCGGCGCTTGTCCCAGCGCTCGGCCACGGGACCTGTCGGAGCCTTGGTGTCGACGACCGGTTCGCCGGTCACGTAGTCGGTGTAAGAAGTCATCTCAGCTCACCACTCCGGTCATGACGCCCACCGGTACGGCGAGGAAGCCGACCGTGAGCACCAGCGCAAGGATGTCGGCCGTGGCCTTGAGGGCGCGGTCTCGGGTGCGGTTGCCGGCACCCAACGTTTGGGCGGCGCTCCAGAAGCCGTGACGGATGTGCAGGCCCAGGGCCGAGACCGCCAGGATGTAGATGACGTTGCCGTACCAGGTGGAGAAGGTGTCCACGACGTTCTGGTAGGGCCGCCCTTCCTGGAAGCCGCCCGAGTGCACGGTGCCGGTCGTCAGGTCCAGCAGGTGCCAGACGATGAACAGGCCGAGGATGATCCCGCCCCAGCGCATGGTCCGCGTCGCATAGCTGGACCGCGGCTTCTTGTGCACGTACTTCGTCGGGCGCGCCTTGAGGTCGCGGCGGCTGAGCTGGTACGCCGAGATCGCGTGGGCGACCACCGCGACCACCAGCACCACCCGGATCACCCACAGCGTCCACTCGTAGTGCATGAAGGGCTCGCCGAGCGTGCGCAGCCAGTGCGCGTAGTGGTTGAACTCGCCCGGCCCGAAGAAGATCTTCAGGTTGCCGATCATGTGGACGACCAGGTACATCAGCATGATCAGCCCGCTGACCGCCATGACGGTCTTCTTGCCGACGGAGCTGTCCCACACCGTGCGTGCCATGGACGGTCGTCGGTCCGTCCGCGTTGCCAGAGCCATGGCTCAAGACGCTAGGGCCCGGGAGGCCGATCGGTCCAAGACATGGTGCGGCTTGATTCGATAGCCAACGGCTATCGTACGAGGATGCAGTTCCAGCAGCTCCACTACTTCGTGGCGGTCGCCGAGACCCGGCACTTCACCCGCGCCGCCGACCTGGTCCACGTCGCGCAGCCGTCCCTCTCCCAGCAGATCAAGGCGCTGGAGCGGGAGCTCGGGGCCGATCTGTTCCAGCGGGCCCGGGGCAACATCACCCTCACCGACGCGGGCGAGGCGCTGCTTCCGCTGGCCCGCCGGATCCTGGCCGACGCGGACACGGCCCGGCACGAGGTGCAGGAACTGGTCCAGCTCCGCAGCGGCCGGGTCCGGCTGGGCGCCACCCCGAGTCTGTGCACGGGTCTGCTGCCGGACGTGCTGCGCGCCTTCCACGACCGCTATCCCGGCATCCGGCTGCTGATCGAGGAAGGCGGTTCGCACGATCTCGTACGGGAGCTCGCGCGCGGCGCCCTCGATCTGGCCCTGGTCGTCCTCCCGCTGCCGACACCCTCCCCCGCGCTGACGACGGTGGAACTGCTGCGCGAGGACCTGGTCGTCGTCTCGTCGCCGGAGGCCCCCGCACCCGGCGGCCCCACCCGCCGCACCGTACGCATCGCCGACCTGGAGGGCGAGCGCCTCGTGATGTTCCGGCACGGCTACGACCTGCGCGAACTGACGGTCGCCGCATGCCGCGCCGAGGGCTTCGAGCCCGACTTCGCGGTGGAGGGCGGCGAGATGGACGCGGTCCTGGGCTTCGTCCGGGCGGGGCTGGGCGTGGCGGTCGTACCGCGGATGGTGGCCGCGCGCTCGGGGCGGGGGCTACGGGTCACCCCGCTGGCCCGGCCGGGGCTGCACCGGACCATCGCGCTGGCCCACCGCAGCGACGTGGCCCCGCCTCGGGCGGCGCGGGAGTTGCAGCGTATGTTGCTGGAACGCTGAGACGGAGGGGCCGTTGGATCCGAGTTTCCGGCCGGGCGATGTGCTGCGCGTGAGCTGTCCGGACACCCCGGCCACGGTGGCGCGCGTCTCCCGGGACGAGATCTGTCTGGACTGGCCCTGGTGGCGGCGGGACCCCGACTGCGACGGGATCCACTGGAACGGGCGGGTGGCCCTGCCGCTCGGCACCGCTCCCGGCGACCGCTCCCTCTTCCGCACCGATCCGCCGCCGGACCGGCTCACCGCCGGCGACACCTGCACGGTCGGGATCCCTCCCACGGTGGTGCACGTCATCCGGGTCGACCGCTTCGACCCGCCCCTGGAGACGGGACGGCTGCCCCGCCCCACCGTGTCGGTGACGGTCCTGGAGGCCGGAGTGGCCCGCGACCCGGAGCCCGGGGAGTTCGACGAGCAGGGCGAGGAGTTCTGCCCCGAGGACGACATCCCCTTCGTCCTCGAACTCCTGCTGCGCCCCTACGCGTTCCTCGAACCCGGCGACGAGATCGCCGACGCCGCGGGGCGGGCCTGGCGCTTCGACGGACCCTGGGACTGGTGGCCCTTCGACGGGGCGGAGCCGGGCACCCCCGTGTGGCCGTTGACCCTGCTCGCCCGGGACGGCTGCCCGCTCGCGCCGGACCTGCCGGATCCGGTCGCGCGGGCCACCGCGACCGGCTCGCATGCGGCGGAGGCGGCGCGGTGGCAGGCGTTGGCGCGGGTGCGACCGACCGGCGTCGCGGGGCTGTGACGCCTCACCCCGTCCCGCGTCGCCGTACGGCCGTGACGGGTCAGCCCGTCGCGTCCACCAGCGCCAGCTCGTGCAGCCTTTCCGGCGGCCCCGGCCGGGCGTAGTACCAGCCCTGGGCCGTGTCGCAGCCCAGTATCCGCAGCTGTTCGGCCTGGGCGCCCGTCTCCACGCCCTCGACCGTGACCGCGAGGTCGAGGCTGTGGGCGAGGGAGACGATCCCCTCGACGATCTTGAGGTCGACGGGGTCCGCCGGGAACTGCTGCATGCTCTGGGTGAAGGAGCGGTCCAGTTTGAGGACGCTCACCGGGAGCCGGCGCAGGTTGGCGAGGTTGGAGTAGCCGGTGCCGAAGTCGTCCAGGGCGATGTCGACGCCCATCTCGGCCAGCCGGCGCAGCGGCTTCAGCAGGTCGTCGTCCGCGCCGATCAGCGCCGACTCGGTGACCTCCAGGCACAGCGCGTCCGGCTCCACACCCGCGCGCTCCAGGATGTCCACCGTGTCCTGCACCAGGCCGGGGTGGGTGAGCTGGCACGGCGAGAGATTGACGTTGATGCGGAGCGGGCCGGCTTCCTCGTGGCGCTCTCGCCACGCGCGGGCCTGACGGACCGACTGCTCCAGGACCCAGCGGCCCAACGGGACGATCAGGCCCGTGTGTTCGGCGAGCGGGATGAAGCGGTCGGGGCCCAGGACGCCGTGCTGCGGATGCAGCCAGCGCACCAACGCCTCCGCGCCGCGCACGCTGCCGTCGCCGAGGTGCACCAGCGGCTGGTACTCGATGAAGAACTCGCCGCGCTCCAGGGCCGTCGGCAGGGCGGTGGTCAGACCGTGGCGGGTGATCGCGCGGGCGTCCGCCTCCGCGTCGGCGAGCTCGAAGCGGTTGCCGCCCGACGCCTTGGCCCGGTACATCGTGATGTCCGCGCTGCGCAGCACCTCCGCCGCGCTGCGCTCCCCCGCCGGGCCCTCGACGATGCCGATGCTGCCGCGCACGGTCAGTTCACGGCCGTCGACGCTGATCGGGGCGAGCAGCGCGTGCATGATCCGTGAGGCCAGTTCGTCGACCTCGCGCTCGGTGTCGGTCCCCGTCGTCAGCGCGACGAACTCGTCACCGCCCAGACGGGCGACCATCTCGCCGGGCGCCGTCGTGCAGGACTGCAGCCGGTCGGCGACCTCGACGAGCAGCCGGTCGCCGGCCGCGTGGCCGAGACTGTCGTTGATGGTCTTGAAGCCGTCCAGGTCGAGGTAGCACAGGCCGAAGCGCTGGCCCGCGCCGGCGCCCAGCGCCTTCTCCAGCCGTTCGAAGAAGAACGTGCGGTTCGGCAGGCCCGTGAGCGCGTCGTGCGTGGCCTCGTAGCGCAGCCGGAGGTTGAGCAGCCGGCGCTCGGTGGTGTCCTCCATCAGCGCGAGCTGGTACTGCGGGTTGCCGTCCGCGTCACGGAGCAGGGAGACGGTCAGGTTGGTCCACAGGACCGTTCCGTCAGGGCGGGAGAACGCCTTCTCCAGGTGGTAGTGCTCGCGCTCGCCTCGGACGAGTTCGTCGTAGAGGGTCCACGTCTGGGGCGCGTCCTCGGGGTGCGTCCACTCCGCGACGTTGCGGCCGCGCATCATCTGCTCGTTGATACCGAACATGCGCAGCAGCGCCTCGTTGACCTGGAGGATGTTGCCCTCCAGGTCGGCCATGCCGATCCCTATGGCGGCGCCCTCGAAGACCGCGCGGAAGCGGGCCTCGCTCGCGTGCAGCGCCTGCGCCACCACGCCCTGCGCCGTCAACGCGGCCGCCGAGATGGCCTCCTGCTCGGCGAGGGTCCGCTCGCGCAGCGCCGAGGCGAACCCGGCGGCCATGGCGTGCTGGAGCCGCGAGGCGCGCACCCGCAGGTCCTCCTGGTCGCCGTCGCCGCCGCAGTACAGCACGAGGTAGGCGTCGACGCAGTCCAGTGTCCGGCTGAGCGCCTCCGGGTCGGTGCAGTGCACCGTGACGAGCGCGGCGCCGAGCGCCCGGCCCTCGTCCGCGTCGTAGGTCCTCGCCCGCAGCGCCTCGCTCAACCGGCGTGCCAGCGGCAGGAGTTGTTCCTCGAACTCGGGCCGGGTCGAGGACGTCGTGGTCACCGGGAAGACGGCCCGGCTCCAGATCGTCGCGAACCGGCGCAGTCTGCCCTCCGGCCCGTCCGGCTCGGCGATCACGCGGTACGCCCCACGCCGGCGAAACCGGAGAAGGCCCAGGGATCCTCGTCGTCGGGGTCCCAGGTCTCCGACTCCGGCCGCCAGTGCGGCATCGGCACCAGTCCCGGTTCCACCATGTCGTACCCCTCGAAGAACCGCGCGATGTCGTCGCGCGAGCGCATGATCAGCGGGTTGCGGATGTCCTTGTACACGTCGACCGTGCCGGCGGCCCGCTCGGCCGGCAGCGGGATTCCCTCGTAGGAGGCGTGTGTGAGCACGAGCAGACTGCCGGGCGCGAGCGCGTCACGCAGCTCGGCCACCGCATCGTACGGGTCGTCCTCGGCTTCCACGAAGTGCAGTATGGCAACGAGAAGCAGGGCCACCGGCCGGTTCAGGTCGATCAGTCGCTGTACTTCGGCGCTCGCGAGGATCTCCTGGGGCTTGCGGAGGTCCGCGGCGACGACGCCCGTGTCCGCGTTGTCCCTCAGGACGGCCTCGCTGTGGGCGACCGCCACCGGGTCGTGGTCGACGTAGACGACCCGGGCGCCGGGGCTGGCGGACTGGGCCACCTCGTGGACGCTGCCGAAGGTCGGGATGCCCGAACCGATGTCCAGGAACTGGGTGATGCCCTGCTCCGCCGCGAAGCGCACCGCGCGGCGCATGAACGCCCGGTTCGCCTGCATGATCTTGGGGAGTCCCGGCATGAACTCCATCGCCTTGCGGGCCGCCTCGCGGTCGACCTCGAAGTTGTGCGAACCGCCCAGGTAGAAGTCGTAGATCCGCGAAACGCTAGGCACCGAGATGTCGATGCTCCGTGGGGCCCAGGCGGGACGCTCCATCTATCTCTCCAAGGCGTAGGCGATCCGGTGTTCGAGCTGAGGCTACTGATCGCCCGCCAAAGGAGCGACCCGAACCGGAAATTGACCGTCCGTTCCCGGTCACTGCCTGCGGCACGTGCCTGGTTGAGCATGCCCAAGTCCCGCTGAAACAAGGCAAAACGGCCCGCCCCCTGCGTGCGGTGCGCAGGGGGCGGGCCGGTGGACCGCGCGCGGTGCGTGCTGTCCGGACTCCGCTGTCGCCTCGGACCTCCCTTCCGCGGTTCGGTTCTGACGGGTGGGGCTGTTCGGCCCTGGGAGATGACCTACTTCTTGATCGCCTTGCCGTCGGGTGCCACGGCGTACCACGTGCCGCCGACGCCCTGACCGTTGGTGTCACCGGGCTTCTTGTCACCGGCGAAGGTGTAGATCGGCACACAGTCGATGGTCTGCTGCTTCAGTCCGTCGGGCCGGTCGAAGACCACGTAGCCCTGCCCCGTGGGACCGGACCCCTTCAGATCGATGCCCTTGGTGTCCTCGGCGTCGACCGGTGCGATGACCGGCCACTTCTCCAGGCACGCGCCGGTGCACGCCGTCTTCATCGGCCAGGGCGAGTCCTTCAGGAAGCGGTAGACCGTGTGGCCGTTCTTGTCGACGACGATCTCGCCGAGCTCCGGGTCGTTGCGCGTGGACAGCCCGGGCAGGTCGGCCGCCTCGGCGCCGCCCCCGCCACCACCACCGCCACCGGCCTTCTTGCCGTCGGCGGCCAGCGCGTACCACTTGCCGCCCACACCCTGGCCGTTGACGTCGCCCGCGTTGACATCCTTCACATAGCGGTACGCCGGCCAGCCGCCGATCGTCAGCTGCTTGCCGCCGTCGGAGCGGGTGACCTCGCCGAGCAGCGACTTGTCGATGCCGTCGCCGGCCGTGGCGTCGTCCGCGGGCACGGGCGGCCAGGTCTTCGCGCAGTCGCCGTCACAGCTGGACTTCGGCGGCTCGGCGGTGTCCGTGTCGAAGCGGTAGAGGGTCAGCCCGCCGCTGTCCGTCAGCACCTTGCCGAGCTCGGGATTGGTGACGACGGCCAGCTTGCCCGCGGAAGCGGCCGGGGCCGCCGCGGAAGCGGAAGCCGAGGGAGCCGCGCTCCCGTTGCCCAGGCCGGACCCGATGCCGGTGCCCGCACTGCCGTAACCGCCGGCCGCGGCCGTCGCGCCGACGTTCTGGCTGCTAGCGGACGGGGCTGCTTCCTGGCCGCACGCCGTCGTCAGCGCCAGCACCGCCGCAGCGCTCGCCACGAGCGATGCACTCCGCCAGGAGGTCTTCATCGTCAACTCCCCAAATTCGTACGGGTGTTGCAGCGCCCGTTTGCGCCGCCGCACGGTCATGGGTACGGACGGAAGTGGCTGTTGTGTTCAACAGAGGCACATTTTTCTTTTGGGAGCCTGTGACACGGGCCGCTCACTCGTTCGGGGCAATCCTTCGGTACCCGGGAGCGGGGCAGAGCGTTCTCGGTTCATGATCTCCGTCGTGCAGCGACCCGAATCGACTCAATACGCCCCGACCATACGGGTGTTGTTGCTCCTGACCATGACATGGCTGGCCGTCGGCGTACCGGCGAACACGGCGACGGCCGACGCCTGCGCGTCCGCCTCGATCGGGCCGGACGGAATCAAGGCGGTGGCGGTCGCCGGAAGCCTCACCTGGCCGACGCCCCCGTCGTGCCCGACGCCTTCGCCGAGCCCCACGCCCACCCCGACACCCACCCCGGCCCCGACCTGCCCACCCGACCCGACACCGACGCCACCCCCTCCTCCGCCCCCACCCCCGAAGCCGAAACCCACGCCGACACCGACACCCACGCCGCCACCGCCCCCGCCACCGAAGCCGGAGCCGGCCTCTCCCGCCCCACGGCCGGCGGCACCCCGGCCACAGCCGACCCCCACCCCTACCCCGACCCCCACCCCCACACCAAGCCCGACCCCGGCCCCCACACCCCCGGCCGAGCCGGCCCCGGCCCCCGCGGCGGCCCCCGTGCACTACCCGGTGTACAAAGCCCCGGCACCCCGGCAAGCCCCCCGCGGTCGCACGTCGCCGCTCACCTTCGTCCTGCTCATCACGGTGCCCGCGCTGGTCGCCGTCGCCGCGCTGCGTCCGCGCTGATCCCTGGAGGCATCCCTTGCCGGAATGGCTTGTTCTCACCCTCGCGATGCTGGCCGCCTGTGGCGTGGTGGTCGTCATCTCGGTCGTCCGCCACAAGGCGGCGGCCCAGGACGAGGACCCCAGCGAGACCCCGGACGTCATCGAGTACATGACGATGTGGATCGGCGTGGTGTACGCCATCGTCCTGGGCCTGGCCATCGCGGGCGTCTGGGAGGGGCGCAGCGCCGCCCAGGACCACGTCCAGGCGGAGGCCGTGGCCCTGCACGAGATCTCGGAGCGCGTGCGGGTCTATCCGACCGACGCCCGTGACCGCATTCGCGACGATGTCAACGCCTATGTCGGACACGTGGTGAACACCGAGTGGAAGGCGATGGCCGACAACGGCGAGGCCACCCAGCGGGGCGCCGACCTCCTCGAGCAGATCCGCCACGACGTCACCGACTACGAGCCGAGGACGGACTTCCAGGCCCAGGCCTACCAGCCGCTCGTCGACCAGGTGGCCGCCGCCGACCAGGCGCGCACCGCCCGTATCAACTCGATGGGGGCGACGATGCCGGGCGTGGTGTGGTTCGGGCTGATCGGCGGGGCCGTCGTCACCATCGGCATGGTCCTGGCCCTGCAGATCCGGCGTACGGCGCGCGAGCTGATCCTCGCCGGGATCTTCTCGGCGCTGATCGCCTTCCTGCTCTTCCTGATCTGGGACTTCGACGCGCCCTACAGCCGGGGCATCACGGCGTCGGCGGAGCCGTTCCTGAACCTCTTCCCCGACGCCAGGTCCTGACGCGCCCTCACCGCACCAGCCGCCGGGGGACGGCCGCCACGCCGTCGGTGTCCCCCGGCCGGCCCACATCCGTGCCCCATTCGCCCGACAGCGTTCGCGCACATGTGCGTACCTTCCTAGCGTTCCGATCATCGAGGTGCATTTCTGGCGCAAGCGGAAAAGGTCCGCTGCTGCTCCTCGGGGACCCGGAGGATTCACCATGCGCGCGATACGCGTAGCTTCGGCCGCTCTGCTGGGCGTCAGTGCCCTCGCCCTCGCCGCACCGGCCGCCGTCGCGCAGGGCGACAACATCACGCCGTTCGGCTTCAGCGTCCTGCCCTCGACCGTCGCGGCGGGCGGCCAGGTCACTCTGCAACTGGACCGGGACAAGGGCGGCTGCGTCGGGTCCGCGACGGTCAGCTCGGGGGTGTTCGACACGATCTCGATCCCGGGCCACCGCTCGTCCGCGACGGCGGTGGTCGACTGGGACGCCAAACCGGGCGCCACGTACAAGGTGACGTTCTCCTGCGACGGGGTCAGCGGTTCGACGCAGCTGACCATCGCCACCGGCCGTACGAACCCCACGCCCTACCCGTACCCCAACCAGGGGGTGCACGCCGGTGAGGGTGGCACGATCGCCGGGTTCGACCTGAAGGAGATCGGACTGGGTGCCGCGCTCATCGCGGGCTCGGTCGGGGCGGCGTACCACTTCTCGCGCCGCCGCACCGGTGAGGACGGCACCTGACCGCTCCCCTGACAGGCCGTCGCCCCGGAACCCTTCCCAGGGTCCGGGGCGACGGCCTGTCCACGTGCGCGCGGCTGTCTCCGAAGGGAAAGATCAGATGCGCTTCTCCGAGCGGCGGCGCATCCAGAACACCCCACCGCCGACGGCGGCCGCGGCCACGAGCCCGCCGCCGATGGCCATGTCGGTCGGGGTCGCCCCGTTCGAGCTGCTGCCACCGAGGCCGCCGCGGACACCGCCGATGACGGTGAAGGCGTCGTCTCTGGTGAGCGGGTTCCGGCCACCGGTGCAGTTGACCGTGATGGAGTACAGGCCGGGGTTGGCGGTCGAGCTGACGGTGGCGGTGCCCCTGGCCGGGTTGCCGGGGGTCAGGGTCACCGGGGCGGTGAACGCCGGTGAGGTGGCGGTGCCGCCGCCGGCGCAGTTGTCGACGGTGATCGTCAACTGGCCGCCGCGGGCGATGACGCTGGGCAGGGCGACGATGTTGCTCGGGCTGACGGCGCTGCCCGAACCGCCCGGCATCCCGTCGCGCGCTACGGCGGCGGGGGCGGCGAGTCCGAGGGCGGCGACTGCGGCGACAGAGGCCGCCAGGGCACGGGTGGTACGCATGTGATCCTCCGCGGAAGGCGCCCCGGGAACGGTCCCCGGTGGATCGGCGAGAAAGCGCCTCCCAGAACGACCCTCAGATGCCGTGCGCGCGGGCGCATTTCGGCGATGGTCCGTCCTGGTGAGAGGACACGCCGAGCGATGAGCACACAATCGGATATTGCCGCAGGTCACGGACCGTCAGAAAATTCCTGCCGTCGTCAACTCGGATGGCGCACCCAAGGCGACGGGGCCACCCGTTCGCTGCTGTCGCGTCGCCGGTTCCGCTCTCGGTACTTAGCGTTCTCGTATGCGCGAATGACGGGGCGACGGTCGCGTCGAGAGGGGAAGTCGAATGTCTGCGTCCGAGCTGGCCGAACTGGCCGAGGAGGAGGAGCGGCGGAAGAAGCGCGCTCCTTGGGGCGTGATAGCGCTTGTTCTGCTGACCGGCCTCGCTCTCATTCGGAACGGTTCGGGAGAGTTCGATGTGGGCCCGCCGCAGCCGGCGACCGCCGCCGCGGCGGACAGCCGTGTTCCCGGCACCTTCGCCGGATCGGCGACACCGCAGCCGTTCTCCGAGCCCGACCGCATCAGGATCCCGGCGATCCAGGTCGACGCGCCGGTCATGCCCGTCGGCCTGGACGCCGACGGCTGGGTGGGCGCGCCGCCGCCGGAGGACCCGAATCTGGCCGGCTGGTTCACCGGCGCCGTCTCTCCCGGTGAGAAGGGCACCGCCATTCTCGTGGGCCATGTCGACAACAAACTGGGCCCCGCCGTGTTCTACGGACTCGGGGCCCTGAAGAAGGGAAATCGCGTCGAGGTGCAGCGCAAGGACGGAAAGACGGCCGTGTTCGAGATCTACGGCATCGAGGTCTTCGAGAAGAACAACTTCCCGGGCGACCGCGTCTACGGCTCCAAGGGCACACCGGAATTGCGCGTCATCACCTGCGGCGGGGGTTTCTCCAAGCAGAACGGTTACGCGGGGAATGTCGTCACCTTCGCCCGCCTGGTCGAGGTCCGCTGAGCGTCCCCGACCGGGCGGGCCCGTCCGGCGCTAGGCGTAATGCCGTCTCGGGACGGTGATGTGATAGCCGGAGTCCAGGAGCTGCGGCAGATAGTCGCGCAGCGCCCGGACGCTCTGGGAGCGGTCGCCCCCGGCGTCGTGCGAGAGCACCACGACGCCGGGGGCCGCGCCGTTCTCGACCCGGCCGACGATGGTGCGGGCCGCGGGGGCGGTCCAGTCGAGGGTGTCCACGGTCCAGGCGAGGGGTTCCATGCCGAGTTCCGCGCCGAGCTGGAAGGCGGCACGGTTCCAGGCGCCGTAGGGCGCGCGGAACCACTGGGGGCGTTCGCCGTACGCCTCCTCGATGACGTCGCAGGTGCGTTCCATCTCGGAGCGGATGCGACCCCGGCTCAGCCGGGTGAGCAGGGGGTGGGACCAGGTGTGGTTCCCGACGGCATGACCCTCGTCGGACATGCGGATCAGCAGGTCCTTGTTGTCGACCGCCATCTCGCCGCACACGAAGAACATCGCGCGGACGTCGTACTCCGCCAGGGTGTCCAGGATGTCGGGGGTGTAGCGGGGATCGGGCCCGTCGTCGAAGGTCAGCACCATGGTGCGGCCGCGCCCGGAGACCTTCAGCAGCGGCTCGTGGCGCACCAGGGTGCGGCGGGGGGCGGCACGTGGCGGGCCGTAGCCGGTCAGGGGCTGGAGGCGATAGGCGGACGGCTTGAGCGGGCGGCGCGCCGGGGGGCCCGCGGCGGGGAGCACGGGCCGCTTCGGGGTGTCGCCGGTGCCGGCCGCGAACAGTCCGGCCGTGCCGGCCGCACCGACGGCGGCGGCGCCGGCGAGCAGGGCCCGGCGTCGCGAGAGCAGCCGTGTGAGGAACTGATCCTTCGTCATGACTCATCAGTCGCCCCAACCATGGCCGACGCACCACGACTACACCGGTGCGGCGGCGGGAAAACACCCGCCCGGCCTAGGACGGCACCGTCAGCGGCGGCGCACCAGCGGGAACGGCAGCGTCTCCCGGATCGTCAGGCCGGTGAGGAACATGACGAGCCGGTCGACGCCGATGCCGAGGCCCCCGGTGGGCGGCATCGCGTACTCGAGGGCGTCGAGGAAGTCCTCGTCGAGCTCCATCGCCTCGGGGTCTCCCCCGGCGGCGAGCAGGGACTGTGCGGTGAGGCGGCGGCGCTGCTCGACGGGGTCGGTGAGCTCGGAGTAGGCGGTGCCGAGTTCGGTGCCGAAGGCGACGAGGTCCCAGCGCTCGGCGAGCCTCGGGTCCCCCCGGTGCTGGCGGGTGAGCGGGGAGACGTCGGTCGGGAAGTCCTTGTAGAAGGTGGGCAGCTGGGTCTTCTCCTCGACGAGCCGCTCGTACATCTCCAGGACGATGTCACCGCGGCCGTCGTCGCCGGTGTACGGCACGCCCGCGCGGTCGCAGTGCCGGTGCAGCCGCAGCAGGTCCGTGTCGGCGTCGATCTCCTCCCCCAGCGCCTCGGAGATCGCCCCGTAGACCGTCTTGACCGGCCACTCACCGGAGATGTCGTACTCGGTGCCGTCCTTGCGGGCGACCGGCGAGCCGAAAGCGGCGGTGGCGGCGCCCTGGATGAGTTCGCGGGTGAGGTCGAGCATGACGTCGTAGTCGGCGAAGGCCTGGTAGGCCTCCAGCATCGTGAACTCGGGGTTGTGCTTGTAGGAGACGCCTTCGTTGCGGAAGGTGCGGCCCATCTCGAAGACCTTCTCCATGCCGCCGACGCACAGCCGTTTCAGGTACAGCTCGGGGGCGATGCGCAGATACAGGTCGAGGTCGTAGGCGTTGATGTGGGTGGTGAAGGGGCGGGCGTTGGCGCCGCCGTGGATCTGCTGGAGCATCGGGGTCTCGACCTCGAGGTAGCCGCGGCTCAGCAGGCCCTGGCGCAGGGCCTGTACGGCGGTGGAGCGGGCGCGGACGACGTCGCGGGCGGCCGGGCTGGAGACGAGGTCGAGATAGCGCATGCGGACCTTGGCCTCGGGGTCGGTCAGACCGCGGCGTTTGTCGGGGAGCGGGCGCAGGCACTTGCCGGTGAGCTGCCAGGAGGCGACGAAGACGGTGGGTTCGCCCTTGTCGCTGGCGGCGGCCGTGCCCGTCACGGTGATGTGGTCGCCGATGTCGATGTCGGTGCGGAAGCCGTCGAGGCCGCCGCGGTCGCGGGTCAGGGCGAGTTGGTGGTCGCCGGACCAGTCCCGCAGGGTGACGAAGACGATGCCGCCGAGATCCCGTACTCGCATGACCCGGCCCGCGACGGTGACGTGTTCGCCCTCGCGGACCTCGGCGAGGGTGTGGGTGCGCTGCGGGATGCCGACGGGGTAGGGGTCGACGCCCTGGGCGCGCAGCCGGTCCAGCTTCTGGTGCCGGATGCGGGCCTGTTCGGGCAGGCCCGCATCCGGGCCGGCGGTCCCGGCCCCGTCCCCTCCGTCGAGGCCGAGCGCCGACAGCGGCGGCAGGCCCTCGGTGGTGGCCGGCCGCGGCTGGGTCTTCGGGTGCCCTTTTCCCCAGAGTTTGCGCAGTGAGGGTACGGAGACGAAGCCCTCGGCGATCCCGGAGGCGAGGCCGATGCGGGCGAGGGCGCCCGTCTCGCCGTAGCAGATGAAGCGCGGGTACCACTCGGGGTGGTACTTGGCGTTGGAGCGGTAGAGGGCCTCCAGCTGCCACCACTTGGAGAAGAACAGCAGCAGGCGGCGCCAGAGGCGGAGCACCGGTCCGGCTCCGATGCGGGCGCCCTCCTCGAAGACCGAGCGGAAGACGGCGAAGTTGAGGGAGATCCGGCGAACGCCCGACTTGGGTGCCACGGCGCACAGTTCGGCGACCATGAACTCCATGACGCCGTTGGGTGCGCTGCGGTCACGGCGCATCAGGTCCAGGGAGACGCCGTCGGTGCCCCAGGGCACGAAGGACAGCAGGGCGAGCAGCTCGCCGTCCTCGCCGAGGGCCTCCACGAGGAGACAGTCGCCGTCGGCGGGGTCGCCGAGGCGGTCCAGGGCCATGGAGAAGCCGCGTTCGGTCTCGGTGTCGCGCCAGGCGTCGGCCTTGTCGACGACCTCTTCCATCTCCGTGTCGGTGAGGGCGGCGTGGCGGCGGATGCGGCAGTGGGCGCCGGTGCGGCGGACCCGGTTCACGGCCTGCCGGGTGACCCGCATGTCGCGGCCGCCCAGGTCGAAGTCGGCCACGTTCAGGATCGCCTCGTCGCCGAGTTGGAGGGCGCCGAGTCCGGCGCGGGCGTAGGCCTTGGCGCCGTCCTCGGAGGCGCCCATCGCGGCGGGCGCCCAGGCGTGCCGGCGGGCGGCGTCGAGCCAGGCGGCGATGGCGTGCGGCCAGGCCTCGCGGTCGCCCACGGGGTCGCCGCTGGCGAGACAGACGCCGGCCTCGACGCGGTAGGTGACGGCGGCCTTGCCGCTGGGCGAGAAGACGACGGCCTTGTCGCGCCGGGTGGCGAAGTAGCCGAGGGAGTCCTTCTCGCCGTAGGCCTTCAGCAGCGCCCTGATACGGGCCTCCTCGTCGCCGTGCAGGGACGCCTCCATGCGCTGCGAGCGGAAGAGGGTGGCGGCGGCGTTGAGGAGGGCGAGGGCGCCGAACAGGCCGAGGAGGAAGAACAGGGCGCGGGGCGGTGCGCCGTCGAAGGAGCGGCCGGAGACCAGGCCGCCGCAGACCCGGTTGGCGGCCCACAGCAGGCGCTGGCCACGCGGCAGCGTACCGGGGAAGAGCTCGACCAGGCCCCAGCCGGCCAGGATGCCCAGGACGAGGCCGGCCAGCAGGACGAGGACCGCGCGTCGGACGGCCGCGCGGCGGGAGGCGCCGTAGAACTCCTCGCGGGCGACGACGAGCAGGGCCAGCGCGAGTCCGCACACGACGAGGGACGGGAGGGAGTCGGCGTACAGGCCGACGGCGACGCCCACGGCGTCGACGAGGACGAGCAGGCCCAGGTAGACGACGACCAGCCACCAGGCGACCTTCTTGCGGGCGGCGGTGGCGCCGGCGAGCAGGAAGAGGAAGACGGCGTAGGCGAGGTTGGCGCTGACCGGGACGATCAGCAGGTCGAGGAGGCGGACGACGGGGCGCAGGAGTCGGCGCAGCGGCGGGATGAAGGCGAGCAGCAGGCACAGCAGTCCGAGGGCGCCGAAGAAGGCCGCGAAGGCTTCCGGCACCCTGCTGAGGAGGCCGCTGCCGGGCCGTCGTGTCGGGCCCGTGGTGTCCTTCGCCGGTACGGCCTCGACGGTGGCACTCATGTTCCGACTGTAGGAACAGCCGCGCCGTACCGCCCGTCGGGAGGCCCCGCTCGGCGGCGGGAGCTGGGCATTCCGATAGCCTCCAGCCGTGACGGAACAGCACTCGCACCAGTTCGAGCGGGGCACGGACGGGCCGAAGGTCATCGTGGTCGGAGTGGACGGCTCCGACTCCTCCTTCCGGGCGGCGGCGTACGCGGGGGGCCTCGCCCGCCGCCAGCACGCTCTCCTGGCGGTCGTGTACGTGCAGCCGGTGATGACGGCGGGCGCGGCGCTCGGGGCACCGGTCGCGGAGACGACCGACGAGATCGCCGAGGATCTGGTCGCCCAGATCCGGGAGGCGACCGAGCGCACCAAGGGGATATTCGATGTGCGGTGGGAGTTCCACACGTTCCGCGGGGACCCCTACAGCGGCCTGGTGAGGGCCGCGGACGAACTCAAGGCGGACGCCGTGGTGGTGGGCGCCTCCGAACAGGCCGGTCACCGGATCGTCGGCTCGGTCGCGGTGCGACTGGTGAAGGCCGGACGGTGGCCGGTGACCGTGGTCCCGTAGGTCCGTTCAGAGGGTGCGGAGGAAGTCGAGCAGGATCGCGTTGAACTCCTCGGGCTTCTCCATGTGCGGGTAGTGCCCGACGCCCTCGATCGTCACGCTGCGGCCGTCGGGCACGGCGTCCACCACCCGCTCCGCCATGGCGATGGCGTCGGAGGCGTCCAGGGCTCCGTGCACGGCGAGGACCGGTACGTCGATCTTCGGGAGCCGCGCCCAGGGGTCCGTCAGGGGTGTCAGCCAGTCCGTCTCGCCGGCCGTGTGCTTGGAGATGGTGTGCGCGGCCACCTCCCGCAGCCGTCGTACGACGTCCGGGGCGACGTCGTCGACCGTGCGGTGCGGTCCGGTCGCGTTCCGCCCGAAGGCCTCGACCCAGCCCTCGATGTCACCGGCGGCCAGCATGCCGGCCGACTCGCCCGCGCGCTCCAGCGTCCACGGATCGGCGTACTCGAAGGCGCTGGTCCCGGCGCCGCAGACGACCACCGCACGGACCAGCTCGGGATACTCCTGCACGGTGTCGGTGACGACCGCCGCGCCCATGCACAGTCCGACGAGGACCGCGGGCCCCGCGTCGAGGTGGCGCAGCAGACCGCCGAGGTCGTCCGCCCAGCGGAACGGCTTGGTCGCGTTGGCGGAGAAGCCGTGGCCGCGTACGTCGGGTGCGACGACCCGGAAGCCGGCGGAGGCCAGCGCCGGTATCTGCTCGTCGAAGACGCGGTGGTCGGCGAATCCGGAGTGCACCAGCACCACGAGGTCCCCGGTGCCCATGTCGCGGTAGGCGAGGTCGCCGTCGGTGGACGTGTAGTAGCTCAGTTCCGAAGCAGCTGTCATGACAACCAAGGTGTCATCTTCTGGCGATTTTGACAACCGAGGTGTCATGATGGCCGGGTGAACGACATCGACGAACCACTCCCACCCGACGAACTCGGCCACCGGGTCAGCGAGGTGTTCGACCTGGTCGGCGCGCTCTACCGACGCGGCCTGCGCAAGCTGGAGCAGGGCGAGGAGATCGAGGGGGTGTCCGTCGGGGTGCGCTCCGTGCTCGTACTGCTCCACCGGTACGGGCCCATGACGGTGCCTCAGATGGCCCGGATCATGACGCTGACCCGGCAGTTCGTACAGCGCATGACCAACGACGCCACGGCGAGGGGCTGGGCGGAGGCCACACCCAACCCCGCGCACCAGCGGTCCTCGCTGATCCGGATCAGCGAGGAGGGCGAGGCCGTCGCCACGGCGATCCTCGCGCGCGAGCACGCCCTGAACCGGCAGGTCGGAGGCGATCTGACCGAGGCCGAGCTCAGGGCATGCGCTCGCGTGCTGAAGGAGATGCTGCGGACGTTCGACCACGTGGACGTGGACCGACCGGACGTCGAGTGACTACTTCCCCATCGTCAGCCCGTCCTTCGCCGCACCCCGGCTCAGCACCACGTCCCGGATGCGGTCGCGCACGCCGGTCAGCTCGGCGCCCTCCGCGATGGCCTGGTTGAGGTTCACCACCCGGCCCGCGTCGATGTCGAACAGCTGCGGAAGGAACTCGGCCTTCGTCACCTCCCACCGGCCGCCCGGTTTCGCGGGCGGTACGAAGGTGAAGCGCCCGATGCTCGACTGGTTGCCGCGCGGGTCCTGGGCGCCCTGGTAGTTGTACATCTCGCCGGCGATCTGGTCGCCCATGCCGTAGACGACCCAGGTGCCGTTCACCTTCTCGTACGCCTGCGGGACATGGGCATGGGTGCCGAGGATCAGGTCGATGTCGGGACGGCCGCCCGTACGGGCCGCGGTGAGGGAGCGCGCCAGCGTGAGCTGACGGTCGTCGGGGGCGTCCTGCCATTCGGTGCCCCAGTGGACGGACACGACGACCACGTCGGCACCGGCCTGCCGGGCGGCGCGGGCGTCGGCGAGGATCTTGCCCTCGTCGATGAGGTTGACGGCCCAGGGCTGCCCCGGCGGCAGGGGGTAGCCGTTGGTGTCATAGGTGTACGCGAGGTGGGCGACCTTCGCGGCGCCCGCGCGCAGGACCGTGACGGTCCGCGCCTCGGCCTCGCTGCGTGCGCTGCCGGCGTGCCGTACGCCCTGGCGGTCGAGGGCGTCGAGGGTGCGGCCGATGCCCTGGGCGCCGTCGTCGAGGCTGTGGTTGGAGGCGGTGGAACAGCCGTCGTAGCCGGTGGCGGCGAGCCCCTCGGCGACTTCGGGCGGGGATTTGAAGGCGGGATATCCGGTGTAGTCGCCGTCGGCGCCGTAGACGGTCTCCATGTGACACAGCGCCAGATCGGCGCGGGAGACCACCGGTTCGACACCGGACAGCATCGGGCGGAAGTCGTAGCCGGTGCCGCCCCCGTCGAAACGGGCGCGGTCGATGATGGAGCTGTGCGGGAGGACGTCACCGGAGGCGACGAGCGTGAAGCCGCGGGACCCGTCGGCGGACGGGGCCGGACGGCCGGGGCGTTCGGGAGGTTCGTGGTCCTGGGCCTGGCAGGCGGCGCCCGCGGCCAGGAGGGCCGTGAGGGCCAGGGCCACCTGTCGTCTGCGTGCAATCATCAGCTCACCCCACTGTGATCATATTTACGCACAAATAGGTACGGAGATGAGCACGGCCGCAAACTGCCCAGCCCGTTCATTCGCCCTATGGGCGATGTGGAGGGAACCGTTCGCCGTACCGTTCGTCGACGCGATCGACCGTCCACCGCAGATCCGGGTACGTGGCCTGTCCCTCACCCGCACGCTGCGATGCCATACGGCCATGACGGCCGGAACCACGCTCACGAACGGGACGACCGCCGAGCACGAGCTCGCCGCACTGCAGCGGGAGCACGGCCGGCCTCTCTTCGCGCTACTGCTCCGACTGTGCGACGGAGACCGGCAGCGCGCCGAGGACCTCGTCCAGGAGACCCTCGTACGGGCCTGGCAGCATCCCGAGGCCCTGCGCGCCGACGACTTCGATTCGGTACGGCCCTGGCTGCTGACCGTGGGACGGCGGCTGGCGATCGACGCGCGGCGGGCCCGGCAGGCGCGTCCGCCGGAGGTCGGGGACGCGATCCTGGAGAACGCGCGGGTCTGCGCCGATCACGCCGAGCGGGCGGCGGCGACCCTCGATGTGCGCGAGGCTGTGAAGACACTCACTCCGGAGCACCGTGAAGTCCTGGTGCTGGTGTATTTCCAGGGGGCGAGTGTGGCGGAGGCCGCGGCAACCCTCGGGATTCCGCCCGGTACCGTGAAGTCCCGCGCGTACTACGCGCTGCGTGCCCTGCGCCGGGTCCTGCCCGGATATGCGGCCGACCTGCGCTGAAACCCATGTTGCGGCAAAGCCTTCGCAAAGCGCCTTGCTGAGGACCATGGTTGAGTAATCGGCTGTCTTCATCCGTGTTCCGCACTGGGGCCCGGCAACGGGCGACGCGCACGCACCGGAGGAAGGCAGGAAGGGATGCTGCACAGAGGTCAAGAGAGCACGGACGGCGCCGGCGGCGGTGAACTCACCGTCCCCATGGCCTGGTTGTACGCCGAGTACATCGCCGACGAGCTGCTGCGGACCGGCGATCTGATGCCGCCGACGTCCTTCGAGTTCCGCGCCGGGCGCGACGCCCTGGCGCTGACCATCTTCCTGTCCGACACCGACGGCGAGCTGTCCGGCATCCGGGTCGTCTCCCAGCTGGAGACCTGGCTGTCGCTGACGGCGTACGACCAGCCGTGGCAGGACTGGGTGCGCGAGCGGATGGCGGGGCTCGCGGCAGAGGCAATCGAATCCGGGGCCCCCGCACCCGACTTGGACCTGGCCGAGGCGGCCTGGCAATGGTTGGAGGAGACCGAGCTCCTCGCCCCGGACCTCAACGCGGTGCCCGGCGGCAGTTCGGGCGTCGGCGACGACGAGGGTCCGCAGGTGTGGACGAAGGCCTGGCAGCTCGGGCTGCCGCTCGGGCATCTCGCCATCCATCTGTTCTGAGCCATGCGCAGCCTCGGGATTCCGGCCGTGCGCGGCCCCGGAGGAGGCGGTCCCGGACTTTTTTCGAACGGGACCAATCCTCGTGTTTGGCCGCTCCGAATCCAATGGTTGCGATTCTGTGCGGGGCTTGAGTGATTCGACGGTCCGCTGCGTACGGGTGGGAGCAAGGAGTAACCCCACCCACACCCAACGGCACGAGGATTCCGCATGAGGTCCCAGGAGAGGCATCGCGACGTCGCCGCGTACGCGCTCGGCGTGCTGGACGAGGCGGACGCCTTCCGCTTCGAGGATCACCTCATGGAGTGCCCTCGGTGCGCGGCGCACGTCACCGAATTCGGCCCCATAACCCGCCAGATGATGCTGTACCGGCGCTCCACCCCCCAGTTCGTGAGTCCGCTGGCCAAGCCCGGACCCCGGATGCTGGACCGGCTGCTCTCCGAGGTGGGGGCGCGCCATCGGTCCGGACGCAGGCGGTTCCTGTGCGCAGTGGCGGCGACCGTCGCGTTCGCGGTGGCCGGACCCGGGATCGTGATCGCCGCCGGCGGCGGGGACAAGGCCGCCCGGCAGATCGAGGCGACCGACGCGCGGTCCGGGGTATGGGCCCAGGTCACGGCCGCGGACGAGACCGCGGGCGCCCAGGTGGAGCTGAAGGTGAAGGACGGGGCGGGCCCCCGCACCTGTCTCCTGGTGATCGTCGGCCGCGACGGCACCGAGGAGACGGTCACCACCTGGAGCGTCCCGCGCCACGACGCCCGCGAGCTGATCATGAACGGCGCCTCGTCCTACCACCCCGACCAGATCGCCCGTTACGAGGTCCGCACCACCGACGGCGAGCACCTGGTGACACTCGACTCCGGCTGAGAGCGAACGCCGAGCACGGTCCCGGCGTCTCAGGAGCGACAATCGTTCGGTCCTGGGGGAACACATGCGTACACGCGTCGCACGAACTGCCGGTCTATTGGTTCCGTTCGCACTGCTCCTCGCCGGCTGCGGCAGCGAACACGGCTCACGCGCCCAGAGCGACGAGTCCAGGTCCCGGGCCCAGAAGGTGGCCGACGCCTGGGACGGTTCACGGGCGGCCGAGGTGTGGCGCAAGGGGTACTACCCGATGGCGGACGTGGTCCAGCTGCCCGACAACGCCTTCCGCAACAGCGCCGACAAGACGGCCTACGGGGCACAGAACTTCGTCCTCGACGGTGAACTGCCCACCACCTCGCCCGAGAAGGGCAAGGTCGAGTGGCGCGGCGGCGGTTCGCTCGCCCTGCCCCTCATGGACGCGCGGCAGGCATACGACAGCGTGGCCCGCGGCGGTGACGACGGACCGCATCTGACCGTGACCGGGGCGAAGCTGGGAAAGACGACCCTGATCACCAGCCGGGGTCCGGCCACCGTCCCGGCCTGGCTGTTCACGCTGAAGGGGTACGACACCCCGCTCAAGCGCGTCGCGATCGAACCCTCGGAGCTTCCCGAGTCCCCGATCGGACCCGCCCGGGAGACCCCCACGGACGAGCAGATGCCGCTGGAGCAGTTCATCAGGACCAGCGCGGACGGCCAGTCCGTCACCGTCCTCGCGGGCCATGGAGCCTGCGACGACGGGCCCGCCGTGCGCGCCCTGGAGACCGACGGCAGCGTGGTGCTGTCCGCGGCGGTCGTCGGAACGAACGACGGTCCGTGCACCTCCAACCTGCTCATGGAGAACGTGACCGTGAAGCTGGACAGCGAGCTCGGGGAACGGGTCCTCCTCGACGCGTTCACGGGCGCGCCGGTGCCGTACGGGCACCGGACCGAACACGGCTGACGCGCTACTTGAGAAGCCTCGACATCCTGCGGTCCGCCAGGGGCTTTCCGCCCGTCTGGCAGGTCGGGCAGTACTGGAGGGAGGAGTCGCTGAAGGAGACCTCGCGGACGGTGTCGCCGCACACGGGACAGGGTTCGCCGGTGCGGCCGTGGACCCGCAGACCGCTCTTCTTCTCGGCCTTCAGCCGCCCGGCCGCCACACCGCGGGAGCGTTCGACCGCCTCTGTGAGGGTGCCTCTCAGGGCCTCGTACAGACGTCCCGTCTCCTCCGGGGTGAGGGAGGCGGCCAGTTTGAAGGGGGACATCCTCGCCGCGTGGAGGATCTCGTCGCTGTAGGCGTTGCCGACTCCGGCGATCAGGCTCTGGTCGCGCAGGGCGCCCTTGAGCCGGCGTCGTTCGTCCTTCAGCAGGTCCGCGAAGCGCCGCTCGTCGAAGTCGTCCGCGAGCGGGTCGGGGCCGAGCCGGGCCACGCCCGGGACGTCCTGGGGGTCCCGGACGACGTACACGGCGAGGCGCTTCTGTGTGCCCGCCTCGGTCAGGTCGAAGCCGGCGCCCGTCTCCAGGGCCACCCGCAGGGCGAGGGGGCCCTTGCCGGGGCGGGGCGGGCCGTCGGGGAGCCGGTCCTTCCAGTGCAGCCAGCCGGCGCGGGCCAGGTGGGTCACGAAGTGCGGGCCGCCGTCGGTGGCGAGGTCCAGGAACTTGCCGTGCCGGTGCACCGCGGTGACCTCGTGGCCCTCCACGGCGCTGAGCGGAGGGTCGTACGTCTTCAGGACGCTGATCGCCACGGGCAGCACGCGCACGATCTCGTGGCCGACCAGGTTCTCGGTCAGGAAGTCCTTGAGCGCTTCGACCTCGGGGAGTTCCGGCATACGTCCAGAGTGCCACCGGGGGCCGGAGTGCTCAGCTCCGTTCCCGCACCACGAACTCGCACCACACGCACTTGCCGCCGCCCCGCGCCTCCACGCCCCACACGTCGGTGAGCAGGTCGACCAGGAGCAGGCCCCGCCCCGAGACCCCCGACTCCCCCGCCTCGCGGCGGCGCGGCAGGGCGCTGGAGGAGTCCTCGACCTCGACGCGGAACCGGCGGTCGGAGCCGGCCAGGACCCGCAGGGTGACGATGGCGGAGCCCTCGGTGTGCATGAGGGCGTTGGTGACCAGTTCGTCGGCGACCAGCTCGATCTCGTCGGCCCGGTCCCGGGCGCCCCAGCCCCGGACCGCCGCGCGGATCATGTGCCGGGCCTCGGCCAGCGCCTCCGGATCGCCCGAGGCGACATGCTGCTGGAGCCGGCCGCCGGACTGCGGGGCGTCCAGGCCCCGGCGGCGCAGCAGGAGCAGGGCCACGTCGTCGTCGCCGCCGCGTTCCTCGGCCACGTCGATCAGCCGGTCGGCGAGGTCGCGGACGTCCGCGGGGCCGGCGGCGATGAGGGCGGTGAGGGTCTGCATGCCGTCGTCGAGATCGGCGCCGGGCGTCTCGACCAGGCCGTCGGTGCACAGCATCAGCGTGTTGCCGGGGTCGAGCTCGACCGTGCCGACGGGGTACTCCAGGCGCCCGAACTCGGCGGACAGTCCGAGCGGCAGCCCGCCCTCGACGGGGACACGGTGGCAGCTGCCGTCGGCCCGCCGTAGCAGGGGGTCGATATGGCCTGCCCGGACGACCTGGACGACTCCGGTGGCGAGGTCCGCCTCGGCGTACAGGCAGGTCGCGAAGCGGTCGGTGTCCAGTTCGTGCAGGAAGACGGAGGCGCGGGCCATCACGGTGGCGGGCGTGTGCCCCTCGGCGGCGTAGGCGCGCAGGACGATCCGCAGCTGGCCCATGACGGCGGCGGCGTGGGTGTCGTGGCCCTGGACGTCGCCGATGACGGCGCCGACCCGGCCGCCGGGCAGCGGGATGAGGTCGTACCAGTCGCCGCCGATGTCCCTGCCGAAGGCGGCCGAGCGGTAGCGGACGGCGACGTCGGCGCCGCGCACGCTGGGGATGGTGCGCGGCAGCATGGCCTGCTGGAGACCGCTGGCGAGATCTTTCTCCTGCTCGTAGAACATGGCCCGCTGGAGGCTCTGCGCGATGCTGGAGCCCAACGCGACGAGGACGTTGCGGTCCTCGGGCGAGAAGCCGCGCCGGTCGCTGTAGAGCAGGCCCATGGCGCCGATGGGCCGGGCCTGGGCGATCAGCGGGAGGTAGGCGGCCGAGGTGATGTTCAGGTCGGTGATGTGCGGCCACAGCAGCGGATAGCTCTCGGCGAACTCCTGCGGCGACTCGATGAAGCGCGGGGTCAGGGTGCGCACGACCTCGCTCATCGGGTACGGCTCGTCGATGCGGGTGACGTCGGTGCCGGGGACGAAGCTGCCCGCGGGGCCCTCCGCGACCAGCCGGATACGGCCCGCCTCGACCAGACCCATGACCAGGCTGGTGGCGCCGAGGTGGGTGAGGCCGTGGGTGTCCTTGAGGACGTCGATGACGTCGTCGACGGTGCGGGCGTACGCGAGTGCCGCGGTCGTGAGCTGGACGACGTTGGTCTGCTCCTGCCGGGCCTCGTCCCGGCTGGCCTGTCTGCGGCGGTCCTCGATGTCCTGGACTTCCTGGGTGGCGTCGCGGACGATGCCGACGATGCGGCGCGGGCGGCCCGTCTCGTCGCGCCGGATGTAGCCCTGGGTGTGGGTCCAGCGCAGCGCGCCGTTGCGGCAGCGGATGCGGAAGTAGGTGCCGTAGTTCTCGCTGCCGTCCTTCATGGCCTGGGAGACGAGGGCGTCGAGCCGGTAGGCCTCCGGGGACGGGACGCGGATCGCGAGGGTCTCGGGGTGGCCGTTGTATTCGTCGGGGCGCAGGTCGAAGACCTCGTGGGCCTGGGCGTCCATGTGGAACAGACCGGTGTCCAGGTCCCAGTCGAAGCTGCCCATGAGGTTGAGCGCCAGGATCGGGTCCGGGTGGGCGGGCCAGTCGTCCGGGAGTGACGGGGCGCTCGCTCCCCGATCAACCATGGGCCCACCTTGCCAGGGTTTGTCTGATTCTTCGACTGGTAGGGACCGACGCGTGGGGGTCAGCCTCCGAACACGCCGGTGGGGCTGTCGAAGATGCTGTCGGTCGCCGTCGGCTCGTCGGGACCGTCGGGGATCAGACCGGCGCCGTCGGGGACGTCGGGGGTGTCGGGGACGGTCTGCGGGCCGACCTCCTCCGTGACCGACGGGTTGTCGACCGTGGGCTCGTCGGGCACCACCTCGGCCGGAGGCGTCCCCGTGACCGTCGCGGCGGGGCAGGCGGGGTCCTCGGGGGCGGGAGTGCCGGTCAGGGGGACGCCCGGGGTGACGGTCGCGGTCGGGGTGACGCAGTCGGTCGCCGGACTGTCCGGCGCGGAGCTCTCTTCGCTCGGGGAGGCGCTCTCACCGGCGCTCGCGTCCGGACGCGGACTCGCGTCGGACCGGCTCGGCGGCGCGCCGGAGTCGCTCTCGGAGGCGCTCGGCGGATGCGTGGACGCCGGCGCCACCGGCTGCGGACGCGGTACGACGTGGTCGTGCCGGGTGTCGTGCCCGCAGCGCCGCTCGATCCAGGTGTTGTCGACGATGTCGATGATCGTGATGTGGGTGATCACGCGGGGCGCCGGGGCCACCACGACCACCTGGCCGTGCCGGTAGCCGGACCACGGCCGCCCGCTGGTGACCGTGCCGCCGTTCGTGGCCCGCGCGGGTGTGAGCGGGTTGCCGCAGGCGCAGCGGACGCGCGGCACGCCCCGGGTGTCGACGAGAACCGCGGTGCCGCTCTGGAGGACGGACTGGTAGGTGGTGGTGCGCCCGTCCCGGTAGCCGTGGTTGGTGACACGGGTGTCGGCGCGCAGCACGACCGAGGTCAGCGAGCGCAGATAGGACGGGATCGCGTCCTGGGAGATGCCCTCGACCTGTGCGAAGGCCCGCCCCTTGGCCCGGTCCGCCGTGAGATGGCCGATCTGCCGGTTCACGTCACAGCTGCCCGACCCGACGGTGCCGCCGTACAGGCCGGGCGTCCCGCCGGAGATCGACCGCACGCCCGACCCCGCCGGTTGCCGCGTCCGGGTGACGGGCGAGGGTGCGGCCGCCGAGGTCTGCGTCGAGTCCGTGAAGGGGTCGGGGCCCTGGGCCGCGACGGGCTGGAGAAAGAGTTCTCCGCCGGCATTCGCGCTCTCGTCGCCGGAGCCGACGCAGCCGACGACGATCAGTGCCGTCGCGAGCGCGCAGGCCGTGCCAAAGGTTCCGGTGAATGGACGCACCATGCTCTCCCGCCTCAATCCGGGCATTTCATCACCATTGTCTGCTTCACTCACTTGGGTTACGCAAGCGGAGGCACGGTACACGGAGCGTGACACACGGTTCCGCGCGACAATGGAGGCAGGGGTACTGGCCGTGGACTGGTTCACCGCACCCGACTACTGGCTGAGCCGGCTGGTCTTCCAGCGGGCCCTGGCCGGCGTGTACCTCGTCGCGTTCCTGACGGCGGCCCTGCAGTTCCGGGCCCTGCTCGGCGCGCGCGGCATGCTGCCCATCCCCCGCCATGTCCAGCGGGTCCCCTTCAAGGCGGCACCGAGCCTGTTCCACCTGCACTACTCGGACCGCTTCTTCGCGGCCTGCGCCTGGTCCGGCTGCGCGATCTCGGCGGCGCTGCTCGCCGGCCTCGACTCACAACTGCCGTTGTGGGGCGGCATGATGCTGTGGCTGCTGCCCTGGGTGCTGTACCTGTCGATCGTCAACGTCGGCCAGACCTGGTACGGCTTCGGCTGGGAGTCCCTGCTCCTCGAGGTCGGCTTCCTCGCCGTGTTCCTCGGCAACGACGAGGTGGCCCCACCGATCGTCGTCCTGTTCCTGCTGCGCTGGATCCTGTTCCGGGTGGAGTTCGGGGCGGGGCTGATCAAGATGCGCGGTGACGCGTGCTGGCGGAAGCTGACCTGCCTGGACTACCACCACGAGACCCAGCCGATGCCGGGCCCGCTGAGCTGGTTCTTCCACCATCTCCCCCGCCCGCTGCACCGGGCCGAGGTGGCGGCGAACCACTTCACCCAACTCGTCGTCCCCGTCCTGCTGTTCACCCCGCAGCCGATCGCCACGGCGGCCGCGTCCCTGATGATCGTCACCCAGTTGTGGCTGGTCCTGTCGGGCAACTTCTCCTGGCTGAACTGGATCACGATCGTGCTCGCGGTCTCGGCGCTGGAGCTCCCGGGCGACCCGCCCTCCCGGCCCGCCGCCCCGCTCTGGTACGAGATCGTGGTCCTGGCCGTCGCCGCGCTGATCGCGTACCTCAGCTACCACCCGGTGACGAACATGATCTCCCGCCGCCAGATCATGAACCGCTCCTTCGACCCGCTCCATCTGGTCAACACCTACGGGGCGTTCGGCAGTGTCAGCCGCTTCCGGTACGAGGTGGTGGTCGAGGGCACGGCCGACGAGGTGCCGCGCGAGGACTCGGACTGGCGGGAGTACGAGTTCAAGGGCAAGCCCGGCGACCCCCGGCGCTGGCCGCGCCAGTTCGCGCCGTACCACCTGCGCCTGGACTGGCTGATGTGGTTCGCCGCGCTGTCCCCGTCCTACGCCGGTTCCTGGTTCGGCACCTTCGTGGAACGGCTCCTGGAGAACGACCGCGACACCCTCAAGCTGCTGCGCCGCTCGCCCTTCCCGCCCGACGCGCCGCCCCGCTACATCCGCGCCCGCCTCTTCCGCTACCGGTACACGAGCTGGCGCGAGCTGCGGGAGACGGGCGCCTGCTGGGAGCGGACGTATGTGCGGGAGTATCTGCCGCCGACGAGGCTGGCGGGGGTGGCTCAGAGGTCGTAGACCCTGGTGGCGGTCGTCTCGAAGATCCGCCGGTCAGGGGAGCCGACCAGTTCCCGTGCCGCGTCCAGGACTTGGGCGTAGGTCGCCGCCAGACCGCACACCGGCCAGTCCGAGCCGAACATCAGACGGTCCGGGCCGAAGGCGTCCAGGACGACGTCGGCGTACGGGCGCAGGTCCTCCACGGTCCAGGCGGCAAGGTCGGCCTCAGTGACCATGCCGGAGAGCTTGCAGACCGTGTTGGGGTGGGCGGCGAGCGCGCGGAGGTCGCCGGCCCAGGGTTCCAGGGTGCCGGAGGCGATGGGGGGCTTGCCCAAGTGGTCCAGGACGAAGGTGAGTTGGGGCAGGGCGGCAGCCGCTTTGACGCAGGCGGGCAGTTGATGGGGCAGGACGATGAGGTCGTAGACCAGGCCTGCCGCGGCCACGGCGGCGAGCCCACGCCGTACGTCCGCCCGCAGCAGCCACTCCGGGTCGGGCTCTCCCTGGACCTGGTGGCGGATGCCCTTGAGGTATCGGCCGCCGGGGAGTTCCCGCAGCCGGGCCAGTTCGTCGGCGATGTCGGGACGGGTGAGATCGGTCCAGCCGACGACACCGGCGATCAGGTCGTGTGCGGCGGCCAGCGCCAGGAACTCCGGGGTCTCCTCGGCGACGGTGACCGTCTGCACGAGGACCGTCCGGTCCACTCCGGCGGCGGCCGCCTCGGGGGCGAGGTCGGCGACGGTGAAGTCCCGCCGGATCGGGCTGTCCTCGGCGATCCAGTCCTGGTCGCGCACCGACAGGTCCCAGAGGTGGTGGTGCGCATCGACCGTCACGGCAGTTCCCATACGACGGGCAGGCCGGCGGCCGCGCCCTCGTCGGAGTAGTCGTGCACGACGTCGAGCAGCTCGGCCATGCGGGCCTGCCAGGCGACGTTGACCGGCAGTTTCTCCAGTTCGGCGAGGAGCCGTCCGTAGTCCTCGCACTCCAGGACGTGGAAGAGGTCGGTGCCGCTGCGCCAGATGGTCCAGGAGGTGGCGCCGGCGGCGCGGATCGCGTCGGTGAGTTCCTTCGGGACCTCGCGGTGGGCCGCGTCGTACTCGGCGACGCGGTCGGCGCGGACCTTGGTGTGCAGGGCGACTCTCATGACGGCTCCTTCGCCGGCAGGAATCCGGTGTCCCTGAGCTCCTGCCAGAACTCCGGTGGGACCGCGGTCTCGAACTGGTCGGCGCAGTCGTGGACCTCGGCGGCCGAGCGGGCGCCGACGAGGACGCTGGTCACCGCGGGGTGGGCCGCGCAGAAGGCCAGGGCGGCGGCCCGCAGGGTGATGCCGTGACGTTCGGCGACCGACTTCAGGCGCAGGGCCCGGTCCAGCAACTCGGGCGGCGCGCTCGTGTAGTTGTACGTCGCTCCCGGCCGCGGGTCGGCCAGCAGGCCGGAGTTGAAGGCGCCGCCGACGACGACGGAGGTGCCGCGGGCCACGGCCGCGGGCAGCAGGTCGGTCAGCGCACTGTGGTCCAGCAGTGTGTAGCGGCCCGCGCACAGCACCACGTCGACGTCGGTGTCGCGGACGAAGCGGGTGAGCATCTCCGTCTGGTTCATGCCGGCGCCGATCGCCCCGACCACGCCCTCCGAGCGGAGCTTCTCCAGGGCCGGGTAGCCCTCCCGGAAGGCCGCTTCGGCGTGGTCGTCGGGGTCGTGGAGGTAGACGACGTCGACGCGGTCGAGGCCGAGCCGTTCCAGACTGGCGTCCAGGGTGCGCCGGATGCCGTCCTCGGTGAAGTCCCAGACGCGGCGGTGCGTGGCGGGCACCGCGAAGCCGTCCGCGAGGTCGTCACCGCCGCCGGCCCACGGTTCCAGGCGGCGGCCGACCTTCGTCGAGATCGTGTACTCCTCGCGCGGGTGCTCGCGCAGGGCCGCGCCGAGGCGGCGTTCGGACAGGCCGATGCCGTAGTGGGGGGCGGTGTCGTAGTAGCGGATGCCGCGCTGCCAGGCGGCGGACACGGCCTCGTACGCCTGCTCATCGGTGACCTCGGTGAAGAGGTTGCCGATGCCGGCCGCTCCGAACCCCAGGCCGCTGGGGGTGCGCGGGGTCCTCACTGGCCCGCCGGGCGCAGTCGCAGGCCGTGCATGCCGCCGTCGACCGCGAGGGAGGTGCCGGTGGTGGCGCCGGACAGCGGGCTCGCCAGATAGGCGATGGCGCCCGCGACCTCGTCCGCCGAGACGAGACGGCCGGTGGGCTGACGGGCCTCCAGGGCGGCGCGCTCGGCGGTGGGGTCGGGGGCCCGGTCGAGGAGGCGGCCGATCCAGGGCGTGTCGGCGGTGCCGGGGTTGACGCAGTTGACGCGGATGCCCTCGCGGACGTGGTCGGCGGCCATCGCGAGGGTGAGGGAGTGCACGGCGCCCTTGGTCGCGCTGTAGAGGGCGCGTTGCGGCAGGCCCGCGGTGGCGGCGATGGAGCAGGTGTTGACGATCGCGGCATGCTGCGACCGACGCAGGTGCGGGAGTGCGGCACGGGCCGCGCGGACCATGCCCACCACATTGACGTCCAGGACGCGGTGCCACTCGGCGTCGTCGTTGTCCTCGACGGTGCCCTGGGCGCCGATGCCCGCGTTGTTGACCAGTATGTCGAGGCCGCCGAGCCCCGCGACGGCGGCGGCGACCGCCTCGCGCACCGAGGCGTCGTCGCTGACGTCGGCCTTGAAGCCGAGCAGCGGCTCCGCCACCGACGAGGGGTCCAGGTCGAGGACGGCGACCCGGGCGCCGCGCGCGGCCAGGAGTTCGGCGGTGGACCGGCCGATGCCGGAGGCGCCGCCGGTCACCAGGGCCTTCAGCCCCTCGAAGTCGCTCATGCCGCGTGCCCCTTCTTGCCCGAGGTCTCGAGGTCGGCGGCCCAGAAGGCGCCGTCCGGGAACGTGTACCGCGCGATCGACTCGGCCTTCATGGCGGCCGAGAAGCCCGGCGAGGTGGGTGCCGTGTAGTGACCCTCCCTGATCACCACCGGGTCGAGGAAGTGGTCGTGCAGATGATCGACGTACTCGATGACCCGGTCCTCGGTGGTACCGGTGACCGCCACGTAGTCGAACATCGACAGGTGCTGGACAAGTTCGCACAGACCGACGCCGCCCGCGTGAGGGCACACCGGTACGCCGAACTTCGCGGCGAGCAGCAGGATCGCGAGGTTCTCGTGGACGCCGCCGACGCGGGCCGCGTCGATCTGGACGACGTCGAGGGCGCCGGCCTGGAGGAGCTGCTTGAAGACGACGCGGTTCTGGACGTGCTCGCCGGTGGCCACCTTCACCGGTGCGACCGCCTGGCGGATCGCCGCGTGGCCGAGGATGTCGTCGGGGCTGGTGGGCTCCTCGATCCAGTAGGGGTCGAACTCGGCGAGGGCCTTGGTCCAGCGGATCGCCTCGTCGACGTCCCAGCGCTGGTTGGCGTCGATGGCGACGCGGACGCCGGGGCCGACGACCTGGCGGGCGACGCGGCAGCGCCGTACGTCGTCGTCGAGGTCCGCGCCGACCTTCAGCTTGATCTGCCGGAAGCCGTCGGCGACGGCCTGGGTGGCGAGCCGGGTGAGCTTCTCGTCGCTGTAGCCGAGCCAGCCGGGAGAGGTCGTGTAGGCGGGATAGCCGCGCTCCAGCAGCCTGGCCGTGCGGTCCCCGGCGCCCTCCCGGCCCTTGCGGAGGATCTCCAGCGCCTCCTGGGGGGTGAGGACGTCCGTGAGATAGCGGAAGTCGATCTGGGCGACCAGCCACTCGGGGTCGGCGTCGGCGAGCAGCCGCCACAGCGGCTTGCCCGCGCGCTTGGCGGCCAAGTCCCATACGGCGTTCATGACGGCGCCGATCGCCATGTGCATCACGCCCTTCTCGGGGCCGAGCCAGCGCAGCTGGCTGTCGCCGATCAGGTCGCGGTTGAGGGTCCCCGGGTCGGCGCAGAGTTCGTCGACGTCCCGGCCGATCACGTGGTGCCTGAGCGCGTGGATGGCGGCCACCTGGACCTCGTTGCCCCGCCCGATGGTGAAGCTGAAGCCGTGCCCCTCGTGTCCGTCGGTCCCGTCGGTGCGCAGGACGACGTACGCGGCCGAGTAGTCGGGGTCCGGGTTCATCGCGTCGGAGCCGTCGAGCTCGCGCGAGGTCGGGAAGCGGATGTCGTAGGTGTCGAGCGCGGTGATGCGGGCAGGGGGGCCGGGGGTCGGTGACACTGAGGGCCTTTCGGTCGGGGTCGTGGGAACAGGCGGGTCAGTCCTGGGCGCGGCCGGTCGTCACCCGGGCGATGATCAGGGCGAGCAGGATGATTCCGCCGTAGATGGCCTGGATCCAGAAGGACGGCACCTGGGCGAGGGTGAGCAGGTTCTGGACGACGCCGAGGAGGAGTACGCCGGTCAGGGCGCCGAACATGGTGCCCTTGCCGCCGTCGAGGCTGATGCCGCCGATCACCGCGGCCGCGAACACGGTGAAGATCATGTTGTTGCCCTGGTTGGCGCTGATCGCGCCCACGTACCCGGTCTGCATGATCCCGCCGACCGCGGCCAGCGTCCCCGCGACCACGAACACGCCGAGCATCACCCGTTCGACGCGGATACCGGCGGCGCGGGCCGCGTCGGCGTTGCCGCCGATGGCGTACAGGGCGCGGCCGATGCGGTGGTACTTCAGGACGAGTCCGGCGACCGCGAAGGCGATCGCCGCGACCCACACCGACATCGGGACGGTCAGGAAGGTGGTGGTCGCCAGGGAGTAGAAGCTGTCGGGCATCCCGAACAGCGTCTTGCCCTTGGTCGCGCCGACCAGCAGTCCGCGCAGCACGATCAGCATCGCGAGCGTCACGATGAACGCGTTGAGCTTGAACTTGACGACGAGGATGCCGTTGAAGGCGCCGACGGCGGCGCCCACCAGGAGGACCGCGAACAGGGCGAGTGCGGGCGGGAGTTCGGTCCCCCAGCCGGACTGGGCGGCCGGCAGCACCAGCAGCGCGCCCACGGCGGGTGCGATTCCGACGACGGACTCCAGGGACAGGTCGAACTTGCCGGTGATCAGCACCAGCGACTCGGCCAGCACGACCATCGCGAGCGCGGCGGAGGCGCCGAGGATCGAGATCAGGTTGCGTTCGGTGAGGAACGAGTCGTTGACGATCGTGCCCAGCACCATGAGCACCAACAGGGCGGGCACGAGGGCCAGTTCACGGGCGCGGCGCAGCAGGACCGTACGGGCCGACCGGGTGGCCGGGGCTCGTGCGGGCGCGAGCGGCCGGGCCGCCTTGAGGTCAGCCATGGTCCACTCCTTCTATGGAGGCGATCAGCTCGTGGTCGCGCCAGCCCGCCGGGTGCTCGGCGACCACGCGGCCGTGGAAGAGGACGAGGACGCGGTCGCAGCGGCGCAGGTCGTCGAGTTCGTCGGAGACGACGAGGACCGCGGTGCCGTCCTCGCGGGCGGTGTCCACGCGGGCCAGCAGGGATTCCTTGGACTTCACGTCGACGCCCGCGGTGGGGTTGATGAGCACCAGCAGGCGGGGGTCGGAGGCCAGGGCGCGGGCCATGACGACCTTCTGCGCGTTGCCGCCGGAGAGGTCGGACACCGGCTGGTCGGGGCCCTCGGTGTGGATGTCGAGACGCTCGATCAGCTCGGTGGCGAAGCCGCGCTTGCGGTCGCTGCCGACGAAGCCGAAGCGGCCGAGCCGGTCGAGGACCGTCATGGTGGCGTTGTCGCCGACGGTCATGCCGAACACCAGGCCCTGGCCGTGCCGGTCGCGCGGGACGCAGCCGACGCCGGCTTCCAGGGATCCGCGCACGTCCCCGAACGGCAGCCGCTCGCCGTCGAGTCGGGCTGTGCCGCCGGTGGGCTTGTGCAGTCCCGTGAACGATTCGGCGAGCTCGGTCTTGCCACTGCCGCTGATGCCGGCGAGCCCGACGACCTCGCCGCGCCGGACGGTCAGGTCGACGTCCTGGTAGGCGTCCGAGGTGAGGCCGCGCGCCTCCAGGACGACGGGCGCGGTGCCGTCCACGTCCCGCACCGCCACGGTCTGCTCGGCGATGGTCTCTCCGGCCATGGCCTCGACGAGGGCCGCGCGGGGCATGTCGGCCACGGGGGCCGTGGTGATCCAGCGGGCGTCCCGCAGGACGGTGACGGTCTGGCAGACCTCGTAGACCTCCTGGAGATGGTGGGAGATGAAGAGGAACGTGACGCCGTTCTCCTGGAGGGCCCGCATCCGGGCGAAGAGCCGCTCGATCTCCCGGTTGTCGAGCTGGGCGGTCGGCTCGTCGAGGACGATGAAGCGCGCCCCGAAGCTCAACGCCCGTGCGATCTCGACCATTTGGCGGTCCTCGACCTTGAGGTCGGCGGTGCGCGCCTCCGGGTCGACGTGCACGTCCCAGGTGTCCAGGAGCGTCGCGGCCTCCTCCCTGAGGCGGCGCCAGCTGATGAAACGGCCCTTGAGGGGCTGCCGGTTGATGAACAGGTTCTCGGCGACGGTGAGTTCGGGGACGACGGTCGGCTTCTGGTAGACGCAGGCGACCCTGCGGCGCCAGGCGTCCCGGTCGGCGAGCCCGGGTGCGGGCTCGCCGTCGAAGCGGACCTCGCCCTCGTCGGGCGCCTGGAGGCCGGTGAGCACGGTGACCAGGGTCGACTTGCCGGCGCCGTTGCGGCCGACGAGGGCGTGGGACTCGCCGGGCAGGACGGTGAGCCTGCCGTCGGCGAGCGCGGTGGTGGGGCCGTAGCGCTTGACGATGCCGCGGGCCTCGACGAGGGGGGTGATGGCCTGGCTGCTCATCCGACCGTGTTGCCCCACAGCTCGGGGTCGTCGACGTTCTCCTTGGTGACCAGGGGGGCGGGCAGCTGGTCCTCGAGGATGCCGCTGGGCAGCTTGACGATGGTGGAGTCGTGGTCCGTCGGGCCGGGCCGGAACGTCTTCCCCTGCATCGCCGCCTTGATGTAGTACATGCCGTACTTGGCGTACAGGTCGGCGGGCTGGGAGACGGTGGCGTCGATCTGGCCCTTGCGGATGGCGTCGTACTCCTGCGGGATGCCGTCGTTGGAGACGATCGTGATGTGGCCCGCCTGGCCGGCCTTCTTGAGCATCCCCTTCGACTTCAGGGTCTGCAGGGTCGGCGCGAGGTAGACGCCGCCGGCCTGCATGTAGATGCCCTTGATGTCGGGGTTGGCGTTGAGGAGGGTGTCCAGCTTGGAGGCCGCGGTGTCGGACTCCCACTTGGCGGGGATCTCCAGCACCTTCAGCTTGGGGAACTTCTCCTTCACACAGGCGCGGAACGCCTCCGAGCGGTCCCGGCCGTTGACCGAGGCGAGGTCGCCCATGATCTGCACGACTTTGCCGGAGGGGATCTGCTTGCCGAGGTAGTCGCAGGCCTTCTCGCCGTAGGCGACGTTGTTCGCGCGGACGACCATGGCGACCTTGCCCTTGTCGGGCGCGACGTCGACGGCGACCACGGGGACGCCCTTGCGTTCTGCCTGGTCGAGGCCGGCCTCGATGGCGGCGCTGTCCAGCGGGGCGACGACCAGGCCTTCGACGCCCTGGTTGAGCTGGTTGTTGATGTCGGTGATCTGCTGTGAGGGGTCGCTGTTGGAGTTGACGGTCTTCAGCGCGTCCACCTCCTCGGACTTCGCCATCTTCGGGACGTAGTCGTTGTACGACTGCCAGAACGGCGAGGTGAGCAGGGGCAGGATCACCCCGACCTTGCCGGTGCCGTCCCCTTTCCCGCCGTCGGCCGAGCCGGCGCTGTCCTTGGTGCTCCCGCACGCGCCGAGCACGAGCGAGGCGACCGCGGCCGCTGCCACCGCGCCGACCATCCGGGAACTGTTCCGCTTTCGCACTGTCCTGCACGGCATCTGACGGCTCCTCGTTGAGCGTGTTCGAGCAGATGACCGCATACTTATCAGACCACTCGGCCGGAGGAACAGCCTCAGGCGGCGAATTTTCCGGAGTTTGGGCCATAGTGGTCCGACCACATCCGTGGCTAGACTTCCGCCACCTGGTGAGTGGAGGAATGGCGTGGACGACGAGACGGCCCCGCAGAAGGGCACCGTGACCCAGCGCGCCATCGACCGGATCAAGGCGATGATCGGCGAGGGCCGCCTGGAGCCGGGGCAGCGGCTGCCCACCGAGCGGGATCTCGCGGTCCAGCTCGGCATCTCCCGCAGCTCGATGCGCGAGGCGATCCGCGCGCTCACGGTGATGGGGGTGCTGGAGGCACGGCACGGATCGGGCATCTACGTCACCCAGCTGGAGGCCGGGGATCTGCTGGAGACGTTCGGTGTGGTCGCCGATCTGTCCCGGGGACCGCGGCTGGTGGAGCTCCTCGAGGTGCGCCGCATCCTGGAGTCGACGGCGACGGCCCTGGCGGCGGCGCGGATCACACCGGACCAGCTGGCTGAGGTGGAGAAGCACCTGACGGCGATGAACGCCACGGAGGACCCCGAGGAGATCCTCGCCCACGACATCGCCTTCCACCGCGAGATCGCGGCGGCCGCGGGCAACGAGACCATGGCCGCGATCCTGGACGGCCTGTCCTCGAGGACGTTCCGCGCCCGGGTCTGGCGGGGCTACCAGGAAGAGGGGGCCTTCGAGCGGACGCGGCGCGAGCATGCCGCGATCCACCGGGCGCTGCTGGCCCATGATCCGGAGGCGGCACGGGCCGCGGCGGCCGCGCATGTGGGGGAAGTGGAACAGTGGCTCAAGAGCCAGCTCGGGACCTAGACGGGGAGCGTGCGTACCTGCGCCTCTGGCAGCTTGCTCCACCAGTGGCCGTAGCGGCTGTAGACGTTCGGCTCCCGGTCGGCCAGTAGCGCGCCGAGCGAACGGGCCTCCTCGGCCAGGCCCTCCCAAGCCTGACGCGGCAGGTCGTGGAAGGCCGTCGCCTCGATGCCGCCCTCGACCGGCCGCCACACCCCGGCCACGTATCCGTCGACCAGCAGTGTCGGCAGTACGTCGCCGTTGGTGCGGGTCACCAGGCGGCGGTAGTCGGGCGGGATCACACGGCCGCGGTCGTGATGGGCGAGCAGGGTGCTGTCCCACATCGCCATCAGGCGGGGCGGGGCCGGGGTGTCGGCGGGGGGACGCGGGCCGCCGGGGACGTCGTACACCTTCGTCCCCTCCGGCCCCTCCAGTTCCTCCACCGCCTCGCCCAGCGCGCGCAGCGCCGTCCGGACCCGCGCCCTCCGCACCGTGGCGAACTGCGCCACGTCCGCGATCGAGGCGGGCCCGAACGCTTCCAGGTACCGCAGGGTGAGGGCCTGCAACGCCTGCTCCTGCGGCGCCGGTTCGCCGGTGAAGCGTCCCTCGGCCGCCGCGACGTACGCCGGCGCGTACGCGAAGGACCACGGCCCGCCCGTCGGCACATGCACCAGCGGCGCGTACGACCGCAGCCCCCACCACGCCCCGTCCTTCTTCTCCGCGCCCACCCGTTCCGCGAGCCACGCCGTCATGTCCCCGTTCGACCGGGGCTGCCCGGCGAACTCCAGGAGCCCCGGCTCCAGTTCGGCCGCGTCCGCCGGTGTGAGCCCGGCGGCGGCGAAGCGGTGGCCGAACCGGGAGGCGTACAGCGTCGGCCGCATCGCCTCCCGGACCATCCGGTAGTCGTCGCGGTGGACGGCGTGCAGGGTGATCCGGAGCAGGGTCGCCTTGACGAGCGTGCGGTCGGCGAAGGCGGCGTCCAGGTCGGCCGGTGCGAAGCCGTCGATCCGGTTCCACAGCGCGAGATACGGCGATGCCGGCTGTTGCGCCTGGAGCGCCAGGAGTCGCCGGACCGCTTCGGCGACCCCCGACGGCTCCCGGCGCAACAGCAGCTGACGGGCGAGTGTGGCCCGGTTGAGTTCCCGCGCGGTGATCGTCACGTCCCGGATTGTGCCCTCCCGAACCGGAGCGTCACCAGTTCGAACGGGCGCAGTCGCAGCGCCACCCGGTTGCCGTCACGCTCCACCGCGCCGTCGGCCGGCGGCCGCTCCAGCAGATCCGTGGCCGCGACCTCCGCGACCTCGAAGTCCGCCGTGAGCGTCGCCCTGGCCCGGCCCCCGTGCGCCTCGTGCAGCCGCACCACGACGTCACCGCTGCCGTCGTCGGCCAGCTTCACCGCCGTGATCACGACCGCGTCCCGGTCGACCGTCACCAGCGGCCGCACCTCTCCCGCGCCGGCCATCCGCCGTTCCGGCAGGTTGATCCGCCACCCCTCACGCACCGCGTCCCCGATGGACGCCCCGGGAATCAGCGCATGCCGGAAGCGGTGGACACCCTGGTCGGTCTCGGGGTCGGGGAAGCGGGGGGCGCGCAGCAGGGAGACGCGGACTGTGGTCGTCGTACCCCTGTCGCCCTCGGTGCGGACCGTGCGGGTCACGTCGTGGCCGTACGTCGAGTCGTTGGTGAGGGCGACGCCCCAGCCCGGTTCCTCCAGGTGGACGAAGCGGTGGTTGCAGGCCTCGAACTTGGCCGCCTCCCAGCTGGTGTTGGTGTGCGTGGGGCGGTGGAAGTGTCCGAACTGCGTCTCCGAGGCATAGCGTTCGGCGTGCACGTCCAGGGGGAAGGCCAGCTTCAGGAACTTCTCCGTCTCGTGCCAGTCCACCTCGGTGTCCAGCAGCAGACTCCGCTGCCCGGGCGCGAGTGACAGCACCTGGGTGACGCGGGACGAGCCGAAGGACCGTACGATCCGCACGCCTTCGCCTTCGGGGGCGATCTCGTCCGCGTCGGTCAGGTCCGTCACCGTGTTGCGGTAGAACTCGTCGACGTCCCACGCGTCCCACATGTTCGGGAAGTCCGGGTGGAGTTGGAGGAGGTTGGCCGCGGCGCCCGGGGCGATGGTCTCGCGGTCCGCCTCGATGTCGTACGCGGAGACGACGAGGCCCCGGGCGTCGATCTCGATCCGCAGCAGACCGTTGTCCAGGACGAAGCCGCCCGAGGGGCGCGGGGTGAGGTGGGTGCGGCCCTCGGCGGCGGGGGTGCTCGCGCCGCCCGCGGGGACGCCGTCGCGGGTGTGCGGTGCCGAGTTGAACACCAGCTCCCGCACGCCTTCTCCGGCCAGGGCGCGTTGGGCCGCCTCGATGATCGCGGTCAGTTCCCCGGCGATCCGTTCGTAGGTCCGCCGCGCCTCGCGGTGCACCCAGGCGATGGACGACCCCGGCAGGATGTCGTGGAACTGGTGGAGCAGCACCGTCTTCCAGATCCGGTCCAACTCCTCGTACGGGTAAGGGAGTCCGGCGCGCACGGCGGCCGTCGCCGCCCACAGTTCCGCCTCGCGCAGGAGGTGTTCGCTGCGTCGGTTGCCCTGCTTGGTCTTCGCCTGGCTGGTGAGGGTGGCGCGGTGGAGTTCGAGGTAGAGCTCGCCGACCCAGACGGGGGCGTCGGGGTATTCGGACTCGGCCTTCTCGAAGAACTCCGCCGGGGTCTCCCAGACCACGGTCGCCGAGCCCTCCAGGTCGCGCAGTCGGGCCGCCTTGGCGACCATCTCGCGGGTCGTGCCGCCGCCTCCGTCGCCCCAGCCGGTCGGGGCGAGGGAGTGCCGGGCGACCCCCTTGTCCTTGAAGTTGCGGGCCGCGTGGGCGATCTCGCTGCCCTTCATGGAGCAGTTGTAGGTGTCGACGGGCGGGAAGTGCGTGAAGATGCGGGTGCCGTCGATGCCCTCCCAGCGGAAGGTGTGGTGCGGGAACTTGTTCGTCTGCGACCAGGAGATCTTCTGCGTCAGCAGCCACTTGGAACCCGCGGCCTTGATGATCTGCGGGAGTCCGGCGGCGAAGCCGAAGGTGTCCGGCAGCCACGCCTCGTCGTTCTCGACGCCGAACTCGTCGAGGAAGAACCGCTTGCCGTGCACGAACTGACGTGCCATCGCCTCCGATCCCGGCATGTTGGTGTCCGACTCCACCCACATGCCGCCCGCCGGCACGAACCGCCCGTCCGCCACCGCCTTCTTCACCCGCGCCCACACCTCGGGCCGGTACTCCTTCACCCAGGCCCACTGCTGGGCCTGGGACATGGCGAAGACGAACTCCGGCTCGTCCTCCAGAAGAGCCGTCATGTTGGAGGTCGTACGGGCCACCTTCCGTACCGTCTCCCGCAGCGGCCACAGCCACGCCGAGTCGATGTGGGCATGGCCGACGGCGCTGATGCGGTGGGCGGAGGGCACGGCGGGTTCCGACAGCACCGTCTCCAGGCGTACCCGCGCCTGCGCGGCGGTGCCGTTGACGTCCTGGAGGTCGATCGCGTCCAGCGCCTTCTCCAGCGCCCGCACGATCTCCCAGCGGCGTGCGGAGTCCATGGGCAGCTCGTGCATCAGCTCGCCGAGCACCTCCAGGTCGAGGACGAGCTGCCACACCGCCTCGTCGAAGACGGCCAGGTCCATGCGGGTGAGCGTGTACTGGGGCTCGCTGCCCGCCGTCTCCTTGTCGCCCAACTGCGTGGGCAGGAACGGGTGGTAGTCGAGGATGACGGGGTTGGAGGCGGCCTCGACGTGCAGCCGCACCTCCTCGCCGCCCTCGACGGGCGCGCCGATCCGCACCCACTGATTGCGCGGGTTGAGGCCCTTCACCGGCGTGCCGTCCGGCCGGTAGACGAGGCCCTCGCACTGGAAGCCGGGCATGTTCTCGTCGAACCCGAGGTCGAGCAGGGCCTCCACGGTCTTGCCGGCCCACGCCTCGGGAACGGTCCCGGTGACCCGGAACCAGCTGGTCCCCCACGGAGCACCCCAGCGCGCCCCGACCTCGATCGGCTCGGGCTCACCGGCCAGCCCCTCGGCAACCGGCACCGGCTCGCCGGGGGCATGCCACACCGCCACTTCCAGCGGCACGGAGTCGGGGTACACGGCGGGGCGGATGCGCTCGTCGAGGACGCGCTTGAGACGGGCCTCGACCAGGGTGCGGTCGTCATGCATGCGGGGTGCTCCAAGGCTGAGGGGGGATGGTTACCAGGTGTGGGTCAGGGTCACGGGCGCCGACGACGTGTACAGCTCCCCCACGGCACGCAGTTCGAACCGCGCCGCGCGCTCGCCCTGTTCCGGTCGGAGCCCGCTGAGGAAGTACGCCCGCTGGCAGGTGGCGCCGAGGAAGCGCCGGGTGCCGTCGGGGAGGACGCGGTGCAGGGTGCAGTGGCGTATGTCGCCGGGGGCGGGATTCCAGGCGAGGCGCAGATCACCTCCGGAAGCGGCGGTGACACGGAAGCCGGCCGGGGCGCCGGGCGCGCTGACCGCGTCCCGGACCGCGAGACCGCCCAGCCGCCACTTCACGGGCCCGTCGGTCGCGGTGAGCCGCACCCCGAGCCCCCGGACGGTCCCGGTCAGGCCCGAGAGCCGTACGGTCGAGGTCTGCCAGGTCCCGGCCGCGTTCACGGGGAAATAGGTGTACGCACTCGACCCGGCGGTCGCCACCGCCAGTTCGACCTTCACGGCGCCCGCGTCGGTCCGGTGCGTCAGCTCGACCACCGTGTCGCCGGTGACCGGCAGGCGTGTCGCATAGACGTCCAGCTCGGCCGGCGCGTCCAGTTCGCCCTCCACCAGCACACTGCTCCCGCCACGCCACGCGTCCGCGAAGTCGAAGCCGACAGCCGGCCGCTGCCCTTCCGTCCGGACCACCCACCGCCGTGACGGCAGCCGGTCCTGGAGGCCGAGGTGGTTCCAGGGCGCGTCCGATGTGACCGCGCCCTCCTCGTACCATCGCAGCCCGTGCCCGGTGTTGAACACGCTCGCGAACGGAACGGACGTCACCGTCGAACGGTCGGCGACGGACACGGCGGGCGCCCGCCAGGTGTCGGTGGCGTCGGGCCGTGACGGGTCGAGTGAACGGCCGGACCAGAAACGGTCGTCGGCCGCGTGGAAGTCCTCCGGTGTGCGCGTCGCGGGCAGGTGGTTGCGGGTCCACTCGGGCCGGTACAGACCGATCGAGGCGATGTGCGCCCGGTCGGCGGGCACGATCGCGTCCCAGTTCTCGGAGGTGTTCCAGCCGTTCGCCTCCACGTCGACGCCCGCCCACAACTCGTACCGGCTGCGGCCGAGTTGCTGGACCAGCAGTCCCGACGACTTGAGACTGTCCGGCGTCCAGCGGAAGTCCACGAACATGTCGTCGGCGGCCTCGAAGAAGGCCTGGTTACGGCTGTTCAGCGCGCCCTGCCAACTCACCGACCCGTTCACGGTCATCGAGTCGTACCAGGTCACCCGCTGCCCGCGGGCCGCCGCCAGGGACTTCAACTCCCGCAGGAATCCCAGCATGGCCGCGCCGAGAGCGCTGTCCCCGCCGCCGGTCTCGGCGTTGACGAACCACCCGTCGAAGCCGTACGCGGCGGCGACGGCGACGAGTTGCGCGGCGAGCGGATACCGCCCGGCGGAGTCCTTCTGCACCAGATCACGCGTCCACTGGAGCTGACCGCCGTACGCGGCCGGCGGCAGGAAGACGTTGCCGAGGACGGGCACGCCGTGCCGGTGGGCGGCGTCCACGACCGGGGCGTTCGGTGCCAGGATCAGTCCCTCGCCCGAGGAACCTCCCCAGAAGACCAGTTCATCGATGTACGCCCAGTGCCCGAACGCGTAGTAGTCCGCCGTCGCCGCGCCCTGCGAGGGGTTGCTCGACGTCGGCCCGAAGGAGACCAGGGACTGGATGCGGGCCTGCCCGGAGCGGGCCGTCGGGTTCGGCGGGGGCGGGGTGAAGCGGGCGGCGAGCGGCACGGACGCCGCGTTGAAGGCGAGGTCGGTGTCGTCGGCGGCTCGCCAGGCCTTGAGGCTGCGCCAGGTGATGCCGGTGCCCGGGGTGCCCGAGGGGAGCGAGTCGGGGTACCAGTAGGAGGCGTACGGCTGGAGCGCGGCGGCCGCCTTCGGTGCCGCCGCGGCGGGCGGCGCCGGGAACAGGGCGGCAGCGGCGCCGGCTCCTGCCAGCAGGACGGTGCGTCGGGTGGGGTTCACGAGCGGGTGCCTCCAAGGAGTACCTGGTCGGACGTGACGACTTCCGTGATGCCGCGCGCGGTGAGGTGATCGCTGTCCTCGGTGCGCGTGTCGAGGACGGTGGTGGGTCGGGCGCCGTCGGCAACGAGCCGGAAGAAGGCGTCGTACACGGGGCCGCCGGGTGCGCACAGCGACCGTCGCGACGGGTGGGCGGGGACGACCAGTGCCGCGGTGCGGGGTGCCGGGGCCGATCTGTGCTCGCCGGCCGCCTTGGCCAGCACCCGGGCGATGTCCTTGGGGCGGCGGTCGTTGGTCAGTACGCCGAGTCCGTATTCGAGCGCGGGGAAGTCGGCGAGGTCCCGCGACACGTCGTGCGAGCACCACCAGGTGATGCCCCACAGGTCGGGGCAGTCCAGGGCGTGCGCGACGGTCGCCTCGGTGAAGGCGGCGGCGTGCTCGGGCGGGATCAGGGGCGCGGGTGCGCCGACCTCCTGGAGCCAGACGGGGCGGTGCGGCTCGTCGGCCCACGCCTTGCTGAGCTCGACGAGGTACGCGGCGTGGTGCTCGGTCGGCACGGAGGTACGGCCGTGGCGCTGGGCGGTGCCGTTGAAGACCCAGGAGTGCACGGCCGTGACGGCGCCCAGGCGGGCGGCCTGCGCCGGGGTGAACGGCTGGTCGTCCTGGTACCAGGTCGCGTCGTACTCGGCGTGCAGGTGCAGCCTGCCCGGCGCCCCTTCCTCACAGGCGGCCAGCAGTCGCGCGAGCCAGGCGTCGATCTCGTCGGAGGTGGCGCGGTCCGGGTCCGGATGGGGGCCCGCCGAGAACTGGTTGACCTCGTTGCCCAGGGTCATGCCGATGAAGTTGGGCCGGTCGGCCAGTGCCGCGGCGAGCGTGCGCAGGTAGGCCGCCTGGCCCTCGACGACCTCCGGATCGGTGAAGAGGTTGCGCCGGTGCCAGGTCCGGGTCCAGGCCGGCAGGAAGTCGAAGCTGCTCAAGTGCCCTTGCAGACCGTCCACGTTGACGTCGAGTCCCCGTTCGGCGGCGGCGTCGGCCAGCCGCACGAGATCCGCGACGGCCCGTTCGCGGATCAGGGTGCGGTTGGGCTGGAAGTACGGCCACAGCGGGAAGACCCGGATGTGGTCCAGACCCAGCGCGGCGATCGAGTCGAGGTCGGCGCGGACGGAGTCGAGGTCGAAGTCGAGCCAGTGGTGGAACCACCCTTCGCTGGGGGTGTAGTTGACGCCGAAGCGCACGGCAGCAGGCATGCGGTAGTCCTTGAACTCGGTGGCGAAGACAGCCTGTTCAGCCCTTGACCGCGCCCTCGCCGACCCCGCGGAAGAAGTACCGCTGGAGGCAGGCGAAGAGGGCGATCAGCGGTGCCACGGCGATGACGGTGCCCGCGGCGACGAGGCGTTCGTCGTTGGCGAAGGTGCCGTGCAGATAGTTGAGGCCGATGGTGAGCGTGAACTTGGACGGGTCGCTCAGCACGATGAGCGGCCACAGGAAGTCGTCCCAGGCGCCCATGAAGGCGAAGATCGCGACGACCGCGAGGGTGCCCTTCACCGACGGCACGGCGATGCGCAGGAACCGCTGCCAGACGTTGGCGCCGTCGACGTAGGCCGCCTCCTCTATCTCGTACGGCAGATTGAGGAACGCGTTGCGCATCAGCAGGACGTTCATCGCGCCGATGCAGCCCGGCAGGACCACACCGATCAGGGTGTTGTTGAGACCGAGCTCCCGCATGGTGGTGAACTGGGCGATGATGATGCCCTCCACGGGCACGAGCATCGCCAGGATGAAGGCCAGGGTGGCGGCGCGGCGGCCTCGGTAGCGCAGCCGGGCCAGGGCGTAGCCGGCGAGAGCCGAACCGACGCAGTTGGCGACCACGTTGGCGGTGGCGACCTTCAGCGAATTCCACGCGTAGTCCCACACGGGGATGGTGTCGGCGACCCGTTCGTAGTTGTGCAGGGTCGCGTGTTCCGGGAGGAACGTCGGCGGGGAACTGTAGATGTCCTCGGTGGGACCCTTCAGCGAGGTCGACAGCTGCCAGAGGAACGGGCCGACGGTCAGGGCGAGCACGCCGAGCAGCAGCACGTACCGCAGGGCGAGTTCCCCCACCCGTACGCGACGGCCGTGCTCGTCGGTGACGCGGGGTTCGCTCGCCGCGGGAGCGGGACGGACCTTCTCGATGACGCTCATGACTCGTCCCTCCGGTCCGCGCGCAGCACGAGCAGCATCAGCGCGACGGTGACGACGAAGACGACGACCGAGATGGCGGAGGCGTAACCGACCCGGCCGGTCAGACCCGTACCGGTGCGCTGGACGAGCATGACGAGCGTCGTGTCCTCGCCGGCCGGACCGCCGCTCGGCCCCGCCATGAGATAGACCTCGGAGAACACCTTGAAGGCGGCCACCGACGACAGCGCCCCGACCAGCACCATGGTCGACCGGACGGCCGGCACCGTGACCGAGAGGAAGCGCCGCACGGCTCCCGCGCCGTCCACGGAGGCGGCCTCGTGGAGTTCGCGCGGCACGTTCGCCAGCGCCGCCAGGTAAATGATCATGTAGTAGCCGAGGCCCTTCCAGACCGTGACGGCCATGGCACTCAGCAGGAGCAGCCACTGGTCGCTGAGGAAGCCGATCCGGCCGACGCCGATGGTCTCCAGCAGGGAGTTCACCAGACCGCGCTCGTCGAGCAGCCACACCCAGATCAGTCCGACCACGACGATCGACGCGACGACCGGGGTGTAGAACGCGGACCGGAAGAAGGTGATGCCGGGGATGTTCTTCTGTACGAGCAGCGCGAGCAGCAGGGGCAGGATCACGAGCGCGGGGACGACCCCGAGGACGTACAGCGTGCTGTTGCGCAGTCCGATCCAGAACATGTCGTCGTGGAGCAGCTCACGGAAGTTGGCCAGTCCGACGAACTTGCCGGGAATGAGGGTGCGGCGGTCGGTGAAGGCGTTGACCAGCGTCGACACGAACGGGTACAGGATGAACGCGCCGATGACCAGCAGGCCGGGTGCGGCGAACAGCCAGGGGCTGGTCGGCAGTTGGCGCCGCACGCGCCTCATCTCGCGGACCTCGCGCACCCGGGACAGGGTGGATGCCATCGTGCGCTATCCCTGCTGCTGGAGCAGTGTGTCGCAGGCCTTGACAGCGTTGTCGAGGGCTTCCTTCGGGCTCTCCTTGCCCTGCAGCGCCTTGGCGACCTCGTTGCGCAGCGCCGTCTTCATCTGCTCGCTGAACAGCACCGGTGTGTAATTGACGGCGTTCTTCAGCGACTTGGCGGCGGCGATCCGCACGCGTGTCTCGTCGGTGCCGTCCTCCCTGGTGAAGTACGGGTCGTCGAGCGAGCCGGCGGTGCTCGGGAAGATGGCGACCTGCTTGGCGAAGGACATCTGGTGGGCGGCGTCGGTGACGTAGTGCGCGAAGGCGACCGCGGCGGGCTTCTTCTTGCTCTGCGCGTTGACCATCACCCCCATCACGTACATGTTGACGTGGCCGGTGCTGGTGATCTGGTCGGTGATGCCGATGTTCTTGTACAGGTTGGGCGCCTGCTTCTTGAAGTTGCCGAGGTCGAGTGCGCTGCCGGGGTTCATGGCGACGGCCCCGGTGAGGAACTTCTTGCCGGAGGACTCGGGGGTGGCGGTCAGCGCCTGCGGGTCGAGGGCCTTCGCGTCGTACAACTCCTTGTACTTGGTGAGCAGTTCGACGCCCTTCGCGTCGTTGAAGGCGAAGGCGGTGCCCTCCTTGTTCATGAGCTCGACGCCGAAGCGGCCGAAGTCCTCGACGGTGGGCACGTTGGCGAGGGTGGCGACCTTCCCGTCGGTCTTGTCGGCCAGCTCCAGGGCGTCGGTGAAGAGTTCGTCGTACGTCTTCGGCGGCTGGTCGGGGTCGAGGCCCGCGTCCTTGAACAGGGCCTTGTTGTAGAAGAGCGGCCCGGTGTTGAGGTACCAGGGGAAGGCGTACGTGCCGGTCATCCCAGGTATCTGATGGCTGGCCCAGGCCCCCTCCAGATACTCCTTCCGGTACTTCGCGGCGGCCTTGTCCAGGTCGAGTGCCAGGCCGGCCTTGGCGAGCGGGGCCACGAGGTCCGGGGAGATGTTGACGACGTCGGGCAGGGTGCCGCCGGCGGCGTCGGCGCTGATCTTGTCGGCGTATCCCTCGGCGGGCTGGTCGATCCACTTCACCTCGGTGCCGGGGTACTCCTTCTCGAAGTCGGCGATGACTCCCTCGAAGTAGTCCTTGAAATTGGCCCTGAGGTTCCAGGTCTGGAAGGTGATGTCGCCCTCGACCTTGCCGGAGGCGTCGGTCGAGGAGCCGTCGTCGCTCCCCGAGCCGCAGGCGCTCAGCGGCAGGACGAGACAGACGGCGGCGGCGACGAGGGCTCTGCGGGAAACGGGCACGGCGGAACGGCCTCCTTGTGCAGCGGGGTTGGCCAACGACGGAGACCTTGCACGCCGGTCCCCAGGCCCGTCAATGGAGCCGGACGAGCTAATTTCTTTAGTTACTAATACGCATTAGGATCATCCAGCTGAACCGCATTAGCTTGACCTCGCTGAACCGCATTAGTGCATACTGGCCGGAAATCCACCGCAGGAATGGGGAAACACCGTGTCAGGCAAGCGCTCGCCCGCGCGTCGGCCGACGATGAAGGACATCGCGCGACACGCCGGGGTCTCCCAGAGCGCCGTCTCCTTCGCGCTGAACGGCCGGTCCGGAGTCTCGGACGACACCCGCGAGCGGGTGCGCCAGGTGGCCGAGGAGCTCGGCTGGCGGCCCAGCACCGCGGCCCGGGCACTGTCCGGCGAGGGCGCGGCCACGGTCGGCTTCGTGCTCGCCCGCCCCGCGGACACCCTGGGTGTGGACTCCTTCTTCCTCCAACTCGTCTCCGGCATCCAGGAAGTGCTGGCGGAACGCCACCTCGGCCTCCTCTTCCAGGTGGTGGAGGACGTCGACGACGAGTGCGCGGTGTACCGGCGCTGGTGGGCCGAGCACCGGGTGGACGGGGTGCTGGTGGTCGACCCGCGCACCGCCGACCCGCGCCCGGACCTCCTCGACGAACTGGGCCTGCCCGCCGTGGTGATCGGCGGCGCGCCGGACGAGCGGCACCCCGGGCTGTCGACGGTGTGGGCGGACGACGCGGGTGCGATGGCCTCGGTGGTGGACGGCCTCTACGCCCTCGGCCACCGCCGGATCGTGCACATCGCGGGGCTGCCGGGGCTCGCCCACACCGAGCGCCGGATGCGGACGCTGCGCGCCGAGGCCGAGCGGCGTGGGCTGACCGGGGTCGAGTCGGTGACCACCGACTACTCGGACGCGCAGGGCGCGGCCGTCACCCGCCGGGTCCTGGAGGCCGACGATCCGCCGACCGCGCTGATCTACGACAACGACGTGATGGCCGTCGCCGGTGCCGCCGCCGCGACCGGGCTCGGCCGCCGCGTGCCGGCGGACGTGTCGGTGGTGTCCTGGGAGGACTCGGCGCTGTGCCGCATGGTCAAGCCGTGGCTGTCCGCGCTGTCCCGGGACAGTGTGGAGTTCGGCCGTACGGCGGCCCGGGAGCTGACCGCGCTGCTGGACGGGGGGCCCGCGCGGACCGTACGGGTGCCGGTGCCGCGGCTGATCGAGCGGGACAGTACGGGGCCGGCGCGGAGAGTCTGAGACACAAGGTGGCTGACAGGCCGAGTGGCCGATCCACTCGGTGGCTGACAAGCCCAGTGGCCGATCCACTTCTCGCGCTCGCGCGGCGCGGCCCGGGCCGCCTGAAACGGGCCCCTCCCTTCCGCGCCCCTCCGGGAGACAATGGGACGCATGCGGATACGGGGAACGGCCTGTGCCGCCGCCGGGCTGACGCTGGTCGTCGCGATCGGCTGCACCGGGGGCGACGACGAGGCTGCGCCGACACCGAGGAAGACCTCCGCCTCGGCCCAGCCCCCCACGACCACGCCCGCGCCCTCCCCCAGCAGGAAGCCCGTCGACCCGGTCTCCCTGCCCGCCCTCATGGAGAAGAAGCACCGGGGCTCCGGTCTCCGCCTGGGCACCGTCCTGGCGCGCACGGACGCCTACACCGGTTACCGGGTGACGTACGAGTCGAACGGTCTGACGATCTCCGGGCTCATGAACATCCCCCGCGGCAAGGGCCCCTTCCCGGCACTGGTGCTGGCGCACGGCTACATCGACCCCGCCGTCTACACGACCGGCCGGGGGCTCGCCCGGGAGCAGGACCTCCTGGCCCGCAACGGCTACGTCGTCCTGCACACCGACTACCGCAATCACGCGGCCTCGGACGACGACCCCGACAGTGACATCAACCTGCGGCTCGGCTACACCGAGGACGTCATCGGCGCCGCGCTGGCGCTGCGCGACTCGGGACGCCCGGAGATCGACGGCGACCGGCTCGGGCTGCTCGGCCGCTCGATGGGCGGAGGCGTCGTCTACAACACCCTTGTCGTGGCACCGGGCCTGTTCGACGCGGCGGTCGCCTTCGCGCCGGTCAGCTCCCGCCCGGACGAGAACATCGACCACTTCCAGCGCTCGGACGGCGACCCGCTCGTCGCCGAGATCGACGCCAAGTACGGCACACCCGAGGACAATCCGGTGTTCTGGCGGGAGGTCTCGCCCCGCACCTATGTGGACCGGGTGACCGAGCCGCTGCTGATCCACCACGGCACCGCGGACGACACCTGCCCGATCGTCTGGTCGGAGCAGATGGCCGCCGCCCTGAGCGCGGCCGGCAAACGCGTCGAGCTCCGCAAGTACCAGGGCGAGGGCCACACCTTCTTTCCGCGGTGGACGGCGTCCATGGACGCCACCATGGACTTCTTCTCCCGGCATCTGCGGTGACCCGGCGGGCGGTCACCAGATCGCCGACGCCCTGGTGACCGCCCTGCCCGAGTACCCTCAGCGCCGCGACCTGTACATGGCGAACTGCGCTATCCGTACGGCGCTCCGGGACCCGGTGACCCGCACCCGCCACCGCCGGGCCCGCACCGGAGCCGGCAGCAGCAGGATCCGGCTCGCGCCGACCGTCCCGGCCCGGGTCACCTCCGTCCAGGTTCCGTCGCGCAGTGCCTCCACCACGAAGCTCTCGACCTGCTGACCGTGCGCGATGTCCTCGGCCAGCCGGAACCGGTCCACCTCGCGGGCGGTGCCGAGGTCGACGGTCACCAGACCGGGTGCGACGGTCGTACGGGCGCCGCGCGCCAGGTCCTCGGGCAGCTCCCGGTCGATGCGCTCCCGGAACTCACGCAGCCGGGTCACGTCCGCGGCGGGCAGCAACCCGTCGGTGTCCGGCGGGATGTTGAGCAGGAGCACCGAGTTACGCCCGACGGACCCGAAGTAGATGTCCGTCAACTGGTCCACGCTCTTGGGGTGTTGATCGGCGTGATAGAACCAGCCGTCCCGGATGGACACATCGCACTCCGCGGGCCACCACTGGAGGTAGTCGGTGGTGGGCCGCGCCCGCACCAGCGCGGCGCGGCTGCCCTGGTCGGCGGTGTCGTAGGACAGGGCCCAGTCGGTGCGCCCGTACTGGTTCTCCTTGACCGGCACGACGCTCCACTCGTCCTCGCGCGCCAGCCCGCTCTCGTTGCCGACCCAGCGCAGGTCGGGGCCGGTGACGGCGATCGCCGCGTCCGGCGCGAGCGCCCGCACCAGGGTGTACCAGCTGTCCCAGTCGTAGCTCTCCACCTTGTCCGGCGGGATGCGGCCCTGGGCGCCGTCGAACCACACCTCGTCGACCGGGCCGTATTCGGTGAGGACTTCGTAGAGCTGGTTGAGCATGTGGGCGCCGTAGTCGGTGGCGTCCAGCGTGTACGTCTGCGCGGGGGTGCGGTCGTCCCCCTCGACGGGGGTGGGGATGGTGCGCGTGGAGCGGGCGCTGCCGTTGGCGTAGACGCCGTCCAGGTACTGGTTCTCGTCGGCGGGCGAGATGTAGACGCCGACCTTGATGCCGTACCGCCGCATGGAGTCGGCGAAGGAGCGCAGCACATCGCCCCGGCCCTCGCGCCAACTGCTCGATGCCACCGAGTGGTCGGTGTAGCGGGAGGGGTAGAGGACGAAGCCGTCGTGGTGCTTGACGGTGAGGATGGCCAGCTTGAAGCCGCCGTCGCGCAGGGCCCTGGCCCACTGGTCGGTGTCCAGCCCGGCGGGCTGGAAGACGTCCGGGTCCTCGTCGCCCGTCCCCCATTCCAGGCCGGTGAAGGTGTTGACGCCGAAGTGCAGGAACGCGGTGCGCTCCAGGGCCTGCCAGGCGATCTGCCGTGGGGTGGGCCGGACTTGGGACGCCTTGCGCACCAGGTCCTCGGCCGTGTCGTCGGGGCCGACGGGGATGCGGTAGGCGGGTTCGGCCGGAAGGGGGGCTCCGGCGGCGGATGTCGGGGTGAGGCCGGTCGCGAGGAACGCGGAGACCGAGCCGGCGACGAAGGTGCGTCTGGAGACGGTCATGGCGGCGGGGCTCCTCAGGTCAACTGCCATACGGCGGGCGGGTGCTGGTCGGGCGGGTACTGCACGATCCGGCCGTTCGTCACGCTCAGGGCCATCTGCGTGACGGCGTTGACGAGGCGGTATCCGTCCCCGCTGCCGCGCAACTCCCAGCGTTGCAGCGTGTTCGCGGCGGCGCAGGTGTCCCAGGTGGCCTCGACGCCGGGCTGGAGCGGGACGTTGAGCGTGAGCTTGCCGCCGCTCACGGCGAGACACCCGGCCGGGCCGCGCGGGGTCACATAGCCGTCCGGTGTGCGCGCCACGTCGGCATCGAAGGACACGCCGTCCGCCTGGAAGGTGTACGTCCCATCCGCCACCTGCGGCTTCGCCAGGTCCCGCCATCCCGGCGCGTGCCCGACCGCCGTGCCGCGCGCGGTGAACCCGTCGTACGTGGCGTCCGGATGCGGGTCGCCCCAGGTGGCCTGGGCGATGTGGCGCAGGGCGGGCCAGAGCCGTACCGCGACCTCGTTCTCGGTCTCCCCGCGCCCGTTGTCCGGCCAGAGGCTGATCTTGGCTCCGGTGATGCCCTCGGCGGAGGTGAGCTTCTCGCCCTCGAAGCTGCGCGGGTCCCAACTCTGGTCGTACAGGCCCTCGGTGTCGCTGTGGAAGCCACCGCGGACGAGATAGAGGGCGTAGGCCGCGTTCATCAACGGATAGCCCTGGGCGATGATCCGGCTGGGCTTCACCGTGACGTTCAGCCAGTGCTCGACGGTCGTGCCGGCCGTCACCGGGACGGTGTTGGCGCCGGTGAGCCCGTCGTTCCAGATGCGCAGACTCTTGCCCTTGCTCGCCGCGTAGGTGTGAACGCGGTTGACGAAGTCGATGAAGGCGTCCTGCGGGGTGGCGCCGGAACCGTATCTGTCCTGGGCGTACTCGAGGATCTGCGGGTACTTGGCGAAGTCGGAGCCGAGCATGTACTCGTCGGCGCCCATGTGCCAGGCCGGGGACGTGAAGACCTGGGCGTACTCGTCGATCAGGCCGGTGTAGTAGTCGAAGGCGGCGGGCCGGGTGATGTCGAGCCGTGAGGGCTGCTTGGCGCCGTCGGCGTCGGTGAGCTGGAGATCGGGGCGGTTCTCGATCCACGGGTCCATGTGCCCCGGGGAGTTGATCTCCGGGATGATCTCGACGTGGTACTTCTCGCCGAGGGCGACGAGCCGGCGGATCTCGTCCTTGGTGTAGTAGCCCCAGGTGTCCGCCTCGGGGTGGGCGTCGCTCTTCACCTTCAGTTCGAGGAGCAGCTGGTTGAGCTTGTGGTACGCCATCTCCCGGACGAGGTTCTCCAGCCAGGGCAGGGAGATGTGGATGTAACAGGCGCAGACGCCGACTCCGCGTTCCTTGTAGCGCGGTACGTCGACCGTGCGTCCGGCGGGAATCCTGTCGCCCTGGGCGAGGAGCTGGAGGAGGGTCCGGGTGCCGTAGAAGGCACCGGTCTCGGTGGCGCCGGTCACCGACAGCCGCTTCCCGGACCGGAGTTCGTACCCCTCGGCTCCGAGCGGCTTCCGGGACGGCTGGACGTCGACAACGATGTCCCCGGCGCGCGCCGCGCCGCCGACGACCGGCACGGTGCCGTGTCCGGCTTCCCGCAGATCGTCGGCGAGGGTGTCGGCGACCCTGCGCCCGGCCGGACCGTCCGCCACAAGGCGGGTACCGGGTCCGAACTCGTAACGGCCGGATTCCGGCGTCCAGTTGCCCAGTGCGGGCACCGTGACCGGCGGCCGGGGTTCCTCCTGGGCGACCGCCGGGACCGGCGCCAGGAGCAGGGCCAGCGCGGCGGCGACGCCCAGGATCTGACGTCTCGGAAACGTTCTCACGAGCGACTCCCATTCATCGGATGACTGATGATTGGGCGACCCTCAGGGACTGTCAATGGGACGAGAAGTCAGCCAAGTTGAGCCATTGATCGGATGACCTGGGCTTCTTCGGATGCCCGGTCGCCAAAAGTCCAAGAACACCGGCGCGAATGTCCAAGGCGGTCCTCCACGCGCCCGAAGGCCCGTCCCGGGCCCGTCCCCCTCTCGACGTGACGCCCGAGCAGAGGCACAGTTCTCCCTACGTACTCGCCAGTACCCCCCGAGGAGCACCCGTGACCAGCTGGATCGGCCGGACCGCCGCCGAGATCGCCGCCGCCGTGCAGGAGAAGCGGGCCACACCCCGTGAGGTGGTGGCCGAGCACCTCGCCCGGATCGAGCGGCTCGACGGCCGTATCGGGGCCTTCCGGACGGTACGGGCCGAGGCCGCGCTCGCCGAGGCCGACGAGGTGGGTGCCCGCGCCGACCTGGCCGAGCTACCCCTCGCGGGTGTGCCGATCGCCGTCAAGGACAACCTCGCCGTCCGCGGCGAGTCCAAGCGCGTCGGCTCCGCGGCCACACCGGACACCCCGTCCACCGAGGACCACGTCACGGTGGCCCGGCTGCGGGCGGCGGGTGCGGTGGTCGTGGGCCTGACCAACGTGCCGGAACTGTGCGTCTTCGGTACGACGGAGGGCGTCCACGGCACCGCCCGCAACCCCTGGGACACCTCGCGCACCGCGGGCGGCTCCTCGGGCGGCAGCGCGGCCGCGGTCGCCTCGGGCCTGGTGCCGATCGCGCTGGGCAACGACGGCATGGGCTCCCTGCGCATCCCGGCGGCCAACTGCGGCCTCGTCACCATCAAGCCCGGCCACGGCGTGGTCCCGGCGGGCGTCAGCGACGGCGACTGGTTCGGCATGTCCGAGAACGGGCCCCTGGCCACGACGGTCCAGGACGCCCGGCTGATGCTGGCCATCCTGGCGGACATGGAGCCGGAGTCCCCGTCCGCCGCCGCGACGCACACGATCGCGCTCTCCCTGCGCAGCCCGATCGCCGGCATCGCCGTCACCAAGCCGTACACGGCCGCCGCCCGGGAGGCCGCCGGAGTCCTGATGAAGGCGGGCCACCAGGTCCGCCGCGCCGACCCGTCCTACCCGATGTCGCTGAGCTTCACCTCGCTCGCCCACTGGACGGCGGGCACCTCCGAGGACGCCCAGGGCCTGGACCCGCGACAGCTGACGCGCCGCACCCGGGTCCACGCGGCGGTGGGCCGCCGCTTCGTGAAGGGAGTGCGCACCGGCGCGAGCCGCGACGCGCTGCGCCGCCGTCTGGAGCCGTTCTTCGAGGAGTACGACGTCCTGCTCACCCCGGCCCTGGCCCGCCGCTCCCCCAAGTCGGTGCCCTGGCACGAGCGGGGCTGGCTCCGCAACGTCCTCGCCAACACCAACTACTCGCCGCTCACTCCGCCCTGGAACCTCACCGGCTGGCCCGCGATGTCCGTCCCCTTCGGCAAGCTCCCCTCCGGCGCCCCCACCGCCGTACAACTGGTGGGACGGCCGGGCTCGGAGGCGGTACTGCTGGAGGTCGCGGAGCAGCTGGAGACGCTGCACCCGTGGGAGCGGACGGCACCGCTGGACTGAGCCGGGTCAGCCCCAGCCGGGCGGCCGGAGCTCCTGGGAGCTCCGGACGAGCCACTCGCCGAAGGTGACGGGGCGGGCGCCGCCCACGTGGTCGAGGGAGAGCGGCACGATCAGATCGCAGGTGGCCCGCCCGTCCCACCACACGGTGCCGGCGAGCGGGCCGGTCAGCGCCAGGAGCGTGGCGAAGCCGCAGCCGTGCTCCTGGATGACGATCGCGCCGGCCGTCTTGCGGTCCTCGAACACTCCGCACTCGTCGTCCCAGGCCCGCCAGGCGGCCTGGTAGGCGCCGTCGTCGGCGAAGTCCTCGGCGCGCGGCTCACGGTCGCCCAGCTCGTCGTCCTCGACGACGTAGGAGTCGGGGTGCGGGAAGGGGACGGCGAGCAGCTCGCGCGCGGCACGCGAGTTGTTCTCCCACCACCAGCCCTGTTCCGTCCGCGCCAGCCGGGAGACGGTCCCGCCCGCGCCTACCTCCAGCAGATACGCGCGGTACTCGGCGGGGAACGAGACGCCCAACTCCCGCTCGGCCTCGGCCACCTCGGCCGCGCTCAGAGGCGGTGTCTCCACCTAGAGCGCCTTGTACATCACGTGCAGCCCCACCAGCCCCTGCCGCGGATGCTCGTACGCGTCCGGCACCGTGCCCAGGACCGTGAAGCCGAGGGAGGTCCACAGGGCGACGGCCGGGTTCGTCTCGACGACGGCGTTGAAGACCATGCCGCGGTATCCGTCGGACTTGGCGGCGGTCAGGACGTGCTCGGCGAGAGCGCGGCCGAAGCCACGGCCCGTGTGGTCGGGGTCGACCATGAAGCCCGCGTTGGCCACGCGGGCGGCGGGCCCGCCGTAGTTGGGGGTGGTGTAGGCGGAGGCGACGACGGCGCCGGTCTCGTCCTCGACGACGTACACGCGCTTGGCCGGGCTCATCCACAGTGCCCGTGCCGCCTCCTCGGAAGTGTCCGGATCCCAGGCGTAGGTCTCCCCCGCGGCGACGATCCGGTGCCAGAAAGGCCAGATCCGCGGCCAGTCGTCGGCCGCGGCTTCTCTGATCAGCATGGGCGTGAGTCTGGCACGCCCATGCTGACGTCGATCGCGACGGGGCTCAGTCCACGCTGGGCAGGATGTGGGGCTCGGCCAGGTCGTCCTCGTATCCCGCGAGACGGATGGGGGCGGAGCGCGCCCACACGTCGAGGCTGCCGAGCTGTCCGGGCCGGCGGCCCGCTCGCTCGGGGCGTTCCTTGGGCCGTTGATCGCGATTCGTCTTCTCCGGTGTCACCGCGCACTCCTTATGTGTCGGGTCACCCTCGGGGCATACCGGCCAGTGTGCGATCTGTCACCGGACGCCCGCTCGGGTCTGAGTCGAGAACAGTTCGGACGCGGTGGCGCCGGTCACTCATGTCAGAACAGGCCGTGGTGATCGGCTGCCCCAGGACGGACCGTGGGTGTGGGTGGGACCCCGTACTGCTGTCCGTCCGCTACAGATTAACCAAATGAGCGGAGGCCCGCTCGATGGGGCTGAAAACAAGGGGTAACTTTCCCAAGTCGCCTGTGTGCACTCGGTCCTACTATGTGGGGTTTTGTCATCTGATGCCCCGTCGAGGCATCACCCGTTCGGCCTACGTCGGCGCTCGCGCCTTCGAGCACCCCGACAGCGCAGTTCAAGTCCCGTTGGCCGAATCGCAAGGCGGCCATGATCTGCTGACGGACGGCAACGGCTTGTCCGGCGGGAGGACTGACGCATGGAGCTGCGCAGTGTCGAAGAGCTGATGGATCTGCTGTACGCCTGCCGGCATCAGCACGCGCTGCGGACCGCCGCACTGCTGCGCCGTGGCCGGCCGGCCGACAAGGAGCTCCAAGTGGCGGGGCTGGTGCACGGCATCGGGCAGTTGCTGTGCCCGGGCGACGAGACCCTTCGGGCCGAGCGCGCGGCCGAGGCCGTACGGCCCCTGCTGGGCGAGCGGGTCTTCCACCTCGTACGCCGCCGGGGTCCCGTCGGCGACGACGACCTGCTGCGCCTGCGGCTGGCGGACGAGGAGGGCCGGACCGCGGGCTTCGACGCCGGGGTCCTGGAGGACTGGCGCACCGTCCTGGAACTGGTGGCGTCCCGGAACTCCCGTCTCGGGGCTGTTGACTGACGGTCCGTCATGAGACGGTACGCCGATGACGTCGCCGTACGGACTTCAGGGCAGGGCCGCGATCGTCACCGGCGGCACGCGCGGCATCGGGCGGGCGGTCGCCGGGCAACTGGCGTCGGCGGGCGCGCTGGTGTGCGTGACCGCGCGGGACGCGGCACAGGTGCGGCGGGTCGCCGCCGAGCTCGGCGGCATCGGCGTGGCGGGCAGTGTGGCGGACCCGGCGCATCCGGACGAGGTCGTCCGGCTCGCCCTGGACGCGTTCGGCCGGATCGACGTCGTCGTCAACAACGCGGCGACCAATCAGCCGTACGGCCCGCTCATGGACGCCGATCCGCTGGCGTGGCGCGAGGCGTTCCTGGTCAACGTGGAGGCGCCGCTGCGGCTGGTGCAGGGCGCGTGGCGGGCGTGGATGCGGGAGCACGGCGGTGCGGTCGTCAACATCTGCACGGAGGGCGCGGAACATGTGGGCCCGCAGATCGGTGCCTACGGAACCAGCAAGGCGGCCCTGCTCCACCTCACCCAGCAGCTCGCGGGCGAGCTGGCCCCGCGGGTCCGGGTCAACTCCGTCTCCCCTGGTCTCGTACGCACGGAAATGGCCCGTTTCGTATGGGAGCAGGGCGAGGACGAGCTCGCGGCGGGGCTGCCGCTCGGGCGGATCGGGGAGCCGGCGGACGTGGCCCGGGCCGTCGTCTGGCTGGCCTCGGACGCGGCCGAATGGGTGACCGGGACGGACCTGGTCGTGGACGGAGGGACCAGAGTGCGGGCCGCGTACTCCTCCGGGACGTACGCGGTGCACGAGCGGCTGCGCTCGCGGGCGCCGGGAGCCGGCTGAGTGCGTGTGCCCGAGATCAAAGCGGTCGCGCGGTGCCCTCCGACAGGGCAACAGGCCCGCGGGTGGGCCTGCATGGGATCGAACCACGAAGAACGCGTGACCATCGCACCGGGCACACCGGCGCTCCACCGTCACGGTAGAACGCCGGCACCCGGGCCCGCGAGCGAATAAGGGCCTACCACTTGCCGGGCGCGTAGTCCTTCATGAAGACGCCGTACAGGTCCTCGCCCGCCTCACCGCGCACGACCGGGTCGTAGACGCGGGCCGCGCCGTCGACCAGGTCGAGGGGCGCGTGGAAGCCCTCCTCCGCGAGGCGCAGCTTGTCGTAGTGGGGGCGCTCGTCGGTGATCCAGCCGGTGTCGACGGATGTCATGAGGATGCCGTCGCTCTGGAACATCTCCTGGGCGCTGGTCCGGGTGACCATGTTCATCGCGGCCTTGGCGGCGTTGGTGTTGGGGTGGCCCGCGCCCTTGTAGCCGCGACCGAAGACGCCTTCCATCGCCGAGACGTTGACGACGTAGGCGCGCCCGCTCGCCGCCTTCTTCGCCGCTTCGGCCATCGCCGGGCGGAGCTTGCTGATGAGGATGAACGGCGCCGTGTAGTTGCACAGCTGGGTCTCGAGGAGCTCCACCGGGGAGATCTGCTCGATGGTCTGCACCCAGGTGTTGGTGTCGACGACGTCCGGGACGAGACCACCGGCGTCGATGGCGGTGCCGTCCAGGTGCCGGGCGACGCTGGCGTTGCCGGCGACCAGGGCGAGGTCGGCGACCTGCTGGGCGTCGAGGCCGCTGATGCCGACCGGCAGCGCGGCGAGGCCGTCCACGGCTCCGGAGCCGAAGGCGCCGATGACATGGTGGGCGGGCAGCTCACCGGCGGGCAGCGGGGCGCTCTCGCCGTCGACCAGCGCGGCGTAGGCGGAGGGCAGGCGGCGTACGGTCTGCGTCGCGTTGTTGATCAGGATGTCCAGCGGGCCCGCCTCGGCGACCTGGTCGGCGAGGGCCACGGCCTGGGCCGGGTCGCGCAGGTCGATGCCGACGACCTCCAGGCGGTGGATCCAGTCCGCGGAGTCGTCCATGGCCTTGAAGCGGCGGATGGCGTCCTTGGGGAAGCGCGTGGTGATCGTGGTGTGCGCGCCGTCGCGCAGCAGCCTGAGCGCGATGTACATGCCGATCTTGGCGCGGCCGCCGGTGAGCAGGGCGCGCTTGCCGGTGAGGTCGGCGCGGACGTCACGCTTGTCCCGGTTCAGGGCGGCGCAGTCCGGACAGAGCTGGTGGTAGAAGTAGTCGACTTCCACGTACCGGGTCTTGCAGGTGTAGCAGGAGCGCGGGCGCTGGAGTATCCCGGCGATGCGCCCGGCCTCGGTGACCGACGACGGCAGGATGCCCTCGGTCTCGTCGTCGATGCGCTGGGCGGAGCCGGTCGCGGTGGCTTCGGTGACCGTCTTGTCGTGCGCGGTCTTGGCGGCCCGGCGCTCCTGGCGACGGCGCTGCTTGACGGTGCGGTAGACGCCGGCGGTGGCCCGGCGCACGGCGATCGCGTCCGGGTGGTCGACCTCCAGCTTGTCCAGCTCGTCGAGCACGCCGAGGCAGACGGCCAGTCGCTCCGGGTCGATGCCGGGGCCGTACACGACCTCGTCACCGGGCTCGTGGACGACCTCGTTTGTGGTCGCCGGGCCTTCCTCTGTCACCGTCATCGCGCTGCCGTTTCCTTGGCTCACCGTGCGGCGCTCCGACCGCGTCCGCTTTCGAACAGGGAATTCTACGGAGCGCCGGGCCGGTCCTCCAAAAACGGGGCCGGTCAAGCCTCGCAGGCGGTGATGAGCGTCTCGACCTCCGCGGTGATCGCCCTGGCCAGGACGTCGAGGTCCGGTACCGCCTCGGCGTCGGCGACGAGGCCGTAGTGGACCTGCCCGCGGTATGTCGAGACCGCGACCGCGAGGGACTGGCCGCGGGCCAGCGGCGCGAAGGGGAAGACCTCCGTGACCGGGTTGCCGCCGAGCTTCAGGCCGATGCCGGGCAGGGGGACGCTGGTGACGAGGATGTCGAACCAGAGCCGGGCTGCCTGGCTCACCAGCGGCCCGCCGAGGCGGTGCCCCAGCGCGGGGACGTGGTCCGCGAGCAGGGCGACCGCGCCGGCGCCCCGGTTGGGCCCGGCGTCCTTGTTCCGGTCCATGGCCGTGCGGACCGTGTCGAGGCGGGCGAGCGGGTCGGGGTCGTCGACCGGAAGCCGCATCAGGTAGCCGGAGAGGCGGTTGCCCTGGGGGTGCGCGGTGCGCGGGCGGCGCTTGGAGACCGGGATCAGGGCACGGGGCGCCACGCCCTCGCTGCCGTCGCCGCGCTCGTCCAGCCAGCGGCGCAGGGCGCCGGCGACGACCGCGATCAGGACGTCGTTGACGGTGCCGCCCCGGGTCTTGCGCACCCGGTGCACGTCGTCGAGGTCGACGACGACCCCCGCGGTACGCCGGGTTCCGCTCGGCTCGGAGGTCAGTGCGGAGGACGAGCGCACCCCGACGGTGGACAGGGCAACGGACGCGCCGATGTCGAGGGCGCGGCCCACGTCGGAGACGGTGCCCTTGATGAACCCCGGCAGCTTGCGTACGTCGGGGAAGAAGCCCTTCGCGGGCTCCTCGGGACGCGGCTTGCGGGCCGGCAGGTCCATCGGGTCGAGGATGGCGGCCGCGAGGGTCAGCGCGCGCAGTCCGTCGGCCAGGGCGTGGTGGAACTTGAAGAGCACGGCGAAGGAGCAGCCGTCCTCGCCGGGGAGGACATGGGCCTCCCACGGCGGCCGGCCGCGCTCCAGCGGACGCTCCATGAGCCGCCCGGCGACCGCGTGGAAGTCGGCGGTGGGCGCGTGCAGCCGGACATGGTCCAGGGGGTCGAAGTCGGGGGCGGGCTCGCGCGTGGCGCCGCCGAAGGCCAGCGGCTGCCAGACGTCCCGGATCCGCATCCGCAGCCCCGGCACCGCCGCCGCCCGCGCGGCGAGCAGGTCGGCCGCGTGGGCGCCCGCGGCGGGCGAGTGGGCCGAGAAGACGCCGAGGGCGCCCAGGTGCATGGGGTGTTCCGGGGACTCGATGTTCCAGAAAGCCAGGTCGAGAGGGGCGAGCAGGTCAGAATTCAATGGCTTGCCTCGCGTCGACGACGGGTGAGCAAGCAGTCAATCGCCCGCACGTGATTACGGTCAAGTGTGATCAAGCTACGCACAGTTAACAGCAGATTAAGTCCGGCCATGGGCGCCCCAGCAGCCACAGGGGCGCCATCACTGTGTCTCAGGACACCTGCTGGCCCTTGCCGAGCGCGATCACGCCCCCCTTGGAGACGGTGTAGAGCTCCGCGTCCCGCTCCGGATTCACCCCGATCGTCGCACCCGGCGGCACCTCGACGTTCTTGTCGAGGACCGCACCACGCACCACCGCGCCCCGGCCTATGTGGACGTTGTCGTGCAGGATCGAACCCTGGACCACCGCCCCCGGGTCCACCCTGACGCCCGGCGACAGAATCGAGCGCGTGACCTGACCGCGGATGAGGCAGCCCGCACTGATGATCGACTCGCTGGCCATGCCGCCCGCGTTGAACCGGGCCGGGGAGAGCTGGCCGGAGTGGGTATAGATGGGCCACTGCCGGTTGTAGAGGTTGAACGCGGGGCGCTCGGCGATGAGGTCCATGTGGGCGTCGTAGTAGGCGTCCAGGGTGCCGACGTCACGCCAGTAGCCCTGGTCGCGGGTGGTCTCGCCGGGCACGTGGTTGAGGCTGAAGTCGTACAGCTGTGCCTCGCCCCGGTCGGTGAGCTGGGGCAGGATCGAGCCGCCCATGTCGTGCACCGAGTTCTCGTCCTCGGCGTCCCGCTGCAGCGCCTCTATCAGGGCCTTGGTGGTGAAGATGTAGTTGCCCATCGAGGCGAAGACGCACTCCGGATCGTCCGCGAGACCGGGCGGGTCGGCGGGCTTCTCCAGGAAGCGCTCCACGGTCAGCCCGTCCGACCCCGGCGTGATCACACCGAACTGCGAGGACTCCGAGCGCGGCACCCGGATGCCGGCCACCGTCACCCCCGCCCCGCTCTCGATGTGCTGGGTGAGCATCTGCCGCGGGTCCATCCGGTACACGTGGTCGGCGCCGAACACCACCACGTACTCGGGCTCCTCGTCGTGCACGAGGTTCAGCGACTGCAGGATGGCGTCGGCACTGCCCAGGTACCAGCGCGGGCCGAGCCGCTGCTGGGCCGGGACCGGGGTGACGTAGTTGCCGAGCAGGCTCGACATCCGCCAGGTGGTGGTGATGTGCCGGTCCAGCGAGTGCGACTTGTACTGCGTCAGGACGCAGATGCGCAGGATGTCGCCGTTCACGAGGTTGGAGAGGACGAAATCGACCAGGCGATACGTTCCTCCGAAAGTGACCGCTGGTTTCGCGCGGTCCGCGGTCAGGGGCATCAGGCGTTTGCCTTCTCCGCCCGCCAACACGATGCCGAGCACCGAAGGTCCGCCACGCCGCATGGCCGCTCCCCTCACCCTGATTGATCCATGCCTGCCCTGGACCGGCCTCTAGTACGCCTGTTTGAGGATCTCCTCATAGAGCCGCACCGTCCGCCGCGCCACCGCGTCCCAGCCGAACTCGCCCACGGCGCGCTCCCGCCCGGCCTCGCCCATCCGCCGGGCGCCCTCCGGATCACCGAGGACCGAGTCCAGCGCGCGTGCCAGCGCGGGCTCGAAATCGTCGTCCACCGGGACGAGCAGACCGGTCTTGCCGTCGTCGACGACCTCCGGGATGCCACCGACCCGCGAGGCCACCACGGGGGTTCCGCACGCCATGGCCTCCAGATTGACGATACCGAGAGGTTCGTACACCGAAGGACAGACGAACACGGCGGCGTGGGTGAGGAGTTGGATCACATCCGGACGCGGCAGCATCTGCGGGATCCAGTGGACGCCCTCGCGGACGCGGCTCAGCTCCTGGAACAGCTCGCGGAACTCGCGGTCGATCTCCGGGGTGTCGGGCGCTCCGGCGCACAGCACGACCTGTGCGGCCGGATCGATGTCCCGTACCGCGCGCAGCAGATGGGGCACGCCCTTCTGCCGGGTGATGCGGCCGACGAACAGCACGAAGGGGCGGTCCGGGTCGACGCCGATGCGGGTGAGGGCCTCGGTGCCGTGGTCGGGCCGGTAGAGCGCGGTGTCGATGCCGTTGTGCACGACGTGCACCCGGGCCGGGTCCAGAGCCGGGTAGCAGGCGAGGATGTCCTCGCGCATCGCTCCCGACACGGCGATCACCGCGTCGGCGGACTCGATCGCGGTGCGCTCGGCCCAGCTCGACAGGGCGTAGCCGCCGCCGAGCTGCTCGGCCTTCCAGGGGCGCAGCGGCTCCAGCGAGTGGGCGGTCATCACGTGCGGGATGCCGTACAGCAGCTTGCCGAGGTGGCCGGCGAGGTTGGCGTACCAGGTGTGCGAGTGGACGAGTTCGCGGCCTTCGAGGCCCGCGGTCATCGCGAGGTCCACGGAGAAGGTGCGCAGCGCGTCGTTGGCGGTGTCCAGCACCGGCCAGGGGCGATGGCGTACGACGCCCTCCGCGCGGCCCTCGCCCCAGCAGTGCACGTCGAGGTCGATCAGGGAGCTCAACTCCCGGGCGAGGAACTCGACATGGACGCCCGCGCCGCCGTACACATCCGGCGGGTACTCCCGGGTCAGCAGTCCCACTCGCACCCGGAACCCCCTGATCTCAGCGGCTGATTGCTCCTCATGGTCACCCAGATGCGGCGCCCGGGGAAGACCGCGGGGGCCGTGTGAAGCAACAGTCCCCGCAGACGCCCCCGCCGGGCACGCGGTAGTAGAGGCAGCAGCTGCGCCGTCGGAGGGTGCCCGGGTCGAGCGTGCCGGCGAGACCGGGGTGGGCGAGGAGTTCCGCGAGCAGGGCGCGGGTGCGGGCGGCGGCGTCGGGACGGCCGTTCGCCCGCGCCCATCCCGTCAGCTGCCGGGCGGCGCCGGCCAGCGCGGAGGCCGCGTTGCCGCGCAGCAGGCCGGGCGCGACCCGGTACCGGGTGCGCAGCGCCTCCGCCAGCGGTTCGAGGTGGCCCACGAGGACGGCGTCCGCGAGGCTCGCGGCGTCCCCGGGCAGCGGGCGGACCTCGGTGAGCCACAGGTCGTCGGGGGCGCTGCCGTCGGCGTCCCAGCGCACGAGCCGGGCGTCCAGGTCGGGGATCCGGCCGTATAGGACGGCACAGCCGAGCGCCGCCGACCACAGCCGGGACGCGAGTCCCTGGTGGGCGATCGAGGCGGCGATACGCGGCTCGGGGGCGCTCAGCAGGTCGGAGACCTTTTGGATACGGAAAGTCATGGAATTTCCGTAAACATCACACTTTCCATCTTCGTACGTCTGAGCTAGCGTCGGGAGTGGTGAACGCGGCGCTGCGCCCGTGCGTAGGAGAAAGAAGCCGCCGAGCGGGCGGAGCGCGGCGAGATCGGCGTCGAGGTCCACGAGGAGCAGTAGTACCAAGGCCCCTAGGGGGTTCCCCCAGCGGGGCTCTACGTGGTGTCACCCACCTTGGGGAGGACCCACCCTCCGTAGTACTCCATCGGCAGTAGGACCCATTGCCTGCTCAGGTACGACGACGGGAATGGCTTTTCGCGGCATCGTGTTGCACATGGAAGCCGACCGTTCGCCGCGCCGGGGCCACCGCCCCTGCCTCTCGCAGAGGAGCAGCTCATGAGCGCCCTCGCGTTGTCCGTGGTCCTGTCGCTCGTTTCCGCCGTCGCGTACGCCGGTGGGGCGATCGTCCAGGAGCAGGTCGCGGTGTCCTCCCCCGAGCAGCAGTTCGCGCCCCTGCGGCGGGCGAGCTGGTGGGCGGCGATCGCTCTGAACGGCCTGGGCGGACTGCTGCACGTGGTGGCGCTGGCGTACGGCCCGCTGAGCCTGGTGCAGCCGCTGGGCGCCCTGACCATCGTGTTCGCCCTGCCCATGGCGGCGCTGTTCGTGCGCCGCAAGGCCGGGGCGACGGCCTGGCGCGGCGCGATCATGTCGACCGTGGGTCTGGCCGGTCTGCTCTCCCTGGTCGGCACCGCCGACGCACAGTCGCTGGACACGACGCAGCGGGTGGCGGTCGCCACGGCCACCGGCCTCGCCGTCGTCGCGCTGATGATCGCGGGCCGGGCGGCCCACCGGCACCCGGCGGTGCGCAGCATCCTGCTCGCCACCGCGTCCGGTATCGCGTTCGGCATGTCCTCGGTCTTCACCAAGACCGTCGCGGTCGACTGGACCGGCGGTGTGTCCACGGCGGACGTGCCCTCCCTGGCCGTGATCGGCGTCCTGGCCACGGCCGGTGTGCTGCTCTCCCAGGCCTCCTACCGCGGTGCCGGTCTCGCGGCCCCGCTGGCGACCCTCACGGTCGTGAACCCGGTGGCCGCCGCCGCGGTCGGCATCACGATGTTCGGTGAGACCTTCCGCTACGGCACCATGGGCACCGTGCTCGCCCTGGGCTGCGCCGTGGTGACGGCGGGCGGTCTGATCCTGCTGACGACCGAGCGGCTCGCACGCACCGAGACGCCGGCACTGCCCGAGCCCGCCGCGGCGCTCCCCGAGCCCGCCGCGAGGGTGAGCGTGCCGACCGCCAGGGTGAACGTGCCGGAGTCCGTCTCCGCCCGGAACCTGCTGGCCGGCCTGGCCGAGCCCGTCACCGCCGAGCAGTTGCTCGCCGGCCTCCCCGAGCAGTCGGCGGTCCGGGAGGAGGTCCTGGTCCCGGCGCCGGAGTCGGTCCAGGACGTCGCGCCGCAGGACCCCGACGACGCCCCGGTCTTCCTCTACGGCCCGCTCTACGGCGCGTCGTACGTCCCGATGCCGGTCCCGGACCGCCATCGCATGCGTGTCAAATCCTGACCGCACGCGACCGCGTCCCCGGCAGACCTCAGAGCCTGACACCGCCCGTCCGCAGATACGCGACCGGGTCGATGTCGGTGCCGAAGCCGGGCCCCGTCCGCACTTCGAAGTGCAGATGCGGGCCCGTGCTGTTGCCCGTGGACCCGGAGCGGCCGATCCGCTGCCCGGCGCCGACGCCCTGTCCGCTCTTCACGGAGATCGCCGACAGATGCGCGTACTGGGTGTACCTGCCGTCCGCGTGCCGGATCACCACCTGGTAGCCGAACGAACCGGCCCACCCGGAACTGACCACCCGCCCCGCCGCAACCGCCTTCACGGAGGTACCGGTGGCCACGGCGAAGTCGACGCCGGTGTGATAGCCCTTCGACCAGGACGAACCCGCCTTGTGGTACGGCGTTCCGGTGGGGGCGTCGACCGGCGCGACGAGCGAACGACTCGTCTCCCCCGTCTCCTCCGTGTCCGAACCGGACTTCTCCGACGTCGACTTGGAGGACGTCTGGGTGGTCGTCGTGACCGCCTTGCCGCGCAGACTGAGCCGCTGCCCCGGCAGGATGAGGTCGGGATCGGCCCCGATGGCCTTCCGGTTCGCGGCGTAGAGCCGCTGCCAGCCGCCCTTGACGTCCTCCCGCTCGGCGATGCCCGAGAGGCTGTCGCCGCGGACCACCGTGTACATCTCGGCCGTCCCGGCCCGGGACTGGGGCGTGGTCTGCGGCTGTACGTCCTGGACGGAGCTCTTGGTGGACCCGGCGGGGTGGATGTCCGGGGTGTCGCCCCCGCGGGTGAGCCCGGCCTCGACCGAGCACGTCGGCCAGGCTCCCGGCCCCTGCCCGTCCAGCACCTTCTCCGCCACGGCGATCTGCTCGTCCTTGGTGGCGAGATCGGCGCGCGGCGCGTACCGGGTGCCGCCGAACGCCTCCCAGGTGGACTGGGCGAACTGAAGGCCGCCGTAGTACCCGTTGCCGGTGTTGATGCTCCAGTTGTTGGTCGACTCGCACGCGGCGACCTTGTTCCAGGTGTCCACGTCGGCCGCCTGGGCCGTGCCGGCGCCGATGAGCGGCATCGCCATTCCGGCACCGCCCGCCGTGACGGTGAGTGAGGCGCGGTTGATCCTGTTCGGCTGATACCGGCGGTGCCGGCCGCGTACGGCCATGGAGCTCCCCCTCGACATTCGTCAGGAGGGCCAAAAGTAAGCGCCCCGAACAGGCCATGACAAGACGGCAATCAGCCGCCCTGCACCGCGAACGCCCAGGAACGCGCCGCGCTTTCACCACGGCTGAGGCGGACGGGGCCGTCGTCCGTATCTGCGTACGTCACGCCGGGCACCCCGGACATGCGCCCCGCACAGGGGCACGTCAGGATGGTCGGTGGGGCGATACTGACGTGCACGACCGGCACCACCGATACCGGATCCTTTAGGAGCCAACCGAATGAGCAATACAGCCCAGATCGGCGTCACGGGACTCGCGGTCATGGGCCGCAATCTCGCCCGGAACTTCGCACGCAACGGCTACACGGTCGCGTTGCACAACCGGACGGCGGCGCGTACGCACGCCCTGGTCGAGGAGTTCGGGAACGAGGGCGACTTCATCGCGGCGGAGACCGCCAAGGAGTTCGTGGCGGCACTGGAGCGGCCGCGGCGGCTGGTCATCATGGTCAAGGCGGGCGATCCGACGGATGCGGTGATCGACGAGTTCGCGCCGCTCCTGGAGGCCGGCGACATGATCATCGACGGTGGCAACGCGCACTTCGCGGACACCCGCCGCCGTGAGAAGGCACTGCGCGAGCAGGGCATCCACTTCGTCGGCATGGGCGTCTCCGGCGGCGAGGAGGGCGCGCTCAACGGACCGAGCATCATGCCGGGCGGCCCGAAGGAGTCGTACGACTCGCTCGGGCCGATGCTGGAGAAGATCTCGGCGAAGGCGGTCGACGGTGCGCCCTGTGTGACGCACGTCGGTCCGGACGGCGCAGGGCACTTCGTGAAGATGGTGCACAACGGCATCGAGTACGCCGACATGCAGCTGATCGGCGAGGCGTACCAGTTGCTCCGCGATGTCGCCGGGTACTCGCCCGCGCAGATCGCGGACATCTTCCGGACCTGGAACACGGGCCGGCTGGACTCCTACCTGATCGAGATCACCGCCGAGGTGCTGTCCCACGTGGACGCGGCGACCGGCAAGCCCTTCGTGGACGTGGTCGTGGACCAGGCCGAGCAGAAGGGCACCGGGCGGTGGACGGTACAGATCGCCCTCGACCTCGGCGTCCCGGTCTCCGGCATCGCCGAGGCGGTCTTCGCCCGGTCGCTGTCCGGGCACGCCGAACTGCGCGAGGCCTCGCGGGGCCTGGCGGGGCCCACGGCGACCGCGCTGAGCGAGGCGGAGGCCGGCGCGTTCGCCGACCGTGTCGAGCAGGCGCTGTACGCCTCGAAGATCGTGTCGTACACGCAGGGCTTCCACGAGATCGCGGCCGCCCGTGAGGAGTACGCGTGGGACATCGACCTCGGCGCGGTGTCCGCCATCTGGCGTGGTGGGTGCATCATTCGCGCCGCGTTCCTGGACCGGATCCGGGCCGCGTACGACACGCGGGCCGATCTGCCGAGCCTGCTGTCCGACGAGACGTTCGCCCGGGAGATCGCCGACGCGCAGGACGACTGGCGTGAGGTGATCGTCGCGGCGACCCGGCAGGGCGTGCCCACGCCGGGCTTCTCCGCGGCGCTGGCGTACTACGACGGGCTGCGTTCCGAGCGGTTGCCCGCGGCGCTGACGCAGGGGCAGCGGGACTTCTTCGGGGCGCACACGTATCGGAGGGTGGACCAGGAGGGGTCGTTCCACACGCTGTGGGGTGGGGACCGGTCCGAGGTGTCCGCGTAGTGGGGTGAGTGCGGGTCGGCGGGGTCCGGTCGCGCGGATCGCCGCGCCCCCGCCGACACACACGGGTGGGCGGCGTTTTCACGCCGCCCACCTTTTGTGTTCTACGAGAGCGGGGGTCCCGGCTCGGGATTCGGTACCGGCTCCGGGCCCGGGGGGACCGGGGACGGCGCGGGGTCAGGGCCCGGTGCCGGAGGGGTCGGTGCCGGAGGGGTCGGCTGCGGTGGCGGGTCCGGTAGGGGGCCCGGGGTCGGACCCGGGTGGACGGGGTCCGGGAACGGGTTGGTCATCGTGTCCTCCAGCCAGTGGTGACGTCGGCTCTGGACTACTCCCCCGCGTACCCGGCGTCCGCCGCCCCAGTCACCCGGATGGCTCGCGTCAGAAGCGCCCGGGGTGGGCCGCCAGCCAGACCTTCGCCGCACGGAGCAGCTCGGGGTCGGCGGGCGGGGCCTCCTCGGGGTGGCGTTCGGCCCACTTGACGACGTAGGGGCACAGCGGGGCGACCACGATGCCCTCGCGCTCGGCGGTGGCGTAGAGCTCACGGGCCAGGGAGCCCGCGATGCCCTTTCCCTCGTGGGCCGGTTCCACGATCGTGTGGACGGGGACCAGGGCGCGCCCGGGCGATTCGAGGACGAAGTACTCGATGCGGCCCACGACTTCACCGTCGCCGAGGGCCTCCAGACGGCCGGCCGGGCGGTCGTCGCGGATCTCGATGTCGCTCATGGGCACGCTCCTGGTCGAAAGCCGTACGGGGATCAGGCCGGTACCGACTGCGGGCTGCGCTCCTGGTCCGAGCCCGGTACCGGCTCCGACGGGTCCGCACCCAGGGCCACGATCCGGTTCTCGCGGTCCACGTGCACGACCCTCGGCTCCAGCACCCGCGCCTCGGCATCGGTCACTTGAGCGTAACTGATGATGATCACCAGGTCGCCGGGATGGACGAGATGGGCCGCGGCCCCGTTGATCCCGATGACTCCGGAGCCGCGCTCGCCCTCGATGACGTACGTCTCCAGGCGGGTGCCGTTGGTGATGTCGACGATGTGCACGAGCTCGCCGGGCAGCAGGTCGGCCGCGTCGAGGAGGTCCGCGTCGATGGTCACCGATCCCACGTAGTGCAGGTCGGCCTGGGTGACGGTGGCGCGGTGGATCTTGGACTTGAACATGGTACGAAACATGAGGAAGCTCCCGTTTTGTCTGCTCCCTGCCTGCGGTGCAGGTCAAGGGCGTTGGCGGCAGCGTACATCTCTCCGCGTACGGATCAGCTGAGCTTCTGCTCACACTCCCCGAAGGGCACGCACCAGCTCGACGACCCGCCGACTCGCTTCCCTACCCGTCATCCACCGCAGCCCTTCGCTCGGAACGATGCGGACGGCTCCGGTGGTGACGCGGGCCGGCGCGGCCGGGTGCGCCGGCGCGCACCGGGCCGTCGGCTACGTCGACCGATCGGCTCAGCCGCCGCTCTTGCGCCGGAACGAGCGCTGGCTCGAAGCCGGGCCGTGTGCGGCGCGTACCTTCGACGCGTCGGGGTTGGCGGCGGCCTCGCCGGCGTCCGCCTGGGCACCGCGCTTGCGGGCCAGGGCTTCGCGGAACTTGCGCTTGAGGTCGTCGTTGCCGTCGTCGTCCGGCGCGAGAGGGGACGTCTCGGCGGCAGTCGGCTCCGAACCTTCCGGGGATGCGGGCTCTGCGGTCATGGTGACCTCCTGGGTTCGGGGTGGGGAAGCACAGCTTGTCATGCCGGGGGCGGTGCGGGGAGCCGGGTCCCGGCCGCGCACCGGGACCCCCGCCACGTCGTGGTTCGCCTCACTCCAGGCCGGTGGGCCTGCGGGACGCCGCCATCGCCTCGTCCACGTCCGTCAGCGGCCGCAGCCGGTAGGTGTAGGCGTAGTCGCGGTCGGCGAACAGTTTGTACTCGTCGTGGGTGTGCGCGCCCCAGCTGTTGTCGCCGCCGACGCCCATCTGGTGATGGCTCAGGCGCAGCACGACCTCCTTGCGCGGGGTGAGCTGGTAGTCGTGGCGGGCCCCGACCGAGAGGTCCTCCGGGGTGAAGTGGGAGGCGTTGACCTCCAGGAGCGGTTCGCCGGTGACGAGCAGCCCGGGGCCGTCGCCGCCGGTGAGGGCGATCCAGCGGACGTCGGTCCTGTTGCCGCTCTCCTGGGGGCGCAGGTAGGAGGTCCGCTGGCCGGTGACGGTGCCCGAGTACAGGCCCACGTCGGTGGCGTTGTTGCGGTCCCAGTGGTTCTCCTCGGGTCCACGGCCGTAGTAGCGCAGCTTCTCCAGCCGGGAGGGCAGGAACAGCAGGGTTCCCACCTCCGGGATGTACGGCAGCGAGGAGGCGCCCGGGTGCAGGGTGTTGTCGACCTTGATCTCGCCGTTCCCGAAGACCGTGTACGTGGTGGTGTACGTCGACTCGGTGGTGGTGGGCAGGGTGCCGGCGACCTTGATCACGACGGCTTTGTCGCCCAGGGTGCTGACGTCGACGTCCGTGACCTTGCGGCCGGTACCGGCGTCGCGCCAGGTCTGGTTGCGGGTGTGCTGGCCGTTTCCGTGGTCGTTGTCGGTGGGGGCCCGCCAGAAGTTGGGGGCGGGGCCGGAGGTGATCAGCTCGGCGCGTCCGGCGCGGTAGGAGGTGATGACGCCGGTCTTCTTGCCGACGGTGACGGAGAAGCCCTTGCCCGTGACGGTGACCGCCCCGTCGGTGTCCTTGTGGCTCAGGGCCGGGACGCGGGCCGGCGGCAGCGGTGTCACGGCGGGGCTGTCGGAGTCGACGGGGAGTTGCTGCCCGGCCACCTCGAAGCCGGCCTCGGCCCACTTCGTGGTTTCTCTGGTGGTGAAGGACAGCCGCAGGAAGTACTCCGCGCCCGGCGCCGGGTCGTCCGGCACCTCGAAGGGCACGGTGATGTCCTTGCTCGACAGCGGCGCGAGGTCCAGCTGGGCCCGGCTCAGTTTTCCGCGCCGGACCACCTTTCCGTCGGCGACGAGCTCCCACCGTCCGTCGAACTCGCGGAGGTTGGTGAAGAGGTACTCGTTGGTGAGCGTCACCGCCCCCGAACCCCCGGACGCCCAGGCCGCGTTGATCGCCTGATAGATCTGCTTGACCTCGGCGGACTTGCCGGTGAGTCCGCGGTCGGCGGTGACGATGCCGTCCCCGGAGAAGGCGCCGTCGTTGGGGTTGTCGGCCCAGTCGCCGCCGTAGGCGTAGAACGTCCTGTCCCGGGGCCGCTCCTCGGTGAGGCCGACGGTGGCGGCGTCGAACCAGAACCGTACGCCGTCGTCGCCGGGTCCCCGGCCGGCGGAGGCGAGGTCGGCGGCGCTCAGCGCGCGGGCGTACACGCGGGCCCGTCGGATGGTGCCGCTGAACTCACGGGTGGGGTTGTCGACGTCGGTGGCCAGGGCCAGGGACGCGGTGTTGTTCGAGGGGCGCCGGGTGGTGGTGCGGGTGGCCCGTTTCTCGCCGTCGACGTGGAGGGTCAGGGTGCCCGCGTCCGCGTCGAAGACGCCCGCGATGTGGTGCTCGCGGCCGGTCCAGTCGTCCGGCAGAGCCCAGCTCACGCTGACCCACTGACCGCCGCCGTAGATGAAGAACTCCAGGTTCCGGTCCGTCTGCTTGAGGGCGTACTGGGTGTCGCCCTTGGCGAGGATCGGCTGGTGGTAGCCGGTCACCTGCGGAGTGACCCAGGCCTCCAGGGTGAGGGAGCCGGTGAGGTCGAGGCGCGGGTCGCGGGCGAAGACGGTGCCGCCGGAGACGCCCTCGGCGCGGGTGAACGTGCCGGCGGGGGCCTGGATCTCGCCGCGCAGTGCGGCCGGTCCGGACTCGGTGAACCGCTTGCGCGTGGGCGTGGGCCACTCGAGGGCCTGGTCGACGAAGTCCCAGATCCAGCCGCCCTGGAGGACGTCGTAGCGGCGGACGATGTCCCAGTACTTCTTGAAGTTGCCGTTGGAGTTCCCCATGCCGTGCGAGTACTCGATCATCACGTACGGCCGGGTGTCGTTCGTGTCCTTCGCGCGCGCCTCGACGCGGGAGGGGCTGTCGTACATCTCGGAGCGGATGTCGCTCATGCCCGGGCGGTCGTCGCCCTCGTACTGGATGACCCGGGTGGTGTCGTACGACTTTATCCAGTCGTACATGGCGTTGAAGGTGCTGCCGCCGCCCGCCTCGTTGCCGAGCGACCAGATGACCACCGAGGCGTGGTTCTTGTCGCGGTGGACCATGTTGCGGGCGCGGTCCACGCACGCCTCGGTCCAGTCTGCGTGGTTGCCGGGGTACTCGCCGCGGATGCCGTGGGTCTCGAGGTTGGTCTCGTCGACGAGGTACAGGCCGTACTCGTCGGCGAGTTCGAGCCACTGCGGGTTGTTGGGGTAGTGCGAGGTGCGGACGCTGTTGATGTTCAGCCGCTTGATGATCCCGATGTCCTCGACCATGTCCGCGCGGGTGAGGGCCGAACCGCGCACCGGGTGCATCTCGTGGCGGTTGGTGCCCCGGAAGGAGACCGGCTTGCCGTTGATGCGCATCAGGCCGTCCTTGAGCGCGAACTCGCGCAGACCGACGCGGTGGGAGAGGGTCTCGATCACCTTGCCCGCCGGGTCGCGCAGGCGGAGCACGGCGGTGTAGAGGTCGGGGTGTTCGGCCGACCACAGGCGCGGCCGGGGCACGGCCTTCGCGGCCTGTACGGTCTCCTCCTTGCCGGAGTCGAGTGCGAGGGTCTGCTGCAGCGGTCTGGGCCAGACCGGGTGCCCGTTCGGGTCGTACAGCTGGGTCTCGACGGAGTACCGGCCGCCGCCCTTGCCGCCGTAGTCGCGCACGTTCGCGGTGACGGACAGTTCGGCTGCCTGGTAGTCGTCGCTCAGCGGGGTGTCCAGCCTGAAGTCGCGCAGGTGCACGACGGGCGTGGAGTACAGGTAGACCGAGCGGAAGATACCGCTCAGCCGGATCATGTCCTGGTCCTCGAGCCAGTCGCCGTCGGAGTAGCGGTAGACCTCGACCGCGATCTGGTTGGTGCCCGGCTTCAGGTGCGGGGTGATGTCGTACTCGGCGGGGTCGTAGGAGTCCTCGTGGTAGCCCACCAACTCCCCGTTGATCCACACGTAGTGGGCGGACTTGACCCCCTCGAAGTGGAGGAAGGTCCGCCGGCCCTTCCAGTCGCGCGGGACCGTGAAGGTGCGACGGTACTGCCCCACGGGGTTGTGGCGGGTCGGCGCGGCCGGTGGCTGCGCCTCCTCGCCCAGGCCGTTGGGGCCCCACCAGGGGTAGGTGATGTTGATGTAGATCGGGCGGTCGTAGCCGTGCAGTTGCCAGGCGGAGGGGACGGGGATGGTGTCCCAGTCGCTGTCGTCGACGTCGGTGCGGTAGAAGTCCGCGTCGCGGTCGTCGGGGCGGTCGGCGTACGCGAACTTCCATTTGCCGTCGAGGCTCATCCGGTACGGGGAGCGGGTGCGGTCCGCGGCCAGGGCCTGTCTCACGTCCGCGTACGGCATGAGGGTGGTGTGCGCCGGCTCGGAGCCCAGGCGGAAGACGGCGATGTTGCCGTTCCACTCGGGAGTGGCCGCCGCGTCGGCCGCTCGTGCCGAGGTGATCGATCCGGGCAGGGCGAGCGCGCCGAGGACGGCGGCACCTCCCTCCAGCAGACGGCGGCGGCTGACGGGAGACACGGGAAAGTGCGACATGACCGTGGCCTTCCTCGGGACGACAGTGTGGGGGCACTGCTTGAGTGAGCGTCAGATCCTGTTCGGTGCTGTTGGGAAACCGAACGCACACTAAGTTGTCGGCCCGAGCGGGGCAATGATGTTGTCGGTCTTTGTGTGAACCTGCGGGGTTGACGTGCCGCGTGCGACTGATCTATGCGGCCGTCTCGATCTCCGTGACATCACCCGGCCGCTCCTCGAACTGCGTCCGGTACAGCTCGGCGTACCGCCGGCCGGCCGCCAACAGCTCCTCGTGCGTGCCCCGTTCGACGATCTGCCCGCCCTCGACCACCAGGATCTGGTCGGCCGCCCGGACCGTGGACAGACGGTGGGCGATGACGATGGCGGTCCGTCCTTCCAGAGCCTCGGTCAGCGCCTCCTGCACGGCCGCCTCCGAGGTGTTGTCCAGGTGGGCGGTGGCCTCGTCGAGGATGACGACGCGCTGGCGGGCCAGCAGCAGCCGGGCGATGGTCATGCGCTGGCGTTCGCCGCCGGAGAGGCGGTAGCCGCGCTCGCCGACCACGGTGTCGAGGCCGTCGGGGAGGGAGTCCACGAGGGCCTCGAGGCGGGAGCGGCGCAGGGCGTCGCGGAGTTCGCCCTCGGTGGCCTCCGGGCGGGCCAGCAGCAGATTGGCGCGGACCGTGTCGTGGAAGAGGTGGCCGTCCTGGGTGACCATGCCGAGGGTGGCGCGCAGCGAACTCGCGGTCAGGTCGCGGACGTCGGTGCCGCCGATCCGCACGGCGCCCTCGTCGACGTCGTACAGACGCGGGAGCAGTCCGGCGATCGTCGACTTGCCCGCGCCCGAGGAGCCGACGAGCGCGATCGTCTGGCCCGGTTCGGCACGGAAGGAGATGCCCTTGAGGACCTCGTCGCCGCCGCGGGTGTCGAGGGAGGCGACCTCCTCCAGGGAGGCCAGGGAGACCTTGTCGGCGGACGGGTAGCCGAAGCGGACGCCCTCGAACTCGACCGCGACCGGCCCGTCGGGGGCGTCGAGCGCGTCCGGCTTCTCCTCGATCAGCGGCTTCAGGTCGAGCACCTCGAAGACCCGCTCGAAGCTGACCAGGGCGCTCATCACCTCGACGCGGGCTCCGGCGAGCGAGGTGAGCGGGGCGTACAGCCGGGTCAGCAACAGGGCGAGGGAGACGACCGCGCCCGGCTCCAGGGTGCCGCGCAGGGCGAACCAGCCGCCGAGGCCGTAGACGAGGGCCAGCGCCAGGGCGGAGACCAGGGTGAGGGCGGTGATGAACACCGACTGCGCGGTGGCCGTGCGGACACCGATGTCGGCGACCCTGCGGGCGCGGGCCGCGAACTCCTCGGACTCCTGCTCGGGGCGGCCGAACAGCTTGATCAGCGTGGCGCCGGGCGCCGAGAAGCGCTCGGTCATACGGGTGCCCATCGCCGCGTTCAGCGCGGCCGCCTCCCGCTGCATACGGGCCATCCGGCGCCCCATGCGGCGGGCCGGGATCACGAAGACCGGCAGCAGGACCAGCGCGAGCAGGGTGATCTGCCAGGACAGGGTGAGCATGACGGCGAGGGTGAGCAGCAGGGTGACGATGTTGCTGACGACTCCGGAGAGCGTGTTGCTGAACGCCCTCTGCGCACCGATGACGTCGTTGTTGAGTCGGGAGACCAGCGCTCCCGTACGTGTCCGTGTGAAGAACGCGACCGGCATGCGCTGCACATGATCGAACACAGCCGTCCGCAGATCGAGGATGAGCCCCTCTCCGAGCGTCGACGACAGCCGTCGGCCGAGGATGCCCAGCGCCGCCTCGGCGACCGCGATGAGCGCGATGAGCAGGGCGAGCCGTACGACGGTGCCCTCGTCGTCGCCCGTCACGATCGCGTCCACGACATGCCCGGCGAGCACCGGGGTCGCGACGGCGAGCAGCGCGGTCGCCACCCCCAGCGCCACGAACTGAGCGATGCGGGTGCGGTGCGGTCGGGCGAACGCGCCGATGCGGCGCAGCGTCGTGCGGGCGAAGGGCCGCGTCTCCTGCTCGGCGTGCATCACGCTCTGCAGCTGTGTCCAGGCTGTGGTTTCCATGCTCATGGGAGCGAACGTACGACCTCAAGCGTTGTTGAGGTCAACACCCCCTGGACATCCGTCCCCAGGATGTCCGTCCCCAGGACCTCACCCCGCTCGAAGGATCCGATGACCGTACGCAATCCCCCGGCCGCCCTTCCGCAACCCGCAGTTGGCACGGCACCGAGAACCTCTGAGGACGTGAATCCCCGTCGCGTCCCCGCCCGCAGGATCCGTCAGATCCTGTGTCTGCTTCCGCTTCTGCTCGTCACGGTGGTCGCCGTGCAGCACCGCTCGGTCCTCGCCGAGGGCTTTGGCCATCTGGAGTCCGCCGAGTGGCCCTGGCTGCTGGTCGCGGTCTGCTCGACCTGTCTGACCTGGGTCGCCGCCGCCTGCACCCGCCAGGGCGCGGTCGTGCAGGGGCTGCCCAAACGGCGGCTGCTGGCGACCCAGTTCGCGGCCGGCGCTGCCAATCACCTGCTGCCCACCGGCCTGGGCGCGAGCGCGGTCAACCTCCGGTTCATGACGGTGTGCGGGCTCCCGCTGGCCCGTTCCTCGGCCGCCCTCGCCCTGTATCTGCTGGCGGAGTCGATCGGCCGGCTGGGCCTGCTGGCCGCGCTGCTGATCGCCTTCCCCGACGCGCTGAGCCTGGGAGCCCTCCTTCCCGAGGGCGCGCTCGCCGCGCTGCTGCCCGCCCTGGGCCTGGTGCTGGTCGTGGCGGCGGGCGTGCTCGTGTTCGTACGCCGGGTGCGTACGACCGTGACCTCGTTCCTGCGCACGGCGCTCTGCGAGGCACGCGAGGTGCACGCCCGGCCCGCCCGGGCGTTCGCCCTGTGGGGCGGTTCGCTCGCCTTCCCCGCGCTCCAGGCGGCCGGACTGGCCGCGGTGGGACAGGCGTTGGGGCTGCCGGTGCCGCCGCTGCACATCGCGGTGGCGTATCTCGCGGCGACGGTCGCCGTCGCACTGGTGCCCACACCCGGCGGGATCGGCTCGGTGGAGGCGGCGCTGGTCGTGGCGCTGGTGGCGGCGGGCGGTCCGGCGGCGATCGCGACGGCCGTGGTGCTGGCGTACCGGATCATCACCGTGTGGCTTCCGCTGCTTCCGGGGGCGTTGACGCTCGGGGCGCTGGTCCGCATGAAGGTCATCTGAAGGGGGGCCGCCCGACCGGGCGGCGCGGGTCGTTCAAGAACCCCTGCACGGTGACGGCCACCCGCGCACCGGCACGGGCGGCGTCGGCCGCGCTCTGCCCCGGGTACAGCAGACCGCCGGCGGCGAAGACTCCGGGCCGTGAGGTCTCGGCGGCCAGGGTCAGCCCTCCCCTGCGCGCCAGCTCGTTCTCGGGCACGAAGTCGCCGGTGAACACGACGGTGTCGCACGCCAGGACGGCCGTACGACCGTCTCGGTGCCGGACGCGGGCGCCGGACAGCCGTCCGTGGCCGAGGAGTTCGACGACTGCCGTCCCCGTGAGCAGGGGGACGCGTCGGCGAAGGCGGGCGTCCTGGGCGCGGAGCCGGGTGGTCCGTGCCCGGTCCGCCTCCGTGACCATGGCGACGACGTCGGCTCCGGCGGCCCGTACGGTGTCGGCGGCCGCGTACGAGACGCCTTCCGCACCGACGATCACCGCCCGCGTCCCGATCCGCTGCCCGTACAGGTGCACGGCCTGCTGAAGTTCACCGGTGGTGTAGACGCCGGCCGGCCGGGTCCCCGGCACCAGGCGTGCGGCGCGCGGGCGTTCGCGCGCGCCGGTGGCCAGGATCACGGCCCGCGCCTCGACGGTCTCGGGGCCGTCCCGGCCGACGGTGGCGAGCGCGAGGGGGCCGTGAGACGGGCCCGCCCAGTCGAGGACGCTCACTCCGGTCCGTACGACGGCCCCGGTCCGCAGCGCCGCGTCCACGAGCAGCCGGGCGTACGCGGGACCGGTCAGCGGATGCAGCCAGGTGCCGTAGCCGCCGTGTGCGCAGTGCCGTGGCACTCCCCCGGCCCGTTGCTCCCGGTCCAGCACCTCGACCCGGCCGGCACCGCCGACGGCCAGGCGGGCCGCGGCGGCGAGGCCCGCGGGACCGGCGCCCACCACGAGGACGTCGACCCGACGCGTCATGTCCGGGCCTCCTCGAACAGCTCCCGCACGGCCGCCCCGCAGTAGAACCCCTGGCAGCGTCCCGACCGGGCCCGGGTGCGGCGGCGCAGCCCGTCGAGGCCGCCCGGCGGGACGGTACTCGCCAGGGCGTCGCGGATCTCTCCTCGGGAGACGCGTTCGCAGTGGCAGACGAGGGCGCCGTACTCCGGGTCGGCGGCGATGAGTTCGGGACGCTGATAGGGGCGGGGGAAGGCGTCGCCGAGGTTGGGCATGTGCACGGGCTCCAGGTCGCGCGCGGGTCCCGAGTCGAGCCCGTTCTCGGTGAGTTGTCCGACGACATGTCCCGCGATGGCGAGCGAGGCGGTCAGACCGGTCGAGCGGATGCCGCCCACCGTGACGTAGGACTGCTCCGGGTGGACGTGGATGCGGTAGTCGTCGTGCTCGGTGGCGGCGCGCAGTCCGGCGTAGACGGCGGTGACCTCCTCGTCGAGCAGTGCGGGCAGGACGCGGCGGCCCTTCTCGCGCAGCTGGGACAGGCCTTCGGCGGAGGACTGCGTGGCCTGTCGGTCGTCGAGGTCCTCGGCGGTGGGGCCGAGGAGGACATTGCCGTAGACGGTGGGTGCCACCAGGACGCCCTTGCCGAGGGCCGTGGGGACGGGCAGGAGGATGTGCCGGACCAGGCTCCGGGCGAACTTGTCGAAGACGATGAGCTGGCCGCGGCGAGGGGTGACGGTGAAGTCGTCGTGACCGAGCCGCCGGTCGAGGATGTCGGCGTCGAGACCGGCCGCGTTGACCACCCAACGCGCGTGAAGGACACCCCGCGTCGTGACCTGGACGCCTTGTTCCACCCGGCAGTTGAGGTGCAGGTCCACTCCGTGCCGGACGGCCTGCGTGGCGTAGGCCAGGGTCGTCGTCCAGGGGTCGATGATGCTCTCGCCAGGGACCTCCAGAGCCCCCAGCGCGCCGGGGCCCAGGTGCGGCTCGCGCTCGTACACCTCGGCCGCGCCGAGCAGCCGGGACTCCTTGTAGTCGTTGCGCTCGGCCTTCTCCGCGAGGCGGGGCAGCGCGGCGAGCTGTTCCTCGTCCCAGGCGACGAGGAGGGCGCCGACCGGCTCGACGGCGATGCCCGACTCGGCGGCGAACCGCGCCAGTCGGCGGGAGCCCTCGCGGACGAGCCGCGCCTCCAGCGAGCCGGGGACCGCGTCGAACCCGGTGTGCAGGATCGCCGTGTTGGCCTTCGAGGTGCCCTGGCCCACGTCGTCCCGCGCCTCGACGAGCGCGACGCGCAGCCGCGGGTAGCGGGCGAGTTCGCGGGCGATGGCACAGCCGACCACTCCGGCGCCGACGACGGCCACGTCGTATGGCGTGGCGGGCAGCGGTCCGGCCGTGGTGACCGTCATGCGGGGGTCCGGTCGAGCAGTGCGGCGACCTCGGTGCGGAAGCCGGCCCGGCGCTCGGCGGCCTCGTCGGGGGTGATGCGCGGCTCGTAGACGGCGGCCGGCTTCCAGTGGGGCAGCGCTTCGGCGACCGTCAGGCCGGGCTGTGCGCCCAGCCGGGCCAGGGCGCCGACGCCGAGCGCGGTGGCGTCGGGCAGCGCGGACACCTCGACGGGGCGTTGCAGCAGGTCGGCCTGGGTCTGCATGAGCAGGGCGGAGCGGGTGAGGCCCCCGTCGACGCGCAGGGTGGTGAAGGGCGCGCCGAGGTCGGTGCCGGCCGCGTCGGCGAGCTCGGCGACCTGGGCGGCGATGCCCTCGCACAGGGCGCGCACGACGTGGCCGGGACCCGTGTCGAGGCCGAGCCCGGTGAGCGAACCGCGCAGGTCGCCGCGCCACCAGGGGGCGGCGAGCCCGGCCAGTGCGGGGACGAAGGTGACACCGGCGCTGTCGGGGACCGTGGCGCCGACGGCGTCGAGGTCGGCGGCGCCCTTGATGACGCCGAGGTCGGTGAGCCAGCGCACGGCGGACGCGGCCGTGTACACCTGGCCGTCGAGGCAGTAGCTCGCTTCTCCGCCGAGCCGCCAGGCGACACAGCTGACCAGTCCGGAGGTGCCGTGTGTCGGGGTGTCGCCGGTGTGGGCGAGGAGGAAGGCCCCGGTGCCGTAGGTGCACTTGGCGCCGCCGGGTGCGGTGACGCGCTGGGCGAGCAGGGCGGCCTGCTGGTCGACGGCGAGTCCGGTGAGCGGGATCTCCGGCCCGAACTCCTTGGTCGCGGCGATCTGTTGCGCGTTGTCGACGACCTTGGGGAGCCGTTCGTCGGCGAGTCCGTACAGGTCGAGGGCGCGCGGTGACCAGCGGACGCGGTCGAGGTCGAGGAGTTGGGTGCGGCCGGCGGTCGCCGCGTCGGTGACGTAGGCGCCGGTGAGGCGGTGGACGAGCCAGGCGTCGGTGGTGGTGACGACGCCCTCGCGGGTGCGGTGGCAGCGTATCCAGGCCATCTTGGGCGCGGCGAAGTACGGGTCGAGGGGCAGGCCGGTCAGTTCACGCAACTCGTCGGCGTACGGGGTGAGTTCCTCGCACACCGACTCGGCGCGGCGGTCCTGCCAGACGAGCGCCTCGGTGAGCGGGCGGCCGGTGCCGGGATCCCAGGCGAGCACGGTCTCGCCCTGGTTGGCGAGGCCCAGCGCGACGACGGGTTCGCGCGCCTCGGCCAGCGCGCGGTGGCCGGCCTCGACGACCGAGGTGTACAGCTCCTCGGGGTCGACCTCGACCCGTCCGCCGGGCAGATGGCGTGGCCGCACCTCGGCGAAGCCGGCGCCGATGACACCGCGTTCGGGGCAGACGACAAGGGCCTTGGTGCCGGATGTGCCCTGGTCGACAGCGAGCACCGGACCTGTCATCGAGCCCTCCCCGGGGCGTGTCTTCGGATCATCCCTCGGCGATCACCGTGCGACAGCCTGCCGTCGGCGGACACATCGCGTCAAGCAGAGCTGACTGTGAGTCAACCCTCGCGCACCGCAAAGGGGTTCGAAAAGATCGGGAAACGGGAGGAGATGCGGAACCGCCCCCTCTATAGTGACCGCCGCGACCGACGTGAGCTCCTCAACTGCCGCCCAGAGGAGGGCTGTTGTTACTCCACCCTGCCGTCAGGACCCACCCGCTGCCCGGGGCGGGAGACTGATGGCCAGAGAAGGAGCACGCCCCGCCTACGATCCCGCAGGCCACGACACCGCACTGCGCGCCACCCTCCAGGAGTTACGCACGGGGCGCTGGATGTCGATGCGCCGGCTCCTCACGGAGACCACGGCCTGGTGGCAGTGGACCCGCCGCACCCAGGTCCTCGCCACCGTCGCCGCCGGCACCGACGTGGTGCGCACCTGGCTCGAGGAGGAACCGCACAGCGTCCCGGCCACGGTGATGCAGGCCAGGGTCGCCGTGGAACGGGCGCTGCGGGCACACCGCGAGGGCCACCCCCACACCCTCGACCTGTGGCACGAGGCCTGGCGGGCGAGCCACACCGCGACCCGGGCCGCCCCGCCGGACCCCGTCCCCTGGGTGTGCCTGCTGGCACTGGCCCGGCTCGACCGGGAGCGGCAGTGGGCCGAGCACCGGGTGGCACCGCCCGGACCGATGCTGCCGCCGGGCCCGTGGGGGCTGCTCGCCGAGGCCGACAAGCGCGACCCGTACAACCGCGAGGCCCACCACCGGATGCTCCAGTTCCTCTACGAGCACGGCACCTCGGGGCGGCTCGCGGAGGCCGCCGGCTACGCGCACTGGGCCACCGACACCGCTCCCCCGGGCTCCGCGCTGCACGTCCTGCCGCTCTACGTCCGCGTCGAGCGCTACCGCCGCTCCGGCGGCCGCGACGCAGCGCTCGACCTGCACTGGGTCGCCGAGGACGCCACCCGCGAGGCCCAGCGCGCGCTGTACGCCTGGTTCGAGCAGACCTTCACCGCCGAGCGCTCCCTGCTGGACCTGAACCATGTCGCCCACGCCCTGTGGGGCGCCCTCCAGTTCACCGACGCCACCCGCGTGTTCGAGGCGCTCGGCCCGTACTGGACGCCCCAGCCCTGGGCGTACCGCACCCCCGATCAGGGCGACACCGCCCAGGCCGTGGAGATCTTCCTCCAGGCCCGGGCGCGCTGCCGGCCCGCGTGAATCCCCCACCAGTCCCGGAGGTACGCATGTCCCGCACCACCGACGGCCGCCCACCCCACGACGAGGAGCAGCGCCTGCGCGAACTCGGCTACCGGCCGGTCCTCGCCCGGCGCATGGGCGGCTTCGGCAACTTCGCGATCAGCTTCTCGGTGATCTCGATCCTGTCCGGCTGCACGACCCTGTACGGATTCGGGCTCGGCGCGGGCGGCCCCGCGGTGATGCTGTGGGGCTGGGCCGGCGTCGGCCTGTTCGTCTTATCGCCGAGGTCACCAGCGCGTACCCGACATCCGGTGCGCTCTACTACATGGCGGACCGGCTCGGCGGCCGCCGCTGGGGCTGGTACACAGGTTGGCTGAATCTGCTCGGCCTGCTGGGTGCGATCGCCGGCATCGACTACGGCGCGGCACTGTTCGCGGGCGCGTTCGCCAACCTCCAGTGGGGCTTCGAGCCGACGCCGGAGAAGACGATGCTCGTCTTCGTCGTGATCCTGCTGCTGCACGCCGTACTGAACCTCTTCGGCGTGCGCCTGGTCAGCGTCCTCAACTCCATCAGCGTGTGGTGGCACCTGGCGGGCGTCGCGCTCATCGTCGGCGCGCTGGCGATCGTCCCGGACCACCACCAGTCGCCGTCCTTCGTCTTCACCGAGTTCGTCAACGACACCGGCTGGTCGAGTCCCTTGTACGTGGCGGCGATCGGCCTCCTCCTGGCCCAGTACACGTTCTCCGGCTACGACGCCTCCGCCCATCTGTCCGAGGAAACCTCCAACGCCTCCGTGTCGGCCGCGAAGGGCATCGTCCGCTCCATCTGGGTCTCCTGGATAGCGGGGTTCGTCCTGCTCGCCGGTCTCACCTTCGCCATCCAGGACTACGACGCCACCCGGGCCACCGACACCGGGGTGCCGCCGGCGCAGATCCTGCTGGACGGCCTCGGCACGGACGGCGCGAGCGCGCTGCTCGTCGTGGTGATCGTCGCCCAGCTGTTCTGCGGCAACGCCGAAGTCGCCGCCGCCAGCCGGATGGTGTTCGCGTTCAGCCGGGACGGGGCACTGCCGGGCTCGGCCCTGTGGCGCAAGGTCAGCAGCCGCACCCAGACCCCGGTCGCGGCGGTGTGGCTGTCGGTCTCGATGGCCGGCCTCCTCGCCCTGCCGTCCCTGTACTCGGCGACGGCGTACGGCGCGGTCACCGCCATCAACGTCATCGGCATCACCCCCGCGTACGCCATCCCCGTACTGCTGCGGCTGCGCGCGGGGGACCGGTTCCAGCCGGGCCCGTGGAGCCTGGGGCGGTGGAGCAGACCGATCGGATGGATCGCGGTGGTGTGGGTGGCGTTCGTCACGGTGCTCTTCTGTCTGCCGCAGTCCTCGCCGGTGACGGTCGACACGATGAACTACGCGTCCGTCGCCCTCGCCGTCGTACTCGTTCTCGCCACCGTGTGGTGGTACGCCGCCCGCCGTTCGTACGGGACGCCCACCACGGCGGCGTACGGCTCCGACCGTGACCAGGCGGAACTGGCCGAGGGAATCGTCTGAGCAGGGGCATCCGCCCCCAGGCCGTCTACGAACCCCTGTGCCGGATACGGCAGGATGAGCGGTCGCGCCCGTCGTGGCGCCTTCACGGCCCGCGCGGCCGCTCATGCAGGACTTCCGAACAGGTGGCAATGTGACAGCATTTCAACGGGATCTCACCATGGACGACCTCGTCGTCCCCGGAATCGCCGTGGTCGCGGGCCTGGTTGCCGCGTTCCTGCTGCGGATCCTGCTCAAGTGGCTGGGCAAGCACGCCGACCGTACGAAATGGAGCGGTGACGACGTCATCGTGGCCGCGCTGCGGACGGTGGTGCCCGCGGCGGCGATCGCGGGCGGCATCGCCGTCGCCGCGGCGGCGCTGCCGCTGACGAAGACGACCCAGCGCACCACCAACCAGGTCCTGACCGTCCTGCTGATCTTCGTGGTCACGGTGGCGGCGGCCCGGCTGGTGGCCAGCCTGATGCGGTCGGTCACCCAGTCCCGCCCCGGCGTCGCCGGCTCGGCCACGATCTTCGTCAACATCACCCGCGTGCTGGTCCTGGCGATCGGCTTCCTGGTGGTGCTGCAGACCCTGGGCGTCTCCATAGCGCCGATGCTCACCGCCCTCGGAGTCGGCGGCCTGGCCGTCGCGCTCGCCCTCCAGGACACCCTCGCCAACCTCTTCGCGGGCATCCACATCCTCGCCTCCAAGACCGTCCAGCCCGGTGACTACATCCGGCTGAGCAGCGGTGAGGAGGGCTACGTCGAGGACATCAACTGGCGTCAGACGACGGTCCGTGCGCTCTCCAACAACCTCGTCGTCATCCCCAACGGGGAGCTGGCGAAGTCGAACATGACCAACTTCATGCGTCCCGAGCAGCAGTTGACGATCCTGGTCCAGGTCGGGGTCGGCTACGACAGCGACCTGGAGCACGTCGAGCGGGTGACCATCGAGGTCGTCGCCGAGGTGATGACCGAGATCACCGGCGCGGTCCCCGACCACGAACCGCTGGTCCGCTTCCACACCTTCGGCGACTCCCGGATCGGCTTCACGGTCATCCTGGGCGTCGGCGAGTTCAGCGACCAGTTCCGCATCAAGCACGAGTTCATCAAGCGCCTGCACAAGCGCTACCGCGCGGAGGGCATCCGCATCCCCGCGCCGACGCGCACGGTGGCCCTTCAGCAGGGCGCCGTGGTCATCCCGCAGCAGCGGGGTGCCGAGGAAGCGGGCGAAGTGACCTCCGCCCGCTTCGACTGACCGGCCCGCCGATCGCCTTACAGAGTGGCCGAGTTGTCGTGATAACCGCTGCTCGGCCTGGTCTGGGGCTGACGCAGGGCCGAACTCACCGGCGTCACCGTCCAGTCCGGGTGGCCGGGCATCCGCGGGGTCTTCGTTCCGTAGAGCCAGTCCCGCAGGAACCCTGACAGGTCAGTGCCGGAGACCTCCGAGGCGACGGCGATGTAGTCGTCCGTCGCCGCGGAGGAGTTGCGGAAGCGCTCCAGGAAGGTCCGCTCGATGCCGGTGAAGACGGTCTCGCCGACCAGCTGACGCAGCGCGTACAGGACGAGGACGCCGCCCAGGTAGCGCTGGCTGTCGAAGAGGTTGGCCGCGTTGGGCGACGCGACCGGGCCCGAGCTCTTGCGCCACTGGTCGCCGCGCGCGTACGTGTCCTTCATCCGGGCTTCCATCGTGACCAGCCCGAGGGAGTCGGTCCAGCCCCGCTCATAGCGGTACAGCAGCCCGTAGAAGTCGGCGTGGCCCTCGTTGAGCCACAGGTCGGACCAGGTGGCGGGGCTGACACTGTTGCCGAAGTAGGAGTGGACCAGCTCGTGCATCATGTGCGAGCCGATCTTCGGCTCGGCCTGGAGCAGGTAGTTCGGCTTGTACAGCGTGAGGGTCTGGGTCTCCAGACCGGTGAAGTCGAAGGCGTCCGAGGCGTCGTTGTTGCACGGCAGCAGGCCGTACGTCTCGAAGGGGTACGCCCCGAGCCGCTGCTCGATCCAGCTCACCAGGTTCGGGGTGAGGGCGAGCGCGGGCTCCAGGGCGGCGGCCCGGGCGGTGGGTACGACATCCCGGAGCGGCAGCCCGTTGGGCCCGGGCCGGTCCTTGATCACGTAGTCGCCGACCGTGATCTGCACGAGCTCGGTGGCCATCGGCTCGCGGGAGCGGTACGTGTACGCGGTACGGCCGTCCCCGAGCTCCTCGGTGCTCACCAGGCCGCCGCTCGCGACGCCGCGCAGGCCCGCCGGGACGGTGACGCGGAAGGTGAAGTCCGCCTTGTCCGCCGGGTGGTCGTTGCAGGGGAAGACGGTGTGCGCCGAGTCCGGCTGGGGGCACACCGCGAAGCCGTCCGGGGTGGGGACCCAGGCGGTGTGCGCGAGGGTGCGGCGCGGGTCCGCGGAGTAGGCCACGGTGACGTCCACCGGGAGGTCCGCGGCCGGCGGCTCGGCGGGGGTGATCCGCAGCTTCTCGCCCGCCTGCTCGAAGGCGGCCGCGGCACCGGCCACGGTCACGGTGCGTATCTCCAGGCCGAGGGCGTCGAGCGAGAAGCGGCTCAGGTCCTGGGTGGGGGTGATCGAGAGGGTCGCCGTCGCGTCGACGAGCCTGGTCGTGGCGTCGTACGCGAGGTCGAGGTGGTACGCCGAGACGCGGTAGCCGTCGTTGCCGAGGCTCGGGAAGACGGCGTCGCCGAGGGTCTCCGGGCCCGGGGTGCCGGTCTCGGGGGCCGCGAGTGCCGGGGATGCCACGCTCAGCACCGCCGCGGTGCCGAGCAGGGCGGCGGGGGCCGTCACTCTGGTGCGATATCTCATGGTCCGCTTTCGTTCGGGCGGCCGGCTGGTCGGGTCCGGCCGTCGGAAGACGTGTGATCAACATGCTTGACCGCAAGATCAGACGCTTCGAACGGCTCTGCGGATGCGCCGGTTCTCGGACAGCGTGCGCGGACCGCTGTCGAGCCTCGGACGGACAGGAGATATCTTGATGTCGAGCAATGTTGCAGACGTGGAGCGGAGCACCCGGTGACTGACTCGACCATCATCTATACGCACACTGACGAGGCCCCGGCCCTGGCGACGTATTCCTTCCTGCCGGTGGTCCAGGCGTACGCCTCGCAGGCGGGTGTCGCCGTGGAGACGCGGGACATCTCGCTGGCCGGGCGCATCATCGCGGTGTTCCCGGAGTACCTGACCGAGGACCAGCGCATCCCGGACGCCCTGCACGAGCTGGGCGAGCTGGCGAAGACGCCCGAGGCGAACATCATCAAGCTGCCGAACGTCTCGGCGTCCATCCCGCAGCTCAAGGCCGCGGTCGCCGAGCTGCAGGCGCAGGGCTACGCGCTGCCGGCCTACCCCGACGACCCGAAGACCGACGAGGAGCGGGACATCCAGGCCCGCTACGACAAGATCAAGGGTTCCGCGGTGAACCCGGTCCTGCGTGAGGGCAACTCCGACCGTCGCGCCCCCGCCTCGGTCAAGAACTACGCCAAGAACCACCCGCACCGCATGGGCGCCTGGTCGTCGGAGTCCAAGACGAACGTGGCGACCATGGGGCAGAACGACTTCCGCTCCACCGAGAAGTCCGTCGTGATCTCCGAGGCCGGTGCGCTGCGGATCGAGCTGGTCGCCGAGGACGGCGCCACCACGGTGCTGCGCGAGTCGGTACCGGTCCTCGAGGGTGAGGTCGTCGACGCGTCCGTGCTGCACGTGGCCGCGCTGCGGGAGTTCCTCACCGCGCAGATCGCCGAGGCCAAGGCCCAGGGCGTGCTGTTCTCCGTGCACCTGAAGGCCACGATGATGAAGGTCTCCGACCCGATCATCTTCGGTCACGTGGTCCGCGCGTTCTTCCCGAAGACCTTCGCGCAGTACGGCACCGCGCTCGCCGCGGCCGGCCTGACCCCGAACGACGGTCTGGGCGGCATCTACAAGGGCCTGGAGTCCCTGCCGGAGGGTGCCGCGATCAAGGCGTCCTTCGACGCCGAGCTCGCCGAGGGCCCGGCCCTGGCCATGGTCGACTCCGACAAGGGCATCACCAACCTGCACGTGCCCTCCGACGTCATCGTCGACGCCTCGATGCCGGCCATGATCCGCACCTCCGGCCACATGTGGGGCCCGGACGGCCAGGAGGCCGACACCCTCGCGGTGCTGCCGGACTCCTCCTACGCCGGTGTCTACCAGGTCGTCGTCGACGACTGCCGTGCCAACGGCGCCTACGACCCCTCGACCATGGGTTCGGTCCCGAACGTCGGCCTCATGGCGCAGAAGGCCGAGGAGTACGGCTCCCACGACAAGACCTTCGAGATCAAGGCGGCCGGTACGGTCCGTCTGGTCGACCAGGCCGGGAACGTCCTCATCGAGCAGCCGGTCGCCGAGGGCGACATCTTCCGTGCCTGCCAGACCAAGGACGCGCCGATCCGGGACTGGGTGAAGCTCGCCGTCACCCGCGCCCGCGCCACCGGTGACCCGGCCGTGTTCTGGCTGGACGAGACCCGCGCGCACGACGCCAACCTGATCGCCAAGGTCAACGCGTACCTGCCGGAGCACGACACCGAGGGCCTGGACATCCGGATCCTCGCCCCGGTCGAGGCGACGAAGCTGTCGGTGGAGCGCATCCGCCGCGGCGAGAACACCATCTCGGTCACCGGCAACGTGCTGCGCGACTACCTCACCGACCTCTTCCCCATCCTGGAGCTGGGCACCAGCGCCAAGATGCTGTCGGTCGTCCCGCTGATGGCGGGCGGCGGCCTCTTCGAGACGGGCGCCGGCGGTTCCGCGCCCAAGCACGTCCAGCAGCTGGTCAAGGAGAACTACCTGCGCTGGGACTCCCTCGGTGAGTTCTTCGCGCTGGTCCCGTCCCTGGAGCACTACGCGACGGCCACCGACAACCCGAAGGCCAAGGTCCTCGCCGACACCCTCGACCGCGCCACGGCGACCTTCCTCAACGAGGACAAGTCTCCGACCCGTCGCGTCGGCGGCATCGACAACCGCGGCAGCCACTTCTTCCTGTCCCTGTACTGGGCCCAGGAGCTGGCGGCGCAGACCGAGGACGCGGACCTGGCGAAGGCCTTCGCGCCGCTCGCCGAGACCCTCGCCTCGAACGAGCAGAAGATCGTCGACGAGCTGGGCGCCGTCCAGGGCAAGCCGGCCGACATCGGCGGCTACTACCAGCCCGACCCGGCCAAGGCCGCGAAGATCATGCGCCCCTCCACGACGTGGAACGACGCGCTGGCGTCCCTGAGCTGACGCAAGCACTCCTTGCGGCTCCGCCCCGGCCGGGTTGTCCCGGCCGGGGCGGTGGTGCGTCCGGCGGGTGGCCGTGTGTCCAGCCGGGCGACGCCGGACGACAAAGAGACTTCCGTGGCGCAATTGCGTGAGCCAAATGTCTCGTCCCAACTCCTCGCAGGTACAAGCCCCTTGATGACGGGGCACACTTGCATCGAGCAATACTCCACAGCATCGATTGCGAGGGGTGAGGCGATGGCCACGGCTGGCGGGCCCACGGTACGGCGGCGTCAGCTCGGCGCGGAGCTGCGGCGCCTGCGCGAGCAGGCCGGCAGGCGGATCGAGGACGTCGCCACCCATCTCGAGTGCTCCATGTCGAAGATCAGCCGGGTGGAGACGGGACAGGCCCCCATCAAGGCCCGCGACGTGCGCGACCTGCTCGAGTGGTACGGCGTCACCGATCCGGTGCGCATCGAGACCGTGATGCAGATCCACAAGGACGCTCAGCAGCAGGGCTGGTGGGCGCACTACGGGGATGTACTGCCCTCGGGCATGGCCACCTACGCGGGCCTGGAGGCCGATGCCCGCGTCCTGAGGTCGTACGAGTCGATGGTGGTCCACGGCCTGCTCCAGACCGAGGACTACGCCCGTGCGGTGATCGCCCCGCTGCCGTACAACCAGCCGCACGAGACGGACCAGTTGGTGCGGTTCCGCAAGGAACGCCAGGCCCTGCTCACCAGCCGGCCCGACCCCCTGGAACTGTGGGTGGTGCTGGAGGAGAGCGCGTTGCGCCGGCCGGTCGGGGGCAAGGACGTCATGACGGCACAGCTGAAGTACCTCGCGGAGGCGGCGGCCATGCCGAACGTCACGCTTCAGATCATGCCGCTCGCGAAGGGCGCGCACGCCGCCCTGTCCGGCGCCTTCTCCCTGCTGGAGTTCGAACCCCACACGCCTACAGTCGTCTACGTCAACTCCATGGCCGGCAACGTCTATCTGGAGAAGGAGCGCGACGTCCGCACCTTCATCCAGACGTTCGACCTGCTGCGGGCGGCGGCTCCGGATCCGCAGGAGGCGCTCACCCTGCTGGAACAGCTCACAAGGGAGATGCAGAACTCATGAACAAGCAGAACGGCCGGCGCCCGCCGCAGGTCGGTCTCGAGAACGCCGTGTGGCACAGGAGCAGCTACAGCACGGGCAACGGGGCATGCGTCGAGATCACCTTCGTCGAGGAGGTGGTGGCGGTCCGGGACTCCAAGGACACGGACCGGCCGGCCCTCGCCTTCTCGCCACGCGGGTGGCACGCGTTTCTCGAAAAAACGGCCACCGACGGCCGCCCGCACCAACGCTGAGAGATTGGCCAGGGGGCTGACCGTGTACGACGTCTTATCCATCCACCCCGTCGCGTCCGAACCTTTCTACGCGGCGGAGACCTTCTGGGCCGCGGCCGGTGTCGCCGCCACCGTGGTCCTGGGATGGTGCGGGATCTGGGCCGTGTTCCGCACGGCATACCCCCGACGTCGGCTCACCTGCACGGTCAGCCACGACCCGCTGGTCCGCGGCCCCGTCGACGGCAGCCTGGAGATCAGTCACAACGGCACCCCCCTGACCGACCCGCACGTGGTCACGGTGGTGCTCACGAACTCGGGACGGCGGGACATAGCCAGCAGCGCCTTCGACCGCAGCGAGCCCTTCCGGGTGCGGCTGGGCGTCCCGTATGCCGAACTGCTGAGCACCGAGTCCCGGCCCGGCGACGCCCAGGCGCCCCCGGCCCGGGTACGCGGCGCCGAGCTGCGCATAGGTCCCGGACGTCTCGGCTCGGGAACGACGATCACCTACCGCCTCCTTGTCGACACGGTCCCCACCCACGACTTCCGGCACTCCCTGCTCGACGTGAGAGTCCAGTGCACCACCGCGTCGACCCCGCGCGGCCTGTCCCGTACGGTGCCGCTGGTCCGCCCCTGAGGACGGCACCTACCTCACTACTCCCGCCCGGCGATCAGCTCCTCCGAGTCCGCGTCCGTGAAGCCGTACGCGTGGGCGATGAACCAGAACTGCTCGCCTATCTCCTCCCGCGCGACGGTCTCGATCTCGCTGCCCGCCGCGTCGAAGGCCGCCTCGAGGTCGTTGAACTCCTCGGTGGCCGCATGCGTCAGCACGTACAGCGCGGTGAGATCGGCGGGCCGTTCCGCCTCGATCCGCTCGCACAGGCGCAGCAGGATCTCCCTGCCCCGGTCCAGCACGTGGTCGGGGTAGTAGTCATCCGCGTACAGCGCCTTGAGGAACGGGTGCGCGGCCGCCTGCGGATTGCTGATGTTCATGCTGTGATCGTGCACCACGCCACTGACAACGCCCCGGAGCCGCCGCATGACCTCTGCCGAACCGTCCTTCGAGCTGGTGCCCGGAGCCGGGGAGTCGCCCGTGATCCTGCATGTGCCGCATTCGGCGCGGGAGACACCTGCCGAGGTGCGGGCGGGGATCGTGCCGCAGGGTGCCGCGCTGGAGCGGGAGCTGGACCACATCGTCGACGCGCACACCGCGGAGCTCGCCGCGGCGGCGGCCGGGGCGTCGCGCGTCGCTCCGTGGCGGTTCGTGAACCGGCTCTCCCGGCTGGTCGTCGATCCCGAGCGCTTCCCGGACGAGCGGGAGGAGATGCTCGCCGTCGGGATGGGCGCCGTGTACACCCGGACGACCCGGCGCGCGCCCCTGCGGCCGGAGGGCTTCGATCCCGAGCCGTTGATCGCGCGGTACTTCCGGCCGTACGCGCAGGCCATGACCGATGCCGTGGCCGGGCGGCTGGCCGCCACGGGGCGGGCCGTGATCGTCGACGTGCACTCCTACCCCACCGCACCGCTCCCCTACGAGCTGCACGGCGACGGCCCGAGGCCGCCGGTGTGTCTGGGGACCGACTCCTTCCACACCCCTCCCGAGCTGGTCGAGGCCGCTCAGGAGGCGTTCGCGGGCTGTGGGGGGATCGGGCTGGACAGTCCGTTCAGCGGGACGTACGTGCCGCTGGAGTTCCACGGCCGTGATCCCCGTGTGTCCGCGCTGATGGTGGAGATCCGGCGGGACACCTACATGAGCGAACCCGGCGGGCCCGCCGGCCCCGGGCTGCGGATGCTGGTGTCGGCCCTCGCCGCTCTCGTCGACGCCGTCACCCGCTGACCTCCGGCTGGAGCACTTCCGCGCGACAGCGCACCACAAGGCCGGTGAGGCTGGGGGCATGACCGAGGAGACCAGCACGCTGACCGGCCAGGACCTGCCCGACGTACGGGACTGGCCCACCCTCGACCTCGACGCCACCGAGTTCGATCCGATCCTTGCCGACCTCATGCGGGAAGGGCCGCTGACCCGCATCCGGCTGCCGTTCGGCGAGGGCTGGGCATGGCTGGCCACCCGTTACCAGGACGTCAGGGCGATCACCAACGATCCGCGCTTCAGCCGCACCGCGGGGATGACCCGTCAGGTCACCCGGATCGCCCCGCACTTCAGTCCGCAGCCGGGCTCCCCGGCGTGGGCCGACCAGCCCGATCACAACCGGCTGCGCAAGACGGTGGCCGGCGCGTTCACGGTGAGTGCGATGAAGCGGCTGCGGCCTCGCGCGCAGGAGATCCTGGACCCGCTGGTGGAGGGTGTCCTGCGGGAGGGGCCGCCCGCCGATCTCGTCGAGCGGGTGCTGGAGCCCTTCCCGGTCGCCGTGATCTGCGAGGTGATGGGGGTGCCCGCCGCCGACCGGGAGCGGATGCACGCCTGGGCGGCGCAGATCGTCTCCACCAAGGGCGGGGCCGAGGCCTCCGCGGAGGCCAAGAAGGGCATGTTCGGCTGGATCGCGGACACCGTCCGGGCGCGCGCCCACAGCGAGGGCGACGACGTGTACTCGCTGATCGGCTCGGCCGTGCGGCGGGGCGAGATCAGTGAGGCGGAGGCGGTCGGGCTGGCCGCGCCGTTGCAGATCGGCGGTGAGGCCGTCACCCACAACTGCGGTCAGATGCTGTATCTGCTGCTCACGCGGCCCGAGTTGATGGAGAGGATGCGGGAACGGCCCGCGGAGCGCGGACCCGTCCTCGACGAACTGCTCCGCTACATCCCGCACCGCTCCTCGGTCGGCCTGGCCCGGATCGCCCTGGAGGACGTCGATCTGCACGGGGTGCGGATCGGTGCGGGCGAGGCGGTCTACGTCTCCTACCTCGCCGCCAACCGCGACCCCGACGTCTTCCCGTCCCCGGACCGGATCGACGCCGACCGCGACCCCAACCCGCACCTGTCGTTCGGCAACGGCGTGCACTACTGCACCGGCGCCGTCCTCGCCCGGCTGCAGATCGAGCTGCTGGTCGACACCCTGCTCGACCGGCTGCCCGGTCTGCGTCTCGCGGTCCCTGCCGACCAGGTCGTCTGGCGCCGCAGGACGATGATCCGCGGACCCCGGACGCTCCCCGTGACCTGGTAGGCCGATCCTCGCCGGTGGCTCAGACCCGCAGCCACTCCGTGACCACGACGTCCCCGCCCGCCCGCAGCCGCAGCGCGAAGGGGCCGACGGGCGGCGCGTCTCCGGTGAAGCGGCCCATGTCGTCGGTGACCAGGGGCGCGGCCGCCTGCGGACCGGTGAGCACCTCGATCAGGGCCTGCTGGGGCGGCAGCACCTGCCCCAGCAGTTCCTGTCCGGTCACCTCGACGTCGACGGTGACCTCGCCCGCGCGGAAGGTCAGCATCCGCGGTGCGTCGACGGCTCCCCGCACGGGGATGGCGTCGACCACCGAGTCGAAGGTCAGCTCGGCGATGCGGGCGTCCAGGTCGTGCAGCGCGTAGGCCGCCACGGCCATCTCGCGCAGCTGGGCCGGTACCGGATCGAGGATCGAGGCGGCCCTGCGGAGCTCCTCCTCCAGCAGATCGACGTCGAACTCCTCGCCGTCGTGGGCCTCTTCGTCGAAATCGTCGTTCACGGTGTTCACACCGCCCCCCTTGCTTCCATGCGTGCCCGCAGCCGGCGCAGACAGCGCTGGCGCAGGGGTCCGATGCTGCCCACGGCGATGCCCAGGGCGGAGGAGACCTCCTGGTAGCTGGGCGGCGGTGAGGCCATCAGGATGCGCAGCAACTGCCGGCAGCGGTCGCCGAGTTCCTCGAACTCCTGCCACAGATGACGGATCCGCTCGCTCTGCACGGCCGCCTCCTCGGAGTCCAGCAGCGACTGCTCGGGGGTGCGGTCCTCGCTGACCCGGTCGAGCAGTTGCGGATCGTCCGTGGGCGTCAGTCGCCTTAAGCTCTTGAGCACCTTCAGGCATTCGTGCCGTGCGGTGCTCGCCAGCCACGAGCCGGCCTTCTGCGGTTCACGGATCCGGCCGAGATGCTGGGCGAAGCGGAACCACACCGTCTGGTACACCTCGTGTGCGTCGGCGTCGGACAGCCGGTGCGCGCGCACGACGGACCACACCAGTGGGCTCAGCCCTTCCACGAGCGCCTTCCAGGCCGCAGCGTCACCGTCGACGGCGGACTGGACCAGCGCGCCGACATCTGCTCGGTCCACGGCCCCACCCCTCGTGTACGGCATGTCATCGTACGCCGTGACGGGGGCGAGTTCGGCCCTCACCGTTGGACAGCCGTGCTCGGGCGCCAGGTCGGCGGAATGAGCGCGGTGACGTGCGCCCCTCGCACCTCCGCGAACTCGGTGTTGGCGGCGATCAGTTGCTGCCGGGCGGCCCGCGGGTCGTCCTCCTTGTTGGCGGTCATGTACGCGGCCACCATGCCGGCGGCGGCAGGGGTGGCGAAGGAGGTGCCGCTCCAGTGCGCGAAGCCGTCGAACATCACCTGGTCCGGCTTGGCGGGGGTGCCGTCGTCGCTCAGCACGCCCGCGTGGCGCGGGTGCTGGCAGGTGCACAGGTAGCTGAAGTGGAAGCGGCAGGCCTCGTACGTGGAGTGCTGGTACACGTACGGGATCGGTGCGTCGAAGCCGGTGAGGGTGCTGGTGAGGCGCTCGCCGGGGGCGTAGGCGTTGACCCAGGAGCCGTGGTTGCTGAAGCAGGCGCCGTGGTCGCCGTCGGTGCGCAGCGCGCCGATCGACAGGACCGAGCCCGCGTAGTCGGGCAGCGAGGCGTAGGCGGCGGGCCAGAAGGGCGTGGCGCTGGCGTTGTTGCCGGCCGCGGCGACCAACAGGGTGCGCTGCTGCCGGAGTTCCCGCATGAAGGCGTCCACGCCGAGCAGGCCGTCGGTGCGACCGTTGGAGGTGCCCGCGGACAGGCTGATGATGTCGGGCCAGCCGCCCTCGTCGACGGCGGCGAACAGGGCCTCGCCGAAGTCGGATTCGAGGATGGCGCCGGCGTCGTTGAGGGTGTTGCGCACGGTGATGTCCGTGTTGGGGGCGATGGCCGCGAGTATCCCGGCGATGAAGGTGCCGTGGCCGACGTACTGGAGCAGGTTGCCCTGCGGGTCGGTCTCGGTGCCGTGCAGGTCGCCCTGGACGTGGGCCAGGAGCGGGACCAGCTGGTGGTCGTGGGTGAGGCCGTTGTCGATGACGAGGACGCCGACGGCGGTGTCCGCGTCGTGACCCGCCGACGCGGGGGCCGGGTTGGTGCCCTGGTTGAGCGGGGCGGGCACGGGCTCGTCACCGGGACAGGAGTTCACCGCGATCGACACCACGTGGTTGCGGCTGACGAGACGGCGTCCGGCGCGTCCCTCCGGCTCGCGCATGGCGCGCAGGGCGCCCGCGACGGCCCGGTCGGCGCGCCGGTCGCCGTGGCCGGGGTCGCCGACCTGGATACGCGTGATGCCGGAGCGGTTGGTCTGCGGTCCGGCCCGGCGCACCTGGTCGCCGCTCAGACCGGTCGCGGCGGTGAAGTGGCTGCGCACGGTGTCCTCGACGAGTGCCGCCTCCTCACCGTCCCGGGCGAGGACCACACCCTTCTCGTAGATGAACTCGGCCGAATCGTCGGGCCCCAGTGCCAGGGCGACGTCGGGCATGGAACGCTGGATCTGGTCGAACTGCTCGGTGAATCGCTGTGGTGCCATGGCGTGTCCTCCCACTGGGCGGTGGTCGTCAGTCAGAGTCGCGGGACCGTTGATTGATACAGCGCCAAACCTGTGTGGCGCCCTACCCGGAGCACTACCATCCGTTGAGTGACGGCGAGAAGCGACTCGGTTCTCGAACTGCTGCCCATGGTGTTCGCCGCCCCCAACCAGGCGCTGGCGAGGGCGGAAGAGGTACTCGGCTCCGATCCCCTACCGCTGCACGCCTCCGTCGCCCACCAGGTCATCGGTATCTGGCAACGGGACTGGGGCGACCTGAGGATCGCGCTGGAGCATCTTCGGCGCGCCCGCGATCTCGCGGCGCGCGCGGAGTCGGCCGACCGCGAGGCGGATGTGCTGGCCGCGCTCGGGGTGGCGCTGGTGCACGCGGGGCGGACCCGGGAGGGCCTGGACGCGCTGGAGCGGGGTGTCGCGATCGGCAGCGGACACACCCGCGCGCGCGTCCTGTTTCGCCGTGCCTTCGCCTCGTGGGTCCTCGGCCGGCACCGGGAGGCGCTGGAGGACGTGCGCCGGGCGATCCCCGTGCTGCGGCAGGCGGACGACGTGATCTGGACCGCGCGGGCGCTCACCCTGCGCGCGACCGTGCATCTGGCGCTGGGCGCGGCGGAGCGGGCGGACGCCGACTTCACTGCGGCCGAGGCGCTGTGGGACACCACCGGGCAGGACCACGACAAGGCCGACGTGGTGGAGAGCCGGGGTCTGGCCGCGTTCCGGTCCGGGGACGTGCCGGTCGCGCTGCGGCTGCTGGACGAGGCCGAGGAGCGGTACGCCAAGCTCGGCACGCCGTCGTTCATGCTCTACATCCGGCGCTGCGAGGTCCTGATGGCCGCCGGGCTCGTCCCGGAGGCGCTGGCCGAGGCGGACGCGGCGATCGGGGTGCTCGACCGGATCGGCGGGCAGTCGACCCGCAAGGCGGAGCTGCTGCTGGCCGCCGCGCGTGCCGCCCGTCTCGCGGGCGATCCCCATACGGCGATCGCGCGTGCCGCGCTCGCCGTGCGGCTGTTCGCCGCGCAGCGGCGGCCCTGGTGGGAGACGCATGCCCGGCTGGTGCTGATCGAGGCGCGGGTGATGGCGGGGCGCGGTTCGGGGCGGCTGGTCGCCGATGCGGCCGAAGTGGCCGAGAAGCTGGCCTCGTTCGGCGCGCCGGCCGCGCCAGAGGCCTCGTTGCTGGCGGGCCGGATCGCGCTCGGGCTGGGCTGGACGGCCGACGCGGAACGGCATCTGGCCGTCGCGGCCCGCAGCAGACACAGCGGTCCGCCGCTGGCCCGGATGACGGGCTGGGCGGCGCAGGCGCTGCGGGCGCGGGCGGCCGGTTCGGGGCGGGGTGTGCTGGAGGCCTGCCGGCGCGGCCTGGACGTGCTCGACGACCACCGGATGACGCTGGGCGCCGCGGAGTTGCGGGCCCGGGCCACGGCGCAGGGTGCCGAACTCGCCGCGCTGGCCCAGCAGGCCAGCCTCGGCTCCGGTCCGCGCCGGCTGCTGGTGTGGAGCGAGCGCTGGCGGGCCACCGCGCTGTCCACGCCGCCCACCCGTCCGCCGGCCGACCCGACGCTCCTCGGCGATCTGACCGCGTTCCGCGAGATCGCGGCGCGCGCGGAGGAGGCCCGCATGGAGGGCCGTCCCGTGCCGACGCTGGATCGCGAACAGCGGCGGCTGGAGCGGGAGATCCGCTCCCGGACCCTGCACATCCGCGGGGACGTACCCGGCTACGGCAGCCGGTTCGACCCGGCGAGGCTGCTGGAGCGGCTGGGGGACGGGATACGTCTGGTCGAACTCGCCGTGCTGGACGGGCGTGTCCAGGTGCTGCTGTGCGGGCAGGGGCGGGTGCGGCGGTTCGAGGCGGGGCTGCTGGCGGACGCGGTGACCGAGGCCGAGCATGTGCAGGCGGGGCTGCGGCGGCTGGCCCACCCCGGCGCGGAGGCACGGCTTCCGCTGGTGGCGGAGGCGGGTCGCCGTCTGGAGGAGCTGTTGCTCGGTCCGGCGGCGGCGCACCTCGGGTCCGGGCCGGTCGTCGTCGTGCCCCCGGGCCGGCTGCACCGGGTGCCGTGGGCGCTGCTGCCGTCGCTGCGGGAGCGGGTGCTCAGTGTGTCGCCGTCGGCGAGCGGCTGGCTGCGGGCCCGGGAGACCGAGCCGCCGCCCGGTGGGCGCCAGGTGCTGGTGCGGGGGCCGGGGCTGGCGACCGAGGGCGCGGAGGTGGCCGAACTGGCGGACCGGTACGGCGGGTCGACGGTGCTGGAGGACGACGACGCGCGCGTGCCGCGGGTGCTGGAGGAGCTCGACGGGGCGGCTCTCGCGCACATCGCGGCGCACGGCACCTTCCGCGCCGACAGCCCGCTGTTCTCGTCGCTGCGGATGGCGGACGGCCCGCTCATCGTGCACGATTTCGAGCGGCTGGACCGCAGCCCGTACCGGATCATCCTGTCCTGCTGCGACACCGCCCGCTTCGCGTCGGTCGGCGCCGACGAGCTGCTCGGCCTGGTCACCGCGTTGCTGCCGCTGGGCACCGCGGGCGTGGTGGCGTGCACGGCGCCCGTCAACGACGCGGCGGTGGTGCCGCTGATGCTCGCGCTGCACAAGGGGCTCGACGCGGGGCTGTCCCTGGCGGAGGCGCTGCGCGACGCGCGGGCCGCGCTGCCCGGGGACGCCACGCATCAGGCCACGGGGTGGGCGTTCTCGGCGTTCGGGGCGGCCTGACGTCCTGGACGGGGCCGAGGGCACGGCGACGATGTGGCGGCCTGACCCCTCCCCCGATCACGGGGGTCAGACCGCCGGTCCGTGGGCCGGCTCAGGCCGGCTGTGCGTCGGGCAGTTCCACGAGCCACGGCAGTGCGCCCCGGCCGCCCGCGCCGAGCCGGGCGTACGCGCTGTAGAGGTGGTTGCCGACGGTGCGGATGGACAGGGTCAGCTTCTCGGCGATCTGCCGGTTGCTGAGGCCGGCGGCCGCGAGGGTGACGATCTGCCGCTGGCGGGCGGTGAGTTCACCGAGGACGAGACCGGACAGGGCCGGGGTGCGGGCCCCCTGGCAGCGGCGTGCCAGGTCGACCGCGCGGGTGCGTGAGGTGCGGGCGGCCCGGGGGTCGCTGTGGACGTGCACGGCCTGGGCGCAGGCCTCGGCGGCGAAGAGGAGGAACCCCCGCTCCGCCAGCCGCTCGGCCGCCTGGTCCAGGGCGGGCCCGTCACCCCGGGCGAGCGCGTCGGCGTGCAGCGCGAAGACCTCCGCGCCGGGCGACTCGCCGGGGGCTCCCAGGCGTACGGCGTCGTAGGCGTCGGTGACCGTCTCCAGCGCCACGTCGAGGTCGCCGCGTGCGGCCGCCAGCCAGGGCGCTGTGCGGGGGTCGGTGCGCACCCGGGGGTCCGCGTCGGGGTCGGTCATCTCGCCGGACTGCAGTACGGCCAGGGCGAGTTCGGCACCGCAGGCCGGATCGCCCGCCGTGTCCCGCAGCCCCTCCCTCGCCCAGGCCGCCGCCTCCCGCAGCTCTCCCCGCAGCCGCGCGAACCCCGCGCGCACGGCCGCGTACCAGGACGGCACCGGCTCGCCCTCCGCGACGAGCCACTCCCCCACGGGTGCGTTCAAGGTCCGTACGTCGGCCCGCTCCATCGCCCGGGTCAGCTCGGCCGCCTCGTCCTCCAGGGCGGCCTTGCACTGCTCAGGCGTACGGGCGAGCCGCCGCGCCCGCAGCCGGCCGGCCGCCGCCCGCAGGACGGGACCGTGCAGGGGGTGGGCCAGGCGTACGCCGCCGTGGTCGTCGACCCGCACCAGGCCCTCGGCCTCCAGGTCCTCCAGGACGCGCAGGTCGAGTCCGTCCATGTCGAGCGTCAACGGCTCGGCGAACGCGAGGAGTTCGAGCGTCTCGCGCTCGGGCCGGTCCAGGACTCCGGCCGTCCGTTCCCGCACGGCCGCCGTCACGGGCACCGGCCCGCGCCACGCTCGGTCGTCCGAGCCCGGCAGCCGGACGAGCAGCCCGCCTTCCCGTACGGCACCGACCATCTCGCGCATCAGCCGCAGATCCCCCCGGCACAGGTGGTGCAGCCGGTTCACGGTGAGCGGCTCCAGGCCGCCGCCGAGGCCCGCCGCCAGCAGCTGGGCCGTCTCCTCGTGGGGCAGTGGCTCCAGAGCGAGGCGGGGCAGCAGCTCACCGGTCCACAGCCGGGACACCGCACCCGGGACGGGGACGCCGTCCGTGGCCACCACCAGGAGCCGGGTGCGGCCGTGCACCGCGAGCTGGTGGACCAGGGCGGCCGAGGCGTCGTCGAGCAGATGCGCGTCGTCCACCAGCAACAGCCGTACCGCGGAGAGCAGTTGGACGGCTCGGTGCAGGGAGACCGCCTCGGGCAGCAGATGGGCGAACGCGGCGAAGGGGATGTGCCGGGTCTCGGGCGTCCCGGCCACCCTGGCGCAGTCGGTGCCGCGTACGGCCTCCGTGACGAGCCGGGTCTTGCCGCAGCCCACCGGACCGGTCACCACGATGCCGTGGTGACCTGCGGCCGAGGACCGGTGGATCAGCTCCAGTTCGTCCTCCCGGCCGGTGAACGGCCAGGGCAGTTCCAGGGTCTTCGCGTCCCGTTCGAAAATCGTCACGCCTACAAGAGCCCGAGTACTCACACCTGATACACAGGGACTTGAGTAGCCCTCGACTCAGGCGCCCGCCGTGCACCGACGGCACTCTTGGCGCATGACCTTCCGCTACTGCTCCCTCGCGCAGCAGCCGGCCCCCGCTTTCGCACCGGGGCTGGCCGCCGAGAGGCTCAGTGCGCTCGTCGGCGGAAGCCGGATGTGGGTCAACAACACCGTGCTGCACTACCACTTCTTCGACGGCGAGTCCGATGCCTCGGTCATCGCCGTACCGGGCAGCGGGGCGACCCGGCGGGTGTCGTGGGTCGGCGCCAAGGAGCAGCGGGACGTGGTGCGCGAGTGCTTCCAGGAGTGGCAGGACCTCGGCGTCGGCGTCACCTTCGCCGAGGTCGGCGACCGCGGCGAGGCGGAACTGCGCATCGGGTTCCAGCTCGGCGACGGCTCCTGGTCGACCGTGGGCAGGGACGCGCTGCGGGTCGGACTGCACGAGCGGACCATGAACTTCGGGTGGGACCTGACCGCGCCCGGGGAGCGCGGGACGGCCCTGCACGAGATCGGGCACGCGCTCGGCATGCACCACGAGCACCAGAACCCGTTCGCCGGGATCCTCTGGGACGACGAGGCCGTCTACGCCGATCTGGCGGGCCCGCCGAACTTCTGGACCCGGGACCGGACGTTCTTCAACATCCTGCGCAAGCTCGACGCGCGTGAGGTGAACGGTTCTGTCTGGGATCCGCACTCGATCATGGAGTATCCCTTCTCGGGGGGACTGATCCTGGAGCCGGAGCAGTTCCGTGCGGGTCTGAACCCGCCGGGCACGCTCTCGCCGTCCGACAAGGAGTACGTCCTGCGCTGGTACCCGTCGGCCGGCCCGTCGCGGCCGCCCGGACTGGTGCCGTTCCGTTCGGCCCCGCTCGGTCTGGGCCCGGGCGAGCAGGCCGACTTCACCGTCGAGCCGCCGGAGACCCGCGAGTACAGCGTGGGCACCTTCGGCGACAGCGACACCGTCGTGGTGGTCTTCGAGGAGCGGGACGGGGAACCCCGCTATCTCGCCGGCCAGGACGACGGAGGAGCGCCGCACAACGCCACCGTCAAGGCCCGTCTCGTCAAGGGCCGTCGATACTTCGTCCGTGTGCGCCTGTACTCCGCGTGGGGTTCGGGGGAAACCGCGGTCATGTGCTGGTGACAGCGCGTACAGACCGCACACGGGCGATGCCGGCCACTGTCCGGCGCCGGGGGAAGCGGCGGTGACAGTCTCCTTCGGGGGAGGGAGACTGTCACCGCCCACGCCATGTTCAGCACACCGGCCCATGCCATGGTCAGAGCGCCAGGGGCAGTTCCGGGTCCTTGGACCACTCCTCCAGCGAACCGTCGTAGAGCGACACGTCCTCGCGCCCCAGCAGCGTCAGGGCGAGCGCCGCGCCCGCCGCCGAGATGCCGCCGCCGCAGTACAGGACGACCGGCGAGTCCTCGGTGTCGAGCACCGTGCCGACCCTGGCGGCGAGTTCGGGTCCGGGCAGCACGCGGCCCGCGGAGTCCAGGAGTTCACGTCCGGGGAGGCTGCGGCTGGCGGGGATGTGGCCGCGGCGGCTGTAGCGGGTGGGGGCGGTGCCGTCGAAGCCGCCGGTCGGCAGGGCGCACACCAGGGTGCCGGGGCGTTCCCCACGGCTGATGGCGGCCACCTCGTCGAGGTCCGCCCAGAGTTCGGGGCGCGGGACCGGGGTCACGGGCGTGACCGTGGGGGCCGGTTCGGCGTCCTCACCGGAGGCCAGAGGGTGCCCGGCCGCCTCCCACGCCTCCAGGCCACCGTCGAGCACGGCGGCCGGTACGGAGATCGCGCGCAGCATCCACCACAGCCGGGCCGCCCAGATGCCGCCGCCGTCGTCGTACACCACGACCTCGCTGCCCTCCCCCACACCCAGCGCGGCGAGTGCGCCGGCCAGCGCCTCGGGGGCCGGTACGGCGAAGTGGTACGGGGCGTCATGGTCGCAGAGGCCGCCGGTCAGGTCGGCGTGACGGGAGCCCGGAAGGTGCCGCTCGGCCCACCCCGCGCGGCCGCTCGCACACCGGTAGTCGCCGTCGTGCCGGGGCGAGGGCAGCAGGGCGGTGGCATCGAGGACGACCAGCCGGGGGTCGTCGAGGCGGGCGGCGAGCCAGGTGTCGTCGACCAGAGGGCCGGGCAGCAGGGAGGTCATGGCGGCCGATGGTACGCCCGTGACCTGGGCATCTCGCCCGTCGAGCATGGTCATCCCATATTTCGGACCTCACTTGCACAGCATCCCCGGCATGCAGTTATGGTTTCGGCCATCTACGCGGGAGCCCCTACCCGGCTGGGCTGAGAGGGCGTCTGGGATCCGTTCGGTCGAGCGCGATCCCCATGGGGACGCCGACCGCACACACCACGCCATCCGGGCGTCCCGCGTAGGAGTTCACGTGTCTACAACAGTCGAGCCGAAGCGACCGGTGTCCCACACCCCGGTGCGCTGCTCCTGTTGTTGTCGCTGACACTCACGCGCCTCTCTCACCGTTCACCGCGCTCTCGCGCACCTCCTTCGGAGTACCCCCATGCCGCACATCCGGGTCATGCTCGACTATTTCCACCCCTGGCCGAATTCGGCTGGTCTGTACGTCTCACGCGCCCGTGGCTGGTTCGCCGAGGCAGGTCTCGACGTGGAGCTGGTGGTGCAGGACCCGGGACGCGGGGACACGCTGGAGTACCTGGCCCGGGGCGAGGTGGACTTCGGGATCTTCCCGCCGAACCGGCTGCTCGCCCGCCGTGCCGAGCGCGGCCAGCCGCTCATCGCGGTGGCGGCCGTCAACCACCGGGGCCTGGAGGCGATCCAGACGACGACCTCGACGGGCATCACCCGCCCCCGTGACCTCGTGGGCCGCCGCATCGCCCTCAACCCGACCCCGCGCGGGCGCGCGATGGTCCGCCACCTGGTCGCGGCCGACGGCGGCGACCCGGATGCGGTGATCACCGTCGACGCGGGCACCCGCGAGCTGACCGTGGACGACATCGAGGCGGGCGAGGCCGACGCCACCTTCGGAAACTACTGGTCCTGGGACGCGCTGCGCGGCGACCTGTCCGAGGAGCGCCGCGTGACCTGGCCGGTGGACGAGATCGGCGCGCCCCGCTACCACAGCTACCTGCTGGGCACGAGCGAGCGACTGCTCGCCGAACAGCCTTCGCTCATACGGGACTTCCTGGCCGTGACGGCCCACGGCTATGCGGCCGCCGACCAGGAGCAGGACCGCACCCTGGAGCTGCTGGAGGGCGTGATCCCGTACTTCCCGCGCTCGCTCATCGCCCGCTCCCTCGCCCTGATCGCACCGACCTGGACGGACGCGGACGGCCGCTGGGGCGTCATCGACACGTCCCGGATGGGCCCGTACGCGCACTGGCTCGCGGAGAACGGCGCCCTCGCACACGGCCGCGACTGGGACCGCTCCTTCACCAACGGCCTGCTGGACGTGGCCGCGTGACCCCCTTGCCCCGACTGACCCGGCGCCTGGCCGTCGACTTCAAGCGGGTGGCAAGCGCGCTGTGTCGGGCGTGACCGCCCCTCACCGCCGCTCTCCCCTCCGCACGAAGGACCCGTCATGCACCGCCGTACTCTCCTGTCCGTCATAGCCGCCGGCGCCCTGCTCGGTGCCACCGGATGCGCCGCCGAGTCCTCGGCCGCCGCGAAGGACGGAACCACCACCGTCACCCTCGCCCTCGACTGGACGCCCAACACCAACCACACCGGCATCTACGTCGCCCGGGCCAAGGGCTGGTTCGAGGACGCCGGGATCAGCCTCAGGATCGTGCCCTACGGTTCGACCGCGCCCGAGACCCTCGTCGCGGCCCACAAGGCCGACTTCGGCATCTCCTACCAGGAGGGCGTGACGACCGCGCGGGCGGCCGGCGCCGACATCGCCTCCGTCTACGCGGTCACCCAGAAGACGAACGTCACCATCGCGGTGCGCGCCGACAGCAAGGACATCAGCTCCCCGAAGGACCTCGACGGCAAGACCTACGCCGGGTTCGGCGCCCCCTACGAGAAGCCGCTGCTCCAGAAGGTCATCCAGAACGCGGGCGGCGAGGGCGACTTCAAGCAGATCACTCTCAACACCTCCGCGTACGCCGCGCTTTACGCGGGCAAGGCCGACTTCGCGATGCCGATGCCGACCTGGGAGGGCCTGGAGGCGGAGTTGAGCGGCAAGCCGCTCAAGAACTTCCAGCTGTCCGACTACGGCTTCCCGCCGATCTACTCGACGCTGGTGGCGTCCTCCGGCCAGTTCCTCAAGAAGAACCCGGCACTCGCCAAGAAGTTCCTCGCGGCGCTCGACAAGGGCTACCGCTACGCGGCCGACAACCCCGACCAGGCGGCCGACCTGCTGATCTCCGAGAACAAGAGCGTCCTCACCAACACCGAGCTGGTGAAGAAGAGCGAGGCGCTGCTGGCCAAGGAGTACTACAAGGCGGCGGACGGCACGATCGGCACGCAGAGCGCCGAGCGCTGGCAGGCCTTCGCCGACTTCGAGTACAAGGCGGGTCTGCTGGTCGACGCGGACGGCAAGAAGCTCACGAAGGCCCCGGACGCCTCGGAATTCTTCACCGACGCCTACCTCCCGGCCGCCAAGTGAAGCCGCTGCTGCGGTCGTTGTGGCCGCCGCTGCTGGTGCTGACCGTGGTGGTCGGCGGCTGGCAGCTGTACGTGAGCGCCGCCGGGGTCGATCCGACGACGCTGCCGTCCCCCGCGCGGGTGGTCGGGCAGGGCTGGGCGAACCGCGAGGACCTGTGGGCGCAGACCGTGCCCACCCTCCAGGAGACCCTCCTCGGCTTCGCGCTCTCGTTCGCGTCGGCCTGGCTGGTCGCCGTGCTCCTGGACTTCTCGTCGGCGGCCCGGCGGGGCCTGTATCCACTGCTGGTCGCCTCGCAGACGATCCCGATCGTCGCCGTGGCACCGCTGCTGATCATCTGGTTCGGCTTCGGGCTGCTGCCGAAGATGCTGGTGGTGACGCTGACGACGTTCTTCCCGCTGGCCGCCAACCTGGCCGCCGGGTTCGCGGCGACCGACCGCGAGGCGATGCGGCTGCTGCGCTCGCTGGGCGCGGGCCGGTGGCGGACGTTCCGGCTGGTGCGGGTGCCGAGCGCGATGCCGTACTTCTTCGCCGGGCTGCGGGTGAGCATCACGTACGCCGTCGTCGGCGCCGTCTTCGCCGAGTACGCGGGCGCCGAGGCGGGTCTCGGGATCTATATGCAGGCGCAGAAGAGCGCGTTCCGTACAGATCTGGTGTTCGCGGCGGTGGGGGTGACGGCGGCGCTGAGCATCGCGCTGTTCGGGGCCACGTATCTGTTGCAGCGGCTGGTGCTGCCGTGGGAGCGGAAGGTGGGCGAGTGAGCAGTCTGCGGATCGAGGGCGTCGGCAAGTCCTTCGACGAACTGGAGGTGCTCAGGGACCTCGAACTCTCCGTCGAGCCCGGCGAGTTCGCGGCCGTGATCGGCCCGAGCGGCTCCGGCAAGAGCACCCTGTTCAACCTGGTCTCCGGTCTCGACCGGCCCACCTCGGGGCGGGTGCTGGTGGAGGGCGAACCGGCCTCGGTGGAGTCCGGCAAGGTCGCCTACATGCCGCAGAAGGACCTGCTGTTCCCGTGGCGGACCGTCCTCGACAACACGGCGCTGGGTCTCGAGGCGCAGGGCGTGAGGAAGAAGGAAGCGCGGGCACGGGCCGACGCGCTCTTCGCCGACTTCGGGCTCGACGGCTTCCAGAAGGCGTACCCCTCCCAGCTCAGCGGCGGCATGCGACAGCGGGCAGCGCTGCTGCGCACGGTCGTCCTGGAGCGGCCGGTGCTGCTGCTGGACGAGCCGTTCGGCGCGCTGGACTCACTGACCCGGACCGAGATGCAGCTGTGGTTGGCCGGCATGTGGCAGCGGCACCGCTGGACGGTCGTCCTGGTCACCCACGACATCCGTGAGGCGGTCCTGCTCGCGGACACCGTCCATGTGCTGTCCGCGCGCCCCGCCACGGTCGTGGACCGCATCGAGGTGCCGCTGACCCGCCCGCGCGGCGAGGAGGACTTCACCGCGCCCGAGTTCGCGGCGACCGAGCGCCGGGTCCTGGAAGCCCTGCGCGGCACAACGGCTGTGAGGGCGGCTTGAGTTCCCATCAGGCGCACGGCATGGGCACCGACCCCGTCGAGCCCGACTGGGCGCCGCTCACGGACGCCGAGGTGACAGAGGTCGTCGGACCGTCGCAGGTGGTGTGGCGCAGCCCGCGTCCACTGTCGGCGGCGGCCGTCGTGGAGCGCGACGGACGGCGGCTGTTCGTGAAACGGCACCACACCGCCGTACGCACCCTTGAAGGGCTGGCCGAGGAGCACGCGTTCCTGCGCCATCTGCGGGAGCGCGGCGCGCCGGTCGTGGAGGTACTGGACGTGACGGCACGCGGCGAGTGGACGTACGAGGTCCACTCGACCGGCGTCGGCACGGATCTGTACCGGGACGCGCTGTCCTGGTCGCCGTTCCGGTCGGCCACGCACGCGAGGGCGGCGGGCGGGGCGCTGGCATGGCTGCATCGGGCGGCGGAGGGGTTCGAGGCGCCCAGGCGCCAAGTGCAGCCGCTGGTAGCCTCGTTCACGGTGTTCGCGGCGGACGATCCTTGGGCGGCGCTGGATCGGTACGTCACGCAACGCCCTCAACTGGCGGACGGACTGCGGGACTTCGCGTGGCGCGAGGACACGGACCGGGTACTCGCGCCCCTCCACGAGGAACTGGCCCCTCACCTCCCGGGCCTGCTCCCCCTGTGGACCCACAACGACTGGCACGCCTCCAACCTGCTGTGGGATGCCGAGGGCCAGGTCTCCACCGTCCTGGACTTCGGCATGAGCGACCGCACGACCGCCGTCCACGACCTGGCCACGGCCATCGAGCGCAACGCGGTGCAGTGGCTGCTGCCGGGCTACCCCGTCCGCGAGGAGGACGCGGTCGCCCTCCTCGACGGCTACCAGTCCGTACGCCCGCTCTCCCCCGCCGAGTCGGCGGCGCTTCCCGCACTGCTGCCTTTGGTACACGCGGAGTTCGCGCTCTCCGAGCTGGGCTACTTCCACGGTGTCACCCGTTCGCCGGAGAACACCCGGCTGGCCTACGAGTACTACGTGGGCCACGCCGAGTGGTTCGCGGGCCGCGACGGGCGGCGGCTGCGGGACCTCGTGGCCTACTCCGTGGGCGCCGGTTGGAACGGTTCCACGGCGAGGACCTTGCGGTAGACGCGGGCGCGGTCGCCGTAGTCGTCGACGGCGTCGTCGGATACGCCCTCGCCGAGGAGCAGTTGCGGCAGGGGCTGACCGTCGTCGCCGATTCGGTCAATCCGCCGGCCGTCACGCGGGACGCCTGGCGGGAGGCCGCTGCGCGGGCGCGTGTCGGGGTCGTAGAGGTGGAGGAGCGCTGTTCCGATCCCGTCGAGCACCGGCGTCGGGCCGCCTCGCGGTCGGTCGAAGTGCCGGGGCTGCCGTTGCCCGGCTGGGAGGAGATCGTCGGCCGGGAGTACGAGCCGTGGGAGCGCGAGCGCGTGGTGGTCGACACCGCCGGGCAGGCGCCCGATGAGTCGCCGGACGTGCTGCTCGCGGCCGTTGCCGCCGTCGGCCCGCCCGCCTAGGATCCGCTCATGCTTGCTTCGGACGGTGACACGGGCGATGAGTTGCGGGGATTCCTTCTGATCGTCTTGTGGCTGCTGCCGATCACGGCGGCGCTGTGTGCGGTGTCCTGTGGGGTGTTCCTCGGCGCCGGGCGCAGGCTGCGGGCGGCCGGTGAGACGTATGCCGCGACGGCCAAGGCGCGCAACGCCGTGGCGACCGGGACGCTCGCCGTGTTCCTCGCCGCCTGCTGGGGTGCCGCTGCCCTGATGGTTCAGTAGCGGACGGCTGTGCGGCGTGCCGTGTCCGCCACCAACTCCCTGGCCTCCGGGCCGAAGCCGAGCAGTCGGCGGCAGGCGGCCTGTGGGTCGTCGAAGTGGAGGTTCCCGTCCTGAGTGGCCCGGGCCGCCGCCTCTGCGTCGCCCAGAACTGCCGGAAGAGCGGCCAGACCCGCCTTCGGCAGGCGTACCGTCACCCGGAGCCGGTCCAGGCTCGCCTCGAACTCGGCTGTCCAGCGCGTCCAGAACTGCGTCAGGTCGAAGCCGTCCGGGCGCGGGAAGGTCTCCGGGAGTGAGGCGGCGTGGGCGACGCGCGCCGCCCGATGGGCTCGAACTCGCCGGCGCACAGGTGGTACGCCGACTTCACCGTCGGGGACGAGCGGGTCGTCGTCTTCGCCCGGCAGATCTTCCGTTACCGGCGCGGTGACGTGGCACGGGAGGTCCGTGGGCACGCCCGGGCATCAGCTCGACTGGGCAAAGTGGCCTCGCCTGCGCCACTCCTCGGCGAGCAGTTCGTAGGAGCGCACCCGGTCGGTGTGGCCGTGGGTGATGGTGGTGATGAGCAACTCGTCGGCGTCGGTGGCCTCCTGGAGCTGTTCGAGACGGTCGGCGACCGTGGCCGGGGAGCCCACGAACTGGGTGTCGAGGCGGTCCTGCACCAGCTCCTGGTCCTCGTCGGTCCATGGGTGGGCGCGGGCCTCGTCCGGCGTCGGGAACGGGATGGCGCCCTCGGCGGTGCGGATGCTGCGGACCCACGGGCCGTAGCCGGTGGCCAGTTCCCGGGCGCTCTCGTCGTCCTCGGCGACCACGACGTCGGCCGAGACGCTGACGTACGGCTTGTCGAGGTCGTCGGAGGGCTCGAAGAAGGACCGGTAGCCGTCCACGGCCTCCAGGACGGTGGCCGGGCTGACGTGGTAGTTCGCCGCGAACCGCAGGCCCCGCGCCCCCGCCGTCTCGGCGCTCGTGCCACCGCTGCTGCCCAGGATCCACAGCTCGACGTCGGCTCCCTCGCCGGGCACCACGTGTGCCTCGACGCCCTCCGGGGAGCGGTAGGTGCCGGCCAGCAGGGCGAGGATGTCGTCGATCTGCTCGGCGTAGTCCTGCGACTCGGCTCCGGGCAGCAGGAGCAGCTTGCGCTGGAGGGCGATCCGGGGTGAGCCGAGGAGGCGGGCGAAGGAGAAGCGGGGCGGGATGAGCAGGCCGTTCGAGGCCCGGCCCGCGGCCTCGGCAGCCGGTTTCTCCGCCGGTGGTCCGCCGCCCGAGCGGCCCAGGCCCAGGTCGAAACGGCCCGGGTGTAGGGCGTCCAGCAGACCGAACTCCTCGACCGTGTTCAGCGCGGTGCGATGACCGAGCTGGACGGCGCCGGAGCCGAGCCGGATCGTGGAGGTCGCGGCGGCCGTCAGGGCGAGGACGACCGCCGGTGACGTGCCGGCCACGCCCGGGTTGAGGTGGTGCTCGGCGAACCAGTGGCGGGCGTACCCGAACCGCTCGGCCTGCCGGGCGAGGTCGATGGAGTTGCGCAGGGCGTCGGCGGCGGTGGAGCCGCTCGAGACGGGGACCAGGTCCAGGACGCCGAGGGGGATCTCAGGCATGGACGGGCTCCTCCCGTACGGGTCCCCAGGGGAACGGCGGGTCCGGGATGTCGCGCCGCAGCACCGGGGCGACCTGGGCCTGGAACAGCTCCAGCGAGTCCCGGTGCTGAGTGTCCGTCAACCCGCTGGCATCGGCGTGCAGATGGAGGACCGTGTGGCCGAACTGCTCGTGATAGCGCCGCACTTTGTCGATGACCTGCTGCGGGCTGCCGATCAGCGCGGAACTGCGCTCGACGAAGTCCTCGACGGTCTCGAAGACGACCGGCAGACCGAACTGCTTCTGGAACGCCAGGGTCGACTCGAAGATCGGCCGGTAGATCTTCAGAGCCTCCTGGGAGGTGGGCGTCACCAGGAGCCCGGCCGTCCCGGCGCCGACCGCGATCCGCGCCGGGTCGTGCCCGTAGTGCTCCCAGCGTTCGCGGTAGTGGCGGATCAACTCGGCGTACGGCTCTATGGGGTGGGTGACGTTCGCCGAGAACAGCGGGTCGCCGTACCGTGCCGCGAGGTCCACCGACTCCTTGCTGGTGGCGCTGCCGTGCCAGATCCGGATCGGCCGCTGGTACGGCCTCGGCCACACCTCGGCGTCCGTCAGCTCCGGCCGGAAGCGGGTCTTGGCGGTGACCTTGTCCTGTCGCCAGATCTTCCGGAAGACCTCGTAGCTCTCGGCGTTGCGGTCCCACTGGTCCTCGGGTGTGACCTGGAACAGCTCACGCTGGGCGGCGCCGTTGCCCTTGCCGATGATGAGGTCGAGGCGGCCCTCGGAGAGATGGTCGAGGGTGGCGTAGTCCTCGTAGGCGCGCACGGGGTCGAGCAGGCTCAGGGTCGTGACCGCCGTGAAGAGCCTGATGCGCCGGGTCAGGGCGGCGATGTGGCTGAGGACGACGGTCGGTGAGGAGGAGATGAACGGCCGCTCGTGCCGCTCCCCCACCCCGAAGCCGTCGAAGCCCAGCTCCTCGGCCAGCACGGCGTTGTCGAGCACTTCGCGGAACCGGTCGTGCGTCGACTTCCGTACGCCCGTGACCGGGTCCGGCCGGTGCACGATCAGCGTGATGGCGAGGAACTTCACGAGGCCACCCGCTGCTCGCCCGGCGTCTGGTCCGGGTGGGCGAGGCCGAGGTGGTCGCGCAGGGTCGTGCCCTCGTACTCGGTGCGGAAGACGCCCTGCTCCTGGAGGAGCGGGACGACCTTGTCGGCGAAGACGTCGAGGCCGGTCGGGGTGATGTGCGGGACCAGGATGAAGCCGTCGCTCGCGTCGGCCTGGACGTAGTCGTTGATGGTCTTCGCGACCGTCGCCGGGGAGCCGACGAAGTTCTGCCGGTTGCCCGACTCGATGACGAGGTCGCGGATGGACCAGTTGTTGGCGGCGGCGAGCTCGCGCCATTCGCGGGCGGTGGCCAGCGGGTCGCGGTACATACGGACCTGGGCGCGGCCCTTGGCGATGTGGTCGCCGCTGACATCCGGGTCGATGTCGGGGAGCGGGCCCTCCGGGTCGTACGAGGAGAGGTCCCGGTTCCAGACGAACTCCAGGTGCTTGAGGGCGGTGGCTCCACTGACCTGCTGGCGGCGCACCTCCTTGGCGAGTTCCTCGGCCTCCTCGTCGGTGTCGCCGAGGACGAAACTCGCGGCGGGCAGGATCAGCAACTGGTCGTGGCGGCGGCCGTACTTGGCGAGGCGCCTCTTGACGTCCGTGTAGAAGTCCTGGCCTCCGTCCAGCGTGGCGTACCGGCTGAAGATGGCGTCGGCGCTCGACGCGGCGAACTCGCGGCCCTCTTCCGAGTCGCCGGCCTGGAAGATGACCGGGCGTCCCTGCGGGGAGCGGGGGACGTTGAACTGGCCGTGGATGTCGAAGTGTTGGCCGGTGTGGACGAAGGAGCCGGCCTTGGCGTCCCGCAGGAACTGGCCCGACGCCTGGTCGGCGAGGATCTCGTCGCCCTGCCACGAGTCGAAGAGCTCGTTCGCGGTGGCCAGGAACTCCTTCGCGCGGGAGTAGCGGTCCTCCTGCGGGAGGAAGCCGCCGCGGCGGAAGTTCTCGCCGGTGAAGGCGTCCCAGGAGGTGACCACGTTCCAGGCGGCGCGTCCGCCGGAGAGGTGGTCGAGGCTGGCGAACTGGCGGGCCACCTCGTAGGGCTCGTTGAAGGTGGAGTTGATGGTGCCGGTCAGGCCGAGGCGGTCGGTGACGGCGGCGAGCGCGGCGAGGACGGTGAAGGTGTCGGGGCGGCCGACGACGTCCAGGTCGTAGATCTTCCCGCCCTGTTCGCGCAGCCTGAGGCCCTCGGCGAGGAACAGGAAGTCGAACTTGGCGCGTTCGGCGGTCTGCGCGAAGTGGGCGAAGGAGCTGAACTCGATGTGGCTGCCGGCCTCGGGGTCGCTCCACACGGTGGTGTTGTTGACGCCCGGGAAGTGGGCGGCCAGATGGATCTGCTTCAGCGGCTTGGTCATGGCTCTGCGGGGTCCTTCCGGCTCAGGCGGCGTAGCGGTTGGCGGGGCGGGCGAGGCCCAGCAGACCGCGCAGGGTGTCGGCCTCGTAGGCGCCGCGGAAGGCTTGGCGGCGCTGGAGTTCGGGGACCAGTCCCCGGGTGATGGCCGGGAGGTCGTGGCCGAGGACGGCGGGGCGCAGCCGGAAGCCGGTCAGACCGGCGGACTGCAACTCCTGCAGGAGATCAGCGAGTTGGGCGGGGGTGCCGGTGAAGATGCGGGCGTCACTCTCGTACGGCTCTCCTGCCGCGGTGTCGAGGCGCTCACGGCGTGCCGCGGCGGCCGCGGGGTCGTCGTCGAGGAAGACCACCAGGTCCCCGAAGATGTGCAGGGGTTGGTCGGCGCGGCCGGCCTTCTCCTGTTCGGCGCGGATCTCGGTGACGATGGCCCGGGCCTGGTCGGTGTCGTGCGGGGTGACGTAGCCGACGTCGGCCTGGCGGGCCACGAGCCGGTACGGGACGGTCTGGTGCGCGAGGGCGCTGACCAGGGGCTGGCCCTGCGGCGGGCGCGGGGTGATGGAGGGGCCCTTGACGCTGAAGTGCCTGCCCTCGAAGTCGATGTAGTGCAGCTTGTCGCGGTCGATGAAGCGGCCGGTGGCGACGTCCCGGATCTCCGCGTCGTCCTCCCAGCTGTCCCAGAGCCGGCGGACGGCCTCGACGTGGTCGGCGGCCTCGTCGAAGAGGTCGCTGACGAGTTCCTGTCCGGCGGGGCTCTGGAGTTCGGCCAGGCTCAGCGGCGGGACGGTGCGGCGACCGAAGTGGTCGGCCTCGTCCGGGCGGGGCGAGATCTGCACGCGCAGCCCGGCCCGGCCGGTGCTGACGTAGTCCAGGGTGGCGATCGCCTTGGAGATGTGGAATGGCTCGGTGTGGGTGGCGATCACGGTCGGTACCAGCCCGATGTGCCGGGTCAGGGGCGCGACGCGGGAGGCGATGAGCACGGCGTCCAGGCGGCCGCGGACCTGGTCGGTGCGGCCGTCCAGCTCGCCGAAGACCGACGACTGCAGGCCGAGGCCGTCCTCGAAGGTCACGAAGTCGAGCAGGCCGCGCTCGGCCTCGGCGACCAGGTCGGCCCAGTAGGCGGCGGTGAACACGTCCCGGGGGCGGGCGACCGGCTCACGCCAGGAGGCCGGGTGCCAGCCGGTGCCGTCGAGGGCCACGGCGAGGTGCAGGGAGGAAGAAGGGGACACGAGTGGGTGCCTTCCTGGAGATCCGTACGAGATCACCGGCCCGGGCATGCGGCACTCAGGGCACGGTGGCGGAGAAGGAGGTCAGGGGCGACAGAGGGCGCCGGCGACACGCTGGAGGTCGATGTAGGGCCGGGAGTGCAGAAGGAGCCGGTCGATGCGCCGCACGTCCCCGCCTCCCGCCCTGGTGGTGCGTGTCTCGTCGTGAGTCACAACGCCCTCGCTCGGGCATCTGTTCCTGGCGTGCGTATCTGGAGGATGGTCGTCCGGCGGCGCAGGGTGAAGCCGATCGACTCGTACAGCCGGATCGCGGTGGCGTTGTTCGCGGCGGCGTGCAGGAACGGGGTCTCGCCGCGCTCCCTGATGCCCGCCGCGACCGCGCGCACCAGGCGGGTTCCCAGTCCCCGGCCGCGGTGGGCCGGGTCGGTGCAGACGGCACTGATCTCGGTCCAGCCGGGCAGGTGGAGCCGTTCTCCGGCAAGGGCGACGAGCCTGCCGTGGTGCCGGATGCCGAGGTAGGTGCCGAGGTGGACGGTGCGGGCGAGGAAGGGTCCTGGCCTGGTGCGGGCGACCAGGTCCAGGATGTCGGGTACGTCGTCGGGGCCGAGCCGTACCGCCTCCGGGGCGGGTTCGGCGCGCAGCCGGGTGTCGACGAGCTGGACGCCCTGGCCGCCGCCGACGACGTCCCATCCGTCGGGGACGGTCTCGACTCCCTTGACCCGTGCGGTGGTTGCCGGGCCGAGGAGGGTGTGCAGGTCGCTCCAGGCGGCCGGGTCCGCCGGGTCGGCGAGCGCGGCGAACGCGTACACGTCCGCCGGGTAGCGCGCCGCCCGGCCGACTCGTTCGGCGAAGGACGCGTGCGGTCCGTCCAGGGCGCCCCAGACGGGGTTGTCCAGGAGACGGGTTCCGAGGGCGATCTGGTGGACCACGACGGCCTTTCCCACACAGGGTTCTGATGGACGATCAGGAGTTGGTGAGCGGCAGCCCGGGCGGATTGACCTCGGACTTGGCGACGGCCTCGCCCGAGAGGTTCCAGGCCTTGAGCCACTTCGCGTACTGACCGTTCTCGATCAGGTGGTTGATCGCGGCGGCCAGCGGCTTCGCGAGCCCGCTGTCCTTCTTGGCGGTCGCGGCGATCAGGCCCTGGAGGGTCTCGCCGGCACCCGAGAACTGGCCCGCGACCCGGGTCGCCTGGGGCGTGTTCGCGGTCTGCGTCGTGTGGTACGAGAGGTTCGGGCTGGGGCCGAAGTAGGCGTCGATCTTGCCGCTGTTCAGCGCCAGATAGAGGCTGTTGGTCTCCTGGAAGTACTTGACGGTGAGCTTCTTGCCCTCCTTCTCCAGCTTCGCCTTCCACTCCAGGAGGAGCTTCTCCTGGTTGGTGCCGTTGCCGACGGAGACGGTCTTGCCGGCGAGGTTCTGGTAGTCGTTGTCGAAGTTCCAGGTGTTGTCCTTCTTCACCTCGAACGCGAGATCGTCCTTGCGGTAGGAGGCGAACTCGTACTTCTGCTTGCGCTCCTCGGTGTCGGTGACGTTGGAGAAGGCCACGTCGACCTTGCCGCTGTCGAGGCCGATGAACAGGTTCTCCCACGTCGAGCGCTGCACCTGGGGTTCGAGTCCGAGGACGGCGGAGACCAGGCGGGCCAGGTCGATCTCGGAGCCGGTGAGCGTCTTCTGGTCGCTGCCGATGAAGCCGAGCGGCGGGCTGCCGGAGGGCAGGGTGCCGGATCCGATGACCAGCTTGCCGCTCTTCTTGATGTCGTCGGGCAGCAGGGAGCTGATGGACTTCACCTCGGCGACCTTCAGCGCGGTCTCGGTGGCCGCGCCGTTGGAGAGCCGGCCCACGGTCACCGTGCCGGCCGCGTCGGAGGTCTTGGTCGCGGCGTCACTCTCGCCCCCGCAGGCGGCGAGCCCGGCGGCGAGGGTGACGGCGGCGGTGGCCGCGGTGATGCCCCGTATCAGGCTGCGTCGGGAGAACTGGGTAGGCATGGCTGTCCTTTGTGGCTGGGAGAGGGTGGTGAGGGTGATGCCGTGGGGAAAGTCGTGGGGGGACGTCGTGGGCGGTGCTCGGCACTCGCGTGTCAGAACACGGCGTGTCCGAACACCTCGCGGGTCAGAGCACCTTGCTGAGGAAGTCCCGGGTCCGCTCGTGCCGCGGCCTGTCCAGGACCTCGGCGGGCGGGCCCTGTTCGACGATCCGGCCGCCGTCCATGAAGACGACCCGGTCGGCGATCTCCCGGGCGAAGCCGATCTCGTGGGTGACGATCACCAGGGTGGTCCCGCTCTTCGCGAGGTCCTTGATGACGGCGAGGACCTCGCCGACGAGTTCGGGGTCGAGAGCGGAGGTGGGCTCGTCGAAGAGGATGACGCCGGGCCGCAGGGCGAGGGCGCGGGCGATGGCCACGCGCTGCTGCTGTCCGCCGGACAGCTGCCGCGGATAGGCGGCCGCCTTGTCGGCGAGGCCGACCCGGTCCAGGAGTTCGCCGGCGAGTCGCCGGGCCGCGGTCCGGTCGAGCTGTCCGGTGGCCGCCGGGGCCGCGGCGACGTTCTCCAGCACGGTCAGGTGCGGAAAGAGGTTGAAGTTCTGGAAGACGAACCCGATCCTGCTGCGCTGGGCGAGGATGGCACGCTCGCTCAGCTCCTTGAGCCGCTCGCCGTGCCGGCGTACGCCGATCAGTTCGCCGTTGATGCTGACGTGGCCGATCTCCGGCTTCTCCAGGTGGTTGACGACCCGGAGCAGGGTGGACTTGCCGGAGCCGGACGGACCGAGGATCACGGTGACCTCGCCGGGCCGCACGCTCAGGTCGACGCCGTCCAGGACGCGATGGGTCCCGTACCACTTGTGCACGTCGTGGACCTCGACGGCGGCGGGCACGGCCTTGACGGTCGCGGTGGTCATACGGCGGCCTCCCTGCGGATACGGGCGCGCAGGTCGGTGAGGGCGGTGCGCAGCTTCTGCAACGGGGTCGGCGGCAGGGTGCGGGTGGCGCCCCGGGCGAAGTACCGCTCGACGTAGAACTGGATGACGGAGACGACTGTGGTCAGGATGAGATACCAGACGGTGACGACCAGCAGCAGCGGCACGATGTCGCCGGGGTAGGTGGCGCCCATCGTCTGGGCGGCGCCGAACAGGTCGAGCAGGGAGACGTAGAACACCAGCGAGGTGGCCTTGACCAGGTCGATGAGCTGGTTGACGTAGTTCGGCGTGATGGAGCGCAGGGCCTGCGGGAAGACGACCTTGCGGAACTGGTAGCCCTTCGGCAGCCCGAGTGCGGCGGCCGCCTCGTGCTGGCCCTGGTCGACGGAGAGGATGCCGCCGCGGACCGCCTCGGCGGCGTACGCCGCCTGGTTCAGGCTCAGACCGACGACGGCTACGGCGATGTCGGTGGCGAGCCGGGACTCGTCGAAGGTGAAGAAGGCCGGCCCGAAGGGGACGCCCACGCTGAGCGTCTGGTACAGGGCGCTGAAGTTGTAGAGGAAGAGCAGGATGACGATCAGCGGGATGGAGCGGAACGTCCAGATGTAGATCCAGCTGACCGCCCGCAGGACGGGGCTCTTCGAGAGCCGGGCCAGCGCGAGGACGATACCGCCGAGGAGACCCAGCACCGCGCTGTAGGCGGTGACTTCGAGGGTGACCAGCAGTCCGTCGAGGATCGTCGGCCGCAGGAACCAGTAGCCGAACCGGTCCCACTGATAGAAGGGGTTGGACACCAGGCCGTGCACGAACTGGGCCGTGAGGACCAGGACGACGGCGGTGGCGATCCAGCGTCCGGGCCGCCGCAGCGGCAGAACTCGCTGTGCGGTCAGCTGTCTTGACGGGCTGTCGGAGATCGGCGGCGGCTCCGTGACGGAGACAGCGGCGCCTGGGGGTTCACTCATGAGGGGCTCCGGCGGGATCGGATCCCCGGACACGGGCGCACGGGACGTGGCTACGACGGCCGTTCTACGGCAGGTCGTGGCACACGGGGACGCACGGGAACCGGGGGCTGGGCGGACAACGGCACACCGCGCGGGCGGTGTTCGTCGGGAACGCGGGGGCTGCGGAGGGGGACGTCAGCCCCGACAGCGGGCTCGGCCCGGTGCGGTACACAGTGCGCTGTTCACGCGCAGGAGGTCGACGGAGCGATCGGCGACAAGGAGGTTCGCGTACGGCGGTACGCAGCTCGAGGTACGGCGCGTGGCCGTCCTGGGAGCTGCGTACATGTCCGTCACCGTCATCGTTCTCAGGGGCCTCGAAGGCCCTTCTGCGTCAAGAGTGCCGTAAGTGAAGCCAGTTGTCCGAGCGTCTGTCAACGCCGGTCCACCAGGTGGAACGGCTAGCGGGTCCGCGCGGTGTGCGCCGCCCAGTCCAGGATCTGCACGGCCGAGCCCGCGGCCTCCAGGCCACGGCAGTGGGCATGGTGGCGACGGGCGATGCCGTCGAGGTCGAGGTGCGCGCCGAAGTCGGGGTGGGCCGCCAGCCGGCGGGCGTACGCCCACAGTGCGGGGTGGGCGGCGATCCGCTGCACGGCGGAGGCGTCCAGGTGATGGCGGTGCACGGTGTCGAGCTGGACCAGCGTGACCCACAACTCGACGTCCGCGGCCGTGATCTGATCGCGGATCAGATACTCCCGTCCGATGAGCCAGCGCTCCAGCGAGGCCAGGGTCTCCAGCAGCGTGTCGAGCGCCGCGGCACGCGCGTCCGGGTCGGTGCCCGCCGTGCCGGCCTCCTGCGCGGCCCGCTCGATGCCCTGGGCGCACAGCCGCTCCACGGCCTCGGTCTCCGACTCCGCGCCGCACGGGTACAGCGCCGGGCGGTCGCCGCCGAAGCGGGCGAGGTCACGTGTGATGTCCGGGGCATGGGTGCTGACGATGCGGCCCGACCAGTCGTCACTGAGCACGGGACCGACGGCGGCGCCCTTGTACCGGTGCGCGCTGGCCTCGTAGAGCGGGCGCAGCGCTGTGTGGCCGCCGTCGGGACAGTCGGGGATCGCGTCGAGGAACGTCACGGGGCAGGCGTCGTCGAGGCCGAGGAGGCTGTGGACGACGGCGATGCGCAGTCCGTCCGGACAGGCGGGCGACAGATGCAGCCGGTAGCGGCGCGGCACGGCGTAGTGCCCGCTGCGCGCGTCCCGGCCGATCCGGCCCCGGAACGCGGCGGTGGACTGCGCGGTCGAGGCGGGAGCGAGCGGTGTGACGGACATGGATCTCCCCGGGTGTGGGCGCGCGGACGTACGCGCGGCGGAAGCGACGTCGGGCCAGGACAGGGGGGTGCGCCGGTGCGCGGCGGCGGGGCGCGGGGCGCGGGGACGGGCCGGGCTCAGCCGAGCCGGCGGATCGCACTGCAGACGCGCTGCAGGTCGATGTGGCGGCGGGAGGTCAGAAGAGGCGACGGCCGAGAGGTACGGCTCACTCGGCCGACTGCCGACTCAAGGCGCCTCATGTTTCCCTACCTGTTCACTAGGATTCCCATCTGGAGTGTCGATCGGCCGCGCGAGGACGTCAAGAGGGCGTCCACGAGGCGGTCACCCGCGGTCCGGGACGTGCGGTCGGCCACCTTCTGGGGAAGCGCGCCGCTGGCTACTCTGGGAGCGCGGCCGACGAAGCAGGCGGGGGCGGGCTCCATGGCATTGCTGCGCGAGCGCCATCTGAACGCGTCCACGATCGGCGCCACGGGCAACGCCGCCGACGCGTTGCGGTTGCTCACCGGGCTGGAGGCGGACTGCCGTACCCGGCTCGGGGACGACGCCTGGTTCACGCTCGTCGTACGGCACGGTGTCGCGTACTGGACAGGCGTGTGCGGCCGGGCCCCGCAGGCCAGACAGCAGACCCAGGAGCTGCTGGACGTGTACCGGGAGCGACTCGACGACCGCGACCACCGGGCCCTGCGCCTGCTGCGCGACGATCTCGCCCGCTGGACCGGAGAGACGGGCGACGCCCAGGAAGCCGCCCTCCAGTACACCGAGCTCCACCGCGACACGGAACGGATCCTGGGCCCGGAGGCTTCGGAAACCCTCCTGACCCGCCACAACACGGCCTACTGGACGGCAGCCCACGGCGCCCGCGCCCGAGCCCTGGCCGCATGCCGCGCTCTCCTCGACGACGAGCACCGGGTCAACGGCCCGGCCCATCCGCACACCCTCGCCGTACGCCACAACATCGCGGGCTGGACCGAGGCCGAGGGCGAACCCCGGGAATCACTGCGCCTGTTCACCACCCTTCTCGAGGACCGCACCGCCGCCCTCGGCCACGAACACCCGCACACCCTTCTCAACGCCTTCCACGTGGGCCGGCTGACCCGGCGCCACGGGGACGCGTCGGCCGGGGAGACCCGACTCGCCGAGCTGTTGCCCCTCTTCACGCGCGTCTTCAGCGGGGACCACCCCTGGACGCGACGGCTGCACCGGGAGCTCCAGGCCGGACAATGACCTCATGGAGCTCTCCTTCACCGGCCGTGTCATCGAGTGGCGCGGTCCGGCGCCCTACTACTTCCTTCCCGTTCCGGACGAGGAGTCCGCCGACATCCGCGAGGTGGCCGCGATGGCCACCTACGGCTGGGGGGTGATCCCGGTCGAGGCACGCATCGGCGCGACCGCCTTCACGACGTCGCTCTTCCCCAAGGACGGCTGCTATCTGCTGCCGCTCAAGAACGCCGTACGCAAGCCGCAGTGCATCGCGGCAGGCGACGACGTCTCCGTGCGGCTGACCGTCCTGCTCTGACTCAGGTGATCGCCTCGGCGAGCAGGTCGATCTGGTCGAGCCCCGATCCGGTGGGGACGAAGATGAGTTCGTCGCAGCCGCCGGCCGCGAACGCCTCGACGTAGGACTTGACCATCTGCGCGCTCACCGCGGCGCTGCCCGCGATCTGCTGGGCGACATCGCCGAGGAAGCCGTAGTAGTCCAGCAGGTAGGCGTCCGCCTGGGCGCGGGCGTCGGGGCCCAGCCCGAAGTAGGCCAGCGACAGCTTGCGCGGCGTACCGACGCGCCCCGCCTTGTGCCAGGCGGCGTCGACGCCGGCCGCCGCCTCGGCGAACATGTCCGGCGAACCGCCGCCCATGATCCAGCCGTCGGCGAACTCGGCGACGCGCCTGAAGCTCGCCTCCGTGGAGCCGCCCAGGATGAGTTCGGGGCCGCCCTCGCGGCCGGGGCGGGGCCCGATCGCTCCGGCGAACCCGTACTCCTCTCCGGCCCAGACGCGCTTCATCTCGGCGAGCTGCTCGTCCAGGCGCCGGCCTCTGCCCTGCGTGGACACCCCGCCGGCCGCGTAGTCGTCATCCCGGGCGCCCAGCCCCACACCGAGGACGAAACGGCCGCCCGATATCCGCTCCAGCGAGGCGGCCTGCTTCGCGAGCAGCGCGGAGTTCGTGTAGAGCGGCGCCAGCAGCACGCTGGTGGTGAGCCGTATCCGGCTGGTCACCGCGGCCGCGGCGGTGAGGGCGATCAGTTCCTCGTAACCGCCGTACACCAGCCGCCCGATGGTGCCGAGAGTGCTGAATCCGGCCTCTTCCGCCCGCCGGGCCCAGTCGAGAAGGGCCTCGGGACCGGTGCCGGGCACCGTGTTGGGCAGGCCGATTCCGATGTCCATGTGTGCCTCCGTTCATGGGGAACGCACGGTCGACGCCATCATGCCTTCGCCTGCCGCGATCGCGGGACGGGTGCGCACAGGCCAACCGGCTTGAAGTCACCGGTGGCCGCCCCCGGCACGGCAACCCGCGGCGCACCAGGACTGGACCAATGCCGGACCACCCTCCATGATGACGCTGCCATGACAACCACAGTGTCGACGCGGTCCTCGGGATGGTGGCCATGCTCGGATTCCTCGTCAGGGCCACACTGGCCACCGCGCTCCTGATGACATCACTGACGACCGCCCCCGAGGCAGCCGCGGCCGCACCGGGCTGGACGGCTCCCCTGAGCACCCGGGGCCGCTGGATCGTGGACGCCGACGGACACCGCTTCAAGCTGCGCTCCGGCAACTGGCACGGCGCCAGCGGCACGTGGAACGGGTCGGGCAGCACGGAGGACGACGCGAACCACCACGCCGGGGAGAACTCCGGCCGGATGCCACTCGGCCTGGACCGCGCGCCCATGGCCGAGATCATCGCCGGCTTCCGTGAGATCGGGATCAACAGCATCCGGCTGCCCTTCTCCAACGAGATGATCCACGACACCCGCCCGGTCACGGACGAGTCCGTCGCCGCCAACCCCGCCCTGCGCGGCAGAACACCGCTCCAGGTCTACGACGCCGTGGTGGACCGACTCACCGCGTCCGGGCTCGCCGTGATCCTCAACAACCACACCAACACGACCCGTTGGTGCTGCGGCGTCGACGGCAACGAACGCTGGAACGCGAGTCGGACCGCCGCGGCCTTGGAGAGCGACTGGCTGTTCATGGCCCGCCGCTACCGGGACAACGAGCGGGTCGTCGGCGCCGATCTCTACAACGAGGTCCGCCGCAACGTCTGGGACGACCCCAACTGGGGTCTCGGCGACGACCACGACTGGTTCGCCGCCTCACAGCGCGTGGGCGACCGCATCCTCACGGAGGCAAACGCGGACCTCCTGATCATCGTCGAGGGCATCAACTGGACCGGCATCCCCGTCGACGGACTCGCCCATGAACGCCCCACCCTGGAGCCGGTACGCCGGCTGTCGCACACCCTCGTCGACTCCGACAAGCTCGTGTACTCGGCCCACTTCTACGACTACACCGGCCCGAACCACAGCGGCGCCACCGGAACGGGCGAGACCAGCGACCCCCGCTACCGCGACCTCAGTCCCGCCGAACTGATCGGCACCCTGAACCGCCAGGCCTTCTTCGTGGCCGCGGAGCAGGACCGGCACTTCACCGCCCCCGTCTGGATCAGCGAGTTCGGCGTCGGAGGACGCGACGAGACGGGTACGAGGCAACGCGCCTGGTTCGAGAACTTCGTGGACCAACTCATCCGCACCGACGCCGACTTCGCCTACTGGCCGCTCGTCGGTTGGCACGAGAACCGCAAGGGCAACGGCTGGGCGCTGTTGCACTGGGATGCCGAGGGCCGCCGTATGGGCGTGTACGACGGGGACGACTGGCGGGCCGCCGCCTGGACCCGGCTCATCGAGGCCGAGGGCCGGACCGGGACGGTGGCCCGCGTACCGGACTGGTCCATGCTCAGCCCCGACCACGGTGACTTCGTCGCGTCACGGCGGATGCGGGCGCAGCCCGACTGGGACTCCGGCGCCCGCAAGGCCGTCTGCCCCGACGGGCAGCGGCTGCTCGGACTCAGCCACACCGGCAACCGGGGGCTGTGCTCGGACGTGTCCACCGGGGCCTTGTGGGATCCGGCCGGCGGACACGAGGTGGTCACGGACCAGCGGTATGTCGCGCCGGGTCGGGACTGGGCGTCCGGGTACACCAAACTCCAGTGCGCCGATGGGCAGTTCCTGACCGGGTACAGCGTCCGCGGCTCCGCCGTCTCCGCCGCCCTGTGCGCGGCCGCCCCGCCCGGGAGGCTCGGTACGAGTGGTCGTACCGTCTGGTTCGACCGGGGCGACGACAGGGGCACGGGTCCCCAGGGCGGCGACTTCGCGTACGGCCGGTACAAGGGGCAGTGCGCGGACGACGAGTACGCGGCCGGGATCGCGTACACGGGCCGGGTGGGCTCGTCCCGCACGCCGGACGCGCTCTACTGCCGCGGACTCGGCTGACCGGACAGCCCGCGCCCATGGCGGACCCGGACGCCTCAACTCGCCTACTTCAATACTTACTTCAACTCTTGACGCGACTGGTCCATACCTTTAGCTTCACGTCAGCAACGCCACGTGTGACGCACTCACCCCCCGACACACCCCAGGAGCGTCCTCAGCCATGCCCCTCTCCGATCGCCTACGGTCCCGTACCCGGCTCACGGTCCTCGCCGCGCTCTTCGCCGTCCTCGCCGCCCTGTTCACCGCGACGCCCGCCCAGGCGGCCACCGGCTCGATCACCGGCCTCGCGGGCAAGTGCGTCGACGTCGCGGGCGCGAGCAGCGCCGACGGCACCGCCGTACAGCTCTACGACTGCAACGGAACAGGTGCCCAGATCTGGTCCAACTCCGGTGACGGAACCCTGCGCGCGCTCGGCAAGTGTCTGGACGTCGTCGACCGCGGCACCGCCGACGGCGCGGCGGTCCAGCTGTGGGGCTGCTCGGGCGGCGCCAACCAGCAGTGGGTGGTCACCGCGGCGCGCGACATCGTCAATCCGGCCGCGAACAAGTGCCTGGACGTCCGGGACAACAGCAGCGCCAACGGCACCCGGCTGCAGATCTGGACCTGCTCCGGCGGGGCGAACCAGAAGTGGAACGCGCCCGCGAGCGGCGGCGGCAGCACGCCGTCCGGGTTCGTCGTCTCCGAGGCCCAGTTCAACCAGATGTTCCCGAACAGGAATTCCTTCTACACCTACGGCGGACTCACCGCGGCCCTCAGCGCCTACCCCGGCTTCGCCGGCACCGGCAGTGACACGGTGAGGAAGCAGGAGGCGGCCGCGTTCCTGGCCAACGTCAACCACGAGACCGGCGGACTGGTCCACATCGTCGAGCAGAACACCGCCAACTACCCGACCTACTGCGACTGGAGCCGCCCGTACGGCTGCCCGGCGGGCCAGGCCGCCTACTACGGCCGCGGACCGATCCAGCTCAGCTGGAACTTCAACTACAAGGCCGCGGGCGACGCCCTCGGCATCGACCTCCTGGGCAACCCCTGGCTGGTGCAGAACGACTCGGCCGTGGCCTGGAAGACGGGCCTGTGGTACTGGAACACCCAGTCCGGGCCCGGCACGATGACCCCGCACAACGCCATGGTCAACCAGGCCGGCTTCGGGCAGACGATCCGCAGCATCAACGGCTCCCTGGAGTGCGACGGCAGGAACCCGGCCCAGGTGCAGAGCCGCGTCGACGCCTACAACCGGTTCACCTCGATCCTCGGCGTCGCGCCGGGCGCCAACCTCTACTGCTGACAAGGCGGCCCGCTGATGCCCAAGTCGAAATTCCGGTCGAGGCCCCTCGCCCAGGCGCTCATCGGCGCGTTCGGCGCGCTGACGTTCGTCGTCGCGGTCCCGGCGACCGCCCACGCGGACGTGCTGACCCTGCTCCCCCAGAACGCCGACGGCCTGGAGCAGACCTTCTCCCCCGCGTACGACTACGACCGCGACGGCTGCTACGCCACCGCGGCGATCGGCGCCGACGGCACCCTCAACCCCGGCCTCAAGCTCGGGGGCGACGTCAACGGCAAGTGCCACGACCCCGCCCAGCTGGCCAACGCCAACACCTACTCACGCGCGAAGTGCAACAACGGCTGGTGTGCCGTGATGTACGCCAGCTACTTCGAGAAGGACCAGGCGACGCTCGGCCCGGCGGCCATCGGACACCGGCACGACTGGGAGCACGTCGTGGTGTGGGTCAGCAACGACCAGGTCCAGTACGTGTCGGTGTCCCAGCACAGCGGCTACCAGGTGGCCGCCCGCTCGGCGGTCCGCTTCGACGGCACCCACCCGAAGATCGTCTACCACAAGGACGGCATCTCGACCCACTGCTTCCGCTTCGCCAACGGCAACGACGAACCGGCGGAGAACGCCACCGGCAACTGGTTCTTCCCCCGGCTCGTCGGCTGGAACGGCTATCCGGCCGGCTACCGCGACAAGCTGATCGGCGCGGACTTCGGCTCGGCGACCCTCAAGATCGACGACGGCGACTTCTCGTACCACCTCGCCGCCTCGAAGCCGTCAGGGATCGCGTTCGACCCGTACGCATGACAGGCATGGCCGCGGTCCGCCTACTTTGGTAGCCGCCCGCGCCATCCGAGGATGGTTCTTCCGTCGACGATCGCCCGATGCCCGCCATCTCCCGCTTCCCCCAGGGTGGAGACACAACTCACCCTGGGGGAAGCATGGTGATCCCGCACAAGCGGACGAGAGCGGGCGCGCCGATCGCGGTGGCGCTGGCGATGGCAGTGGCGATGACGGTCCTGCCGATCACGGCGTCGGCCGAGCAGCCCGCAGCGGCACCGCAGTTGTACGTCGCCCCGTGGGGCAAGGACTCCTGGCCCGGCACCCTGGACCGCCCCTTCGCCACCCCGGTACGCGCACAACAGGCCGCACGCGCCCGGGCACCGGAGCGGACGGCCGGCCTGGTGGTGAACCTGCGCGGGGGGACGTACACCCTCAAGGAGCCGCTGCGCCTGTCGGAGGCCGCGGGTGACTCCGGGGTGATCTACCAGGCGTACGGCTACGGGACCCCGCGGCAGGAGCGGGTCACCCTCAGCGGCGGCCGCCGGATCTCCGGCTGGCGACCGGCCCCGGGGCCGCACGGTTTCTGGCGCGCGGACGTGGGAGCTCTGGAGACCCGGCAGCTGTACGTCGACGGGCGCCGCGCCACCCGGCTCTCCCGCGAGGGCGCCGGGTTCGACGGCACACTGAAGGTGACGAAGAGCGGCTACATCACCACCAGCACCGTGCCGCGCAGTTGGAAGAACCCCGCAGACATCGAGTTCGTCTACCGCGGCGGCTATGTCGAGGGCCGCTGCGGCGTCGCCGGCGTCTCCGGCACATCCATCAGGATGGACCAGCCGTGCTGGGATCTGGCCCAAACCCTTTACGGAGGGCCGGAGTTGCTCACGTCGCCGACGGCCGTCGAGAACTCCCCCAGCTTCCGGCGCGAGCCCGGTAGCTGGTACCTCGACCGCTCCCGCCCCGGTCACCACGAACTGCTCTACTTCCCGCGCCCCGGTCAGGACATGCGCCGCGCCGACGTGATCGCGCCGGTCCTGGAGAACCTGGTCACCGGCACCGGCCGACCGGGCCGTCCCCTGCACGACGTCGGCTTCCGGGGCCCGACGTTCGCGGACGCCACCTGGCTGGCGCCCAGTGAGCCCGCCGGGTTCCCCTCCGCGTGGAGCATGTATCTGCGGCCCGGAACGGGCGACGACGCGCGGCTGCTGACGGTGCCCGGTACGGTCGCCTTCCGCACCGCCGAGCGGATCACGTTGGAGGGCAACCGGTTCACCCGCCTCGGCGCCCAGGCACTGGAGTTGTCGCGGAACAGCTCGTACAACACCGTCGACGGAAACCTCGTCGACGACGTCTCCGACGGTGGAATCCTGATGGGAGTGGTCCCGCCGGACCAGAGGGGCACCAACCGCGGCAACCGGATCACCAACAACCGGATCCATCACATCGGCGCGGAGTACCACGCCGCCTCCGCGATCTGGGACACCGCGACCCAGGACACCACCATCGCGCACAACCAGGTCGACCACGTGCCCTACACCGGCATCCTGTCCGGCCCCGCCGACGACCTGCGGGGCATCATGCGCGGCAACCGCATCCTCGGCAACCACGTCTTCGCGACGAACCGGCTCCTGGCCGACGGCGGCGGCATCTACCTGCGGGGCGAACAGGGCACCTCGTTCGCCGACGGCGCCGTCATCAGCGGCAACGCGGTGACGAGCAGCAAGCACGGCGAGTGGAACGTCGGGATCTACACGGACGACAGCACCAACTGGACCACCGTGGACGGCAACGCGGTCTACGACTATGTCGCCGCCATCGGCGGATGCAGCGAGGAATGGGGCGACCGCCCCGTCCGCAACGTGCGCTACCGCGGCAACTTCTGGGACGACGCGGTGCCCTCGTGGCTGGAGCGGCGGGACTTCCCCGGGGCCTGGCCGCCTGCCGACGAGGCACACCCCGATGAGGGGTGCGGAGACCCGCACGACCTCGAGTTCACCGGAAACACCCTGCTGCCCCCGCGCGAGCCCGGACAGGCGTGCGCGGCCGACGCCCGCTGCGCCGCCGTGCTGGCGAACGCCGGACCGCTGCCGCAGTACCGGCAGCGGCTGGGCACGCGCTGACGGAACGACGAAGGGCCCTCGCAGGCTGCTGCCCGCGAAGGCCCTTCACACCGTCGGGACGACAGGATTTGAACCTGCGACCCCTTGACCCCCAGTCAAGTGCGCTACCAAGCTGCGCCACGTCCCGGTGCGACTCCCCCGGCGAACCGCGGGAACACGCAGGTAAACCCTACCGCATGGACGTGACGGCGGCGGACGTCAGCCGCGTACGGCCGTCGGCCGGCCGGCTTCAGACGGTTCGCCCGTGGCTCGCGCCGTCCCGGTCGCACGGCCCGTCCGGCGGACCGGCACCAGCAGGGCGGCCAGGGCGGCGGCGAGGCACAGGACCGCGAGCAGGGTGAAGCCGTGGGTGTAGCCGGAGCCGTACGGCAGACCGGAGGGCTGGAGCCGGCCGGTGACCAGGACGCTCGTGACCGCGGCGCCGATGGAGCCGCCGATGGTGCGGATGTTGGCGTTCATACCGGTGGCGGCGCCGGTCTGCTCGGGCGGCACGCTGCCGACGATCAGGTTGGCCATCGAGGCGAAGGCCAGTCCGATGCCGAGGCCGAACACTCCCGCGACGACGGCGATCTGCCACTGCGCGGCGTGCCAGAGGGCGAGGAATGCGAGGGCCACCGCGCCGAGCGCGGCCCCGGTGGTGAGCAGCGCCTTCGCCCCGACCACGGGTGCGAGCCGGCCGCTCAGGATGCCGGAGCAGAACATCGCCAGCAGCATCGGCAGCATCAGCAGTCCGGAGGTCGTGACGCTCGCGCCGAAGCCGTACCCGGCCGAGCTCGGCGTCTGCACGAAGGCCGGGAGGAAGGACCAGAGCGCGTACATGCCCGCGCCGAAGAGCAGCGCGACGGTGTTGGTCGTCCAGACCGCGGGCAGCCGCATGATACGCAGGTCGATCAGCGGGGAACGCGAGCGGGCCTCGGCCAGCAGCCACAGCACGAACAGGGCGACGGCCACGGCGAACAGGCCGAGTACCCGGGCCGACCCCCAGCCCCATGTGCCCGCCTGGCTCAGCGGCAGCAGCAGGGCCACCAGCCACGCCGACAGCAGGACGGCGCCGAGCCAACTGACCTTGCCCTCGGCCCGGTTGGGTGACTCGGGGACGTAGCGCAGGGCGATCACAGTAGTTGCCGCGACGACCGCGACAGGGATCCAGAACAGCCAGCGGTAGTCGAGCGCGGAGACGATGGGTCCGGCCGCGACGATGCCGACGCCGCCGCCCGCGGCGATCACGGCGGACAGGTTGCTGATGCTGCCGGGGACCTCGGACGGGGCGAACTCGTCGCGGATGATCCCGAACGACAGCGGGAAGAGGGCACCGCCGACGCCCTGGACGACCCGGGCGACGATCAGCATGCCGATGTTCGGCGCCAGGGCGGCGAGCAGACAGCCCGCCAGAACGACGAGCAGGACGCCGACCAGGGTGCGCTTCTTGCCGATCAGGTCGCCGACGCGGCCGAGGATCGGGGTGAAGACCGAGGCGGACAGCAGATACGCCGTCATCACCCAGGTCGCGGTGGACTGCGAGGTGTGCAGCGCGTGCTGGACGGTCGGCAGGGCCGGCGCGATCAGCGACTGCAGCATGGCGAAGACGCCGGCACCGGTCGCGAGGACCGCGAAGGTGAGGCGGGTGGACTTGCGGGGCATGGAGAGCCTCTCCGAACACAGAGTGCGGCCGGAGCCTCGTGGGAAGCGGTCGCGGAAAGGGCAGGGACGCACCTCGACTGGTAAAGTGGAGGCACGCCTCCACTCTAGCGGAGGCACACCTCCGCTTCAACCCGGAACGGAGGTGGACCTCCGTTTCAGCCCCGGGAGGCTTCCGTGACCGCCCAGCCGTCCCCCGTCAGCGAGATCGTCGCGGCCCGCCGGCCGACCCGGAAGGACGCCGCCCGCAACTACGACGCCCTGCTGGCCGCCGCCCGCGAGGCCTTCGCGGAGCACGGGGCGGAGGCCTCCCTGGAGGACATCGCCCGGCGGGCGGGCGTCGGCATCGGCACGCTGTACCGGAACTTCCCCACCAGGCGCCATCTCTTCGAGACCGTGTACGCGGACGAGGTGAACACCCTGGTGCGGGTCGCCGAGGAGGTGGCCGACCAGGAGCCCTGGGACGCCCTGACCGCATGGCTCGACCGGTTCGCGGACTACATGGTGACCAAGCGCGCCGTCCGCGAGGCCCTCAACGACGAGACGGAGATCTTCACCGCCTGCCGCACGTCGATGTACGGCGCCGGCACTCCCCTGCTCGAGCGGGCCCAGCGGGCGGGCGAGGCGCGCACCGACATGGACTTCACCGATCTGCTGCGCATGGTCGCGGGCATCACCGCGACGTCCTTCGACGACGACGCCCAGCGCAGGCGGGTCATGTCCATCGCCCTGGACGGCGTGCGCACCAAGGTCTAGCTTCTCCTTGCCTGACTCAAGTAAGTTCGGCCGCATGCCCCTCTTGGCTCGACCCCCGATCGCCGCCCTCGCGGCCAGGGCGATGCAGCGAACGACCCGGCTGGCCGGCCGGCGTCTGGCCACCTCGTCGTACGCCCGCTTCCCCGAGTTCCCGCGCAGGGTACGGGAGTTGACGATCCCGGCGTCGGTCGCCCCGGCCCGGGCCACGGTCTATCTGCCGGCCGTCACCGGGGGCGCGACACCCCCGGTGCACGTCAACTTCCACGGCGGCGGATACGTCATGACGCTGACCGAGCTGGACGACCCGCTGTGCCGGTTCCTGGCCGCGGAGGCGGGCGTGGTCGTGATCAACGTGGACTACGTGGTCGCCCCGCAGCACCCGTTCCCGACGCCGCCCCGGCAGGCCTACGAGGTCGTCCGCTGGGTCGCCGAGCACGGCACCGAGCAGGGCTGGGACGGCGGCCGGCTCACGGTGGGCGGGCAGAGCGCCGGCGGCGGGCTCGCGGCAGCCGTGGCCCGGCAGGCGCTGGAGGAGGCCGGGCCCCAGATCGCCCTCCAGGTCCTGCACTACCCGCCGCTCGACCTGGCGACCGGCGCCCGGCACAAGAGGGCGGCCGTCGCCCGGCCGATGCTGCGGCCCTGGATGGCCGACGTCTTCGACACCTCGTACATCCCGGACGTAGGGCTGCGTCGCGACCGGCTCGCCTCCCCCGCGCACCCGTCGGACACCGCCGACCTGAAGGGCATCGCCCCGGCGTTGATCGTCACGGCCGAGTACGACCTCCTGAAGGCGGAGGCCCAGAGCTACGCCGACCGGCTGCGGTCCCTGGGCGCGCTGGCCGGGCACCACGACGTGGCCGGCGCCGACCACGGCTACGACGGCAAGGACGAGGTGAAGGCGCGGGAGTCGTACGCGCTCATCGCCCGGCACCTGCGGGAAGCCGTCGGCTGACGACCGAGCCGAACTAAGCTGCCGGGCCATGCGATTGACAGTTCTCGGCGGCTGCGGCGCCTGGCCCACCGCCACGCAGGCATGCAGCGGCTACGTGGTCGAGTACGACGGCTTCCGCCTCCTGGTCGACCCCGGATACGCGACGCTGCCGCGCCTGTTGGCGCACCTCACCGTCGACGCCGTGGACGCCGTCCTGGTCAGCCACGGCCACCCCGATCACTGCGCCGACCTCAACCCCCTGCTCCGCGCACGGGGGTTGAGCGACGAACCGCCGCCCGCGTTGCCGGTGCACGCCCCGCACGGGGCACTCGACGCCGTCCTCGCCCTCGACAGGCCGAGCATGCTCGCCGCCGCGTACCGCCTCCACGAGTTCCGTCCCGGCGACCGGCTGAGGATCGGCCCCTTCACCGTCGGCACCCGGCTCCTGCCGCACTTCGTGCCCAACGCCGGCCTCCGGATCAGCACTCCGCAGGCGGTGCTCGTCTACACCGGCGACACCGGTCCGAGCGAGGACGTCCCGCGCCTCGCGGAGGGTGCGGATCTCCTCCTGTCCGAGGCGACGTACGTCCACCGGGTCCCGTCGCCCGGCGACGCCCCGTATCTGCTGACCGCGCGCCTGGCCGGCCGGTACGCCCGACAGGCGGGTGCGGCAAGGCTGTTGCTCACCCACCTGTGGCCGGGCACCGCCACGGGGGCGGCTCTGGAAGCGGCCGGTGAAGCCTTCGCGGGCCCCCTCGGCATCGCCGCCCCGGACCTCGTCGTGGACCTCTGACCTGCCGGAAGCCGGTCCCCGCAGCACATGCGGTGACCGGCTTCCGTCCTTGTCCCCGACTCGGTCAGTGGGCGCCGACCAGCTCCTGATCGGCGCCGCTCCGCGCGGCCGGCCGGGAGCCGCGCAGTGCCGCGATGCCGATGAAGACCATGGACGACAGTCCGGCGATCGCGAAGGCGGTGAAGCCGAACTGCCCGTTGCCCGCCGCGAGCAGCTGGCCGCCGAGCCACGGGCCGAAGACGGCGCCGAAGCGGCCCATGCCGGAGGTCCAGCCGACCGCGGTGGCACGGCTGTCCGGGGTGGAGGCGATCGAGACCGTCGCGTAGATCATCGTCTGGGCGCTGTTGAGGAAGACCCCGGTGAGGAAAACGACCGCCATGGTCACGCCCATCGGCATGTGGACGCTGAGCAGGAAGACGCCCGCGGCGGTCAGCGCGAACCAGAGTGCCGAGATGCGCGGGGCACCGAAGCGGTCGGCGGCCCGGCCCGCGACGAGCATGCCCACGATGCCGCCGAGGTTGAAGACGACGACGAAGGTCAGCGCGTTGGCGAGCTCGTAGCCCTCGCCGCGCATCAGGGTGGGCAGCCAGGTGGCGACGCCGTAGACCAGGAGCAGCCCGCCGAAGGAAGCGAGCCAGTACAGCAGGGTCTGGATCCACTCGCCGCCGCGGAACAGGTTGAGCAGCGAGTTCCAGCGCTCGGCCGCGGCCTGCTTGCCGCCCTTGGCGGCGGGCAGTGCGACGTCGTACCGCTCGGCCAGCGCGCGGGCCTCCTCGGTGCGGCCCTTGGCGACGAGGAAGCTCAGCGACTCGGGCAGGAACCTGGCGAGCACCGGCGCGAAGAGCATCGGGAGCACACAGACCCAGAAGGCGGCGCGCCAGCCGACGGGGTCGATGAGCCACTTGGCGACGTAGGCGGAGAGGATGCCGCCCGCGTGGTGGGCGGTCATCAGCAGGCCGATGACGAGGGCGCCGCGGCCGCGCGGGGCGTAGTCGGAGACCATGCTGATCGCGGTGGGCAGCAGGCCGCCGAGGCCGATGCCCGCAAGGGTGCGGCCGAGGCCTAAGACCTCGACGCTGCCCGCCATGGCACAGACGCCGGAGGCCAGCGAGAAGAGGGTCACGCAGGCGATCATCAGCTTCTTGCGGCCGACGCGGTCGGCGACGGTGCCGGCGGTGAGCGCGCCGATCAGCATCCCGAAGGTGGCGTAGGAGCCGAGGTCGCCGGCCTGGTCGGCGGTGAGGCCGAAGGTCTTCGTCTCCAGCAGGTGCGGCAGCACCGAGCCGTAGATGAACATGTCGAGGCCGTCGAAGAGCACGGCCAGCCAGCACAGACCGACGACCAGGAGGGCCAGTCTGCTGCCGCGAGCGGACAGAGCGGGGGAGGGGGAGGAAGACATCGTTGGTTACCTCTCGTGCTTGGTGCGCTAGACGCTAAGGAGCCGCCCGCCAAGAGTCAACGTTTTTGTCAACAATCTAATCGACAATCATTGGCGAGCGGCCCCTTTGCCCAGCTCAGACCACCGGCGGCGTCCCGTGCGTATGGAACGACTCAATGGTCCGCAGACCCCAGGCCTGCCCCTTCTTGCGCTCCTCCTCGGTCCAGGTGATCAGCGGCCAGTCAGGCGCGAGGACGAGCCGCGTGAGCGGGTTGCACAGCTCGATGCGGTTGCCGCCCGGCTCGTAGACGTAGAGGAAGAACGTCTGCTGGATGGCGTGCTTGTGCGGGCCCGTCTCGATGAACACACCGCTGTCGATGGCGAGATCGGCCGCGCGCAGGATGTCCTCGCGGGTGTCCGTCGCGAAGGCGATGTGGTGCAGCCGTCCGGTGCTGCCGGTCCAGTCCGAGGTGTAGACGACGTCGTACGACTTGTTCGTGTACGTCAGCCAGCGCGCCGCGATCCTCCCGCTGTCCAGCCGGATTTGCTCGGTGGGCCGGGCGCCCAGGAGGTTCTGCTGGAACTCGGCGTTGGCGAGCACGTCGGCGGCGAGGAAGTTGATGTGGTCCAAGCGCCGTACGCCCACGCCCCGGTTGGGTTTGGCCTGCGGCTGGTTCTTCAGCGCGGGCCTGAGCTCCGCGGGGGCGCGGTAGTGCTCGCTCTCCCAGTACAGGGCGTGTTCATGACCGTCCGGGTCGGTCGTGACGTAGAGGCGGCCGATACCCGGTTCGTCCTCGACCCACTTGCCGGTGCCTCCCGCCGCCTCGATCGCTTCGACACGGCGATGGAGGGCCTCCTCGCTGGAGGTGCGCAGGGCGAGCCGGCCGAGGCCGGGCTGTTCGCGGGCGGTGAGGACCAGGCTGTGGTGCTCGTAGTCGTCGAAGGTCCGCAGACGGACGGTGTCGCTGTCCTGTCCGTTGACCGTGAGGCCCAGGTAGTCCGTGAAGAAGCCGACGCTGGCGTCCAGGTCCGGGGTGAACAGCTGGGCGTGGCCGATGTGCGCGATGTCGCCGAGCGGCGGAGTCATCGGTGACCTCCTTGGGGTCGTGCGGCGGCCCTGGGGAAGACGGTGCCGTCGAAGATCTTGCGGGCCGTGCGGACCACGGCCGTGCGGCGGGCGGTGGGGAGGCCTTCGGGGGTGGCTCCGAGGCTGCTTTCGATGTCGAGGAATCCGGTGGGATGTTCTATGCGCATCCGGTCACGGCCGGGCGGAAGCTCCGCGAGATCCGCCCCCACACTGCCGTCGATCCGCAGCCCGGCGGCGACGCTGGCCGCGCCGAGCACACCGATCGAGGTGTGGCAGCGCACCGGTATGAAGGTGCGGGTGGTGACCGCGCCGCCCTCCCTGGGCGGGGCGAGGAGGGTGAGCTTGGGGACGGTGGTGTCCGAGACGTCGCCGAGGCCCATGAGCCGGCCCGCCTCCAGGCGGATCCGACGCAGCCGGTCGGCGAGCGTCAGGTCCTCCTCCAGGTCCTTGGGCGACTCGTACCCGGTGACCTTCAGCGAGCCGGCGGCGATCAGCACGGTCGGCATTCCGTTGTCCACGCAGGTCACCTGGACGCCGTCGATCTCGTCGCGGACGCTTCCCGTGGGCAGCAACGTGCCTGCTCCCGCCGGGAACTCGATCACCACGGGAGCGGCCGTTCCCGGCACTCCGGAGATCTCGGCGTCGCCGGTGTAGTCGACACGGCCGCCGGGGGTGGGGAAGGTCGCCGTGGCGTGGTCGCCGGTGTTGACCATGCGGATCCGGACGCGGGTGCGCTCCTCCCCCGCCGGGACCAGTCCGCGCTCGACGGCGAAGGGGCCGACACCGGCGAGGATGTTCCCGCAGTTCTGACGATCGCTCACCTCGGGCCGGTCGACGACGACCTGGAGGAAGAGATAGTCGACGTCGGCCTGTGGATCGGCGGACGGCGAGACGACGGCCACCTTGCTGGTGAGCGGGTGCGCGCCGCCCAGACCGTCGATCTGCCGCTCGTCCGGACTGCCCATGATGCGCAGCAACAGGTCGTCGCGCAGGGCGGGTTCGGCGGGGAGGTCGTCGGCGAGGAAATAGGCGCCCTTGGAGGTGCCGCCCCGCATCAGCAGACAGGGCACCTCCTCGGGTACGGAGGTCACGGCGTCTCCCCCGCGTACTCCTCGTACGACCGGTACTCGACGCCGAGGCGCTTGAGGGTGTCCCGCAATCCGTAGCGGTCCAGGCCGAGTTGGCCGTCGATGAAGGCGGCGCGGGTGGCGGCCTCCTTGGCCTCCCGGGCCTCGGACCTCAGAGCCGTCTCCCGGGCGCGCTCACGCGGGACGACCACGACGCCGTCGTCGTCGGCGAGGATCACGTCGCCGGGGCGGATCAGCCGGCCGTCGATGGCGATCGGCACGTTGACCGAACCGCCGGTGGCCTTGACCGTGCCCTGCGAGGAGACCGCGCGGGACCAGGCGGCGAAGCCCATGTCCCGCAGTTCCTGGGTGTCGCGGATGCCGGTGTTGGTGACGACGCCGCGCACCCCGCGCTGCTTCAGGGCGGTCGCGAACAGCTCGCCGAACAGGCCGTCCGTGCACGGCGAGGTGGTGGTGACGACCAGGATGTCACCCTCGCCGCACTGCTCGACGGCGGCGTGGATCATGAGGTTGTCGCCGGGCCAACTGAGGACGGTGACGGCCGTACCTGCGACTCGTACGCCCTGCTGGATCGGGCGGACTTCCGGGCCCAGCAAGCCGGTTCGGCCCATCGCCTCGCTCACCGTCGCCACGCCGTAGCCGGCCAGCGCGTCGACGTCCTTCAGCTCCGCTTTCGGCGGGTTGGTGACGATCACGCCGCTCACGCCAGCTCCTTCGCGATCTGCGGGTAGGGACGCATGTACGCCTCGGCCATGGTCTGGTGGGGCAGGCCCAGGTTCGGGCCGGCGTTGCGCTTGAGCTGGACGCCCCGGCGGACGGCGAGGTCGGTGTAGTAGTCCCACAGGTGCCGCTGGGCCGCGAGGCACTCCATGGCCTGGCGCTTGGTGTCCCAGACCTCGGTGATGTCGAGGAGGACCTCGGGCTTGAAGCCGCTCATCTCGGGCTGGTGCGGCTCGAAGAAGAAGACCGGCGGGGCGCCGATGATCTCGCCGGGGCCGGGGTAGCCGATGGCCTGCGCGAGGACGCGGGCCTCCAGGGCCATGCGGTTGGCGGCCGGGTGGTCGCCGTTGTACGGGTCCTCGACGGGGTGGGTGAGCACGACGTCGGGCTGGGTGTCGCGGTAGACCTCGACGAGCCGGTCGGTCAGTTCGGGGGTGACCAGCAGCGGGTAGTCGCCGGCGTCGAAGAAGCGGACCTCGGCGCCGAGGGTGGCTGCGGCCCGCTCCGCCTCCTCCCGGCGTATCGCCTTGATCTCGTCCAGCTTCCTGCCCTCGCGCCACGCCTTGGCGGACTCACCGCGCTCACCGAAGGTCAGACAGGCGATGGTGACCTTCTCCCCGCGGGACGCCGCCAGGGCGATGGCGCCACCCGCACGCCACACGAAGTCGCCGGCGTGCGCGGTGATGACAAGTGTCGATCGTGGGCCGGCGGGCGCATTGGCCTGGGTCATGCTGAAGTCTCCTTGCTGACAGGTGAGCGCCCGCCCCACGCCACCGTGATCAGTCGCGCAGCGCCTCGATCACGCTGGTGAGGTGGGCGCGGACGGCCGTCTCGGCCGCCTGCGGGTCCCTGGCCCTGATCGCCTCGATCATGGCCAGATGCTCGTTCAGGGATTGCTGCGGACGCCCCGGACGCAGCGCCAACTGGAAGCGGTGACGCACCAGTTGGGCGTTGAGCCGCTCCAGCAGTTCCTGCGCGGTCTGCTGGCCGGAGAACTCCCGGATACGGACGTGCAGTTCGTGGTTGAGCTCGGAGTAGGTGACCGGCTCCCCGTCGGCGACGGCCTTGGACATGGCCGTACCGAGGTCGGTGAGTTCGATCAGCTGCTCATCGCTCGCCGCGACCGACGCCTTCGCCGCGCACAGCCCTTCGAGGACCATGCGGCACTCGGTGATGGCGACCGCTTCGTCCACGGTCACGACCCGCACCCGTGAACCACGGTTGCGGATCCGCTCCACGAGCCCCTGGGACTCCAGGTCGATGAGTGCCGCGCGGATGCTGGCCCGCGTCACACCGAACTGCTCGGCGAGCTCGTTCTCCACCAGCCGCTGCGCCGGTGCCATCTCGCCGTGCAGGATCGCCTGCCGCAGCTGCGCGAGCGCATGCTGCTTGGCCTGCTCCCCGGTGCTCGGACGGGCTTCTTTCGGCATCGTGCCCTCCCTGAGTGAGTGCCTGTCGAACCTAAATCTAGCCAGACAAGATTGTCAACAATTTTGTCCGCTGTATTGCACGCATGCTTGTCGTCCATGGTCGCAGCTCAGCCCTCGCGATACAGCGACGTGAGCAGTTCCCTCACCGCCTGCGTGGCCGGATGCGGGTCGTCCCGCCACCACGCGAGCCGCACGGCGATGGGCTCGCCGTCGCGCACCGGCCGGTAGACGACACCCGGCCGCGGGTACTGATTGGCCGTCGATTCCGGCGTCATGCCGACACAGCGACCGGTGGCGATGATGTTCAGCCAGTCGTCGACGTCCTGCGTCTCCTCGGTGGCCGGGCGGACGTCCGGCGGCCACAGGTCGGCGGTCGCGGTACCGGTTCGCCGGTCGACGAGGAGGACCCGCTCCGCGAGGTCGGCCAGCCGCACGGACCGGCGCCGGGCCAGCGGATCGTCGGCGGCCATCGCGCACAACCGCCGCTCCAGGCCGACGATGACCGACCCGAACCGCCGCTCGTCCACGGGGCGGCGCACGACAGCCAGGTCACAGGCGCCCTCCGCGAGACCGGCCGTGGCCGAGTTGACCCGCACCAGGTGCAGGTCGGTCGCCGGGTGCTCCCGGCTCCACCGGCGCTGGAAGGCGAGGGTGTGCCGGCCGAGCGCCGACCAGGCGTAGCCCATGCGCAGATGGGCGTGGCCCGAGCTGGCGTCCCGGACCAGGTCGTCGACCTCGGCGAGCACCCGCCGGGCGTGCGCGAGAACCCGCAGTCCGGTCGGAGTCGGGGTCACCTCGCGCGAGGTGCGCCTCAACAGCCGTACGCCCAGAGCCTGTTCGAAGGAGGCGAGGGTGCGGGAGACGGCGGCCTGGGAGACCCCGAGGGCCAGGGCGGCGTCGGTGAAGGTGCCCTCGTCGACGATCGCGACGAGACAGCGCAACTGCCGGAGGTCCACATCCATGACTTCAGCGTATAGATCGGCCGGGTCATGCATTTTGTGCAAGCGTCGAGGGCGCGCACCCTCGGCCCCATGCATGAGGCACCCGCACTCCCCGCGGCCACTCCCCCGCCCACCGCCGGGCCGTCCCGGACGAGCCCGGCCGGGGTGGCCACCATGGTGGGCAGCGGCCTGTCCAACCAGGTCGGTGCCGCGGTCGGTTCGCTCGCCTTCCCCGTCATCGGCCCCGTCGGGGTCGTCGCGGTCCGCCAGTACGTCGCGGCGGGCGTCCTCCTCGCCGTCGGCCGGCCCCGGTTCCGGTCGTTCACCTGGAGTCAGTGGTGGCCGGTGCTGCTGCTGGCCCTGGTCTTCGGGACGATGAACCTCTCCCTCTACACCGCCGTCGACCGCGTCGGCCTGGGGCTCGCGGTGACCCTGGAGTTCCTCGGCCCGCTGGCCATCGCCCTGACCGCCACCCGGCGGCGCGTGGACGTGTGCTGTGCGCTGCTCGCGGTGGCGGGTGTCGTCACACTGATGCGCCCGCGGCCCTCCGCCGACCCTGTCGGCATGGGCCTCGGTCTGCTGGCCGCCGGGTGCTGGGCGGCGTACATCCTTCTCCATCGCAGCGTCGGCCGACGCTTCCCCGGAGCGCAGGGCTCGGCTGCCGCGGCGGCGCTGTCCGCCCTGTTGTTCCTGCCAGTCGGGATCGTCGTCGCCGTGCGGCATCCGCCGACGGTGTGGGCGGTCGGCTGCGCGGTGGCCGCCGGTGTGCTGTCCTCGGCGGTGCCCTGCCTCGCCGACCTGTTCACACTGCGCCGGGTGCCGGCCCCGGTGTTCGGCCTGTTCATGAGCGTCAACCCGGTCCTGGCAGCCGTGGTCGGGTGGGTCGTCCTCGGACAGCGGCTGGGCCGGCCGGAGTGGGCGGGCATCGCAGCCGTCGTCGTGGCGAACGCGCTGAGCATCGGCACCTCCCGCAGGCCGTCCCGGCGCCCCCTCGGCAGTGCCGCGATCGGCGCCACCGGTCGCCCGCGGCCCCGTCGCGTCCGCCCCGCCCACTCGACGCAGCCACGCACCGCCACCGACCTCCGCAAGACACACCCTGAGCGCTCCCCGACACGCGAACGCGCCGAGCATCGACACCTCCCACAGGACGACCCGGCCCCCCGCCGACAGTGAAGCGATCCGCACCGCCGAGCACCCACGACCCCCTCATAGCCACCCCCGCCCACTCGACGCAGCCACGCACCGGCACCGACCTCCGCAAGACACACCCTGAGCGCTCCGCGACACGCGAACGCGCCGAGCATCGACACCTCCCACAGGACGACCCGGCCCCCCGCCGACAGTGAAGCGATCCGCACCGCCGAGCGCCCACGACCCCCTCATAGCCACCCCCGCCCACTCGACACAGCCACGCACCGCCACCGACCTCCGCAAGACACACCCTGAGCGGTCCCGGCGGGATCCGGTGCGGTACCGCTCCCCACCAGGCGCGCGGGGCTGTGCCGCAGTGCCGCTCCGACGCGCGGGCCCGACCAACAGTCCCACCGGCGCGCAGGTCTGCCCCCGTGCCTCCAGCGGAGCGCTCAGCCACCGAGCCAGTAACCGAACCCCCGGCGCGTATGGATCAGCGCGGGCCCCTCTTCGTCCACCTTGTGCCGCAGCCGGGAGACGAGCTTCTCGATCGCCTGGTGTCCCCGGAACTCGCCCCACACATGCCGGCTGATCTGCTCCTTCGACAGCACGCGCCCCGCGTTGGCGAGCAGATGGCGCAGCAGCCGGTACTCGGCGGGCGTGAGGTCGAGCGGCCGGGGCCCGCGGCGGGCGCGGCACGTGATGTCGTCCAGGAGCAGGTCGCCGTATCCGGGCATTCCGGGACGCGGCCCGGGACATCGGCGGCGCAGCAGTACCTGCGCCCGGGCCAGTACCTCGGGGACGCGTACGGGTTTGATGACGTAGTCCTCCTCGCCCAGGCCGAGTTCGGGCAGAAGCCGGTGCAGGGAGTCGCAGGAGGCCAGGAAGAGCAGTGGGGGCCGGTCCGCGGGGGCCATCCGTCGGCCCCGGGCGAGGTGCGGCAGGTCGGGCAGGGCGGCGTCCAGGACCACCAGGTCGAACCGTTGCCGGGTGAGCCGTGCCATGCCCTCGGCACCGCTGCCCGCGGTGCCGACCTGATATCCGGCCAACTCCAGGGTGGTGGTGAGCAGTTCGGCGTCGCCGGGATCTCCCACGACGACCAGGACGTGCTGTCCGTCGCCTCGGGGTGGTGACGGTTTCTCCAGGAGATGCGCGTACATGGCACGACCAATCGTGGGGTCCGGACGGCGGTACGGTCAGGCGGAGAGCGGTGGGCCGACAGGGTCCTCGGCATGGTCGGCGAAGTCGTCGACGAGTCGGCGGAAGAGGCGGGCCAGCTGTCGCAGGTCATCCTCGGACCAGTCGCCCAGGGCCTGTTCGAGATAGCGGCGGCCGACCTCGCGGACCCGGCCGACCGCGGCCAGGCCCTTGTCGGTGAGCTGGACGCGCTGGGCCCGCCGGTCCTCCGGGTCCGCGACGCGGATCACATAGCCGCCGCGCTCCAACTGCCCCAGCTGGCGGGTGACATGGGAGGCCTCCACGGAGAGCCGGACCGCCAGCACCCCGGGACGCAGGGGCTCACTCTCCGCGATGTGCCGCAGAATCGCCACGGCCGCGCGGTCGAGCGGTACCCCCGCCATCGCCATGAGGCGCTCGTGCCGTCGACTCCGCCCGGCCAGGTAGGCGACCCGGGTGAGCACTCGCTCTATCTCGGCCAGGGTCGCCGGGGCCGGCGCTTCTGCGGTCATGACACCACCCTAGAGGTACTTGCCTAACTTAAGCAATGTGCAGTTGATTGCTTGACTTAAGTAACGCAACCGTGCTTGCCTAACTCAAGTAAACCGGTCCGCGTGGGACGGGAATGCTCGTCCACTCCCGACCACGCACACCCGGACCGGGGCCGCATTGAGCGGATGCGGCCCCTTGCGCCCGACCCGTGGGGACGGGGTACGGCGCGGTCACCGGGCCCGGCGGACGGGTCACTCCCCCTGCCCGCCGCCGGCCCCGGTGCCATCCACGACCACTTGCCCGAGTCCGGTAACACCTCTTCGCAGTACCTCCGGAAAGCGAGACTCTCCATGGCCACGATGAAGTCCGTCCTCACCGCCAAGAACAAGGTCGACGTGCGGGACGTCGAGCGCCCCACCCCCGGCCCCGCGGACGCGCTCGTCAGGATCCGCGCGTGCGGGATCTGCGGCACCGACACGTTCTTCCTCCATCTCGGCGGCATGCCGGCCGGTGCCGACGGCTCGACGCGGGCGATCCCGCTGGGCCACGAGCCCGCCGGCGAGATCATCGAGGCCGGCGCCGAGGTCACCGACGTCAAGGTCGGCGACCGGGTCGTGGTGAACCCGCAGGGCGTACCCTCCGGGATCATCGGCTGCGGCGGCGCGCACGGCGCCATGAGCGAGTACCTGCTGATCGAGGGCGTCGAGGCCGGCAAGAACGTCACGGTGTTCCCCGACACGGTGCCCTTCGAGGTCGCCTCGCTGAACGAGCCGATGGCGGTCGCCCGGCACGCCGTCAACCGCTCCGAGGCGAAGCCCGCCGACAAGGTCGTCGTCTTCGGCGCCGGGCCCATCGGACTGGGCGCCGCCATCTGGCTGAAGCTGCGGGGCGTGGAGCACGTCGTGGTCGTCGACATCATTCCCGAACGCCTCGAGACGGCTCTGGCGGTCGGCGCCGACGCCGTCATCGACTCGGCCACGGAGAACGTCACCGAACGGCTGACGGAACTGCACGGCCGGGCCGCCAACGCCCTCGGACAGCCCCGTCCCGGTACCGACATCTACGTCGACGCCGCGGGCGCCCCCGCCGTCTTCCAGGCCGTCGTCGACAACGCCAAGTGGCACGCCAAGCTGGTCATGGTCGCCGTACAGAAGAAGTCCGACGCCATCGACCTCGGCGGCATGCTGCGCAGCGAGCTGACGCTGATCGCCTCGCAGGGCTATCCGACCGAGATCTTCGAGGTCACGCCCGAACTCGTCGAGCACCACGAGCGGTTCGCCCGGCTGATCAGCCATCGGGTGCCGTTCGGCGAGGTCGAGCGGGCCTTCGAGCTGGCGCTGACGCCGGGGGCCGCGGAGAAGGTCGTCGTCACGTTCGACGACGAGGCGTGAGCGCTCCGTCGGCAACGCCGAGGCGGGCCGTCGCCGACCGCGGCGCCGTCGCGGTGACCCGGCGCCGCGCCTCCCCCTCCCGTCCCCGAACCGCCCGTATGCCCCCTCGACAGTCGCTTGCTTAAGTCAAGCAATACATTTATGGTTGAGTAACTCAAGCAATCCTTCTGGTTCACGGAGGCCCTGCCATGTCCGACGCCCTTGCCCGACCCGCCGCAGCGGGGGCCGCCCCGTCGCGGTCGAACGCCGTCGTGGCGGTGCTGGCCTTCGCCGGGATCGTCGTCGCGCTGATGCAGACGCTCGTCATCCCGATCGTCCCCGAACTGCCGAAGCTTCTTGACGCCTCGGCGTCGAACACCGCCTGGGCGGTCACCGCCACCCTGCTCGCCGCCGCCGTCGCCACCCCCGTGGTCGGCCGCCTCGGCGACATGTACGGCAAGCGCCGCATGCTCCTGGTCAGCATCGTCCTGCTGATCTCCGGCTCGGTCGTCTGCGCGCTGGCCGACTCCGTGATCCCGATGATCGCCGGACGCGCCCTGCAGGGCCTGGCCGCCGGCGTCATCCCGCTCGGCATCAGCATCATGCGCGACGTACTGCCCGCCGAGCGGCTCGCCGGGTCCACCGCCATGATGAGCGCCTCGCTCGGTGTCGGCGGCGCCCTCGGCCTGCCCTCCGCCGCCTTCATCGCCGACAACTTCGACTGGCACATCCTCTTCTGGACCTCCGCCGCCCTGGGCGCCGTCTCCTTCCTGCTCGTGCTGCTGATCGTGCCCGAGTCCGACGTGCGGGCCGGCGGCCGCTTCGACCTGGTCGGCTCGCTGGGCCTGTCCGCCGGACTGGTGACCCTGCTGCTGGCCGTCTCCAAGGGCGGCGACTGGGGCTGGACGTCCGCCGGCATCCTGGGCCTCGGCATCGCCTCGGTCGTGATCCTGCTCGCCTGGGGCCGCTACGAGCTGCGCAGCAGCCGGCCCCTGGTCGACCTGCGCACCACCGCCAAGCCCCAGGTGCTCTTCACCAACCTCGCCTCGGTCGCACTCGGCTTCTCGATGTTCGCGATGTCCCTGGTCCTGCCGCAGCTGCTCCAGCTCCCCGAAGCCACCGGCTACGGCCTCGGCAAGTCCATGCTCACCGTCGGCCTGGTCCTCGCCCCCCAGGGCCTCGTCATGATGGTCATGTCCGGCGTCTCCGCCGCCATCACCAAGGCCAAGGGTCCCAAGCTCACCCTGATGATCGGCGCCCTGATCGTGGCCGCCGGCTACGGCCTCAACATCGTGCTCATGTCGGAGGTCTGGCACCTCGTCCTGGTCTCCTGCGTCATCGGCGGCGGCATCGGCTTCACCTACGGCGCCCTGCCCGCCCTGATCATGGGCGCGGTCGACCCCACCCAGACCGGTGCCGCCAACAGCCTCAACACCCTGATGCGCTCCCTGGGCACCAGCTTCGCCAGCGCCATCGCCGGTGTCATCCTGGCCCAGATGACCACCGACTTCGGCGGCTACGCACTGCCCTCGGAGAACGGCTTCAAGGTCGTCATGGCCCTCGGCGCCGGAGCGGCCCTCCTCGCCTTCCTGATCGCCACCTTCATCCCGGCGAAGCGGGCCGTTGTCCCGGCAACAACGCCGCAGGACAGCCCGGGTGAGGCGGCGCAGGTCACGGGAGCCAAGGCCTGAGGCACGTCGACAGCCACGGGTCCGCCGCCTGAGTTCCGTACTCCGGGGGCGGACCCGTGTGCTTCAACGACGGTCAGGGCGGCCCGCCCTCGTAGGCCGCCCTCAGCACCGCCAGCGCCCCGTCCACCGTGACCTCCCTGGGGTTGGCGTACGCCTGACCCGCCACCTGCTCGGCCGCCACCGCCAAGTCGGCTTCTTTCAGACCGAGTTCGGCGAGGGACCGCGGAGCGCCGAGACGACCGGCCAGCTGCCACAGGGCTGTCGGGGCCGCGTCCGTGTCCAGGGCTCTCGCCACGGCGGCCACCGCGTCCGGGACCGCGGGCGCGTTGTAGGCGAGGGCGTACGGGAGGACCACCGTGTGGGTCTCCGAGTGCGGCAGACCGAAGGTGCCGCCGAGGACGTGGCACAGCTTGTGGTGCAGGCCCATCGTGGTGGCGCCGAGGCAGGAGCCGCAGAGCCAGGCGCCGTACAGGGCACGGCCGCGGGCGTCCAGGGAGGCCGGGTCGCCGGCCACGTCGGGAAGGGCTCGGGCCATCGCCCGTACGCCCTCCTCGGCCATCAGCGCGATCAGGGGCGAGGCGTCCGGGGCGTACAGCGCCTCGACGCCGTGCGCGAGGGCGTTGACGCCGCTGGTCACGGAGAGCGGTACGGGGAGGGCGAGGGTCAGTTCGGGGTCGTAGACGATGCTGCGCGGCAGGACGGAGGGGTCGCGGCCGGTGCGTTTGGCGCCGTGTTCGGTCAGGCCCCACACCGGGGTCGCCTCGGAGCCGGAGTAGGTGGTGGGTACGGCGATCAGCGGCAGGCCGGTGCGCAGGGCGATCGCCTTGCCGAGGCCGATGGACGAGCCGCCGCCGACCGCGACGCATCCGTCGGCGCCCGCGGCCCGCGCCACCTCGACGGCCCGGTCGGCGACCTCCGCGGGGACATGCATCCGGGCCCCGGTGTGCAGGCCCGCGCAGGCCTGGCCGAGGGAGTCGGCGACCGCCCGGGCCGTGTCCGCGCCGCGTGTGCCGGAGACGACCAACACCCGCCGCAGGCCGAGGCGCCGGGTCTCGTCAGGGGTCGCCGTCGTGGCGGCGCCAGGGCGCAGGACGACCCTCATGGGCGGGGACTCGTGGACGAACTCCGTCATGAGCGCTCCAGTACGAGGTCCACGCGCGCGTGCCGGAAGGGGTTCGGGACGCCGAACCCCTCGGCCAGGGAAGGGTCGTCGGTCGGGGTGAAGTCGCGGACGAGGCTCTGTTTGACGGCGAACACCGCGTCGGAGGTCAGGTAAGGGTCGCTGGCCACGAAGATGTGCGTGGTGACGGGGTCGTGTCCGGCGGCCGAGGCGATGAAGTGGATGTGCGCGGGGCGGTAGGGGTGACGGCCGGTGGCGCGCAGGAGGTCGCCGACCGGGCCGTCCGTGGGGATGGGGTACGAGCTGGGCACGCAGGTGCGGAAGCGGAAGCCGCCCTCGGCGTCCGTGGTGAACAGGCCGCGGCCGTTGCCCGGCGGCTGGATCCCGGGCTGCTGGACGTCGTAGTAGCCCTGGTCGTTCGCCTGCCAGACGTCGACCAGGGCGCCGGGCAGGGGGGTCCCGTCCGTCGCGAGCACCCGGCCGCTCACCACGCACGGCTCGCCGCCGCCCACCAGGTCGATGTTCGCACCGAGTCCGCGGGCCGGTGACTCGGTCATGTGGAAGGGGCCGAGGACCGTCGACTCGGTGGCGCCGGGGGCGTGGCCGCCGTTGATCGTCTCCATCAGCATCGACAGGCCGAGCACATCCGACAGGAGGATGAACTCCTGCCGGGTGTCCGTGCACGCCTGTCCGGTCGCCGTCAGGAACCGGATCCCGTCCTCCCATTCCTCCTGGGTCAGTCCGGTCTCGCTCGCGAAGGCGTGCAGGTGGCGGATCAGGGCGGTCAGCAGTTGCCGCAGCCGCGGATCGGCGGTGGTGCGCAGGCTGCGGATCGCCTCGTCGGTGACGTCGTTCATGTGGGCTCCTTCCCCTGTGCGCCGGCCGGCGGAACCCCTGCGCGGTCTCACTTGATGACCGCGTTGGCCACCACGACCCCCACGCCGAGCAGCGCGTCCACGAGGCCGATCAGCAGGGCGTAGGGCCAGGAGCGGTGCGACCAGCGGGCCGTCACGACGCCCAGGGTGAACAGCAGGGTGATGTTCAGGGTGAACGCCGGGTACTCCACTCCCTTCGCGGGCCACCAGCCCCAGCCCGCGCCCGCCAGGATGAAGACGGTGGGCAGGACCGCCGCGACCAGGGGCCACTCGTTGACGAGGGTGCGCAGGGCGTCGCCGCGTCGGTGCGGGGTGCGTTCCGCGATGTAGTGGGCGTAGCCGTGGGCGAGGGCGGAGGCCAGGGCCGTGACCACGAGCCAGACGGCGTCGTAACGGCGGGTCTCCCGGTCGGTGTGGCCGTACTGGGTGAGCGCGGCGACCATCGAGCAGGCCAGGACCGCTCCGTAGACGCCGCCGAACAGGAGACTCTCGCGTGTGTCGTGCGCGTGCCGCTCGGACGCGGCAGCAGCCCGGGGGTCCGCCATGCCCTCCACGATCACCCGGGGACGGGCACCCCGCCAGTCCGTTCGGCCCCGACGGAGTGTCCTGCCACCTGGGCCGATACCCCACATCCTGTCCACGGTCGCGATCGGTTCGCCGAGGCTAGGGTCGTCCCATGACCCACAGTTTCGTTGTCCACATCCCCGACGCCGAGCTCGAGGCCGAGCCCCTCGCCCCGGAGCAGATCGTCTCCGGCACGCCCGAGGTGACCGGGAAGGTGATCTGGGAGTCTGAGGACGGCAAGCAGATCCGTGGGATCTGGCAGATCACGCCCGGCGTGGTCACGGACACCGAGGCGGACGAGCTGTTCGTGGTGATCGGCGGGTCGGCGACGATCGAGGTCGAGGGCGGGCCGACGCTGAAGGTCGGGCCCGGCGACATGGCCGTACTGCGCGAGGGCGACCGTACGACGTGGACGGTGCACGAGACGCTGCGAAAGGCCTACGCCATCAACCTGTAGGCGGCGCCGCCGTCGTGCCCCGGATCTCCAGCGTGGGCGCCGCCAGATGCACCCGGCCCGCTCCCCCGCCGCCCTCGAAGCGGTCCAGGAGACAGCGGGCCGCGCGACGGCCGACCTCGTGGTTGGCGCTGTCGACGGTGGTGAGCCAGACGTGGCGCAGGCTCGCGATGCGGGTGTTGTCGTAGCCGACGACGGACAGGTCGCTCGGGACGCGCAGGCCCAGTTCCTCGGCCGCCGACAGGGCGCCGACCGAGGAGATGTCGTTGACGGCGAAGACGGCGGTGGGCCGGTCGGGGCGGCTCAGCAGGCGGACGGTGGTGCGGTAGCCGCCCTCCTCCGTCATGTCGCTGGCCTCCACCACCCCTGCCAGGCCGTGGGCCCGCATCGTCGCCTCGAAGCTGCGCCGGCGCAGCTCGCCGACGGCGCCGTATCCCGCGATGTGCGCGATCCGTCGGTGGCCGAGGCCGATGAGGTGCTCGGTGACCAGGCGGGCGCCCTGTTCGTCGTCGTTGGCGACCATGTCCACGCCCGGCAGGACCGGCTCCCGGGCACCCGCGACGACGACCGGGATGCGCTCGGCGATCGCCCCGAGCGCGGCCGAGTCGGGCAGGGTGCCGATGACGACCAGGCCGTCGGCGCGCAGGTCGAGGAAGGGGCCGGTCACGTCCTGGCCGATGCGGCGGTTGAGGCGGGTGTCGGCCATCAGCATGTGCAGACCGTTGTCGTGCAGCAGTGAGTTGAGGCCGTCGAGCAGGTCGACGAACCAGGGGTTGCGCAGATCGTTGAGGAGCACGCCGACCGTGCGGGTGCGCTGCTCGCTGAGGCTGCGGGCGGCCGCGTTGGGCCGGTAGCCGAGCTCCTCCATGGCACGCGTCACCGCCTCGCGCTTCTCGGGGCGCACCTGCTCGGAGCCGCGCAGCACGAGGGAGACCAGGGACTTGGAGACGCCGGCCCGGTCGGCGACGTCGCGGATCGTCGGTGGTCTCATGGTGTGGACCGTTCCATGAGGGCCATTGTCCTGTCAAAGGGTTGACACCTTGGGGAATGCGACTCAGGGTGGCCTGGACAGATTGTGGACCGGTCCAAAGAGGGGCTGTCATGGTGGATTCGCTCGGGGTCGCCGTCGTCGGGTTCGGCTGGATGGGCCGGGTGCACACCCAGGCGTACTCCCGCGTCCTGCACCACTACCCGCGGCTGGGCCTGCGTCCGGAGCTGGTGATGGTCGCCGAGGAGGTGCCGGGGCGGGCCGAGGAGGCCGCCGCGCAGTTCGGGTTCGCCTCGACGACCCGGAACTGGCGGGACGTGGCCGCCGATCCGCGCGTGCAAGCTGTCAGCGTCACCGCACCGAACTTCCTGCACCGGGAGATCGGGGTCGCGATGGCCGAGGCCGGTAAGCACCTCTGGATCGAGAAACCGGTGGGGCTGAGCGCCGAGGACGCGCGCGCGGTGGCGGACGCGGCGGGAAAGGCGGGGGTCCACAGCGCGGTCGGCTTCAACTACCGCAACGCGCCCGCCGTCGAGGCGGCCCGCGCGCTGATCGCCTCCGGTGACATCGGCACGGTCACCCACGTCCGCATCCGGCTCTTCAGCGACTACGCGGCCCATCCCGAGGGCGCCCTGACCTGGCGGTACGAGAAGGAGCGGGGCGGCAGCGGAGTGCTGGGCGACCTGGCCTCGCACGGGGCGGACCTGGCGCGGTATCTGCTCGGGGACATCGCGTCGCTGACTGCCGACACGGCGATCTTCGTGCCGGAACGGGCCCGTCCGACCGGTGCCACCGCGGGTCATTCCCGGGCTTCCGGCGGGGAGTTGGGACCGGTGGAGAACGAGGACTACGTCAACTGTCTGCTGCGCTTCGCCTCCGGCGCCCGTGGTGTCCTGGAGGCCTGCCGGGTCTCGGTGGGCGAGCAGAACAACTACGGCTTCGAGGTGCACGGCACCAAGGGCGCGGTGTTCTGGGACTTCCGCCGGATGAACGAGTTCGGCGTGAGCCGCGGCACCGGCTACCAGGACCAGCCCGTCAGCACGGTCTACGTCGGGCCGGGCGACGGCGAGTTCGGGGCGTTCCAGCCGGGTGCCGCCAACGCCATGGGCTACGACGACCTCAAGGTGGTCGAGGCGTATCGCTTCCTGCGGTCGATCGCGGAGGGCACCTCGTACGGGGCCACGCTCGCGGACGCCGTGCACAGCGCCGTCGTGCTCGATGCGATGGCGCGGTCGGCGGAGACCGGCGCGTGGGTCAGCCTGTGAGCACTGCCGGCATGTTGTAGGGCGTCACGACCTGTATCGCGGACGGCACCGTCGGTCCCGCGGGCGGCAGCGCGCCGTGCTCGCGCATGACCAGGTGGCAGGCCTCGCGCATGTCCTGGCGCAGGTCGTGGTGGAGGACGGCGGAGAGCCGGTGCTCGCGCAGCAGTCGGTCGTTGTCGTGGTCGAGGTCGTGGGCGATGAACACCGCGCACTTTCGGCCGAGGTCCTCGAAGGCCTTCAGCGTGGCGATGTTGCCGCCGCCGATCGAATAGACCGCGCGGATGTCCGGGTCGCGTTCCAGGGCGGCCCGGACGAGGTCGTACTGGGTGGCGTCCAGGCCCTGGCCCTCGGCGATCTCGACCAGGGTGCGGTCGGGATGGCGGGCGCGCATGGCGCTGCGGAAGCCCATCTCGCGCTCCTCCTCGTTGCGGAAGAAGCCGCTGCTCAGGCTGGTGAGGACATTGCCGGGGCGGTCGCCGAGCCACTGGCCCATGAGATAGGCGGCGGTCGCGCCCGCGGCGCGGTTGTCGATGCCGACGTAGCCGAGGCGCGGGGTGGCGGGCAGGTCGGTGACGAGGGTGACCACGGGAATGCCGGCCTGGGCGAGGCGGCCGACGGCGGCCGCGACCTCGGGGACGTCCGGCGCCTTGAGGATCACTCCCTGCGAGCCGCGGCGGGCTATCCGGTCCAGGATTCTGACCTGTTCCTGGGCCGGGCCGGTCTCACGGAAGTGGAAACGGGAGCGCACGACCGCCGGGTGCAGGGCGGGCAGTTCCGTCTCCAGGGCCGCCCGGACGGCGGTGGAGAAGCGCTCCGGCGCCTGCATCACTATGTCGATCATGAAGGTGCGGCCGACCAGTCTGACCTGGGTGCGCTGCCGGTCCAGGTCGGCGATGGCCTGCCGGACCTCACGGACCGTGCTCTCCCGGACCCCTCCCCTGCCGTTCAGGACCCGGTCGACGGTCGCCTCGCTCAGGCCCGCCTGACGTGCGATCTCCCGGATCGGGAAGGGGTGGCCCATGGAGCGGCTCCTTGAGGGGTTTTTGATGGCCGCCTGCTGGTTGTTCGACGGCTTTGTACTGACAAGAATGGCAGCGCTGAGTCGCCCCTGTCACCGAGAGGACACAGATGTCCTTCACCGCCGTACATCACCGTGCCTGGCTGTCCGAACAGGACTGCGACCTCGACTCCTTCCGCGCGCTCGTCGAGCGGAACGTCGACCCCGCCGACTATCCGCACGCCGCCGGCGTGGAGCGGAACGTCCTGCTGTACGACGCCGAGCGCCTCCTCGGCGCCGGGCGTCGCCGGGACGTCCAGGCGGAGCTCGTCCGAGCTCTCTGCGACGGGCCCGGAGTGGTGGTCTTCAAGGGCGCCTTCCGCGATCACGAGATCGTCGACCGCGCCACCAAGGTGTTCGACTCACTGATCCGCGAGCAGGACGCGGCGGGCACCACGGCCGGCGACCACTTCGCCAAGCCCGGCGCGAACGAGCGGGTGTGGAACGCGCTGGAGAAGGCGGCCCTCTACGACCCGTCGACCTTCGCCGACTACTACGCCAACCCCGTCCTCGCACTGGTCTGCGAGGCCTGGCTCGGCCCCGGCTACCAGGTGACCTCCCAGATCAACGTGGTCAACCCGGGCGGCCTCGCCCAGACCGTGCACCGCGACTACCACCTCGGCTTCCTCTCCGGCGAGGTCGCCGCGGCCTACCCGGCACATGTGCACCGCCTCTCCCCCGTGCTCACCCTCCAGGGCGCCGTCGCGCACTGCGACATGCCGGTGGAGTCGGGGCCGACGCTGTACCTGCCGTTCTCGCAGGCGTACGAGGCGGGCTATCTGGCCTGGCGGCGGCCGGAGTTCCAGAAGTACTTCAAGAAGCGCCACGTCCAGCTCCCGCTCGCCCAGGGCGACGCCGTCTTCTTCAACCCGGCGCTGTTCCACGCGGCCGGCACCAACCGCACCACGGACGTGCGCCGCATGGCCAACCTGCTCCAGGTGTCCTCGGCCTTCGGACGCGCGATGGAGACCGTGGACCGGGAGACGGTGACCAACGCGGTCTACCCCGTGCTGCTGCGGCGCGCGTCGGAGGGCGCCGGCGAGGAGTGGCTGGAGAACGTGATCGCCGCCAGCGCCGAGGGCTACCCCTTCCCCACCAACCTCGACAGCGACCCGCCGGTCGACGGCCTGGCCCCGCCCACGCAGGCGGACCTGGTACGGCGGGCGCTGCGTGAGCGATGGACGCCGCGGACTCTGCGGGACGAGCTGCGGGCGAGCGCCGAGCGGCGCGAGAGCTGAAAGGACCGGACTTCATGGGACTTCTCGACGACAAGGTCGTCCTCGTCAACGGCGGCAGCCAGGGCGTGGGCGCCGCGATCGCACGGGCCGCGGTGCGTGAGGGCGCGGTGGTCGCCGTGTCGGGGCGGCGGCCGGAGCCGGGCGAGGCGCTGGTCGCCGAGCTGACGGAGGCCGGCGGCAAGGCGCTGTTCGTGCGCGCCGACCTCGCGGACGCCGAGCAGGCCAAGGCGTCCGTGGCCGAGGTGGTCGCCGCGCACGGCCGCATCGACTGCCTGGTGAACTCGGCGGGCCTGACCTCCCGGGGCACGCTCCTCGACACCACACCGGAGCTGTTCGACCAGCACATCGCGATCAACCTCAAGGCGCCGTTCTTCGCGATGCAGGCCGCGGTCGCCGACATGGTCGGCCGCAAGGCCCCCGGCACGATCGTCAACATCATCACGTCCTCGGCGCACGGCGGGCAGCCGTTCCTCGCGCCCTACGTCGCCGCCAAGGCCGGGCTCATCGGGCTGACCCGCAACGCGGCGCACGCCCACCGCTGGGACCGGGTGCGGATCAACGGCCTCAACATCGGCTGGACCGCGACCGAGGGCGAGGACGCCACGCAGAAGGCGTTCCACGGCGCCGGTGACGACTGGTTGGAGCAGGCCGCCGAGAAGCTGCCGATGGGCAAGCTCGGCCAGCCGGACGAGATCGCCGACTTCGTGGTCCTGCTGCTGTCGGACCGGTCGGGCGTGGTCACCGGTTCGGTGATCGACTGGGACCAGAACGTACTCGGCGGACTCGACTGAGGCTCTCCTGGCCTCCCGTTTCCCGTAAGAACCCTCAAGGAGCTGCAACCCCCATGCGCATCGGAATCCTCGGCCTCGGCCGCATCGGCGCCTTCCACGCCGAGACCCTCTCCGGACTCGACGTGGTCGAGTCGCTCGTGCTCACCGACCCGTTCGCGGACGCCGCCAAGACCGCCGCGGAGAAGTTCGGCGGCGAGGTCGTGGACTCGCCCGAGGCCCTGCTGGCCGCCGGCGTGGACGGCATCGTCGTCGCCGCCGCGACCGACGCCCACCCCGCGCTGATCCTGGCCGGCGTCGAGGCCGGCATCCCCGTCTTCTGCGAGAAGCCCGTCGCCAAACACATGAGCGAGGGCGTCGAGGTCCTCAAGGCGATCCAGGACAGGGACGTGCCGATCCAGATCGGCTACAACCGCCGCTTCGACGCCGGATTCGTCGCCGCGCGTGCCGCCGTGCAGGCCGGTGAACTCGGCAAGCTGCACACCGTACGGTCGACCACGCTGGACCCGGCGCCCCCGCCGGCCGCGTACGTCGCCGCGTCGGGCGGCATCTTCCGCGACTGTTCGGTGCACGACTTCGACATCATCCGCTGGGTGACCGGCCGCGAGGTAGTCGAGGTGTACGCCGTCGGCGGCAACCGGGGTGCCGACTACATCAAGGCGGCAGGCGACGCCGACACCACCGGCGCGCTCCTCACCCTCGACGACGGCACCATCGCGGTGATCTCCAACTCCCGTCACAACGCCCGGGGTTACGACGTCCGCATGGAGATCCACGGCTTCACGGACTCCATCGCCGTGGGTCTGGAGGACAGGCTGCCGCTGCGCTCGGTCGAGCCGGGCGTGACCTTCCCGGCCGGGACGCCGCACGACTTCTTCATGGACCGCTTCACCGAGGCCTACCGCGCCGAACTCACCGCGTTCACCGAGGTCGTCGCGGGCCACCGCACCTCCCCGTGCACGGTCGAGGACGCCCTGGAGGCCGGCTGGATCGCTGAGGCGTGCACACTGTCCCTGCACGAGCACCGTCCTGTCACCATCGAGGAGGTACGGCAGGCATGAGCGAGCCGGGCCGGGAACCACTGCGCATCGGAGTGCTGGGAGCCGCACGGATCACCGAACGCTCCCTCGTCGACCCGGCCCGGATCACCGGCCACCGCCTTGTCGCGGTGGCCGCCCGCGACCGGGCCCGCGCCGAGGCGTTCGCGGGCGAGTACGGCGTGGAGCGGGTCGTGGACTCCTACGCCGACCTGCTCGCCGACCCCGAGGTCGACGTCGTCTACAACCCGCTCGCCAACGGTCTGCACGGGCCGTGGAACCTCGCCGCCCTCGCGGCGGGCAAGCATGTGCTGAGCGAGAAGCCGTCGGCGAGCAACGCCGAGGAGGCCGCCGAGGTGCGGGAGGCGGCGGCGAAGTCCGGGACCGTCTTCATGGAGGCGTTCCACTATCTGTTCCACCCGGTCACCCGCCGTCTGCACGAGATCCTCGCGAGTGGCGAGATCGGCGACCTGGAGCGGGCAGAGGCCTTGGTCGCGATCCCCGCACCCCCCGACACCGACCCGCGCTGGTCACTGCCGCTGGCCGGCGGCGCCGTGATGGACCTGGGCTGCTACAGCCTGCACGCCCTGCGCATGCTCGCCCCCTTCGCGGGCGGCGCCCCACGGCTCGTCTCCGCGCGGGGCGGGGAGCGCGCGGGCGCGCCGGGCGTCGACGAGTGGCTGGACGCGGAGTTGGAGTTCCCGGGCGGGGCCACCGGGTCGGCGCGCTGTCACATGGCGTACGACGAGCTGGAGATGAGCATCCGGATCACCGGCAGCCGGGGCGAGGTGAGTGCGCCGAACTTCGTGCTGCCCCACCTGGACGACCGGGTCGTGGTCCGCACGGCCGAGGGCGAGCGGACCGAGCGGCTCGGCACCCGGTCCTCGTACACGTACCAGCTGGAGGCGTTCGCGGCGCGGGTGCGCGAGGGGGCGGCGGTGCCGCTCGACGCGGATGACGCGGTGGCGACGATGACGCTGATCGACGAGAGCTACCGGGCGGCCGGGTTCGAGCCGCGGCCGCGGTCGGTCGTCCAACGGTAGAAGAACGTCGGGTACGACTCTCCCGTCGCCCTCTCCCACGCCTGCGCGGTGCGGTCCGTCCGGGCCTCGGCGAAGGCCCGGACGCAGGTGGCGTGGACGTCCGTGGCATCCGCCCGGCGGGTGAGGGCGAGGAGGGTGCGCAGGGCGGTGACCTTCTCGTCGAGGTCGGTCCCGACGGCCGCGGCGGCCAGGGCGTCGGCGAGTACGGAACGGATCGTGGCGAGCTCGGCCGCGACGCCCGGCCGGTCCCGGTGCTCCCCCAGGACGGTCTCCGCCTCCTCGTAGCAGGACACGGTTCCCGCGAGGTCGTCGGCGCTCCGGAGGGCCTGGCCGAGGACACGGAGGCGGCGGGCGGTGAGCGGGTGGTACGTCTCCCAGTCGGACTCGGCCAGCCTCCGGGTGAGGGTGAGCGCCTCGCGGGCGCTCGTCACGGCCGACTCCGGGTCACCCGCACCGTCCTGACGGAGGCTCAGATTGGCCAGCACGCGGGCCAGTTCGGGCTCGTGCGCCGCTTCGCGGGCCACCGCGCGCCGGTAGGCGGCGATGCCGCGTTCCGTGGCCGCGACGGCTTCGCGGTGACGGCCCGCCCGCCGGTGACAGCGGGCCAGGTCGTCCAGGGTCTTCGCGAGCAGCGGATCAGTGTCCGGCGACGCCTCGGCGTACAGGTCGGCCAGCTCCTGCAGGGTGCTCGACTCCTCGTCGGGCGCGTCGACTTCGGCGAGCGTGTCGGCCAGACACCGCAGCGCGACGGGCAGCCATGCCGCACCCGCGGGGCTCCGCGTCCCGGTCACCGCCTCCTCGGCCGTCGTGCGGGCCATCTCCCACTCACCCCTGGCTCCGTGGCAGTCGGCCAGGTCCACGAGAAGTAGTGCGCGCAGCGGCAGCACGATCCCTGGGTACGCGAAAACCATCCCGCCGCCCAGCGACTCCCTCGCCTCGGGACCGAGTGCCAGCGCCTCCTCGTGGCGCCCGAGGGCTTTCAGGCCGCCGACGAGCTCCACGAACACGCGCGCCATGACGAGCAGCACCCTGCTGGACTCCCGCAACGACATGGACCGCAGGAGCGCCGCGCACTCCTCGTACACGAGCACGGACTGTTCCGTGTGCCCGAGTGCCCCGAGCACCAGCCCATAGGTGCGCAGGGCGCCCGGCAGGGAGCCCAGGAGGCGGTCCCGGCCGGCCGGAGCCGGGCCGTGACGGTACATGTCGACGCAGCGGCGGGCCGCCTCCAGCGCCTCCTCGGCTCTGCCGCTCCCCAGGAGTGCCTGGGCCCGGACGTGCAGGAGGTACGCGGCCTGGGCCTGCGACAGCCGGGCCCCCGGTACGGCGTCGGCGGCGGCCACCGCCGCGCACGCCTCCTCGTGCCGTCCCAGCGCGTCCAGCACGTGCGCGTGCAGGGCCAGGGCCCGGGCCAGCTGCACCGGGCGGCTCGGGTGGGCGCGGCGCGCCACGGCGACCGCCTCCTTGGCCCAGGCGAGCAGACGCGCGGGCGGACTGGGCCGCAGCAGTACCCAGCCGGGGGTGAGACAGCGCAGCAGCAAGGCGCCGAGCAGCGGATCGCCCACCCCGGGCGCCAGCCCGGCCAGCCCGCGCGCCACCGGCAGCAGGACCCTCATGCACACCTCCGTCGCCCTCACACGAAGGACAGCAACGAGGGCATCCCGGTTGCACACCTGCCATGATCGATCGCATGGCCGCGCACATCACCCCCGCCCAAGTCACCGACATCCAGCGGGTTCTGGCGGATCACCCCCGCTACTGGGGCGACCGCGATCTGCGCTCGCTCCATCTCCTCGCCCTGGTGCAGGAGTTCGGCTCGACCTGCCTGGTCGCCCGCGACGACGACGGCATCCGCGGCTACCTCATCGGCTTCGTCACGCCCGACGGCACGGGGTACGTCCACCTGATCGCCACCCGCGACGACACCCGCGGCACCGGTCTCGGCCGCGAGCTGTACGCCGCGTTCGTCGAGGCCGCCCGCGAGCAGGGCGCCGTCCGGCTGAAGGCGATCACGTCGGTCGCCAACGAGGGCTCGGTCGCCTTCCATCGCAGTCTGGGGTTCGAGGCGCGTGTCGAGGAGGAGTACAACGGCCCCGGTCAGCCGATGGTCGTCTTCACACGAGCTCTCCCCGCAGCACCGTGACCGCTTCCCCGCTCAGAGAATTGGATCAGTACAGGGGCGGCCGCTCCACCAACTCCACCTCCACACGGCCGCCTTCGTTCAGGGCGCGCACGCCCGCCTCGCACACGGCGGCGGCCGCGTAGCCGTCCCACGTGCTCGGCCCCGTCACCTCGCCCCGCCGTGTCGCGTCGACCCACACCTGGAGCTCGCGGTCGTAGGCCTCGGCGAAGCGGTCGATGAAGTCCTGGGAGATGGTGCCGCCCCAGCGGCCTGCCATGTTGGTGACCATGGCGTGGCCGTCGCCGATGCGGGCGGTGCCGCGTTCGCAGACCACCTCCGCCTGGACCTGGTAGCCGAAGCCGCAGTTGACGAAGATCTCCACGTCGACGACGGCGCCGCCGTCCGTCTCGAACACCACGAACTGCGGGTCCTGGAGGTCCTCCGGCGCGTTCGCGGACGGCCTCGGCCGCAGTACGGTCACGGCGGTGATCTCCTGGCCGAGGAGCCAGCGGGTCACGTCCGTCTCGTGCGCGACCGAGTCGCTGACGAGCATGTCGCTGGTGAAGAAGGGCGGGCTGGCCGCGTTGCGGTGCCGGTTGTGCACCATCAGCGGACGGCCCAGCTGACCGGTCTCCAGCAGGGACTTGAGCTTCATGTACTCGGCGTCGTAGCGCCGCATGAACCCGACCTGGACCCGGCGGTGGCCCAGCTTGCGCTCGGCCTCCAGCACCCGCAGCGCCGACGCCGAGTCCGGGGTGAGCGGCTTCTCGCACAGGACCGGGAGATCGCGTTCGAGGGCGGCGAGCAGGGCCGCCTCGTGGGCCGGCCCCGACGAGGCGATCAGTACCGCGTCGACGTCGGCCGCCGCGAGTGCCGTCGTCACGTCGGTGTAGGCGGTGCAGCCGTCGACGCGGGCCGCGACGGCCTTGGCCCGCTCGGCGTCGACGTCCACGACGGCGCTCACCCGTGCGCCGCTGACGACCTCTTCGATACGGCGCACATGGTCGGCGCCCATCTTCCCCGTGCCGATGACCGCGACTCGCAGCGGTGCACGCTGGGTCATGACCGTCCTCTCAGGTTTCGCGGGATCAGGCTCCGCAGGACCGCAGGAACCTGCGGGTGCGTACGGCGATCGGCAGCGGCTTGTCCGGCTCGCACGGGTACATGTCCTGCTCGACGATCGCGAACAGCTCCACACCGAGCTTCTGCGCGGCCACCAGCACCGGCTCCAACTCCGGTACGCCGGAGGGCGGTTCGCACATCACGCCGCGCTGCACGGCCGGTCCGAACGGCACCTCGTTCGCCACGACGTCGGCGAGGATCGCCGGGTCGACCTGCTTGAGGTGGAGGTAGCCGATGCGTTCGCCGTACGTCTCGATCAGCTTGACGCTGTCGCCGCCGCAGTAGGCGTAGTGACCGGTGTCCAGGCAGAGGTTGACGAGTTCGGAGTCGGTCGAGTCGAGGAAGTGCTCGACGTGGTCCTCGGTGTCGAGGTGGGTGTCGGCGTGCGGGTGCACGACGATGTCGAGGCCGTACGCCTCCTTCACCTCGTGGCCGAGCCGCTCCATGCCCTTGGTGAGGTGGGCCCACTGCTCGTGGGTCAGCTCCGGGGGTTCGAGGATCTCGGCGGTCTTGTCGTCGCGCCAGAAAGACGGGATGACGACGAGGTGCCGCGCGCCCATCGCCTGGGTGAGGGCGGCGACCTGGCTGACGTGCTCCCAGGTCGACTCCCACACGGAGGGGCCGCGGTGCAGGCCGGTGAAGACCGTGCCGGCCGACACCTTGAGGTCCCGCCTGGCCACCTCGTCCGTCAGCCGGGCCGGGTCGGTGGGCAGATAGCCGTAGGGACCCAACTCGATCCAGGAGTAGCCGGCTTCGGCGACCTCGTCCAGGAAGCGTTCCCAGGGGACCTGCCGGGGGTCGTCGGGGAACCAGACGCCCCAGGAGTCGGGGGCGGAGCCGACCCGGATGCGGTCCAGGGCGGTCACGACGCGTCCTCCTTGGCCGTCACCACCGGCGCCTTGAGGTCCTGCTCCTCCGGGAGCTCCTCGACGTCGACGCCGCGAACCTGGGACAACTCGTGCTTGAGGGCGGCGAGTTCGGAACCGCCGGCCATGTGGTTGGTGAGCTCTTCGAGGCTGACCTCGTCGCGGGAGGCGTTGAGTTCCATCGTGCCCAGGCGCAGCACGCTGAAGTGGTCGCCGACCATGTAGGCGTGGTGGGGGTTGTGGGTGATGAAGATGACGCCGAGGCCGCGGTCGCGGGCGGCGGCGATGTACTTCAGCACGACACCGGACTGCTTGACGCCGAGGGCGGCGGTCGGCTCGTCCAGGATCAGGACGCGGGCGCCGAAGTAGACGGCGCGGGCGATGGCCACGCACTGGCGCTGGCCGCCGGAGAGGGTGCCGATGGGCTGGTCCATGTCGTCCAGGACGATGCCCATGTTGCGCAGTTCTTCGTCGGCGGTCTTCTTCATCGTCTCGATGTCGAGGCGGCGGATCGGCCAGGGGCCCTTGGTGATCTCGGAGCCGAGGAAGAAGTTGCGCCACACCGGCATCAGCGGGACCACGGCGAGGTCCTGGTAGACGGTGGCGATGCCCTTGTCGAGGGCCTCGCGCGGGGTGGAGAAGCGCACCGGGGCGCCGTCGACGAGGAACTCGCCCTCGGTGTGCTGGTGCAGCCCGGAGATGATCTTGATGAGGGTGGACTTGCCGGCGCCGTTGTCACCGAGGACGCAGGTGACCTGGCTGGCGAAGACCTTCAGGTCGACACCGTGCAGGGCGCGGATGTTGCCGTAGGACTTGCCGGCGTTGCGGAGTTCGACGACCGCCCCGTCGGTGGCGGGGGCGTCGTCGGCGAGGACGGCGCCGTGGGTGCCGGTTTCGTTGCTGGATGTCATTGCGGTCACCTCCGGGTCGCCGTACGGCTGACCCACAGATTGATCATTACGGCGCCGAGCAGCATCACGCCGAGGAAGGCCTTGAACCAGTCCGGGTTCCAGCCGGCGTACACGATGCCCTGTTGCACCATGCCGAACATGAACGCGCCGAAGACCGGGCCGATCGCGGAGCCGGCGCCGCCGGTCAGCAGACAGCCGCCGATGACGGCCGCGGAGATGTAGATGAGCTCCTGGCCGACGCCCTCGCCGGACTGCACGGTGTTGAAGGCGAACAGGTTGTGCATGCCGACGAACCAGGCGCCGAAGCCGACCAGCATGAACAGGGAGATCTTCGTGAAGGTCACCGGGACACCGACGGCCCGCGCGGAGTCCTTGTTGCCGCCGACGGCGAAGATCCAGTTGCCGTACTTGGTGCGCAGCAGCACCCAGGTCGCCAGTGCGGCGAAGACCAGCCAGTAGACGATGGTGATCTTGATCTGGACGCCGCCGACCTCGAAGGACGAGGCGAAGATCTTCTTCGCTCCGGCGAAGCCGTCCATGTCGCTGATGTCGTCGGTGGCCACGTTGCCGGTGACCAGCTTGGTGACCGCGAGGTTCACGCCCTGGAGGATCAGGAACGTGCCCAGGGTGATCAGGAAGCTGGGCAGACCGGTCTTCATCACCAGCCAGCCGTTGAGGAAGCCGATCGCGAGCGACGCGATCAGCGCGGCGATGACGCCCACCCACACGTTCATGGTGAGCTGGTAGGCGAGCATGCTCGCGGTGAGCGCCGAGGTGATGACCGCGACGCCGGAGGAGAGGTCGAACTCGCCGCCGATCATCAGCAGCGCCACGGGCAGCGCCATGATCCCGATGGTGGAGGACTGGTACAGGATGTTGGCCATCGAGCCGCCGTCGCGCACCGGCGGGGCGGCGATGAGGAAGAACACCCACACCGCCACGGCGCCGAGGAAGACGCCGACGTCGGGGCGCGCCAACAGGCGCAGCGCCAGGGATCGTTGAGCGGTCCGGCCGTCTGTCTCCTTCGGGCCGGGGGCCGGCGGTGTGGTCACCGCCGGCTCGGCATGCTGGGTCATACCCATCACCGGGTGCCCTTCGAGGCGAACTCGGCGACCTTGTCGACGTTGGTCTTGTCGACGAAGGCGGGTCCGGTCAGCACCGGCTGCTCGCCGCCGCCCATGTAGTTGCCGTTGTTCTTGTAGAGCCACAGCGAGTCGATCGCCAGGTAGCCCTGGAGGTAGGGCTGCTGGTCGACCGCGAACTCGATGGAGCCCTTGCTGATGGCGCCCGTCAGGTCCTTGTTGAGGTCGAAGGTGGCGATCTTGGCCTTGCTGCCCGCGTCCGACACGGACTGCACCGCGGCCAGCGCGAAGGGGGCGCCCAGGGTGACGACGTAGTCGATGGACTTGTCGCTGAGCTTGGCGGTGATCGTCGACGTCACGGACGGCATGTCGGTGCCGTTGACGTTGAGCGTCTGGAGCTTGCCGTCGAAGGTCTTGTCGACGCCGTCGCAGCGCTGGGTCAGGCCGATGTTGCCCTGCTCCTGGACGACACAGACGGCGCTCTTGGCGCCGGCCTCGTTCAGCCGCTTGCCGAGCGCCTCACCGGCGACGGTCTCGTCCTGGCCGAAGAACTCCATCAGGCCGAGCTTCTGCCACTCGCTGACACCGGAGTTGAGGCCGACGACGGGGATACCCGCCGCCTTCGCCTTGCCTATGACGTCCTTGAGGGCGTCCGGCTTGGCGAGGGTGACCGCGATGCCGTCGACCTTCTGGTCGATGGCGTTCTGGATGAGGCCGGCCTGCTTGGCCGCGCTCGGGTCGGCCGAGTAGACCAGCTTGACGTTGTCCTTGGCGGCCGCGGCCGTGGCGCCCTTGCGGACGATGTCCCAGAAGGTGTCGCCCTGCGACTGGTGCGTGACCAGTGCGATCGTCATGCGCGGAGTGGAGGCCTTGCCCGCTGAGGCGCCGTCTGCGCTCTCCTCGGACTTCTTGCCCCCGGAGCTGCTGGAGCAGCCGGCGAGGGTCAGGGCAGCCGCCGCGGCGATCGCCACAACTGGGGCGAATCGACGAGAACGGGAGTGAGAAGAGCGGTCCATCTTTCCTGCACCTCACTGTGCTTACGGGGGAAAGGGAGAAAGGTCCCGGGGGATTCCGAGGCCCGGGATCTTGGCATGTCCGGGTCGCGTGCCGCAAATACGGCGGTTGTACTGGGACGGGATTCCATCCCTTCCGGAGCCCGCTGTCAATACTTTGTTAAGACATCATTTCACAATCAGGTCCGAATGTAAGTACAAAGTCTTGACAGGGTTGCCCTCCGGGTCCTACATCTGGGAGGCGACAGGCCCCCTGGGACTCGAGGAGCGTCACACATGGCCGATTCATCCCAGCCCTTCGACTTGATCACGATCGGCCGCATAGGAGTTGATCTTTACCCACTCCAGACCGGCGTGCCACTGGGCGATGTGCAGAAGTTCGGAAAGTTTCTGGGCGGTTCGGCGGCCAATGTTTCGGTCGCCGCCGCCCGGCTGGGCCGCTCCGCCGCCGTGATCACCCGCACCGGCGACGACCCCTTCGGCACCTACCTCCACACCGCGCTCAAGGAGTTCGGCGTCGACGACCGCTGGGTGACATCGGTGCCCGCGTACCCGACGCCGCTGACGTTCTGCGAGATCTTCCCGCCGGACGACTTCCCGCTGTACTTCTACCGCCGGCCCAAGGCTCCCGACCTGGAGATCCACACGGATGAGCTGGACTACTTCGCGATCCGCGCGGCCCGGATCTTCTGGATCACCGGCACCGGTCTGAGCGAGGAACCCAGCCGCTCGGCCACGCTCGCCGCGCTGAAGGCACGCGCCAAGGCGGGTACCACCGTCTTCGACCTCGACTGGCGCCCCATGTTCTGGCGGGACCCCGACGAGGCCCGCCCGTACTACGCGGAGGCCCTGCGGCACGCGACCGTCGCGGTCGGCAACCTCGACGAGTGCGAGATCGCCACCGGCCTCCGCGAACCCCGCGCCTGCGCGGAGGCCCTGCTGGCGGCCGGAGTCGAGCTGGCCGTCGTCAAGCAGGGCCCCAAGGGTGTGCTCGCGGTCCACCGCGACGGCACGACCGCCGAGGTCCCGCCGGTCCCGGTCGAGGTGGTCAACGGCCTCGGCGCCGGTGACGCGTTCGGCGGCTCGCTCTGCCACGGTCTGCTGTCCGGCTGGGAGCTGGAGCGGATCATGCGGTACGCCAACGCGGCCGGCGCCCTCGTCGCCTCCCGTCTCGCCTGCTCCTCGGCGATGCCGACGGCGGCCGAGGTCGAGGGCCTGCTGGACGGGGTCCCGTCGTGAGCACCGGCATCCGCGACCTCGCCTCCCTCAGGGCCCGGCATCCGGAGGCGATCGCCGAGGCGGCCGCCCGCCGCGCGCGGCGCCCGCTGCTGGGCGACAGCGGCCGGCTGATGATCGTGGCCGCCGACCACCCGGCCCGTGGCGCCCTCGGCGTCGGCGACCGCCCGCTCGCCATGGCCGACCGTGCCGACCTGCTGGAACGCCTCTGTGTCGCCCTGTCACGCCCTGGCGTGGACGGGGTGCTGGCCACCGCGGACATCCTGGAGGACCTGCTCCTGCTCGGCGTGCTGGAGAACAAGGTCGTCATGGGCTCGATGAACCGCGGCGGCCTCGCGGGCGCCGCCTTCGAGCTGGACGACCGCTTCACCGGCCACCGCGCCCAGGACCTCGCCCGGCTCCGCTTCGACGCGGGCAAGCTGCTGCTGCGCATCGACTACGACGACCCGGGCTCGCTGACCACGCTGGAGTCGACGGCCCGCGCGATCGACGACATGGCGGCCCACCGGCTCCCCCTGTTCGTGGAACCGTTCCTCTCCCGGCGGCTCGGCGGCAGGGTCGTCAACGACCTCTCCCCCGAGGCCGTCACCAGGTCGATCGCCATCGCCTCGGGCCTCGGCGGCACCTCCGCGTACACCTGGCTGAAGCTGCCCGTGACCCACGACCCGGACGACATGGCGGAGGTCCTGGAGGCCTCCACCCTGCCCGCGGTGCTGCTCGGCGGCGAGGTGGACGACCAGGAGGCCGCCTACGAGCGCTGGCGCAAGGCCCTCAGGCTGCCGACGGTCCAGGGCATGGTCGTGGGCCGCTCCCTGCTCTACCCGGCCGAGGGCAGCGTGGAGAGCGCGGTCGACACGGCCGTCGGACTGCTGTGACACGAGAGGAATGGAAGGCACGGAGGCACCGATGACGTACCACCTCCCCGCGGGAAAGGCCCTCGGCGGCCCCTACCTGGTCGACGTGTCCCCCGAGTCGGCCGGCTGGGGCCACTCCGCTCTCCGCGTCCTGGAGCTGCCGCCGGGCGCCACCCACACCTTCGACACCGGCGAGAGCGAGTGGATCGTCCTGCCCCTGGCCGGCGGTTGCACGGTGACCACGGCCGACGAGTTCGGCGGTGACACGTTCCCACTCCACGGCCGCGAGAGCGTGTTCACGGGCGTCAGCGACTTCGCGTACGTCCCCCGCGATTCCCGTACGACGGTCTCGACGACCGGCGGCGGACGGTTCGCCCTCACCGGCGCGCGCTGCACCAGGCGGCTGCCCGCCCGCTACGGACCGGCGTCCGACGTACCGGTGGAGCTGCGCGGCACGGGCAGCTGCTCCCGGCAGGTCAACAACTTCGGTGCGGCCTCCCGCGCCGGAGGCGCCGATGGACAGGGATTCGAGTGCGACAAGCTGATCGCCGTCGAGGTGCTCACGCCCGGCGGCAACTGGTCGTCCTTCCCGCCGCACAAGCACGACGAGCACCGCCCAGGTGAGGAGTCGGTGCTCGAGGAGATTTACTACTTCGAGTTCGACGGCCCGAGCGGCTGCGGCTACCAACGCGTCTCACCGTCGGGCCGGGGCCGCAACACCGACGTCCTGGCCGAAGTGCGCGGCGGTGACGTCGTGCTGATCCCGGACGGCTGGCACGGGCCCTCCATGGCCGTGCCCGGTCACCACATGTACTACCTCAACGTCATGGCGGGCCCCGAGGCCGAGCGCGTCTGGATGATCCGCGACCACCCGGACCACGCCGGCATCCGCGACACCTGGCCCGACCAGCCGGCCGACCCCCGCCTCCCCCTCTACACGGCACCGGAGAAGTCCTGATGAGCACGCCCACCCGCCGCCTGACCGTCGCCCAAGCCCTGGTGCGGTTCCTGTCCGTCCAGTACACCGAGCGGGACGGGGTGCGGCACCGGCTGATCGCCGGGACCTGGGGCATCTTCGGCCACGGCAACGTGGCGGGCCTCGGTCAGGCGCTGCTGGAGGCCGGTGAGGGCGTGATGCCGTTCCACCAGGGCCGCAACGAGCAGTCCATGGTGCACGCGGCCGTCGGTCACGCCCGCCACCTCGACCGGCTCTCCGCACAGGCCGTGACGACATCCATCGGCCCCGGCGCGACCAACCTCGTCACCGGCGCCGCCCTCGCGACGATCAACCGCATCCCGGTCCTGCTGCTGCCCGGCGACTACTTCGCCACCCGCACCGCCGACCCGCTCCTCCAGCAGCTGGAGCACCCCACGGAGGCGGACGTCTCGGTCAACGACACCCTGCGCCCGGTCTCCCGCTGGTTCGACCGCGTCACCCGCCCGGAAGCCCTGATCCCCTCGGCCCTCAACGCCATGCGGATCCTCGCCGACCCCGCGGAGACCGGCGCCGTCACCCTCGCCCTCCCCCAGGACGTGCAGGCGGAGGCCCACGACTGGCCGGAGGAGTTCTTCGCCGACCGCGTGTGGCGCGTACGCCGTCCCGCTCCCGATCCCGTCGAGCTGGCCGAGGCGGTACGTGCCGTACGGTCCGCCGCCCGCCCCCTGATCGTCGCGGGCGGCGGCATCCACCACAGCAAGGCCGAGGAGGCGCTGAAGGCGCTCGTGGACGCCACCGGCATCCCGGTCGCCTCGACCCAGGCCGGCAAGGGCTCGCTGCGCCACGATCACCCCGCCGACCTCGGCGGCATCGGCCACACCGGGACGTCGGTCAGCGACGACCTGGCCCGCACCGCGGACCTGGTGATCGGAGTGGGCACGAGGTACACGGACTTCACCACCGCCTCGGGCACGCTCTTCCTCGACCCCGGCGTCCGGTTCCTCAACCTCAACATCACCGGCTTCGACGCCCACAAACTCGCGGCGCGGACGCTGGTCTGCGACGCCCGGGCGGGGCTCACGGCGTTGACGGAGGCGCTGTCCGGCCACCGGGTGGACCCGGCCTACGAATCCGCGTACCGCTCCGGCAAGGAACGCTGGGAGCAGGTGGTCGACGCGGCTTTCGGCGCCGCCGACGAGAACGCCGTCCCGACCCAGACCCAGCTCCTCGGCGCCCTCGACGCGGTCGTCGGCGACGAGGACGTGGTGATCAACGCGGCGGGCTCGCTCCCCGGCGACCTGCACAAGCTCTGGCGGGCCCGCGGCCCCCGCCAGTACCACCTGGAGTACGGCTACTCCTGCATGGGCTACGAGATCCCGGCCGCGATCGGCGTCCAGCAGGCGAGCCCCGGCACACCCGTGTGGGCGCTGGTCGGCGACGGCACCTATCTGATGATGCCGACCGAGATCGTCACGGCCGTCCAGGAGGGCCTGCCGATCAACCTGGTCCTCATCCAGAACCACGGCTACGCCTCCATCGGCGGCCTCTCCGAGACGGTCGGCGCCGAGCGCTTCGGCACCGCCTACCGCTACCGCGCCGCCGACGGCACCTTCTCCGGCGCCCCGCTCCCCGTCGACCTCGCCGCCAACGCGGCCAGCCTCGGCATGGACGTGCTGCGCGCCAAGACGGTGCGCGAACTGCGGAAGGCACTGACCGCGGCCCGCGCCTCGGACCGGCCGACCTGTGTGTACGTCGAGACCGACACCGCCAACCCGGCCGCTCCCCCGACCGAGGCCTGGTGGGACGTGCCGGTCGCCGAGACCGCCTCCCGCGAGGCGGCCGTACGAGCCCGCGGGGAGTACGACCGCCAGGTCGCCGACCGCCGCCGCCACCTCTGAACCACCGCTCAGGAAAGGCCCCGCACCATGAAGACCCTCACCCACTGGATCGACGGCAAGCCCGTCGAAGGCCTCTCCGGCCGCCACGGCGCCGTCTACAACCCGGCGACCGGCGCACAGGAGAAGCAGGTCGCGTTCGCGACGGTCGACGAGGTGGACGCCGCCGTGGCCTCCGCCAAGGCCGCGTTCGAGAGCTGGGGCACCTCCTCGCTGGCCAGGCGCACGGCGGTCCTCTTCAAGTACCGCGAGCTCCTTGACGCCCACCGCGACGAGATCGCCGAGCTGATCACCGCGGAGCACGGCAAGGTGCACAGCGACGCGCTCGGCGAGGTGGCGCGCGGCATGGAGATCGTGGAGCTGGCCTGCGGGATCAGCGTGCAGCTGAAGGGCGAGCTGTCGACGCAGGTCTCGACCCGGGTCGACGTCGCCTCGATCCGGCAGCCGCTGGGCGTGGTCGCGGGCATCACCCCGTTCAACTTCCCGGCCATGGTGCCGATGTGGATGTTCCCGCTCGCCATCGCCTGCGGGAACACCTTCGTGCTCAAGCCCAGCGAGAAGGACCCCTCGGCCTCCTTCCGGCTGGCCGAACTCGCCTCCGAGGCGGGCCTGCCGGACGGTGTCCTCAACATCGTGCAGGGCGACAAGGTGGCCGTCGACCGCCTCCTGGAGCACCCCGACATCGAGGCGGTCTCCTTCGTCGGCTCGACACCGATCGCCAAGTACATCCAGCTCAGGGCGGTCGAGCACGGCAAGCGGGTGCAGGCGCTCGGTGGCGCCAAGAACCACATGCTGGTCCTGCCCGACGCCGATCTGGACTTCGCCGCCGACCAGGCGATCAACGCGGCCTACGGATCGGCGGGCGAGCGCTGCATGGCCGTGTCGGTGGTCGTGGCGGTCGGCGACACGGGTGACGAACTGGTCGGCAAGATCGCCGAGCGCGCGGAGAACCTGAGGATCGGCCCCGGCAACGACCCGTCGAGCGAGATGGGCCCGCTGATCACGCGCGAGCACCGCGACAAGGTGGCGTCCTACGTGACGTCGGCCGCCGAGCAGGGCGCGGTGGTCGTCGTCGACGGCACCGGACACTCCGTCGAGGGCCACGAGAACGGCTTCTTCCTCGGTGTCTCGCTGCTGGACAAGGTGCCGCTGACGGCGGACGCCTACCGGGACGAGATCTTCGGCCCGGTGCTGGTGGTGGTCCGTGCGGAGTCGTACGACGAGGCCATCAAGCTGATCAACGACTCCCGTTGGGGCAACGGCACCGCGATCTTCACCCGGGACGGCGGCGCCGCCCGCCGCTTCCAGCTGGAGGTCAAGGCGGGCATGGTCGGCGTGAATGTCCCGATCCCGGTCCCTGTCGGCTACCACTCCTTCGGCGGCTGGAAGGACTCCCTCTTCGGCGATCTGCACGTCTACGGCAACGACGGCGTCGCCTTCTACACCCAGGGCAAGGTGATCACCACGCGGTGGCCGGACCCGGCCGACGCGGGCATCAACCTCGGCTTCCCCAGCCACTCCTGACGCTTCCTCAGAAGGGAGGGACGTTCCATGGCGAAGACCGGCGGCTCCTCACGTGCCGCTACCGCGCCCGCGCTCGATTCCCTGGACTTCGCCCTGGACCGGGCCAGTCCGGTGCCGCTCTACTACCAGCTCGCCCAGCAGCTGGAGGCGGCGATCGAGCACGGGGCCCTCGCCCCGGGAAACCTCCTGGGCAACGAGATAGACCTGTCCGTACGCCTCGGCCTGTCCCGGCCGACGGTCCGCCAGGCGATCCAGTCCCTCGTCGACAAGGGACTGCTGGTCCGCCGCCGCGGGGTGGGCACGCAGGTGGTGCACAGCCAGGTCAAGCGCGGCCTGGAACTGAGCAGCCTCTACGACGACCTGGAGGCCGCCGGACAGGGGCCGACCACGGTGGTGGTGCGCAACGAGCACACCCCGGCCTCCGCCGACGTGGCCGCCGCGCTCGGTGTCGCGGAGGGCAGCGACGTCGTCGTCCTGGAACGGCTGCGCGCCACGCACGGCCAGCCGGTCGCGGTCCTGTGCAACTACCTGCCCTCGACCCTCCTCGAACTCGACTCCGCCCGGCTGGAGTCGACGGGCCTGTACCGGTTGATGCGCTCGGCGGGCATCACCCTGCACAGTGCCCGCCAGACCATAGGGGCCCGCTGCGCCACCGCCGAGGAGGCGGCACGCCTGGACGAGAAGGCCGGGGCCGCGCTGCTGACGATGCAGCGCACGGCCTACGACGACACCGGCCGGCCGGTCGAGTACGGGACGCACATCTACCGTGCGTCCCGGTACGCGTTCGACTTCCAGCTGCTGGTCAGGGCGTGAGGCTCGCGGTGAACGGCGTGACCGGCCGCTCCTCGCGCTCACCGTCCACGGTGATGTCGACGGCCTCGTTGTAGAAGGCGAGGAGCCCCTTGACCGGGGCCACCGCGAGCAGCGGCTCCGGGTAGCTCCACAGGATGTTGCGGGGGACGTCGCCCTCGCCGCGCAGGCTCCAGTACTCGGCCGTGCCCTTGTACGGGCAGCCGGTGCGGTGGTCGGTCGGGGTGAACAGGTCGAGGCGGACGTCCTCGCGGGGGATGTAGTACCGCGTGGGCAGCGAGGTCTCGAAGAGCAGTACCGGTCGCCGGGTGTCGGCGACGACGGTGCCGGCGATCTCGACCACGACATGGCGGCTGCTGGGCAGGGCGTCCACCCGTTTGTGCGGGTCACGGGGGTGGACGAAGATCTCTTCCTCCTCCTCGTACCAGTGGTCCAGGCCGCTGTCCCAGTGCCGGAACCACTCGAAGGCGATGTGCCCGGCGAGGTCGTCGGCCGGGAAGGTCCACGCCGCGTTCTCCACGAGCTCGCCGTCGACCTCGAGGTCGTAGAAGGCCTGCGATCCGGTGTGGGCGCCGGTGCGCGGGTTCTTCGCCGGGCGCAGGAGGTCCGTGCGGACCTCCTCGCGGGGGAACGCGTAACACGGGACGGGGACGCCGGGCTCCCAGACGAGGACCGGGTGACGGCTGTCGACGACGGCGACGTCGCGTTTGTAGCCGCGCACCCACCGTTCACCGGGCTCCCAGAGCAGGCCTTCGGGGGTCGTCCGGACGGACCGCTCGGTGGGGAACAGGCTCATGGCGCACTCTCCCTTCGGGTCCTTCGGAGCCTACTGCGGCCGTGGTCAGTGCGCCCCGTCCAGCCGGGCCCGCTGCTCCTCGGTCAGCTCCAGGTCGATCGCGGCCAGGTTCTCCTCCAGTTGGGCCACCGAGGACACTCCGGCCAGCGGGACGATCGGCAGCGCGCCGCCGATCTGCCAGGCCAGGACGACCTGGTTGACGGTCGCCCCGGTCTCGCGGGCCACCTCGCGCAGGACCTGGAGGCGGGCCGGGGTGCCCGGGTGGTCGAAGTCGGCGGGCAGCCGGTCCGGGTGCGTGTAGGCGCCCTTGAGCAGGGGCGAGTAGGCGACCAGGGTCAGACCGGGCTCCTCGCGCAGATAGCCGAGGAGGTCGGGTCCCGCGTGGCCGAGGCTGCCGTCGGGGAAGAGGTCGTCGGGGACGTCGTAGCGCGGCCGGAGGTGGCTGTGGGCGTACTGGAACACCTCGTAGCCGGGCAGTCCGGCCGCGGCGGCGATCGACCGGGCGCGCTCGACCCGCCACACGGCGTGGTTGCTGACGCCGAGGAGGCCGACCGTGCCCTCGGCGACCAGTTCGGCGAAGCCCTCGACGGTCTCCCGCAGGGGCACCGCGTGGTCCTCGATATGGGCGTAGAGCAGATCCAGCGTGTCCACGCCGAGCCGTTCCCGGCTGCGCTCGGCGGCCTCGCGGATCACCTTCGCGGACAGGCCCTCCGCGTTGTCGACATAGCTGGTGCCGGGGGCGAGCGGGCGGGCGCCGAGCTTGGTGGCGATCACGATCTCGCCGCCGATGCCGCGGCTGCGCCGCCAGCGCCCGAGAAGCTCCTCGCTCTGGCCGCCCTGGCCGCCGTCGATCCAGAAGGCGTAGTTGTCGGACGTGTCGATGAAGTTCCCGCCGGCCTCGACATAGCGGTCGAGCACGGCGAAGGCGGTCTCCTCGTCGGTGCGCGAGCCGAACAGCATCGCGCCGAGGGCGAGCACACTGACCTCGCGGCGGGTCTTCGGGTCGGTGCCGATGGTGCGGTACTTCATGGGAAACCCCTCCCGTTCACGCATCCGCATTCGGGGTGCGCGAACGGGAGTCTGCAACGTGAAGTGCACTTCAAGGCAAGGGGATTCACGCCTTGCCGGCGAACGGTCCCTCCAGAGCCGCCCATTGCAGCAGCATGATGGTCTTCGCGTCGGCGATCTCCCCCGCGCGGATCATCTCCAGGGCCCGGCGGAAGGGCAGTTCGAGGATCTCGATGTCCTCGCCCTCCTCGTCCAGGCCGCCGCCCTCGTGGGTGTGGGTCGAGGGGCCGTACTCGGCGGCGTAGAAGCTGACCCGTTCGGTCACGGACCCGGGGCTCATGTAGACGTCGAAGACGTGCCGGACCTCGCCGATGGTGTGCCCGGTCTCCTCGATCACCTCACGCCGTACCGCGATCTCCGGGTGCTCGTCCTCGTCGTCGAGCAGCCCGCCCGGCGTCTCGATCAGCATGCCGTCGGGGTGGCCGTTGACGTAGACGGGGAAGCGGAACTGCCGGGTGAGCAGGACGGTTTCGCGTTCGGCGTCGTAGAGCAGCATGGTGGCGCCGTTGCCGCGGTCGTGGGTCTCGCGCTGCTGGGTGCTCCAACTGCCGTCGGCGAGTTGGAGGTCGAAGGTGGTGGTCCGTTCGACGTACCAGTGGCTGGACAGGAGTTTCACGTCGCGGACCTTGACGCGGGGGTTGCCGGTGAGGTCGAGGCCGGTGCGGTGGAGTCCGGTGCGGCCCCGGCCGTCGGGGGTGTCGATGCCGGCGGTCATCGGGCGTTCCGGGTCGGGCGGAAGATCAAGGTGGTCATGTCTCCCTGTCTATCAGCCCCGGGAGCGTCGGTGCGGGCACCACCGGTCGGGCCTTGGGAGGGATGCACCACGGAGGCGTCCCGCGTTCCGTGGTGCTCCTGGGCCCTCAGCTCATGTGCGCACCTTGGCGGTCATGGAGAACTCGTCGACCTCGGCGAGGTCGAAGTCCCCGTGGTCGCTGCCGAGCCCCTGCGCCACCAGCGCCGCCGCGGCACTGCCCAGGACGGCGGCCTCACGCGGCGTGCGGTCGAGGCTGATGCCGCGCAGGAAGCCGGCGGAGAAGGCGTCGCCGCATCCGGTCGTGTCGACGACGTCGATCTCGAAGGCGGGGACGGCCTCGGTGCCCTCGGCGGTCACCAGCAGCGCGCCGTCACCGCCGCGGGTGACGGCGACGAGCCCGGCCCCGGCGGCGACCAGCTTCTTCGCGCCGGTGACGAGGTCGCCCTCGCCGCTGAAGCCGAGCACCTGGTCGTCGTTGGGCAGCAGGTAGTCGACGTACGGGAGCAGCGGCTCGATCTGGTCGAAGGTGCCGAGCTCACCGGGGGCGAGAAGGTCCACGGAGGTGACGACGCCATGCTCCTTGGCGTGCGCCAGGATGCGCGCGGCGACATCGGCGCCGATCAGCTCCGGTCCGCCCAGGTGGAGATGGGTCGCCTCGGCGACCGCGTCCCAGGGGACGTCGTCGAGGCCGTAGGTGATGTTGGCGCCGAGGAGGTGGAGGGAGGGGCGGTCGCCGTTGGGCCGGATGGGCAGCACGCTCGCGGAGGTGGAGGTGTCGGTACGGCGGACGAGCAGCCCGGTGTCGATACCGGCCTTGTCGAGCAGCCGCACCAGCAGGTCGCCCGTCGGGTCGGTGCCGATCGCTCCAGCGGTCCGCACCCGTGCGCCGAGCTTGGCGAGGGTGAGCGCGGTGCCGGCGGCCGTACCGGCGGCGGTCATGCGGATGTCATCCACCAGGGTGGCGCCCTGCCCCTCGGGTATGGCCTCCACCGGCCGTACCAGCACGTCCAGTACGTGCACGCCCATCGTGACGACCTTCATCAGGGTCCCTCCTGCACAGGTGGTACGGATTGTGTGGTGCCGTAGTTGCGCGCGATGGCGGCCTCGATGACCGCGAGTTGCTGCTGTTCGTCGAGGACGCGGGGCTGCCCGAGAGCGGCCGCGCTCTGGTACACCCCACAGGCCCACTCCAGCAGCAGGGCGTGCTCGACCGCCTTGTCGAGCGTCGGGGCGTGGGTGACCGCGCCGTGGTTGGCCATCAGTGCTCCGCCGCGGCCCTCCAGGGCGGTGAGCACCGACTCGGCGAGCTCCGGGGTGCCGAAGGTGGCGTACGGTGCCACGCGTACGGTGCCGCCGAGAGTGAGCAACTGGTAGTGGATGCAGGGCAGTTCGTCGAGGACGAGGGAGAGCGCGGTCGCCATGGGCGCATGGGTGTGGACGACGGCGCCGGAGCCGTAGCGGCGATAGACACCGAGGTGCAGGTCCAGTTCCGAGGTCGGCTCGAGGCTTCCCGACACGATCTTTCCGTCGAGGTCGACGACGGTCACCTGGTCCGGGGTGAGGTCGGCGAGGACCGCGCCGGTGGCGGTGATCGCGACGCGGTCGTCCGTGCGCACGCTGACGTTCCCGGCCGTGCCGATCAGGAGTCCCTCGGCGCCCAGCCGACGGCAGGCGTCGGCAACGGCGGCCCGCTCCCCGCTCCACGCCGAGCTTGAGTCGGTCATGCGCGCGACGCTAACCTAAACATGAAACAAAGTCACGTTCACGTTCGGAGGTTGTTGCGTGGCCGATCCCATCGCGGACACCGACTGGGCGGCGGGCGTCGCCTCGCTGCGCCGCACGCCCCAGCAGGCCCGTAGCAAGGCCCGGCTCGCCCGGGTCCTGGAGACCGCCGAGCGCGTGCTGGTCGAGGAGGGCGTCGAGGCGCTCACCACGACCCGGATCGCGGCCGAGGCGAGGGTCTCGGTCGGCTCGCTGTACCAGTACCTGCCGGACCGGGGCGCGATCATCGAGGCCCTCGCGGCCGGGTACTTCGCGAAGCTGGAGGCCGCGATGGACGACCTGGTCGACGCGGCCGCCGCGCAGCGCTGGGACGACCCGGTCGGCATCCTCATCGACGCGTTCGCCTCCGTCTACCGCACCGAACACGGCTTCCGGGCCCTGTGGTTCGGCAGCGGCCTGACCGAGCAGACTCGCGCCGCCGACCGTGAGCACAAGCGCCGTATGGCCGACGGCATCCGCCGTATCCTGCTCGCCCTCGACCTCGCCGAGGACGACGAGGCGCTGGCCCGCACCTGTCACGCGGCCATGCTCGCGGCCGACGCTCTCGCCCAGGAGGCGTTCCGGCGGGACAGGGCGGGGGACGCGGCGCTGCTGGACGAGGCGAAGATCATGCTGCGGGGGTATCTGGGGGATGTGGCGGAGCGTTACCGGGGCCGGACGCGGCAGCGCGACCGCTGAAACGCGACCGGCGGACCTGCCTCGGGCAGATCCGCCGGTGAACACCGTCGGGACGACAGGATTTGAACCTGCGACCCCTTGACCCCCAGTCAAGTGCGCTACCAAGCTGCGCCACGTCCCGGTGCGTTTTCGCGCGGTGAACCGCGTGATCGCGCGAAGAGCACTTTACCCCACCTGGCGGGCCGCCTCGAAGACGGCCAGGGCCGCGCGGGACAATCGGCACATGGGCAGCACATCCTCAGGACAGCAGGCCGACGCCAGGGACCGGGACGACGAGGGGCGGGCGCGCAACGCACGGCCGCGGGACGGGCTCGGGCGGCCCCTGCCGTACGGCGCGGACGGGGTGGAGCGGCAGCCGGAGGGGGTGGTACGCACCCCCGAGCGGAGCGTCGCGGAGGCGCAGGAGCTGCTGGACGCGGGCAAGCCCTTCCATGCGCACGAGGTCTTCGAGGACGCCTGGAAGTCAGGGCCCGAGGAGGAGCGGGCTCTGTGGCGGGGCCTGGCCCAGCTCGCGGTCGGCCTCACGCACGCGGCCCGGGGCAACGTCACGGGCGGGGCGCGGCTGCTGCGGCGCGGGGCGGGGGCGATCGAGGAGTGGGCGTCCGGTGCGAAGCCGAAGCAGCCGTACGGAATGGATCTGGCCGGGCTCGCGGTGTGGGCGAGGGAGCTGGCGGAGGACGTGGAGCGCGGCGGCGAGCCCGTGGACGCGGAGGTCCGGGCGCCGCGCCTGCGGCAGTGACACCGGACGCGCCCACTGTCCTGAACGCCTCCGGTCCTGGGCGCGCGTGCGGGTCCCGGGCGGGCCCAGGGCCGGGAGGACTCGCTCCACGCAGGCACAGCCACAGCCCCACGGCATCGAGCCTCGGGTGCGTCCTCAGCACCGGGCCCCGCACCGCGCCCCTGCCACAGGACTCCGCCCCACCCGCACCCGCGGCTCGTCCGAGGTCTCGCCACCCCGGCCACGGCCCCACTCCGGACGCGGTGCCGTCACTGTCAGTGCCGTACGGCAGACTCGGGGCGTGCGAAAGATTCATGTCATCGGTATCGGCGCGGGCGACCCCGACCAGCTCACCCTCCAGGCGGTCAGGGCGCTGCGGAGCACGGACGTGTTCTTCGTCCTGGACAAGGGCGAGGTGAAGAGCGACCTGACGGATCTGCGCCGGGACATGCTGGAGACGCACATACCGCAGGGGACGTACCGCGTCGTCGAGGCGCGGGATCCGGACCGGGACCGCAAGGCGGGCGGCGCGGCGTACTCGCCCGCCGTCGGCGACTGGCGCAGCGCCCGTGCCGAGATCTACGAGCGGCTGATCACCGAGGAGCTCGGCGAGGACGAGAGCGGCGCGTTCCTGGTGTGGGGCGACCCCGCGCTGTACGACAGCACGCTCGGGATCCTGGAGGAGATCCTGGAACGGGGTGCCGTCAGCTTCGACTACGACGTCGTGCCCGGCATCAGCAGCGTCTCCGCGCTCGTCGCCCGGCATCGCACCGGGCTGAACCGGGTCGCCCGGCCCGTGCAGATCACGACCGGACGGCGGCTCGCCGAGGGGTTCCCCGAGGGCGTGGACGACGTGGTCGTGATGCTCGACGCCCACCAGACCTTCCGGCGCTACGCGGACGAGGACATCGACATCTACTGGGGCGCCTACATCGGCACCCCGGACGAGATCCTCGCCTCGGGGCCGATCGCCGAGGCCGCGCCCCGGATCGAGCGGCTGCGGGCCGAGGCCCGGGAGCGCAAGGGCTGGATCATGGACACGTATCTGCTGCGCCGCAACCCCGGGAAGCGATAGGGCACCCGAGCGGCCCCACCCCGCAGGCGTCCCTGGGCGGCCGGTGTGATCGTGACCTCGTGACCGTCACCGAGGAAGTCGCGCCGCCCGCCGCAGAGCCGCCGGTGCTGGACAAGCGTCGTCGCAACGTCGTCTTCGTGACGATCATGCTGGGCATGCTGCTGGCCGCCCTCGACCAGACGATCGTCGGCACGGCCCTGCCGACGATCGTGTCGGACCTGGGCGGCGCCGAGCACATGTCGTGGGTGGTCACCTCCTATCTGCTCGCGGAGACCGTCTCGACGGTCCTGGTCGGCAAGTTCGGCGACCTGTTCGGCCGCAAGGTGGTCTTCCAGGTCTCGGCGATCGTGTTCATCACGGGTTCGTTCCTGTGCGGTCTCGCCGGGAACATGACGCTGCTGATCACCTGGCGGGCGATGCAGGGCATCGGCGCGGGCGGTCTGATGGTCACGTCGATGGCCCTCATCGCCGACGTCATCCCGCTGCGGGAGCGCGGCAAGTACCAGGGCGCCATCGGTGCCGTCTTCGGTGTCGCGACCGTCATCGGACCACTGCTCGGCGGCCTGTTCACCGACCATCTGACCTGGCGCTGGGCGTTCTACGTCAACGTCCCGATCGCGATCGTCGTGGTCTTCGCGGCGGCCCGCACGATCCCGGTGGTGAAGTCGGCCTCCCGGCCGATCATCGACTACCTCGGCATCGCACTGGTCGCGGCCGGCGCCAGCGCGCTGATCCTGGCGACGAGTTGGGGCGGCAACGAGTACGCCTGGGGTTCGGGCGTCATCATCGGCCTGTTCGTCGGCGGCACCGTCGCCCTCGGCCTGTTCTGCTGGGCGGAGACCCGGGCGCCGGAACCGATGCTGCCGATGCGGCTGTTCAGGAATCCGGTGTTCACCGTCTGCTCGATCCTCAGCTTCATCGTCGGCTTCGCCATGCTCGGCGCGATGACCTATCTGCCGAGCTATCTCCAGTACGTCGACGGTGACTCGGCCACGGTCTCCGGGGTGCGGACGCTGCCGATGGTCATCGGCCTGCTCATCGCGTCCGTCGCGAGCGGCAACGTGGTCAGCAAGACCGGGCAGTACCGGATCTTCCCGATCGTCGGCTCCCTGGTGATGGGGGTCGGGCTGTATCTGATGTCCCTGATGGGGCCGGACACCGGGGCCTGGCTGGAGTCGCTGTACATGTTTGTGCTCGGCACCGGAATCGGTCTGTGCATGCAGGTGCTGACGATCGCCGTGCAGAACACCGTCGACTACACCGACCTGGGCACCGCCACCTCCGGTGTCACCTTCTTCCGTACGCTGGGCAGTTCGTTCGGCACGGCCGTCTTCGGCACCATCTACGCCAACTCGCTCGAGCCCAACCTCGAGGAGGGGGTCGCGCGGGCCGCGCAGACCGGCAGCGGTCTCGACCCGGCGGTCATCGCCAAGGCGGCGACCAGCCCGGAGGGCGTGCACGACCTGCCCCCGGCGGTGGCCTCCCCGATCATCGACGCCTACGCCGACACCATCCAGACCGTCTTCCTGTGGACGGTGCCGGTGGCGGCGCTGGGCTTCGTGGTCGCCCTGTTCCTCAAGCAGGTCCAGCTGCGCGACAGCGCGCGGGCGGGCTCGACCGACATGGGCGAGGGCTTCGGGCAGCCGTCCGGGGCGGACTCGCAGCGGGTGCTGGAGGCGGCGGTCGGGAAGATCATCGGCACCACGGGGGTGGAGGACGCGCGCCGTATCGTGGCGGCGTCCGACACCCGTCTGGACATCGCCGGTGCCTGGGCGGTCATGCAGGTGGAGCTGTTCACGCGGATGACCGGCCACGCCAGCCTGGGCCTGATGGCCGCCCGCCGTCACATGCCGCCCGAGGTGCTGCTGCCGGTCTTCGACCGGATGATCGACGAGGGCTATCTGACCCGGGCCGGCAACCTCTTCTCGCACACCGACGCGGGCGCCCGTGAGGCCCAGGTCATCGGCAAGGCCTGGGCCACGTGGCTGGAGGAACGGGTGCAGCAGGACATCGGCCGACCGGCGGGCACGGATCTGCTGGCCGCGGTCGACACGATCTCCAAGCGTCTGCTGGTGGAGGACCTGGGCAACGGGCTGACGGAGCGGTCCGGGGAACTCGCCTCCACCCGCTGAGAATCCGGGTGCGGGACGGGCCGGGCACTCGTCATACTCCCGTCATGCCTCCCCTCCGCTTCCACGATCCCGGCCTCGACGCGCACCACTTCAGCGGCTCGATGCTGGTCCGCTGCCCGCGCTGCGACCGGATCGCGCACTTCGAGCGGAGCGCACCGCCGCAGCCGCGGGTGGTCTGCCGGTCCTGCGGTCTGTGCCGGCCCACGAACCGGTGCGCCTGGCCGAAGCTGTGGCTGCGGACCGAGACCCGTCATGGCACGGTGTCGGCGTACAACCTCGAACACCTCGACCTGCTCAGGCGGTTCGTGGCGGCGGACCTGCGGGAGCGGGCTCCCTGGTACGAGCACGGGCGCAAGATGACGTACATCGGCCGGCTCCCCGCCTGGATCAAGAGCGCCAAGAACCGCACCGAGGTGCTGCGCGCCATCGACCGCATGCGGGCCTCGGTCATCTCCGGCTGAGGCCCAGCCGCTCCAGGGCCCCGGCGACATCGGGCACCGGCTCCAGGTCCGCGGGCAGCGGGGGACGTCGTACGACCACGACGGGCAACGCCAGTCGGCGTGCGGCCGTGAGTTTGGCGGCGGTCGCCGCTCCCCCGCTGTCCTTCGTGACCACGACGTCGACGCAGTGCGTGGACAGCAGCGCGGACTCGTCGTCCACGGTGAACGGGCCGCGTGCCAGCAGGACTTCGGTGCGCGGCGGCATCGGCGGCTCGGGCAGTTCCACGGAGCGTACGACGAAGTGGAGCTCGGTCAGGTGCGCGAAGGCCGCGAGGCCCAGGCGTCCGGTGGTGAGGAACACCCGGGGGCCCAGCAGCGGCAGCAGACCGGCGGCCTCCGCCAGCGAACCGACCGGGTACCAGCGGTCCTCGGGACCGGGCCGCCACCCCGGGCGGCGCAGCACCACCACCGGTACGCCGGTCGCGGCGGCGGCCCGGGCCGCGTTCTCCGTCATGGCCTCGGCGAACGGATGCGTGGCGTCGACGAGGGCGTCCACGTGCTGCTCCCGCAGCCACTCCGCGAGCCCGTCCGCACCACCGAAGCCCCCGATCCGCACGTCCCCGGTGACCGCTCCGGGGCGTTTCACGCGCCCCGCGAGCGAGGTGGTGACGCGGATGCCGGGCAGCGCGGTGAGCGCGGCGGCGAGTTCACGCGCCTCGGTGGTGCCGCCGAGGATGAGGACGTGGGGGGCCATGAGGGAGAGCGTACGAAGGGCGTGCGGGAGAGCGGGCACGGGGGGACGCGTTCGATCTGTCCACGATCACCGCGCCCTGAAGTGTGGGGGTGGTGTGGCATGGGTCCGGATCGCTCCGCCGGGCCGGGCGGATCGCTATCGTCCTGCCATGGACTCCGTGCGCGCCGTACTGATCGACATCGACGGGGTTCTGACCGTCTCGTGGGAGCCGTTGCCGGGTGCGGTCGAGGCGTTGCGGGAGATCCGCGAGGCCGGTCTCGCCGTCGCGCTCGTGACCAACACGACCTCCCGGACACGGGCGTCGATCGCCGGGACGCTGGCGAAGGCGGGGTTCCCGGTGACGGCGCGGGACATCCTGACCGCGCCCGCCGTCACCGCCGCGTACATCGCCGAGCACTTTCCGGGGGCCCGCTGTGCGCTGCTGAACAGCGGGGACATCGGGGAGGACCTCGGGGACGTGGACGTGATCGATGCCGGGGACACCGGGACCGTCCCGGACGTCGTGATCGTCGGGGGTGCGGGGCCCGAGTTCGACTACGTGGCGCTGAACCGGGCGTTCGGGCATCTCCAGCGCGGCGCGCGGCTGGTGGCGATGCACCGGAATCTGTACTGGCGTACCGACGACGGACTCCAGCTGGACGCGGGTGCGTTCCTGGCGGGGCTGGAGAAGGCGGCCCGTACCGACGCGGTGGTGACGGGGAAGCCGTCGCGCGCGTTCTTCGCCTCGGCACTGGCCCGGCTGGGGGCCGGTGCGGACGAGGCGGTGATGGTGGGCGACGACGTGGAGTCGGACGTACTGGCGGCGCAGGCCGCCGGGGTCACGGGCGTGCTGGTCAGGACGGGCAAGTACCTGCCGCAGACGCATCGGGACGCGAGCGGCACCCCGGACCATGTGATCGACTCGTTCGCGGAGCTGCCCGCGCTGCTCCGGTCGTGGTCAGCGGAGCAGTAGCTGGAGGCCGCCGACGATCGTCGCCGCGATCACGAGCTGTTCGAAGAGCCGCTGGTTGATCCTGTTCACGGCCCACTTGCCGAGCAGCGCGCCGGGGACGACGAACGCCACGAGCGCGGCGTCGAGCAGGAGCGAGTGCCCGTCGATCAGGCCGAGGCCCACGCTGAAGGGCACCTTGGACGTGTTGACGATCAGGAAGAAGAAGGCGGAGGTGCCCAGGAAGCCGAGCTTCCGGAAGCCCGCCGACAGCAGGTACATCGACATCACGGGGCCGCCGGCGTTGGCGACCATGGTGGTGAAGCCGCCCAGGACGCCGTAGGAACGGGCTTTGATCCGCCCTGTCCTCGTGGCGACCGAGTCGGGTTCGTCGGCCTGGTCGGCGGTGCGGCGGCGCCACACCGTCACGGCGGCCATCAGCAGCAGGATGGCGCCGATCGACGTCCGGACCATCTCGTCGTCGGCCCACATCAGGAAGAGCGTGCCGGCGACCACGCCCGCCGCGACCGCCGGGAACAGCTTCCACAGCGTCGGCCAGTGGGCGTGGCGCCGGTAGGTGAGGACGGCGAGCACGTCCCCGGCGATCAGGATCGGCAGCAGGACGCCGGTCGAGGCGCGGGCGGGCAGGACCGCGGCGAAAATGGCGAGGCTGACCGTGTTGGCCCCGCTCACGGCGGTCTTCGAGAAGCCGACGAGGAGGGCCGCGAAGGCCAGGGCGGCGAACTCCCAGCCGGTGATGTGCCAGAGCGTCATCGTGTTCATGCGGAACCCGATGCTATGCGCATCTAACGGGTGCCGTAAGGAGCGTCTCGCCTGATGACCCTTCCCGTGTCTAGTGCCTCTGCACCAGCACCGCGCTCCCCTGCCCCGCCCCCACGCACATCGTGGCGAGGCCCCGCGCCGCCCCCGTCCGCCGCATGCGGTGCAGCAGCGTCGTGAGGATGCGCGCCCCCGAGCAGCCCAGCGGATGGCCGAGCGCGATCGCGCCGCCGCTCGGGTTGACCAGCTCCGGATCGATGCCGAGGCGGTCCACGCAGGCGAGGGCCTGGGCGGCGAAGGCCTCGTTGAACTCGGCCTCCTGGAGGTCGCCGACGGTCCAGCCGGCGCGGGCGAGCACCTTCTGTGTGGCGGGGACGGGGCCGATGCCCATCACATCGGGGTGGACGCCGGCCGAGGCGCCGGCGACATAGCGGCCGAGCGACTCCAGGCCGAGGTCGTTCAGCGTCTCCTCGCTGACCAGGAGGAGGCCGGCCGCGCCGTCGTTCATGGGTGAGGCGTTGCCCGCCGTGACGCTCCCGCCCTGCCGGAACACCGGCTTCAGCCGGGACAGCTTCTCGTACGAGGTGTCCTCACGGATGCACTCGTCGGCGCCGACGACCACGCCGTCCGGCCGCTCCACGGGCAGGAGCTCGTCGTCGAAGTGGCCGTTCTTGCTTGCTGCGGCGGCGAGTTGATGGCTGCGCAGGGCGAACTCGTCCTGGCGCTCACGGGAGACGGCGTAGCGGTCCGCGACCTCCTCCGCCGTCTCACCCATCGACAGCAGTCCGTGCAGTTCCTTCATCGCCGGGTTGACCAGCCGCCAGCCGAGCCGGGTGTCCACCGTCTCGATGCGGTGCGGCAGGGCCTCGTCGGGGCGGGGCAGGACGAAGGGGGCGCGGCTCATCGACTCGGAGCCGCCGGCCAGCACGATGTCGGCCTCGCCCGCGGCGATGGTGCGGGCGGCCGTCGTCACCGCTTCCAGCCCCGAGGCGCACAGCCGGTTCACCGTGGCGCCCGGCACGGTCTCGGGCAGGCCCGCGAGCAGCGCCGCCATGCGGGCGACGTTGCGGTTGTCCTCACCGGCCTGGTTGGCGGCGCCCCAGTAGACGTCGTCGATGCGGGCGGGGTCGAGCGCGGGCACATCGGCGACGAGCCCGCGGATGACGGCCGCGGCGAGGTCGTCGGGGCGTACGCGGGACAGGGCTCCGCGCAGCTTGCCGATGGGGGTGCGGCGGGCGGCCGCGAAGTGGACGGGACGCACGGCTGGTCTCCCCGGTCGAATTAATTAGCACTGCTAGTTTCGGAGTGTAGACCGCCCCGCCGCACCCTGGGAAGATCCCCGGGGACCTTCACCGACGCAGCTGGAGGAGACATGACCGAGGCCCGCGAGCACACCCTCGACGGACTCGTCGTACGCGAGTGGCCGCACCCGAGGCCGCGCCGGCTCGCGCTCGTGGTGCACGGGTACGGCGAACACATCGGGCGCTACGAGGAGCTCGCCGACGTCCTGCACCGGCACGGCGCGGCCGTCTTCGGGCCCGACCACCGGGGCCACGGGAAGTCGGCGGGCGAGCGGGTGCTCGTCGAGGACTTCGAGGACGTGGTCACCGATGTGCACACCGTGGCCGACTTCGCCCGAGCCGCCCATCCGGGCCTGCCGATCGTCCTGATCGGACACTCCATGGGCGGCCTGATCTCCGCCCGCTTCGCACAGCGCCACGGCACCGAACTCACCGCGCTCATCCTGTCCGGACCGGTGATCGGCGACTGGGAGCTGCCCCGGCGGCTGATCGCCCTGGACGAGATCCCGGACACGCCCATCAGCCCGGCCGCGCTCTCCCGCGATCCCGCGGTGGGAGCGGCGTACGTGGACGATCCGCTGGTCTGGCACGGGCCGATGAAGCGGCCGACGGTCGAGTCGTTCCTGCGCACGCTGGAGACCGTGACCAAGGGCGGTGACATCGGCCGGCTCCCCCTGCTGTGGCTGCACGGCGACGACGACCGGCTGGTGCCGCTCGCCGGCAGCCGCGTCGGCATCCAGCAGCTCAGCGGGGGTGTCCTGACCGAGCGGATCTATCCCGGCGCCCGGCACGAGGTGTTCAACGAGACGAACAGGGCAGAAGTCTTCGCCGACCTCACCCGTTTCCTGGACGGAGTGCTCGACAGCTGATCCCGCGGCGTTTGCACCGGTTCGCGCTGGGCACCCGCGCCGACATGGAGTGGTCGCGGCACACCGCCCTTGACCAGGGACGCGCCGCACCGCTCCGTATCGGCACGAACCACGCCCAGAAGGAGGAGCACGGTATGACCGTGGTGAGGAGCACCCTTCCCGAGGACGCCCGACGGATCGCCGGGGACGCCCTGCAGAGCACGCTCGTGGATCTGCTCGGGCTGTCGCTGGTCGGAAAGCAGGCGCACTGGAACATCGTCGGCCCGCGCTTCCGCTCCATCCACCTGCAGCTGGACGAGGTGGTGGACACGGCCCGCACCTACTCCGACACCGTGGCGGAGCGCGCCGCGGCGCTCGGGCTGCCGCCCGACGGCCGCCCGGAGACGATCGCCACCGCGTACACCCTGCCCGGCGCCAAGGAGGGCTGGCAGCGGGACAACGAGGTCGTCGCTCTGATGATGGAGACCCTGGAGGCGGCGATCGGCCGGCTGCGCGAGCGCATCGGCGCGACGGAGAAGGCGGATCCGGTCACCCAGGATCTGCTGATCGGCATCACGGCGGAACTGGAGAAGCAGCGCTGGATGTTCGACGCGGAGAACTGGCCGAGGGACTGACCGCCACCCGCACGTACGGAAGAGGCACACGATGACCGACGCCCTCGAACTCGACGCGCTGTGGGCGGACTTCCACCGCGTGGTGAACATGACCTCGCAGGAACTGGCGGCCTGGCTGCGGGTCAGCGACGCCGACGAGGACACCGAGCCGCTGCCGGAGCACGCCGGATCGCCCACCGGGCAGCACGTCCTCGCGATCCTGCAGAAGCGGCGCACGGATCTCACCGATGACGACGTCGAGGTCATGTACGAGGTGGTGGACACCGTCTCGGCACAGGCGGACGCGGAGAACGAGCCGGCGGCCGAGGACACCCGGCGTCGGCACCTGCTGATGACGCTGGGCCACGATCCACTCAAACCATAGGAATGACACCGCAGTTGACCTGAACCAGGCCTGAATCAGGTGGCCGAGGACCGACTCCGCCCGGCCCGGATGATCGTGCGAGACTGCTCGCAACCTTGACCGGCGAGCAGAGGAGCCACACGTGACCGGGACCGAGCCGGCCGCCGTCCAGCGGATCGACACGACCAAGCCGCACCCGGCCCGCGTCTACGACTGGTACCTCGGAGGCAAGGACAACTACCCGGTCGACGAAGCCCTCGGCCGTCAGATCGCCTCGCTCAGCGGCGACGCCCCGCGGGCCGCTCGCGCCAACCGCTGGTTCATGAACCGGGCCACCCGCCGGCTGGCCGCGAGCGCGGGGATCCGGCAGTTCCTGGACATCGGCACCGGTATCCCCACCGAGCCCAATCTCCACCAGATCGCCCAGCAGGTCGCCGCGGACGCCCGGGTCGTCTACGTCGACAACGACCCGATCGTCCTCGCCCACGCCGGCGCCCTGCTGCGCGGCACCGAGGAGGGTGTGACGGAGTACATCGAGGCCGACGTCCGTGAGCCGCGGACGATCCTCGAACAGGCGGGCCGGATCCTCGACTTCGACCGGCCCGTCGCTCTGTCGCTCATCGCGCTCATGCACTTCGTCGCCGACGAGGACGGCGCGTACGACCTGGTGGACACGCTGGTCGGCGCGCTGGCCCCGGGCAGCGCCCTGGTGCTGTCCGCGATGACCGCCGACTTCGAGCCGGAGAACGTACGGCGGGGCATCGAGGCCTACGCGGCGGGCGGGGTGACGCTGGTGGCCCGCACACGGGACGAGTTCGGCCGCTTCTTCGAGGGACTCGACGTTCTGGAGCCGGGGATCGTCTCGGTCAAGGACTGGCGTCCCGAACTCGCGGTGGACGAGACGCCGGACCCCGCGGCGGGACCGGTGTCGTTGTACGGGGCCGTCGGGATCAAGTCCTAGCCCAGCAACCACCCTCCGTCCACGGCGAGTTCGACGGCGTTGACCGACCGGTTGCGCAGCAGGAAGTCCACGGCGTCCACCACATCCGCCATCGTGGCGAGCCGTCCGCTGGGTGTCCTGGTGCGCAGTCCGGCGAGCACCTCCCCCGGTTTGGCCAGCCAGTACGGGCTGTCCCCTACGACTCCGGGGTGGAGGGCGTTGACGCGGACGGGGGCGAGTTCGACGGCGAGGGTGTGCACCAGTCCGCGCACGCCCGCGTTGACGGTCGCCACGGTCGTCGCGCCCGGGTAGGGCCGCTCCTTGGCCTGACCGCCGAACACGACGATGGCACTGTCGTCGTGCAGCCGCTCCCGGAGCGCGTGCACGACCTCGGTGTAGCCGACGAGCTTCAACGTCACCAGGTTCAGGGCGGCCTCGATGTCGTACGCGCTCACCCGGTTGTCGTCGCGGGTGACACCGCCGAGGACCAGATGGTCGACGGGCCCGACGTCGCCCAGCGCCGCCGCGATCTCCCGTGGCCGCGACAGGTCGAGGGCGATGCCCCGCAGCGCACCGATCTCCTTGGCCGCCGTGTCGGCGCGATGGGCGTCCCTGCCGGTGAGGACCACCTCGTCCCCCCGCCCCGCACGGAAGCGGGCGAACTCGCGGCCGATCCCCGACGTACCGCCGACGACGAGCACACTGCTCATGACTCCAGCGCCTCCCTCAGGTACTGCCAGTCCCGTGTGAACCGGTACGAGTGGCGGACCGGCGGCTGCGGCGCCTGTGTCTCCAGCCAACGCACCGGCCCCGCCCCGGCGTTGGTGAAGCCGTGCACACAACCGGCGCCCGCCCAGGCCACGTCACCGGGCCCCAGCCGGTACACCGAGCCGTCGAAGGTGGCGTCGACGGCCCCTTCGAGGATCAGGTACGTCTCCTCGAAGGGGTGGTCGTGGGTGCCCGCGACGCCGTCCGGGGCGTACTGCACCATGAACATCGTCGAGGCGACCGCGCCCAGATCGCCGTCGACCATCATCTTCACCGTGATGCCGCTGTAGACGAGCAGCGCGGTGCGCATGCTCGCCGACACCGCGAGCAGGTCCTGGGACTGTTTGCCCGGTTCCATCTGCGCGGGCTCGAAGTGCCCGAAGGAACGGGTGCGCGGGTCACGGACATCGAGGCGGACGGGGTTGCGGCGGGGCAGCGCGGGCACCGCCTGGGTGTCGTGGCCGTAGCGGGCGCGCGGCACGGGCGCGAGCATGTCCGCCCAGCGTGCGGCGGTGTCCCCGGCGCCCCGCCAGGCGTGCGGGACACCGGTCGGCAGCAGCCCGTAGTCGCCCTCTTCGAGGAGGTACGACCCTTCGGGCACGTCGAGGACGACGGTCCCGTCGAGCACGCAGAAGCTCTCCTCGTACGAGTGGACGTGGGGGCCGATCGCGCCGTCCGGCAGCAACTCGCAGACGCCGAAGCCGGTATGGACGCTGCCGTCGTCCTCGCCGACCGACTCCCGCCGCCGATAGCCGTGTTCGTCGAACTCCGGCGGCGGTACGTCGGTGGCGCGGCGCACCAGATGAGCGGTCACCGGGCGGCCTTCGCGGCCAGGAGCCGGTCACGGGACTCCTCGACGAGGCGCCGGGCACGGGCCACGTCGGCGGTCAGCTTCCCGTCCCGCTTGCGGATCACGCCGTCGACGAGCACGGTGTCCACGTTGGAGACATCGGCGGACAGCGTCACCGCGGCCACCGCGTCGTGCACCGGCGCCACGTTCAGCGCGGTGGCGTCGATCGCGACGACGTCGGCCCGCTTGCCGGGGGTCAGAGAACCGGTGCGGGCCTCCAGTCCGGCGACATGCGCGCCGTTGAGGGTGGCGATCTCCAGCATCCGACGGGCCGTCAGCATCGTTTCGGGCACCGGGACATCGGCCTGCCAGCACTCCGCGTTGACGCGGGCGCGTTCGGCGCCGAAGGCCGCGCGGATCTGGGTGAACATGTCGCCGGGGACGGTGGTGACGACGTCGATGCTCAAGGAGGGCCGCAGTCCGTGCTCGATCGCCTTCATCACCGGCGGCCAGCCGTGCCCCATCTGCGTCTCGACCTGCGGCGCGACGGACACCGTACCGCCGCTGTCGGCGACCATCCGCCACTCCTCCTCGCTGAAGTAGCAGCAGTGGATGTAGGTGGTGTCCGGACCGAGGAGCCCCAGGTCGTGGAGTTGCTTGACCATGCCGAAGCGGCCGGCCATCCGCCCCATGCCGACATGGACGGTGAGCGGGATGCCCAGTTCCCGGGCCAGACCCCATTCCGCGGTGACGACGTCGTTCACACAGAAGCCGGGGCCACGGGTGGCGAGGCCCATGGTGAGCAGGGAGTCGTCGGAGGCGAAGTACTCGGCGCGGATCCGTCGTACGTCGTCGCCCGGGATCGCGATCTTGCTCTCGAACCAGTAGTCGGCGAGGGAGGTGTTGGCGCTGCCGTAGGCGTACTGGGCGCGGATGCCGGTCTCGGCGAGGGCCCGGATCGCGGCGTCGGGGTGTTCGGGGGTGTTGTTGATGTGCGACCAGTCGACGAGCGTGGTGATGCCGGCGTTGAGGCACTCCAGGGCGCCCGCCAGATTGGCCGCGTACACGTCCTCCGGGGTGTAGAGCGGCGCGAAGGTGTCGAGGATGTCGACGAAGTAGTCGTCGAGCGTGGCGTCCGGCGCCACCCCGCGGATCGAGGCCTCCCAGGTGTGGCGGTGGGTGTCGACGAAGCCGGGGATCACGATCCGGCCCGTCATGTCGAGGACTTCGGCGTCGGCGCTGATCTCGGGGCGTACGGCCGCGATCCTCCCGTCCTCGATGAGGACGTCCCCTCGGGGAAGGTCCCCGATGTCGGGGTCCATCGAGATCACGTGACCTGCGCGCAGGAGTGTCCGAACGGTCATCGCCCTTCCTCCTTCGGGGTGTTCAGTACGCGGTGAGGTCGCGGACGGTCGCCACGACCTTGTCGACGGTGGGGATGACCCGCTCCTCCAGCGCGTCGGCGAACGGCAACGGGACGCACTCGCCCGCCACCCTCCGCACGGGCGCGTCCAGCAGGCTGAAGCCCTCGTCGGCGACGACCGAGACGACGGTGGCGCCCCAGCCGCCCTGGTACGGGTTCTCCTCGACGGTGACGAGCCGCGAGGTCCGGGCGAGCGAAGCGAGCACCGTGCTCATGTCCAGCGGCACCAGACAGCGCAGATCGACGACCTCGGCCTCGACACCCTCCTCGGCGAGCCGGGCGGCCGCCCGCAGTGCCACCGGCACCATCGCGGCGAGGGCGACGAGGGTCACGTCGGCACCCTCGCGCACGACGGCGGCGCGCCCCAGCTCGACCACGTGGTCCGGCGGCGGGGGCGAGCCCTTCGACGCCAGCAGCCCCTTGTGCTCGAAGAAGACCACGGGGTCGTCGCTGCGGATCGCCGCCGCCATCATGCCGATCACGTCGGCGGGCGTCGCCGGTGCCGCGATCTTCAGGCCGGGGACGGTGAGCGCCCAGTTCTCGGTGGCCTGCGAGTGCTGGGCGCCGAAACCGAGCCCGCCGCCGTTGGCGGTGCGAACGACGAGGGGCACGGTGACCTGACCGCCCGTCATGTAACGCACCTTGGGTATCTCGTTGGCGAGGTAGTCCCAACAACAGGCCAAAAAGTCCGAGAACATGATCTCCGCGACGGGCCGCATCCCGGTCATGGCCGCGCCCATCGCCGCGCCCACGATGGCCTGTTCGGAGATGGGCGTGTCCCACACCCGCTCCGGCCCGAACTCCTTGAACAGCCCGGCGGTCGTCTTGAACACCCCGCCGGCCTCCCCGATGTCCTCTCCGAGGCATACGACCGCCGCGTCCCGGCGCATCTCCCGCGCGATGCCCTCGGCGACCGCCTCCCGGTAGGTGATCACGTCCGCCATGCGGCACCCCCGTCGGCCCATACGTCGGTCAGCGCCTGCTCCGGATCGGGCGCGGGCGCGTTCTTCGCCGCCTCGACCGCCTTCCGTACGACGTCCAGGGCGCGCTCGTCGGCCGCGGTGAGCGTCTCCTCGGGCACGCCCAGCTCGGTCAGCCGTCCCCGCGCGATGTCCAACGGGTCGTGCTTGAGCCAGCGTTCGACCTCCTCGGCCGGCCGGTAGGTCGCCGGGTCGGACCGGCTGTGCCCGAAGTGCCGGTAGGTCGCGGCCTCCAGCAGGGCGGGCCCGTCTCCTGCCCGGGCCCGGCCCGCCAGGGCGGCGACGGCGTCCCGGACGGCGACGACGTCGTTGCCGTCGACCGTCTCGCCCGGGATGCCGTAGGCGGGCGCCCGGTCGGCGGCGGGCCGGGCGACCGCGGTGACGGAGGCGATCGGCGTGTACTCCATGTACAGGTTGTTCTCGCAGACGAACAGCACGGGCAGTTTCCACACGGCGGCCAGATTCAGCGCCTCGTGGAAGGCTCCGATGTTGGTCGCGCCGTCGCCGAAGAAGGCCACCGCGACCTGGTCGGTGCCCCGCAGCCGCGCCGACCAGGCCGCGCCGGCCGCCATCGGGAGGTGGGCGCCGACGATGGCGTAGGAGCCGAGCATGCCCGTGGCCGCCTTGGTCAGGTGCATGGAGCCGCCCTTGGCTCCGCACAACCCCGTGGCCCGGCTCATGAGTTCGGCGAGGCACTCCTCGGGGGTGGCGCCCCGTGCCAGGGCGTGATGGTGGCCGCGGTAGGTGGCGAAGACGTAGTCGTCGGCGCGCAGGGCGGCGCTCGCGCCGACGGCGATCGCCTCGTGTCCGGCGGCGAGGTGGGTGGTGCCCTTGACGAGGCCCTGGAGGAACAGGTCGTGGGCGGCCTTCTCGGTACGGCGGATGAGGACCATCTGCTCGTACAGGGCGAGGAGTTCGGCGCTATCCACCATGGGAGCCACCCCTGTTGAGATGGGACTGCGACTCCCGCCGGGTGTTGAGTTCGCCGCCGACCGTCCAGTACTTGCGGCCCGCCACCAGCAGTTCCTCGGCCGGGAACTTGGTGATGACCTCGCAGCCGTCGGCGGTGACGACGAGCTCCTCCTCGATACGGGCGGCGGACCAGCCGTCGGCGGCCGGCCAGTAGGTCTCCAGCGCGAACACCATGCCCTCTTCGAGGACTTCGGGATGGTCGAGGGAGACCAGACGGCTGAAGATGGGCTTCTCCCAGATGGACAGCCCGACCCCGTGGCCGTACTGGAGCGCGAAGGCTGCGGTCTCGTCGGCGAAGCCGAACTCCTCGGCGCGCGGCCAGACCCGGACGATGTCGGCGGTGGTGGCGCCGGGGCGGACCAGCGCGATCGCCTCGTCCATGTACTCCCGGCAGCGCACGTACGCGTCACGCTGCGCGCCGGACGCGCTGCCCACGGCGAAGGTGCGGTAGTAGCAGGTGCGGTAGCCCAGGTGGCTGTGCAGGATGTCGAAGAAGGCGGGGTCGCCGGGACGGATCAGACGGTCGCTGTAGACGTGCGGGTGGGGTGAACAGCGTTCCCCGGAGATGGCGTTGACGCCCTCGACGTACTCGCTGCCCAGGTCGTACAGGACCTTGCTGACCAGCCCCACGCACTCGTTCTCGCGTACGCCGGGCCGCAGATAGCCGTACAGCTCCTCGTACGCGGCGTCCACCATCGCGCACGCCTGGGCGAGCAGGGAGATCTCGTCGCCGGTCTTGATGCGGCGGGCCTCCAGGAAGACCTGCTGGCCGTCGACGACGTCGATGCCCTCGGCGCGCAGCGCGGCGAGGACCGGCATCTCGGCGACGTCGATGCCCAACGGCTCGTCCGCCAGGCCGTGTTCGCGCAGCTCGGCGGCGATCTTCGCGGCGACGTCCTCGGCGATCCCGGCGTCCGGGTGGAAGGCGCCCCGGAGGGTTGAGATACCGGCGCGGGCGCCGGTGGGCGGGCCGCCCTTGCCGTCGCTGTAGTCCAGCCAGGGGTTGTACAGCTGGTGGTGGCGGGCCGCCGAGCCGAAGTCCCAGACGACCGGTTCGCCACCGCGCGTCAGCAGGGCGAAGCGGATCAGCTTGTCCATCGCCCAGGTGCCGATGTGCGTGGCGGTCATGTACCGGATGTTGGCGAAGTCGAAGCTGAGCACCGCGCCGAGGGAGGAGCGGTTCAGGGTCTCGTGCAGCCGGGCCAGCCGTTGTCTGCGGAGCCGGTCCAGGTCGACGCGCTGTTCCCAGTCGACGGCGTTGGGTCCGAAAGTGCGGATCGCCATGGCGACCACCCCCACCTTCGAGTCAACGACCGTGTCCCGGAAGTGTCAAGTGCTACTGAACACCCCGGCCGGCGACGAACCAGACCCCCACGGCCGGTTCGGTGCCGTCGTTGCGGTAGCGGTGCGGGGTCGTCGACTCGAAGCACACGGCGTCGCCGGGGCGCAGGACGCGTTCCTCGAAACCGAGGGTGAGGAGGAGTTCACCGGAGGTGAGATAGCCGTACTCGGTACCCGCGTGCCGCATCAGGCCGCCCGAGGAGGCGGAGGAGCCGCCGGGTCGGTAGGTCACCAGCAGGAAGTCGGCGTCCGTGCCGGGGACGTGTCCCAGCCGCTCCCACACGACGCCCGAGTCCAGCTCCAGAACCTCCCGCTCACCCGGGGTGACCAGGGGGCCTATGCGTCGGCCGGGGTCGGCGGCGAAGGCGGCCATGGCGTGCAGCGCGGCGGCTCCGGCCGTCGCCGAGGCGGGCTCCCGCGCCTCGAAGAGCGACTCGACGGAGATGCCGAGTGCCGTCGTGATCGCGTACAGCGTGCTCACCGACGGCTGGCTCTTGCCGGTCTCGATCTGCGACACCAGGCTCGGGGAGACCCCGACCTCGCGCGCGAGGGCCCGCAGGCTGAGCCCGCTCTCCAGGCGCGCCCGCCGAATGCGCGCACCGACGGGCGGCACGGCGACAGGGGACACGAGCGGCTCCTCTCCCTCGCGGGAATGTGCAGCACCATTGAACAGCCGGGGGCCCTCGCGCGGCCAGCATCGCAGGCAGACGCGGCACGGCACCTCGCACCGAACGGGTGGGCGAGCCGGACGACGAGCACTTCTCGGCGCCGCGGTGCCCGGTGCGAGCGGAGCGGTCCTCGCCCTGTCGGGTACCGCGAGAGCGGGCGAGGACCGGCGTGGCCCCGGCACGCCGGACTCTCCGCCGCAGAGGCACCCGCCCCGGGTCCCTGCCCCCACCCGCTCACTCCCCCGGAATCCCCGCCCGCACCTCCCACCCGACCCGCGTCTCGGCCCTGCGGTCAGTTCACGGGCCCACGGCCCAGGACACCTACGCGGCCCCCCGAGCGACGACACCCTCTCCTCGGCCCGGGACACCGACGCCAACACCCCGGGGGCCGTCGACCTCAGCGCCCCGGGCCGGAAACGGATGACATGCCGGTCGCGTGGGCGCGGGCGGTCGGATCGGCCGAACGGCCGACCCCGCCCACCGCGGTCGTGGCCGTATGGCCGAGGCGCGCCCCCGGGCCCGCGGGCGAGGCTGGAGCCACTTCGGCCTCACCCGGAGCCGCCACTCCGACGCCCTCCGAAACGCCCCCTCCTCCCCTCCACTCGCAGGAGTTCACGATGCAGCGCAGCAAGTTCTTCGTCGGCGCCGTCGGAGGCGCGACCGCGGTCGTCGCCGTCGGCGGCATCGGCACGTACCTGCTCTCCGGGACGGAGTCGACCACCGGGCTCGACGACATCAGCACGGTGACCGTCGACGGCCACAGGGCCCTGTCGGGCACGGTCGTCGCGGGCCGCACCGAGAGCAAGTACCACCCGCTGCCCTGGGTCGGCGAGAAGGTCACCGGCGTCACCTGCCCGACCGGTCTGAAGGCCGTGGCGGGGGCCGCCGTCACCTGCACCGGCAGGACCACGGGCGGCAAGGCCGTCAGGATCCCGGTCTCCGTGGTCAAGGCCACGCATTCGTCCGTCACCTGGAAGTTCGAGCGCTGACAGAAGGCCACCTCACCTCATGAGCACTGTTCTGGCCGGTCGCGGCCTCGTGAAGAAGTACGGCTCCACCACCGCCCTCGCGGGCATCGACGTGGAGGTCGGCGAGCGGGACTCCCTCGCCGTCATGGGCCCGTCGGGCTCCGGCAAGTCCACCCTGCTGCACACGCTCGCCGGGATCGTCCGCCCCGACGGCGGGCAGGTCCTGCTGCGCGGCGACCGCATCGACACGCTGAGCGAGAACCGGCTCAGCGCCCTGCGCCGCAAGCGGTTCGGGTTCGTCTTCCAGTCCGGCCAGCTGCTGCCGGAACTGCCCGCCGACGAGAACGTCGCCCTGCCGCTGATGCTGGAGGGCACCCCCCGCAGGCAGTCCGTGGAACGCGCCCGCCGCTGGTTCGCCCCGCTCGGCCTCGACGGCCTGGAGCACCGCAGGCCCGGCCGGCTGTCCGGCGGACAGGCCCAGCGCGTCGCCATCGCCCGCGCCCTGGTCGTCGAACCGGACGTGGTCTTCGCCGACGAGCCGACGGGCGCCCTCGACCGGACCACCAGCACCGAGGTGATCCGTCTGCTCACCTCCGTCACCCGCGAGCAGGGCGCCGCCCTCGTCATGGTCACCCACGACGCCGACGTCGCCGCCCACTGCGACCGCGTGCTCCAGGTCCGCGACGGCCGGATCAGCAACCACAGCCAGTTCACGGTCGCCTGAGCCTCTCGGAGATGTGATGCGCTCCCCCGTCCTGCCCCTGACCTGGCATCTGGCCCGGTCCTCCGGCCGCCGCGGCCTGCAGAGCCGACTGCTCGCGGCCGGTGCCGCCGCCGTCGGAGTGTTCGTGATGCTGGTGATGATCGCCGCCACGACCGGTTCCGCCGTCCGCGCCGACCGCACGGCCTGGCGCACGCCCGACGCCGTCGGACACGGCACGGCCGTCCAGGCGCTGGCCACGACGTACGTCCGCCACCAGCCCGTCACGGTCGTGTCGCTGGCCCAGCTGCCCGACCGTGCCCGGACCCCCGCACCGCCCGGTCTGCCCGGCTTCCCGAAGCAGGGCGAGGTGTACGTCTCCCCCGCCCTGGCCGGCCTGCTGCACCGGCTGCCGGCGGACCAGCTCGCCGACCGTTTGCCGAAGCCGGCGGCCTACGGCACGATCGGCTCCGCCGGTCTCGCCTCGCCGGACGAGCTGGTCGCCGTGGTGGGACGGGCGCCCGGCGCCGCCGCGGTGTCCTCGGCCGCCGAGGGCGGCGCCACCTGGTACGACATCGGACAGGCCGCGCGCGCCGAGATCTCCGGGTTCTCCGGCACCCGGCGGAGCCTGTTCACCGAATCCGACCAGGCGGCGGCCATGCTCGGCGTCGTGCTCCTGGGGATGCCCGTGGTCGTGCTGGCCTCCGCGGCCGGGCGGCTCGGCGCGGCCCGCCGCGAACAGCGGCTCGCCGCCCTGCGGTTGGCCGGGGCGACGCCACGCCAGATCATCGCGATGACCGCCCTGGAGGCGGCGGCCGTCGGCCTGGCCGGCGCCCTCACCGGCGCGCTCGCCTACGCGGCCCTGCTGCCCGCCCTCGCGAGGATCCCGTACGGCATCGGCGGCTGGTACACGAGTCAACTCTGGGTCGGGACCGGCTGGTTCACGACCGTCGTGCTGGGCGTCACCGCCCTCCTCACCGTCAGCGCGGTGTCGATGCTGCGCCAGGTGGCGGCCTCGCCGCTCGGCGTGGCCCAGCAGGCGGATCCGAGGCGCACCCGGATGATCCGTCTCGTGCTGTTCGTGGGCGCCCTCGGCTACATCTGGGCGACCTCCGGCGGTGGCGGCCAGCTGAACAAGCGGCAGCTCCTGACCCTTCTGCTGCTGTTCTACGGTGCGTTCTGGCTGTTCGGCCCGTGGGTCGTGGACCGGCTCGGCCGGGTGCTGGGCCGCTTCGCCCGCCGTCCGGCGACCCTGCTGGCCGCGCGCCGGCTCAGCGACGACCCGCGGGGCGCCTGGCGAACCGTCAGCGGCCTGGTGCTGGCGGGGTTCGCGGCCGGGTTCTTCTCCATCAGCGTGCTGGGCGGCGACACCGGGCAGTACCGGGACCAGGTCGCCGTGGTCACCACCGACGCCGGCACCGCCCGGCATGCCGCCGCCGAGGCCCGTACTCTCCTGCGCCGGGCCGGTGTCACCGCGACCGTCACCGTCGGGCGGGAGGACGACTTCGACACCCTGCTGGGCGGTGCGCCGGGTGTCATCGCCCATGTCTCCGGCGGCACGGAACGTGTCGACACCGCCGTCACCGCGCTCGCCCCGCTCGCCCCGGGCACACCGCCGTACTCCGGCGACTACGCCGGCGCGGGCGACAGCGTCGCCACCGGACGGATCGCCCAGGTCAGCATCGCGACCTTGGCCCTGAGCTTCGTCGTGGCGAGCTCCTCGGCGGGTCTGACCGCCGCCGCGAACGTCCTCGACCGGCGGCGCGTGTACGGCCTGCTCCGGCTGGCCGGCACCCCGCTCGAGGTGCTGGACCGGGCCCGGGTCCGCGAGACGGTCGTCCCGCTGGTGGTCCTGGCGGGCGGCACCACCGCGATGGGCATGTACGGCGCCGGCAAGCTCAACCAGGCGTTCGGCACCACGATCGACACCACCGGCCTCCTGCGACTGGCCGCCTGCGCGGTGCTGGGCGCGCTGGCGATGTTCGCCGCGATCAGTGCCAGCCGTCCGCTGCTGCGGAGGGTGACGGCCGATCCGGCGCAGACCGCGGACTGAACCGACCCTCCGCGCACGGCCCGCCGCCACGACAGCGGCGGGCCGACCGGCCACCCGCATCCGTGAGGCATGATCGAGCCATGACCGCCCCCAGCCCGGCCGGCGCCCCCGGCAGCCCCATCCGGGTGCTCATCGCCGACGACCAGGACATGGTCCGCAGCGGCTTCCGCTTCTTCCTCAACGCACAGCCCGACATGACCGTCGTCGCCGAGGCCGCCGACGGCGAGGAGGCCGTGGCACTGGCCCGTGAACTGCGTCCGGACGTGTGTCTGCTGGACATCCGGATGCCGAGGCTGGACGGTCTGGCGGCCACCCGGCTGCTGGCCGGACCGGACGTCGCCGATCCGCTGCGGGTGGTCGTGGTCACCACCTTCGACCTCGACGAGTACGTGTACGGCGCGCTGCGCGGCGGCGCCTGCGGCTTCCTCCTCAAGGACTCCGGTCCCGCGCTCCTCGCGGAGGCGGTCCGGGCCGCCGCGGCCGGCGACTCGCTGGTCTCCCCCTCGGTCACCGTCCGCCTGCTGAAGCATGTGACGGACGCCCCGCAGTCGGCCGCCCCCACCCGCCGCGCACCCGTGACCGAGCCGCTCACGGACCGCGAACTCGACGTGGTCCGGCTGGTCGCCCTCGGCCGCACCAACGCCGAGATCGCCGCCGAGCTGTACGTCTCCCTGTCCACGGTCAAGACGCACCTGTCCAGCGTGCAGCTGAAACTGCGGGCACGGAACCGCGTGGAGATCGCCGCGTGGGCCTGGCAGCACGGGCAGGTCACGCCCGGTACCTAGTCTCCCGACCGGATGAGCCCCGTCAGATACCGCCACAGCGACGACCGCCGCTTGACGGCCGGGTCCTGTGCCTCCGCTACGCCGTCGGCGGGCGCCTCGGCCGGGACGGGCTCCGGCACGAAGGTGCCGGACAGCTCGTAGCGCACCGGCAGGGACCGCAGCCCCCGCATGAACGGCGAGGAACGCCACGGCAGTTGGTCCACCGGCAGGGCGAGCTCCAGATGACCGAACCGTTCCACGATGCGGCCCACCCCGGCCGCCGCGATCGTCGACGCAAGCTCCCGGGCCGGGCACTGACGGGGCCCGGCGCCCCACGCCAGATGCGCCCGGCTGCTGATGCTGGAGGAGCCCGGTGTCATCTGCCCGGCGAACAGCGGGTCGGCGTGCGCGGCGGCGGAGGAGACCCACACGGGGTCGCCGGCGCGGATGGTGTAGTCGCCAAGCGGGGTGTCCGCGGCCGCGAACCTCGGCACGAAGTTGACCAGCGGCGGCTTGCGCATGACCACCCGGTTCATGGTCTCCCGGACCATGCCGGCGGACAGCGTCTGGCGCACCCCGCCGTCGCCCTCACCGGAGATCACCTCGACGACGGTGTTGGAGATGAGGATGCCGACGTGGTCGGAAGTCATGCCGAGCAGCATGAACAGTTCGCGGGCCAGTTCGTCGACCGTGAGGTCCGGGTGGGCGGCGAGCAGATGCGAGGGGAAGTCGTCGCCGGGCTTCTCCCGCTTCGCGGCGGCCAGCTCCGAGAGCGTCACCAGCAGTCGCGCCAGGGCGGGTTCGGCGTCCGGGCCGGCGTCCAGCACCCGCCACATGTCCATCAGGGCGTCGTCGCCCTGCGAGCCGGGGAAACCGAGGAGGTGGCTCGCCGCCATCAGCGGCAGCGGGCGGGAGAACTGCGCCGACAGGTCGGCGTGCCCCGTACGGCCGCCCTGCGCGAGCAGACCGATCAGCTCGTCGGCGTAGCCCGTGACGGCGGCCTTGAGCCGCTTGGCCTGCGGATGGCGCGGGTCCTGGAAGGGCCGCAGGGCGGTGTCCCAGGCGCCGCGGAGCCGGGGGTAGCCGGGACCGCCCTGGATCAGCACGTGGTTGACCTCGAGGGAGGGGCCGAGCGGCCAGTCGGCGGGCACCCGGCCCTCGGTGCGGGCCCGCCAGTTCTCCAGGCCCTTCGGCCAGCCGGCGTCGTCCTGGAGCACCTGGAGCGACTCGCGGTAGCCGAGCACGAGCCAGGCGGGCACGCCCAGCAGGTCGACCGGCGCGACGGGACCGTGGCGCTCACGCAGCCGCTCGTAGACGAGCGCGGGGCGCGTCTCGTAGTCCCGGGTCAGCAGGGGTTCGGGAGCCAGGTCCTCCAGCCGTGCCCCGTCCGACGTGGACTCCTCCTCGTCGACCACATGGAACTCCATCGTGCTGTCGCCCCCCTTCGGCGCCCGGCCATGACAGACCGCACGGGACCCTACCCGAGGGGTGACGGGCGTCAAGTGCCGGGGTACTGACCGGTAGCGATCAGTGTCGTTCGCCCTTCCCGGTCACCAACTGCTCCAGCCGGTCGAACCGTTCGTGCAGGGCCTGGACCGTCTCGTGGCCCAGCCGGTGGCGGCGCTTCTGCTCCCGGCCGACGAACCAGGTGGCCAGGGCCGCGGTGACCATGCCGTACGTGGTGATGCCGACGACCATCACCACCGAGCCGACGACCCGGCCCCACGGCGTCACCGGGTAGAAGTCGCCGTAACCGACGGTCGTGGCCGTCTCGATCGACCACCACAGCGCCTTCGGGTACGACGTCAGATTGGCGCCCCGCGCCCCGTCCTCGGCGGCCACCACCGCCCACGAACCGAGCAGCATCACCACCGCGAGAACGGCCGTGGCACCGCCCGCCGCCTTCAGATGCAGCGAGCGCCCGTCCCGGGCCAGCAGCAACTCGACGGCCCTGGTCAGGAATCCGGGCAGCATGGCGACTCCTTCGGGTGCGGGCGCTTGGAGTCAGTGTCGGCGGCGGTGCGCGGGCGGGCATGCCGGGCGGCTCGTTCGAGTTGCCGTGTGCCGCCCGCCGTCATCTGCTGGGGCCGACGCACCCCACGCAACGGAGGACCCATGCCGCCGGAACCCCGATCGGTGCCGGAGACCTTCGCGTTCGCCTGCGGAGACTGCGGCCACACCTGGGAGGCCACCTTCCAGGTCATGTTCTTCACCGACCCGCTGGACGCCTCGGGCCTGACCACCCAGGAGTACGTCGACGAGGCGGGCAAGGCCATCAGGTCGCCCCTCGCCGACGCGGTCTGCCCCACGTGCGGCAGCCGCAGGGTGCGCGTCCTGGAGACCGGGCAGGCCGAACGCGCCCGGCGCGCAAAACACGAACCCCGTACCCGCCACAAGCACCGCCTTCATCTCCCCCACCGTTCACCCGAACAGTCCGACTGAGCTGGTGAGCCGCGCGGGCCGGTGATGTGCTGGGGGCACTCCCACGCCCCCAGGAGGCATCCGCGATGACCCGTCGTCCGTCCCGGCCCGTCCGCGTCCTCGCCCCGGCCCTGGCAGCGACCGTGCTGCTGACCTGTGCGGCCTGCTCGGACGACGACAAGGACGCCGGCGCCTCGGCCATCGGCGCCTCCCCGCTGGCCGCCGACTCCCCGAGCGCCTCCGCCACGGCTCATCTCACCGAGGCCGGGGCCCGCCGGGCCCTCATCACCGAGACCGACCTCGAGGACGACTGGACGCGCGTCGATGACGCCGCGACCTGGCGCGACAGCCTGCTCGTCGGCAAGGTCGACGTGGCCGACTTCCTCACCGCCAAGGCGGACGCCGCCGACTGCCAGAAGCTCCTCGACGGCCTCTACAGCGAGGAGTTGCTCGGCGAGCCGTCCGGCGCCTCCGCGCTCACCGGCTCCGAGGAGGAGGACTCCCGGCTGCTCTACCAGGTGGGCGCCTACCGGCAGCCGGGCCTCGACGCCTCCCTGGCCTGGCTGAAGTCCCTGCCGGTCAAGTGCGACCAGTTCACCGCGGTCGACTCCGCGGGCGACAAGCGCACGGTCCAGGTCATCGAGACCTCACTGCCCGAGGAGGGCGACGCACGAGAGGGTCTGCGGGTGACGGTCCGGGGCACGTCCGGCGGCAACCCGGCCACCCTCACCCTGGACGTCGCCGCCGTACGCGTCGGCACGGACGCGATCACGGTGACGGCCGGTGGCCTGGACGGCGTCGAGGACGACACCGTCAAGGACGCGGTGAGCGCCGGCACCAAGCGCCTCGACGACGTCCTGAGCTAGGACAACCCCTCCTCCCCGCCGCCCACTTGAGCCGATTCCGGGACAGCTTGATCATCCGGCGGCACAATGGCGGCGACGGTCTGCGGCGCCGCGGTCGTCGGAGCGAGGAGAGGACGAGACGTGAGTGACACCCCGGACCTGCCGTCGAGGCTGAACACCGGTGTCGCGCACAACGCGCGCGTGTGGAACTACTGGATCGGCGGCAAGGACAACTACGAGGTCGACCAGCGGGTCGGCGAGCATGTCGCCGGGATGTTCCCGATCATCCGGGCCATCGCCCGCGCCGACCGCGACTTCCTCGGCCGGGCCGTGCGCCACCTGGCCGCCGAGCGCGGGGTACGCCAGTTCCTGGACATCGGCACCGGCCTGCCGACGGTGGACAACACCCACGAGATCGCCCAGCGCATCGCCCCCGACGCGCGGATCGTCTACGTCGACAACGACCCCATCGTCCTCGCGCACGCCCGCACCCTGCTCACCAGCACCGGCGAGGGCGTCACCGCCTACATCGACGCCGACGTCCACGAGCCGGAGGCGATCCTCGAACGCGCCGCGCACACCCTGGACTTCACCGAGCCCGTCGCGGTGATGATGCTGGGCATCCTCAACTTCGTGCTCGACTACGACAAGGCGCGGGACATCGTCCGCAGGGTGCTGGCCGAAGTCCCCTCCGGCAGCTGCCTGGTGCTCACCCACCCCACCTTCGACGACGCCCTCGGCGGCGCGGGCCAGATCCCGGCCATGAAGTTCTGGAACGAGAACGCCACCCCGCCGATCACCGCCCGCAGCGGCACCGACATCGCCGCGTTCTTCGACGGACTGGACTTCCTGGAGCCGGGTCTGGTGTCGTGCTCGCAGTGGCGCGCCGAGTCCGACTCCCCGGGCGTGGTACCGCAGTTCGGCGCGGTGGCCGTGAAACCCTGACACGCAGGCCCAGCCCGTCGTGGAGGACGTATGACACCCCTTTCCGACCCCGCCGACCCGGTCCCCGGCGGACGTCCCGGTGACGTCGACCGTGCCACCGCCCTGAGCGACGAACTGGCCGAGAGGGGCGTGCACGGCGTCGTGCTGTCCTACGTCGACACCGCGGGCGTCGGCCGGGTGAAGACGGTCCCGGCGGCCAAGCTGGCCTCGGCCGCCGCCTGGGGCGTCGGTATGTCGCCGGTCTTCGACACCTTCCTGGCGAACGACTCCATCGTCAGCACCGACGTCCTCGGCTCCCCGGACGGCGACCTGCGCCTCTACCCCGACCTGGACCGGCTCGTGGTCCTGGCCGGGCAGCCCGGCTGGGCCTGGGCGCCGGTCGATCGCGTCACCCAGGAGGGCGAGCGGCACCCGGGCTGCACCCGCACCTTCCTGCGCCGGCTCGTCGCGGACGCGGAGCAGCGGCACGGGATCACCTTCAAGGCGGCCGTCGAGGTCGAGTGGGCGATCGGCCAAGGCCCGTCGGCCGAGGGGGACTTCGTCCCGGCCCTGTCGGGACCGGCCTACGGCGCGATCCGCCAGGTCGAGGTCAGCGACTGCACCGCCGACCTGCTGGCCGCGTTCGCGGCACAGGGCGTCGACGTCGAACAGCTCCATCCCGAGTACGCGGCCGGGCAGTTCGAGGTCTCGGTGGGCGCCCTGGACCCGGTGGCGGCGGCCGACCGGAGCGTGCTGGTGCGGCAGACGATCCGGGCGGTGGCCGCGCGCCACGGGTTCGTGGTCTCGTTCGCCCCGGCGGTCCACGCTGAGGGCGTCGGCAACGGCGGCCATCTCCATCTCTCCGCCTGGCGCGACGGCACGAACCTCCACGCGGGCGGCGACGGCCGCTACGGCATGACGGCACAGGCGGAGTCCTTCGCGGCCGGGGTACTGGCCCACCTCCCCGCCCTCACGGCCGTCACCGCTCCCAGCCCGGCCAGCTATCTGCGTCTCAAACCCTCCCAGTGGGCAGGGGTGTTCACTGCCTGGGGCCGTGAGACCCGCGAGGCGGCGCTGCGCGTCGTCACGGGCACCCTCGGCCTGCGCGACCAGGCGGCCAATCTGGAGGTCAAGCCGGTCGACCTGGCCGCCAACCCGTATCTGGCGCTGGGGAGTGTGATCGCAGCGGGCCTGGACGGCATCACCTCGTCTGCGGCCCTCCCCGAGGAGATCACCGGCGACCCGGCCCGCCTCGAAGCCGGCGCCGCAACGGCCCGCGGCGTACGCCGGCTGCCCGCGTCGCTGGCGGAGGCGGTGGTGGAGTTCCGCGGGGACAAGACGCTGCGCGGCGCCCTGGGCACGGTTCTCGCCGACGCCGTGATCGCCGTACGGGAAGGCGAGATCGCGGCCGTGGCCGGGCTGGACGACGAGCAGGTCGCGGCGGCGTACCGCTGGAAGTACTGACATGGGCGCGGTCCACGAGGCGCTCGCCGCCGTGAGCCTGGTCGACCACCACTGCCACGGTGTCGTGACCGCCGACCTGGACCGGCCCGGCTTCGAGTCGCTGCTGACCGAGGGCGACCGCTGGCCGGGCAGTTCGCCCTTCGACACCCCGGTGGGCGTGGCCGTACGCCGCCACTGCGCGCCACTGCTGGACCTGGACCGGCACGCCCCGCCGCGGGAGTACCTGGCGCGGCGGACGGAGCTGGGCTGGCGGGAGGTGAACCGCCGCTTCCTGGCCGCCGCGGGCACCGGCACGTACTGCGTGGACACCGGTTTCGGTCCGACCGAGCTCGCCGCGGACGACGTGCACGAGGTCGTCCGGCTGGAGAGCGTCGAGGAGGCGATGGCGGCCGGGGGCGTGGAGCCCGACGCATACGCGCGGACCTTCCTGTCAGCCGCGCGGAAGGCGGTGGGGCGGCCGGGCGTGGTGGCGGTGAAGTCCGTGGCGGCCTACCGGACGGGCTTCGACCTGGATCCGGCGCGTCCGTCGGCGGCGGAGGTCGAGCGGGCGGCGCGGTACCGGCTCGCGGCGGGCGGCCGGCTGGAGGACCCGGTCCTCGTCCGGAACCTGCTCTGGACGGCGGTCGACCTGGGCCTCCCGCTCCAGCTGCACACGGGGTTCGGCGACAACGACATCCGGCTGCACCGGGTCGACCCCACGCACCTCACGGACTGGCTGCATCTGACCGCCGGTACGATCCCGGTACTGCTGCTGCACTGCTGGCCGTATCAGCGGCAGGCCGGCTATCTGGCGGCGGTCTTCGAGCAGGTGTACCTCGACGTGGGCCTGACCTTGCACCACGTCGGCCCGGCACGGGCACGGGCGGTACTGGAGGAGGCGCTGGAGATCACACCGTTCCGCAAACTGCTGTACAGCTCCGACGCGTACGGTCTGTCCGAGTTCTACGCGCTCGGCGCGCTGTCCTTCCGCAAGGGCCTGGGCGAGCTGCTCCAGGACCGGGTGGACGACGACGAGCTGAGCCTGTCCGACGCGCTGCGGCTCGCAGAGTGGGCGGGAGCACACAATGCCCATCAGGTCTACCGCCTTTCCGGCTCCTCCTGAAAGTATGATCAAGCAATGTCTGACATGACCGAAACCACGCCCGGCTGGCTGACTACGGACGACCTCGAGCAGGCGCGCGCCCGTATGCCGATCCTGTACGTCGAGGCGGTGCCCGTGCGCGTCGACGACTGCGGCGAAGTCACCAGCGTCGGCCTGCTGCTGCGGATCGGCTCCGGCGGGACGGTCAGCCGGACGCTGGTCTCCGGCCGTGTTCTGCACCACGAGCGCGTCCGCGACGCCCTCATGCGGAACCTGGAGAAGGACCTCGGTCCGGTGGCGCTGCCCCGCATCCCGGCGGCCCCGCAGCCCTTCACGGTGGCCGAGTACTTCCCGACACAGGGCATCACGCCGTACCACGACCCCCGTCAGCACGCGGTGTCGCTGGCCTACGTCGTCCCGGTGACCGGCGACTGCCGCCCCCGGCAGGACGCTCTCGACCTGGTCTGGTTCAGCCCCCAGGACGCCGTGTCGGAGGCGGTGCAGAGCGAGATGCCCGGCGGGCACGGGGTGCTGCTGAAGCAGGCGCTGGCACACCTGGGCTGCGCGGTCTGACCGGCCGGCCCTGTTCGGCGTTGCGCTGGGTCGTGCCCGGCTCGCCCGTGTCCCGCCGCCATTCGACGACCAGCTCGTCTCGCTGCGGCGGCCCAGGTGGGAGGCGAGCTGTTCGGCGTAGCGGTGGGGGCGGTCGGTGGCGACTCGGGCCTCCGCTCGGGGCATGGCGTACTCCAGCGGTGGCGGATGCCGACGGGTCGACAGTGCCGGACGCGCGCCACGCGTGACCGATCGTGTCACCCGGGCGAACCGATACCTCACGGATCCCTGGGGAGTACAACCATTCGGCGAGCGCTGACGTCTCACTCCCGGGAACTCGCGTTCCCCGCAGTTCGACCGACCGACACCGTCGATTCACGCAAAGGGACCCGCATGTTCCAGGCCGTTCCCGGCTCTCGTACGCTCCGACAGACCACCGGTGCGCTCGGCGCCGTCGCGCTGCTGGCGCTGGGTGCCACGCCCGCCCTCGCCGACGAATCGACGCCCGAACTGGTACTGGGCGAGATCGCTCCCGTGACGGGGCTGAAGCCGGGCAGTGCCTTCGACGTACCGGTCTCCTTCACGAACACGGGCACCGAGGCGCTCGACAAGGTATGGCTGTCGTACTCCCTCACCCAGGGGCTGAGCCACACCGAGCTGCCCGCCAACTGCGCGCGCTACGAGGTCGGTTCCTTCGACGAGGCGCCCAGCTACTCGTACGCGGTCTGCGAGTTCGACCAGGCCGTGGAGCCCGGGGTCGTCTACGCGCCCGAGAAGTCGATGCAGTTCAAGGCCCTCGGCAAGGCCTACACCGATGAACTGCGCGCCGTCGTCTCCGTGGACGACCCCGCGCCCACGGAGGGCGTCGACGAGGGGCCGGTGCCCGGGACCGGGCCCGCCGTGAAACTCGTCGAGCGGCCCGACGCCACCCCGGCCGCCCCGGGCTCGGGAGAGCACGAGGGCTGGGACGCCGCCGATGTGCCGGTGAGCGCCGTCAACACGGCCGACTTCCAGGTGTCCGGTGCGAAGTTGAAGGGCAAGGTCGGCGAAACCCTGGCCTTCGAGGTGAAGTTCACCAACGCCGGACCCGCGTGGGTGCGTCGGGAGTCGGGTACCGGGGCGACCAAGGTCGTCGTCAAGATGCCCGCCGGGACGACCGTGACCAAGGCCCACGGATTCTGCGACAAGATCGCGGCTCGTACCTACGAGTGCGGCACCAGCCAGGCCTGGGTCGACTCGGGCGACGGCGAGACCTACACCTTCAAGCTGCGGATCGACAAGGCGGTGGCCGGAGCCGAGGGCTCGGTGAAGCTGGCCGGTGAGCCCAGGCCGTTCGACGAGAACACGGCGAACGACACCGCCGCCATCCTCCTCGACGTCGCCGGCAGCGGCGGCGGTTCGACGGGCGGAGGCGGCACCGCGAACGGCGGCGGGTCCACGGGCGGCGGGGGCTCCACGGCCACCCCGAGCGCTGACCCCACCGACGGTGGCGGCTCCACGTCGTCCACCGGCGGTTCCACCACGGGCGGCTCCTCCACCCCCGACGGCGACCTGGCGAGCACCGGCTCCTCCTCGACGCTGCCCCTCGCGGGCGCGGCGGCCGCGGCCGTCGCTGTCGGAACCGGTGCCGTGCTGGTGGTACGGCGTCGGAAGGCCCGCGCGTAGCGGTCCTCAGCCGTCCCTCTTGATCTGCCGCAGGATCGTCTCGTCGCTGATCTTCGTGTCGGCGGCGAGAAGCTGCGCCTTGCTCAGGATCAGCGACAGCCGGTCGTCCTCGAACGGCAGGAACACCTTGCCCTCGGTCCCGCGGCGCGCCGGGACGATGCACAGATAGGAGTCGTCCGGCTCCATCAGGATGTTCGCCGAGCCTAGGTGGATCCGGTACGTCCGCAGATCGCCGCGCACGCTCAGCCAACGGCCGGCGATCGAGCACCGGTCGGCGATCTTCAGGCGCGGCAGGATCCGTTCCAGTGCCTCGCGGCGGACCTCGGCGCTCGCCGTCAGGTCGCCGAAGCCGGCTCTCCGCCAGTAGGCGGCGTGACGGCTCTCGCCCCGGTCGCTCCACTCGGGGTCCGCCGCGATCGAGGTGACGCCCACGAACAGATCGACGTCGCGCATCGCCTCGCTGAACACCAGCGGCTCCACGTCGGCGAGCGGAGTCTCGCGCCAGCGCCGGCCGTCTCTTCGTTCGAAGCGCACCTGGTCGGTGGCGGCGCGCTCGATGTCGTGACCCCCGTCGTCCGCGGGTTCGTGGTGGAAGCAGACCCGCCACCGGCCGTCGGCGAACTCGGCCCGGGCCTCCCCGTACCGGCCGCCGTCGTAGTGGCCCAGGAAGTTGCTCTGCCAGCCGCGCTCCTTGAACAGCGCGTAAAGCTGCCGGTAGTGGACGATATGGGCGGCGAACCGGTTGGAGTAGACGCCGGTCTCCTCCTCGGCCGGAGTGAGCAGATAGAGCTCCCGGAAGGCCTGCTTGAACGGCTGCCGCAGCCGCTCGCCGACGATCCACTCCCGCCACGCCCCGGTCTCGTCCACCGAAGCCCGGATGGGGTGCCACAGCCGCACCCGCTCAGGCCGCCCGTCCGGCCGAGCGGCCGGTGCCATGGCGCGCCACTCCCCGTCAGCGCCCTGGAACTCCCAGATCAGGCCCCGCACGAGCACACCGGTGACCGGGTGGTCGCGGTACTGGCGACACCATTCGGCGTACGGCCATTCCCGCGCCGCCGACATCAGCGCCTCGATCCGGCCCCGCTCCCCCGCCAGCGTGCCGCGCACCTCCCTGACCAGGTCCTTCAGCTCCTTGAGCTCCTCCGGGAACCCGTTCTTCAGTGCGGCGGGCGCCGTGCGGGACGTCCGCCCGTCGGGGGCGGTGAAGCCGATCCGTACGGTCGTCGCGTCCTCGATCTCCACCCGGACCCGGTGGCCGCCCACCTCGCGTTCCAGCGAGCCGTCCGCCGCCAGACCGTGGTCGGGCACGCTGCGCTCGACGAGCTGTTCCGGGGTGATGCCCTGCCGCCCGGCCGCCGCCGTGAGTGCGGTGTCGAGCTGCTTGCGCAGACCCCGGTGCCTGATCCGGGACCGGAGCCGCCACAGGGACTCCAGGGCAGCCGGATCGTCGATCTCGGCCAGCGCGTTGATCGCGGCGCCCGCGAGCTTGAGGTCCTCGGCCACGCCGGTCGGCCGGGCGGCGCCGGTGCGCAGCGCCAGGGCGTCGAGGTACGGCACCGCGGCCGGGCCGTCTGTCAGGGCGGCGGCCCAGACCGTGCCGCGCGCGAGGTCGCCGTCGTTCTGGTGGACGACGTAGTGGTAGTGGTGGTCGCCGTACTCCCAGGCGGTCTGCCGTCCGTGCTCCCTGCTGCACAGCGGCTCGCCCTTCGCCAGTGCCCTCAATGTCTCGGCGACGAGGTCCCGCGCCGAGGCCGCTTCGACGGCCGCCAGACACGTCCGGCGCCAGCGCTGTGTGGGACGCGGCGCCGTCAAGTCGGTCAAGTGACGTATGAGTCCGGCCAGTTCGGCGCTGGGGGCGGCGACCGCCCGAGCGCGGAGCGGAGCGGCCCACGGCGCCTGCTCGGGGAGGAGTCCGTCGGGGATCTCCGCACCGTCCACGAGCGCCAGCAGGGCGCGGAGCCGGCGGGCGAGGGAGGAGGCTCCCGATCCGATCTCCGTGTCCAGGAGCTCCGTGTGCGCCCACCGCAGCCACGGCGCGATCGTACGGAGGCCCTCGTCGTCCAGCCCCTCTGCGGCGGTCAGGGCGGACCCGAGCGCGTTGGCGAACCAGAAGCCCATGTCGTACTCGGCGGAGCGCAGCAGCATCACCGCGACCTCGGCGGGCGTCCACCCGCGCACCCGCCCGACCAGGGAACCGATCTCGGAGTCGTACTCCCACAGGGTGTCGCCGAAGGTCGCGGCCAGCAGCAGGCTCAGGACCGCGGCCCGGCCCTCCTCGTCCCCGCAGGCGGCGAGGCCCGCGTCGATCTCGGCTTGTATCCCCGCGTACCGCGTACCGGGCTGATCGGGCGTGTACGGACCGTGCAGACCCGCTCCGAACTCGGCTCGCTGCCGTTCCAGAAGATCGACGAGCCACCGCGCACGGGCGAGCGCGCCCGCCCGCACGTCGTCGAACGGGTCGTTCCTGCGGGCCTCGGCCACCAAGGTGTCGTAGAGCATGGCGGGATGATGGCAGGGAGCACTGACAACGCGATCAAGCGATGCAACGAGAAAGGGCCCTCACAGGCACTTGCCTGCGAAGACCCTTCACACCGTCGGGACGACAGGATTTGAACCTGCGACCCCTTGACCCCCAGTCAAGTGCGCTACCAAGCTGCGCCACGTCCCGGTGTCCGTCTGACCTGGGCTTTCCCCCGGCCGAACGTGCAGGGAAACAATACCGCACTCGGGTCGGTGGTCGCGCACCCGTTTATTCGGGGCCGCCGGTCCTGGGGCGGGCGTCGGCGCGCACGAGGTCACGTATCGCGGGGACCGAGAGCAGGGCGGCGCAGACGACGAGGCTGGTCGCACCGGCGACGAGGAGCACGTGGTCGGCGCCGAGGACCGCGGCGGAGGGGCCGGCGAGGGCCTGGCCGACGGGCATCAGGGCGAGGGAGCCCGCCACGTCGTAGGCGTGGATGCGGTTGAGGGCGTCGGCCGGGACCTGGGTCTGGACGCTGGTCGACCACATCACGCTCCAGAACGCCATGCCCACTCCGGCGACCGCGGCACCGGCCGCCATGGCCGGTATCCCGAGGCCGGCGCCGACGCTCGCCGGGAAGGCCCCGAAGCCGACCAGGGCGATCGCCCCGGCGCGGAGCATCCGGCGGGGGCGCAGTCGCAGCGCGAGCAGTCCGCCGATCACCGTGCCCGCGCCGAGGGCGGAGTTCACCAGGCCGTAGGCGCGGGGGCCGTGCTCCTGGACCACCTCCGTGGCGACCAGCGGGACGGTCGGGCCCGAGACGGCGATCATGTAGAGGCCCCAGATGGCGATCACGCCCCAGAGCCAGGTGCGGGATCTGAACTCCCGCCAGCCCTCGACCAGATCGGCCCCGAAGGTGCTGGTCGTGTGCGGGGGCCGGCCGTCGTCGGGGGCGCGCGGGGGCAGGCGGAGCAGGAGGAGGCACAGGGCGCTCACGGCGTAGGTGGTGGCGTGGGTCGCGAAGACGCCGCCGGGCGAGGCGAAGCCGACGAGCACACCGGCGAAGGCGGGGCCGGCGAGCTGGGCGCAGGCCTCGGCGACGCGTATCGCGCCGTTCGCGCCCTGGACGTCGGTGGCGAGGCGGCGCACCGTGCTCGCGACGCCGGGCTGGAACAGGGCACCGGCCACGCCGTTGGTGAATCCGATGGCGCAGATCTGCCAGAGCACCACGTGCCCGGAGAAGAAGAGCGCGGCGGCCAGGGCCTGGGTGCCCACGCGCACCAGGTCGGCGCCGATCATCAGCCTGCGGGTGTCGAAGCGGTCCGCGATGACCCCGCCGAAGACGACGAACCCGGCGAAGGCGGCCGCCGTGGCGGCCATGGCGAGGCCGACCGCGCCCGCCCCGTACCCGTGCTGGAGCAGGCCTGCGGCGAGGGCGACGGGCAGCATGGTGTCGCCGAGTCCGGCGACGGCCCGCGCGCCGAAGAACAGGGCGAAGTCCCGCGACCAGACGGTGGGGCTCGCCGGCTTTCCCCCCTGGTCACTGGCGACGCGCTCGGCGTGCGACGACGTCCCGGTCACCTCTCACGCCCTCCCGGCAGGTCCGCCCCGGCTCTCACGGCTCCGGATCATGCCACGGGGGCCGACGGCGTCCGAGGGAATTTCAGTCCGCGGCCGGTCTGCCCAACTCGGGGTGGTCGTCGAGGAGTCGGGGCGGGGCGGCCTGGCGCCAGGAGTCGGCCAGGATGTCCCGCAGTTCGTCCTCGTCCTCCAGCGCGGCGAGCCGGGCCCGCACCCAGGCGAACTGCGCCTCGTGCTCGGCGATCCAGAACTTCTCCGGCTCGGCCAGCACCAGTTCGTTCCGCTCCTCCTTGGGACAGCGCACCGCGAGGGAGGTCTCCTCCTCGGGCAGCGTGGCGAACATCTTGCCCGCGACCCGGAACGTGGGCATGCTCCAGGCGATCTTCTCCGAGGTGTCCGGCAGGGACAGGGCGATACGGCGTACGTCTTCGGCATCCGGCATGGCAGGCACCGTAGCCGCTCCCACTGACAATCACCTGGTGGGAGTGGCTGCTCCCAGTTGCTTGAAGTAGAGGGTGGTGGGCCGCAGCACCCCGGCCGGGTCGGCCGCGTAGTCCGGGATCACGCCGGCCCGGGTCCAGCCGGCCGTCGTGTAGAGGTGCTCCGCCGGGCTGTCGGTCTCGGTGTCCAGGTGGAGGAGGGTCACGTCGGCCGCGGCGGCGGCCTCCTCGGCGGTCGTCAGGAGTCTGCGGCCGAGGCCGTGGCCCCGGGCGTCCCGGTGCACCATCAGCTTCACCAGCTCGGCGCGGTGGCGGCTGTTCGGCTTGTCGGGGAAGACCAGGCTGACGGTGCCGACCACCCGCTCGCCGTCGTGGGCCGCCCAGATCGCGAGCGACCCGGCGGCGACACCGGCGGCCCGCCCCTTCCACCAGGCGGTGGCCTCGGCGTGGTCGAGGGGCCCGAGGAAGCCGATCGAGGCGCCCCCGTCCACGGTGTCGACCATCAGGCCGGCCAGCGCGTCCAGCCGGTCCAGGACCTCGCTCGCGTCCAGGCGTGTCACGTTCACGGCAGCACCACCGCCAGGGCGTAGCGCACCGGCTCGGGCCCCGCGCACCGGAACCGCGTCGGCCCCCACACCCGCAGTCGCAGGCAGTCGCCGGTGCCGAGGTGGTGCTCGACGTCCTGGGCGGTCACCTCGAGCGCTCCCTCCAGGACCCAGATGTGCTGCTCGAGGCCGGGTACGGGCGGCCGGTCGTAGGCGATGTCGGCGCCCGCGGCGAGCCGCCCCTCGACGAGTTCGCCGCGCAGCCCGGTGTGCGGCGGTGACACGGACCGCCGCAGGAAGCCGGAGGCCCGGTCCTCCCACACCGGCTGCTCGGCGGCCCGCATGAGGGGGGCGGGCTCGGCCTCGACCTCGCTGAGCAGCTGGGACATGGTCCGCCCGTACACCCCGCACAGCCGGTTCAGCAGCGCGGCGGTGGGGCTGGTCTCCGCCCGCTCGGCCCGCGACAGGGTCGACCTGCTCACTCCGCTGCGCTCCGCCAACTCCCCGAGCGACCAGCCGCGTTCGGCCCGCAGCTCGGCGAGGCGGGCGCCGAGCCGGACGTCTACGGGGTCGGGTCCCGTCTCGACGACGACATCCTGTTTCATATCCGGGATGCTATCCCGGATACGGGACGCGAGTCCTGGTGACTCCTCTCACTCCCGTCTCACTCCCGTCCGCCGAACGCCGCCAGTGTCCGCTCCAGCGCCGGCATCGCCCGCACCACCCGCTGCGAGCGGATCAGCAGGTCCCACGCGGGCTCGAACTTCTTCCAGCCGCCCGAGTAGGCGAGGTGCCGCAGCCGCTCGGGACGGCCCGGCTGGGCCGCCGAGCCGCGCCAGATGTTGGACCAGCGGTAGAAGTCGCGGTACGCGCGCCAGTAGCCGTCCTCCAGCTGACGTGGCGTCATCCCCTTGGGCCGGTAGACGACATGCCGGGTGTCGTACAGGTCCCAGTCGCGGTGCACGATCCGGTCCTCGGACTCCATCTGCTTCCACAGTCCGGTCGACGGATAGGGCGTCATGATGTGGAAGGTCGCCGTCTCGATGCCCTGCTCGACCGCCCACGCGACCGTGCGGTCGAAGACGTCCGGACCGTCCTGGTCGAGCCCGAACACGAAACTGGCGTTGACCATCACCCCGGCGTCGTGCAGGCGCCGCACCGCGGCCGCGTAGTCGGCGCCGATGTTCTGGTCCTTGCGGCGCTCGGCGAGGTTGGCGTCATTGACGGTCTCGAAGCCGACGAAGAGGCTGCGCAGCCCCGCCTCCACCGCCTTCTCCAACAGGCCCGGCTTCAGTACGGAGTTGACCGTGCCCGCCGCCTGCCACAGCCGCCCCATGCCCTTCATGCCGTCGAACAGGGCCTCCGCGAAGCGCCGGTTGCCCAGCAGATGGTCGTCGAGGAAGTAGAGATGACGGCCGGGCAGCCGGTCGATCTCCGCGAGGGCGTCGTCGACGGTCTGGGTGTAGAAGGACTTGCCGCCCTCGAAGAAGGCGTCCTTGTAGCAGAAGTCGCAGTGGTGAGGGCAACCCCGCGACACCACGAGGGAGTTGGGCACCAGGTAGAGGTGACGCTTAATCAGGTCGCGTCGGATGGGCGGCAGTCCGGCCAGGCTGCGCTGGGTCGAGTCGTAGCGGCGGGCGGGCACTCCGTCGCGGAAGTCCTTCAGGAACAGGGGCCAGGTGTCCTCACCGGGGCCGGTGAAGATCGTGTCGGCATGGGCCGCCGCCTCGTCGGGAAGCGAGGTGACGTGCAGACCGCCCATGGCGACATGGACGCCCCGGGCACGGAAGTGGTCGGCTATCTCGTAGCTGCGTCTCGCCGAGGTGATGTACGGCTGGACGACCAGGAGGTCGGGGGTGTCGAGGGCCTCGAGATCGATCCGCTCCACGTGCTCGTCGTGGAGGGTGATCTCGTCGTCGGGGTCCAGATAACCGGCCAGGGTCGCCAGGCCCAGGGGCGGGAACAGCGAGTACTTGATGGGCCGGAACAGCGGGCTGGTCGCCTCGGTCAGAGCCGGGAGGATCATCGTCACACGCATGACAGCCCAGACTGCTTTCGGCCGGTGGCCGGTTCCCTACGGCTGGGAGGCTTCGCCGAGCGCTTCGAGCACCGGACGGATCAGCGGGTGCCCCTCCGCTCCGCGCCGTACGGCCGCGAAGACCCGGCGGGTGGGCGCGACGCCGTCGACGGGCCGGACGACCACGCCGGTCAGATCCATGCCGATCAGCGCGGACCGCGGGACGAGCGCCACGCCCGCGTCGGCCGAGGCCAGGGCGACGACGGCCCGGAAGTCGTCCGAGGAGTGCTCCAGGCGGGGCTGGAACCCGGCGTTCTCACAGGCGAGGACCACCACGTCATGACAGGGGTTGCCCGGGTAGGGGCCGATCCACGGGTCCTTGGCCAGCTCCGCCAGCGGCACCTCGCGCACGTCGGCCAGCCGATGGCGTACGGGGACGACCGCGTCGAAGGGCTCGGCGTACAGCGGGACATGGGACAGGCGGGGGTCGTCCGCGGGCGGCGCCCCTCGGTACTCCACCGCCACGGCGACGTCGACCTGGCGGTCCAGCACCATCGGCAGACTGGCGTCACCCTCGGCGTCCTGGACGCGGATGCGGATGCCGGGCGCGGTGTCGGCGAGACGGGCCACCGCGGGGGCGACGACCAGGGCGATGCCGGTCGCGAAGGACGCGACGGTGACCGTGCCGGCCTGCCCCGTGTCGTACGCCGCCAGCTCGGCCTCGGCCCGCTCCAGCTGGGCGAGGACGGCGTTGGCGTGGCTGAGCAGGATCTCGCCGGCCGGGGTGAGCCGTACGCCCTTCGCGCCGCGCTCGACCAGGCGGTGCCCGGTCTCCTGCTCCAGCGCCGTGAGCTGCTGGGAGACCGCCGAGGGGGTGAGGTACAGCGCGGCGGCAGCCGCCGTCACCGTGCGGTGGTCGGCCACCGCACGCAGGATGTGGAGCCGCCGCGCTTCGATCATGAGATCGATTGTCTCAAATGCCCCGTGCGCTCCGGCTCAGCCCTCCAGCTCCGCCCGCGCCGCGACGAAGGCGTCGACGGCCCGGTCGACGTCGTCCGTGGAGTGGGCGGCCGACAGCTGGACGCGGATACGCGCCTGGCCCTGGGGGACGACCGGGTACGAGAAGCCGATCACGTACACACCGCGCTCCAGCAGCAGCTCCGCCAGGCGTCCCGCCGTGCCCGCGTCCCCGATCATCACGGGTGCGATGGCGTGGTCGCCGGGCAGGATGTCGAAGCCTTCCTCGGTCATACGGCGGCGGAACAGCGCGGTGTTCTCGGCGAGCCGGACCCGCAGGTCGTCCGCCGACTCCAGGAGGTCGAGCACCTTCAGCGAGGCCGCGGCGATCACCGGCGCGAGGGTGTTCGAGAAGAGGTACGGGCGGGAGCGCTGGCGCAGCAGGGCGACGATCTCCGCACGGGCCGCCACATAGCCGCCGGACGCCCCGCCGAGCGCCTTGCCCAGCGTGCCGGTGATGATGTCCACGCGGTCCATCACCCCGTGCAGCTCGGGGGTGCCGCGGCCGCCGGGGCCGACGAAGCCGACGGCGTGGGAGTCGTCGACCATGACCATGGCGTCGTAGCGGTCGGCGAGGTCGCAGATCTCGCGCAGCGGCGCCACGTAGCCGTCCATCGAGAACACGCCGTCGGTGACGATCAGACGGCGGCGCGCGTCGGACGCGTCCTTCAACTGGGCTTCCAGGTCGGCCATGTCGCGGTTGGCGTAGCGGAAGCGGCGGGCCTTGGACAGGCGGATGCCGTCGATGATCGAGGCGTGGTTGAGGGCGTCGGAGATCACCGCGTCCTCGGGGCCCAGGAGCGTCTCGAAGACACCGCCGTTGGCGTCGAAGCAGGACGAGTAGAGGATCGTGTCCTCCTGGCCGAGGAACGCCGAGAGACGGGCCTCCAGCTCCTTGTGCACCTCCTGCGTCCCGCAGATGAAGCGCACGGACGCCATGCCGTAGCCCCAGCGGTCGAGTGCCTCGTGGGCGGCGGCGACCACCTCGGGGTGGTCGGCGAGACCGAGGTAGTTGTTGGCGCAGAAGTTGAGGACCTCGCCGGGGCGGCCGCCCGCGGTGACGGCGACGGCCCTGGACTGCGGGGTGCCGATGACGCGCTCGGGCTTGTGCAGACCGGCGGCGCGGATCTCGTCGAGGGTGGCGCGCAGGTCGTTACGGACGGTGTCGAACATCTCGGGCTCCAAAGAGGGACGTAAGGGCGAGTGAGCCGAAAGGGCGCGCCGATGTCGAGAGGGCGAGCGCGCGGCCACCCGAAGGGCTGAGCACGGTCGGGTTCTCGACATCGGCAGAAGGCGCCCCGGAGGCGAACCGGGCCAAAGGATCAAGCGGTCCAGTCGAGGATGACCTTGCCGCCGCGGCCGCTCGCCGCGTCGGCGAACGCCGCCTCGAAGTCGCGGTAGCCGTACCGGCCGGTGATCACGGGGGCGAGGTCGAGACCGCCCTCCAGGAGCACCGACATCGCGTACCAGGTCTCGAACATCTCACGGCCGTAGATGCCCTTGATGGTGATCATCGAGGTGACGATCCGTGCCCAGTCGACCGGGAACTCCTGCGCCGGCAGGCCGAGCATGGCGATCCGGCCGCCGTGCGTCATGTTGGCGATCATGTCACGCAACGCCTCGGGCCGGCCGGACATCTCCAGGCCGATGTCGAAGCCCTCGCGCAGCCCCAACTCCCGCTGCCCGTCGGCGATCTGCCCCTGGGCCACATTGAGCGCCAGGCTCACGCCGATCTTGCGGGCCAGCTCCAGCCGCTCCTCGCTGACGTCGGTGACGACGACGTGGCGGGCACCCGCGTGCCGGGCGACCGCGGCGGCCATCAGCCCGATCGGACCGGCGCCCGTGATGATGACGTCCTCGCCGACCAGCGGGAAGGACAGCGCGGTGTGCACGGCGTTGCCGAACGGGTCGAAGATCGCGGCGACGTCGAGGTCGACGGGGACGCGGTGCACCCAGACGTTGGCGGCGGGCAGGGCGACGTACTCCGCGAACGCGCCGTCCCGTCCGACGCCGAGCCCGACCGTGGCCCGGCACAGATGACGGCGCCCGGCGAGACAGTTGCGGCACTTCCCGCACACCAGGTGGCCCTCACCGCTGACCCGGTCGCCGACCGTGATGTCGGCGACGTCGCGCCCGGTCTCGACGACCTCGCCCACGAACTCGTGCCCGAGCACCAGCGGGGTACGGATCGCCTGGCGCGCCCAGCCGTCCCAGGACCGGATGTGCAGATCGGTGCCGCAGATGCCGGTGCGCAGCACCTTGATCAGTACGTCGCCGGGTCCGACGGCGGGCTCCGGGACGTCCGCGAGCCACAGCCCGGGCTCCGCCTTCTCCTTGACCAGCGCCTTCAACGCGGCTCCTGTGGGTGCGATCCCCGTGCGCGGACATACCGAAGAAGCCCGCGTCCGGGGAGAGGGGTGGGATCGCCCAGCAATCTGCCGTACGGCAGCGCTCCAGGTCCATCGAGGTTTTCTTAACCCGCGCCGCAGCTCCGCTTCACGCCCGCCGCCGGTGAACCCTTCCGTGGGGAACACCGGGCCGGGGATGCCCGTTGGAATCCCCGAGGACGCACTGGACCGACCGGGAGCCGCACATGAACACCGCACGTGATCTCGCTCTGCTCGCTCTGAACGCGGCGCCCGAGGCTTCGCTGGAGCAGGGCGATGTGTCGCTCGCGCTCGCGGGCTCCGAGCTGCTGGACCTCGTCGAGGCCGGTGCGCTCCAGGTGGACGACGACCGGATCGTGCCCGGTGCGCCCCAGGCCACGGGCGACCCGCTGCTGGACGAGGCCGCCGCCACGCTCATACGGGACGAGCCGTACGAGTCGGTCGAGGACTGGATCTGGCGCCGGGGCGACGGGCTGTCCACCACGTACCTCTCCGCCATGGAGCGGGAAGGGCTGGCGGCCCGGCCGGGGGGACGGGTGATTCCGCCGCGGAGCGGACGGACGACGCTGGTCGACTCTCCCGAGCGGACCCGCGCCGAGACCCGCCTCGCGTCCGGCGAGCCGGCCTTCACGGCCCTGGTGGCCGCCGCCGGGATCCGGGAGGAGCCGGCCGAGACCCTCGAGATCACCGACGAGGTGGTCACGAGCGTGCTGGCCGCCGTCGGGGACGCGGTGATGGAGCTGGAGGCGGTGCGGCAGCGGCGGGCGATAGAGAACTCCGCGTTCGACAACATCTGGCGGGGCGGGGTCTGAGCCCGCGGCGCGGCAAGGGCTTCAGAGCGGGAGGCCGTCCGCCTCCATCCGCTCCAGTCTCGTGACGAGTTGCGCCGCCGACGACTTGATGGTCTCCAGGCCGGGCCTCCCCCAGGGCCGCGGCTCCACGTCGACGACACACACCGTGCCGAGGACCATCCCGGTTCTGTCGATGAGGGGTGCGCCCAGATAGGAGCGGATGCCGAACTCGTCGACGACCGGATTGCCGGCGAACCGCGGGTAGTCGCAGACGTCCTCGAGGACCAGGGCCTTGCGACGGACGACCACATGCGGACAGAAGCCGTGGTCGCGCTCCAGATGACGGCCGAGCTCCGGTTTGGTCTCCTCGGCCCGCACCACCACCGGCCGGGCGTCCGGGGTGTGCAGGCCGGCGAAGAACTGCCGTTTCTCGTCGATGAAGTTGACCATCGCGTACGGCGCCCCGGTCAGCTCGGCGAGCCGGTCCGCGAAGGCGTCCAGGGCCGGCTCCGGGCGCTCGCCCAGACCCAGCCCGTGCAGTCGGGCGGCCCGTGCGGGCGCCTCCTTGTCCTCGGGGGTGAGCAGCAGACGACCGGCGGGACGCACCGGGTCGTAGCTCATCGGCGGGTTCCGTCGCTGTGGCTGTGGGTCATATGCGGCTCCCTGGCGTCGGGTGCGGGATCACATGTGGGCGCCGTGGCTCGGCGCGGGTGCCGGAGCGTGGGCGATGAGGTGCCGTACGAGGGTCAGCAGGGTCTGGACGCCGGAGCTGGAGATCCGGGCGTCGCAGCGGACGATGGGGATCTCCGGGGCGAGGTCGATGGCGGCGCGGACCTCCTCGGGGTCGTAGCGGTAGGAGCCGTCGAACTCGTTGATCGCGACGATGAAGCCGAGACCGCGTTGTTCGAAGAAGTCGACGGCGGCGAAGCAGTCCTCCAGCCTGCGGGTGTCGGCGAGGATGACCGCGCCGAGCGCACCCTCGGAGAGTTCGTCCCACATGAACCAGAACCGCTCCTGCCCGGGCGTGCCGAACAGGTACAGGACGTGTTCCGGGTCGAGGGTGATACGGCCGAAGTCCATGGCCACGGTCGTCTCGACCTTGTTCTCGATCCCGTCGAGGTTGTCGGTCGCGGCGCTGACCGTGGTGAGCAGTTCCTCGGTGCTGAGCGGCGCGATCTCGCTGACCGCGCCCACGAAGGTGGTCTTGCCTACTCCGAACCCTCCCGCGACCAGGATCTTGAGTGCGGTGGGGAAGGGGTCAGAGCTGTCGTCGTAGTCCATCGAGCACTGCCTCCAGAAGGGCCCGGTCAGTCGGGTTGTGGGTGAACTCGGGGGGCTTGGTGGTGAGCGCCCCGCAGTCGACGAGGTCGGACAGCAGCACCTTGGTGACGGCTGCCGGCAGCTTCAGATGGGCGGCGATCTCGGCGACCGAGACAGGTGCCCGGCACAGGTCGAGTGCCTGGGTGTGTTCGAGGCCGAGATAGCCGAGGGGGGTGGCTCCGGTGACCCTCACCTGCGACAGCAGGTCGAGCGCGATGGTGGGCCTGGTGCGGCCGTTGCTGACCGTGAAGGGGCGCACCAGGCGTCCGGCCGCGTCGTCGAGCCAGGGCCCGTCACCGGCCGCCGCCACGCTCAAGGCCTCATCGCCGTCGGTTCGCCTGCGTGCTGCCGCGGTGCGGTCACCAGATAGGGGCGCACGCTCTTGACCAGCATCGCCATCTCGTAGCCGAGGACGGCGGCGTCGGCCTCGCGGCCCGCGAGCACCGCGAGACAGGTACCGGAGCCCGCGGTGGTCACGAACAGCAGGGTCGCGTCCAGTTCGACGACCACCTGGCGGACGTCTCCGCCGTCCCCGAAGCGGACTCCGGCGCTGCGGCCGAGGGAGTACAGGCCGGAGGCCAGGGCGGCCATGTGGTCGGCGCTGTCGGTGTCGAGACCGTGGACCGACTTCACGAGCCCGTCGCAGGACAGGAGTACCGCGCTGGTGGTGTGCGGGACACGCTGCACGAGGCCGCTCATCAGCCAGTCGAGATCGGATACATGGCCGGTCGGCGCTTCGCTCGCCATGGTGGATCGACTCCTTGAGGTACGAAGGTCTGCGGGAGCGCTGGGGGGTGGGGTGGAAACGGGGGTGGTCATCCGGCTGTTGCGCTCCCGTCGTGCCGGGTGGGGGTGTGGTCGGGGCGGGCCGCGGTCCCGCCGTCGTGCGCGCCGCGCACCTCGGCTATCCGGCCCTGGTCCCTGGTGGGGGCGTCCTGGGGCGCCGGGGCGGGGTGCGGTACGCCGAGGTAGGTGGACCCCGTCCGGTCCGTGTCGAAGCGCACGGCCTCCATGTGCGGGGCTTCCTGGCGGCCCGCGTCCGGGTGGGGCGCCCCCGTGTGCTCGGCCTCCAGGTGCTGCTGCGCCTCGGCGAGGCCGACGCCGCGTTGGAAGGCCGCCATGAGACCCGGGTCGTGACCGGCGAGGTGGTCCGTCTCGGGACGCGGTGCCGCCGGGCCGTCGCGCAGTTGGGGTGCGATGTGTTCCTGGGCGCGGCGGCGGGGCAGTTGGGGCTTGCCCATGGTGCCTCGCACGGTGCCGGTGCGCGGGCCGGGCGGCACGGGGGTGCGGTGCCGGTCGTCGGGGCGGATGCCGGGGACGGCCTCCGCCGGGTTGGGCCGGGCGTGGTGGGTGCCGCGCACGGGAAGCGGTACCGCCGCGCCGCTGTCGGGCGCCGGGGCGCCGGCCCGGGGGGCGTCCGGCTGCCGACGGGGCGCGAAGGGTACGACGCGCTGCGCCCCGGTGTCGGCGGCGGCACCGGCACCCGCACCGGCTCCGGCGTACGGGTACTGCTGCGGTGGCGGCGGTACGGAGATCCCTGTCCTGTCCGTCGAACCCTGAGGCGGCACGGGCGGACCCGGCACGCCCGGGCCCGTGTCCGGCGCTCCGGTCCCGCCCGGTGACCGCGGCACGGCGCCCGGGGCGTCCGGATCCGCGCCCAACAGCCCCTGCGGTACGACGAGTACGGCCTGTACGCCGCCGTAGATGTTCGTCTGGAGCCGGACGTGGATGCCGTGCCGCCGGGCGAGCTGCGAGACCACGAACAGGCCGATGCGCCCGTCCGCCAGCAGGCTGCCCACGTTGACCTGGTCGGGGTCGGCGAGCAGGGCGTTCATCTTGTTCTGCTCGCCCACGGGCATGCCGAGGCCGCGGTCCTCGACCTCGACGGCGAGCCCGGAGGTGACGAGGTTGGCTCGCAGCAGGACCTGGGTGTGCGGCGCGGAGAACACCGTCGCGTTCTCGACCAGTTCGGCGAGCAGGTGGATGACGTCGGCGACGGCGTGCCCGCGCAGGGTTCCGTCGATGGGCGGCACGAGCTTGACCCGGGAGTACTGCTCGACCTCCGCGATGGCGGAACGCAGCACCTCGGTCATGGAGACGGGGTGGCTCCACTGGCGGCGGGAGACGGCGCCGCCGAGCACGGCGAGGTTCTCGGCGTGCCGCCGGATGCGGGTGGCGAGGTGGTCGACGTGGAAGAGGCCCTTGAGCAGGTCGGGGTCCTCGATCTCGTTCTCCAGCTCGTCGAGGATGGAGATCTCGCGGTGCACCAGTGACTGGAGGCGTCGGGCGAGGTTGAGGAAGACCTCGAGCTTCTGCTCGCTGCCCGCCTGGCTGGAGAGCTGGGCCGCGTGGACCACCGCGGTGACGGCGCCGTCGTGGGCGCGGGCCAGGTCGGCGGCGAGGAGTTCGAAGTCGTCGGCGTCCTCGGGGGGACCGCCGCGCGGCTTGCGCTGGGGCGGTCCGTCGCCGCGGCGCAGCGCCTCGACGAGCGCCCGCAGATCGGCCTCGCCGCGCGCGCTGGTGCGGCGCAGGGCGCCGATGCGGTCGCTGACCGCCTGGGCGGCGCGGTCGGCGGCCACGGCGGCGATGAGGATGCCGGCGAGGGCGACCGAGAAGGCGCCGGCCAGGACGCCCCACAGGGTGAGGCCGGGCTGTGCGCCGGTGGAGCGGACCGTGAAGAGGACGGCTGCCGAGCCGCTGAGGCCGACCGCGACGGGCGGCAGCACGGCGAGCCGCAGCAGCTGTGGCCGCAGGTGCGTCTCGGGCAGCGCGGGTGCGGGCCGGGCGGCCGGCCTTCCGTGCCGGCCCCCTTCGCGGCGGTCTGCGCGTGTCGCCGGTGCGCGGAGCTGAGCCATCGGTGTCCTCGTACTGGTGGTCCGTCGGGCCTGGTCGCCGGGCGGGCCCGGATGCCCGCGGGCGGGTTCCCGTGGTCCAGTGCGTGCTCCCGCCGGTTCCCTGGTGCGCTCGCCGCGGGCGGCGCGCACTCCGACGCGGTCGTCGGTCACCGGCTTCCCCCGGTGCCCGGTTGCGGTCGAGCTGGGGGGCTCCCCATCGCGTCGACTCCCTCCTCCGGCTCGCGGCTGCACGTGCCAGACCCCGCTCCCTGATCCGGTCGGATTCCCCTGACGCCCCCCGGCGGGGTGTGCGCCATCGCGGCGTCGGTCGAGAGCGCCGAAAAAAGCGGCCCTGCGTCGCCCGACGGACACTCACAGTAGTCGGCAACGCATCAGGTGCGGTGGGCAGTTGACAAACTCGTACGCGGAGCATCCCGCTCTGGTATGAGGCTTCGTACGACAGCCCGATAAGCCCTCGGACGTCCGTTCGGGAACGAGCGGACTTCGATCGGACCTGGTCAGAAGCGGTCACGAGAAGACGGCGAGGGCCGGAGAGCGTGACGCTCTCCGGCCCTCGCCGTCCGTGGCTGTTCGGCCCGGGATCAGCCCGCGGGCACGGTTTCGGGCTCCCCGGTGCCCTCGGTCGCGGCACCGGGAATGTCACGGGCCGTGTCGGTCGCCGGGCCCGCCTCGCTGCCCACGCCGTCCGCCGGCCACCCGCCCGCCGGCACCGCCGCGACACCTCGCCACCACGGCTCGCCCGGCACGGTCTCGGCGGTGGGCTCGAAGGGCTCGCCCGGCCGGGGCAGGGCGACTCGGGCCCCTGCCCTGCGGGCGGCCGCGAGGCTGCCCTCCCCCGGGTCCGCCCACGCGTGCGTGGCCAGGTTGAAGGTCGCCCAGTGGATCGGCAGCATCGGCCCGGCCGACGGCCCGCCCTGGAGGTCGAGGTGGGCGCGCATGCCCTCCTCGGGTGTCATGTGGATGTCGGGCCAGAAGTCGCTGTACGCGCCGATCTGGATCATCGTGGCGTCGAACGGGCCGTGCTCGGCGCCGATGTCCTTGAAGCCCTCGAAGTAGCCGGTGTCGCCGCTGTGGAAGACCCGGTGCTCCTCGCCGGCGACGACCCAGGAGGCCCAGAGGGTGTGCTGGGTGTTGCGCAGGCCGCGGCCGCAGAAGTGACGGGCCGGGGTGGCGGTCAGGGTGAGGCCGCCGACCTTGGTGGTCTCGTGCCAGTCCAGCTCGCGCAGCCGGTCGGCGGAGACGCCCCAGTGCTCCAGGTGGGCGCCGACGCCGAGCGGTACCGCGAAGAGGGTGTCGGTGCCGGCCAGCGCCTTGATGGAGGGCATGTCCAGGTGGTCGTAGTGGTCGTGCGAGATGACGACCACGTCGACCGGGCCGAGCGCGGCCAGCGGCAGGGGGACCGGGTGGAGGCGCTTGGGGCCCGCGAAGGGGATCGGGGAGCAGCGCTCGCCCCACACCGGGTCGAAGAGCACCCGCTGTCCGTCGATCTCCGCGAGCACGCTGGAGTGCCCCATCCAGGTCAGCCGCAGTCCGGTGGCCGGCGGCCGGGCGATGTCGGCGAGGGTGGTGGGGTGCACGGGGATCCGGCCCTCGGGGGCGCGGCGGGGCCGCTCGTCCTTGTCGAAGAAGACCTTCGCGAACTCCACCGTCGAGCCGGAGGGCCGGGTGCGGGCGAAGCCGCCCGGGTTCTGGAAGACCCCGTCCTTGAAGTGCGGGGATCTACGGATGCGCGCGAGGCGCTCACCGCTCGGGTCCACGCCGAAGGCCGCGGGCTGCAGCGCGCGGAGCCCGGAGCTCAGGGAACGGAAACCGGACACGGTACCTCCAGGTGGAGTCGGTGAGGCGTTCCATTATGGTCGGCCGCTCCGACAAACCAGGATCGCCCTGGTCACGACCGCGTGAATTCCACCTCGGCGGCTCCCCACGCCGTGACGTCCACCTCGTCGCCGACCGCCATCTTGCCCTGCCGCAGCACGGAGAACTTCACGCCGAACACGGTGCCGACGTCGCCGCGGCGGTAGCCGGCCAGGGTGCGGATGGGTTCCGGTCCGCCCTTGGCGCCGCGCTCCTGGTCGACCAGGGTGACGGCACAGCGGACGGCGAGCTTCGCGTAGGCGAGCTCGGTGCCGCCGATCAGCATGCGGTGGGCGCGGTCCTCGGTGTGCGGGGTGTCCCAGCCGCCGATCACGATGTTGGGGCGGAAGCGGTTCATCGACAGGGGTTCCCCGCCACGCTCGGCGATCCTCTCGTTGAGCAGGTCGAGGCTGGAGCGCGACAGGACGTGCAGCGCGCCGCTGTCCGCCCAGCCGGCGGTGCCCGGTGTTCTGCCGTCGGTCACCCGGTCGTGGTCCGGCGGTACCCGGACGAGCCTGCTCGGGACGCCGAGCACGTCGGTGAGCCACTGCGCCGCGGAGTCGCCCTGGTCGATGCCCCGGAACGGGTTCCCGAACAGTTCGACGGGCCGGCGCGCTCCGGTGGTGTCGACGTCGACGGCCACCTCGCCATGGTCCGGCGCGCGCAGCGTGAGCCGCTCGCCCGCGGCGTCGATGCCGGGCAGGATCAGCGCGAGTCTCGGGTCGCGCCGCTGTGTCCGGAAGACCCCTTCGTCGCTCACGACCATGAAGGCGCGGTCGTGGGCGAGCCCGGCCGGCGTCACGATCGCCTCGCTCGCCGAGATCCCGGCGCATCCCTTCACCGGGTAGTACGACAACTCGACGACGTTCGCCACGCCCCCGCCCCCATCCCGCCGACCAGTACGTTCCCCAAGGGAACGTAACAGCCCCGGATCCGAACCCGTCAACCGGTTTCCCCTCGCGTTGACAGCGCCCCGACCGCCTCCCGATACTGACTCACCATTCAGTAATCGACCGGGAGAAGCCTTCATGACCACCCCCCTGCTGTCGCTCACCTGGACCGACCATGTCACCGGCCGCCAGGGCTTCCTGGTCGTCGACCGGCTGGTACGCGGCGTGTCCAGCGGCGGGCTGCGCATGCGCGAGGGCTGCACCCTGGAGGAGGTCACCGGGCTGGCCCGCGGCATGACGATGAAGGAGGCGCTGCACTACGACCCCGAGGGCCGCTACATCCCCCTGGGCGGCGCGAAGGGCGGCATCGACTGCGATCCCCGGGACCCGGCGGCGTACGGCATCCTCGTGCGATTCCTGCGCGCCGTGCGACCGTACGTCGAGAGTTTCTGGACCACCGGCGAGGACCTCGGCCTCACCCAGGACCTCGTGGACCGGGCGGCGACCGAGGCGGGGCTCGTCTCCTCGATCCAGGCCGTGTATCCGCTGCTCGACGACGAGACGGCGGCCCGGCGACGGCTCGCGGAGGCGTTCGCGGTCGAGGTGGACGGCATCGGGCTCGACGAACTGGCGGGCGGCTGCGGGGTCGCCGAGTCGGTGCTCGCCGCCCTGGACCGGGCCGGGGTGCCGTACGCGGGGACGCGGGTCGCGGTGCAGGGGCTCGGCACGATGGGCGGAGCCACGGCACGGTTCCTCGCGCGCGCGGGACTCCACGTCGTGGCCGTCGCCGACATCAAGGGCACGATCGCCAACCCCGCCGGCCTCGACGTCGAGGCGCTGCTCGCCGCGCGGGACACCTACGGCACCGTGGACCGTGCCGTGCTGCGTCCCGGCGACCGTGAACTGCCGGGCGACGCCTGGCTGTCCGCCGACGCGGAGGTGCTGGTGCCCGCGGCGGTGTCGTACGCGATCGACACCTCGAACCAGGGTCGGATCACGGCCCGCTGGATCGTGGAGGCCGCGAACATGCCCGTCCTGCCCGCGGCGGAGGCGCTGCTGGCCGCGCGGGGCGTCACCGTGCTGCCCGACGTGGTCGTGAACTCCGGGACGAACGCCTGGTGGTGGTGGACCCTGTTCGGTGACATCGGCGCCGACGCGGAGGAGGCGTTCGCGCACACCCGCCGCGCCATGCGGGCGCTCGTCGAGCTGATGCTGGCCCGCGCGGAGGCCGACGGATCGTCACCGCGCGCCGCCGCACACGCGATCGTCTCGGACCGGCTGCCGGTGATCGCGGAACGGTTCGGGTGGTACCGGTGACAGCGGTCGCTCGGCCGCCCGGGGGACGCCCTGGATAGGGTGGCCGCGTGGCGAGAGTGCGGTTGAGTGTGGCCGAGCGGCGCGAGGAGCTGCTGCGGGCCGCCGTCGAGCAGATCGAGGCGCGGGGCGTGGCGGCGGTCAGGATCGCCGACGTGGCCTCGGCGCTCGGGGTCAGCAACGCGCTGGTGCTCTACCACTTCTCGACGAAGGAGAAGCTGGTCGCCGCCGCGTTCCGGCACGCCGCGGAGGACGACCTCGCACAGCTGCGCAAGCTGCTCGGCCGCCGCACGACCGCGCTGCGCCGGCTGCGGTCCGCCGTGCGCTGGTACGCCCCGACCGGCCAGGCCAAGGGCTGGCGGCTGTGGATCGAGGGCTGGGCGGCGGCGCTGCGCGAGCCCGCGCTGCAGGAGGTCACCCGGGACCTCGACCGGCGGTGGAAGGCGGCGATCACCGAGGTCGTCAGGGAAGGCATGACCGCGGGTGAGTTCCACTGCCCCGACCCGGACGGCACGGCCCTGCGCCTCACCGCCCTGCTCGACGGTCTCGCCGTACAGCTGACGTCCTACCCGGGGGCCGTGTCCCGCTCCCGCGCCCAGCAGTGGGTGGACGAGGCCCTGGCCCGGGAACTCGGCCTGGGAGCCGAGACGTTGAGCGCACAGGAGCGCTGAGGGGCCGCACCGGCCCCGCGCGGGGAGCGGCGCCCCGCAGAGCCGGATCCGACCCCGTCCGCAGAGAGGGCCCCGCCCGTGGTCTTGCCGACTGCCTCACCTCCCCTGCCAGGCACGACGAAGGTGCTGTCCGTCGGACTGCACCCGCGGGTGCTCGACTACAGCCGGATGCCCGAAGGTGTCGACGAGGCGGCCTTCACCGCCCGGATCGAGGCGGCGCACACGGCGCTGCGCGAGGCCGGGTTCGATGTGGTCCCCTGTCTGATCGACACCGATCCGGACCGCTCCGAGGCGGCCGTCCGGGAACAGCTGCGAGCGGACGTGTTCGGCTTGGCGATGATCGGGGGCGGCGTACGGATGGCGCCGGAGCACACCGTGCTGTTCGAACGGCTGGTCAACGTGCTCACCGAGGAGGCGCCGGGGATCCGGTTGTGCTTCAACTCGTCGCCGGAGAACACGGTCGAGGCGCTGCGGCGCTGGATCCGGGCGTAGCCGTCCCGGGCCCGTCCGCACCCGGACGGTTCGTCAGTCCAGTGCGTACACGGCCGTGACCGAGGCCGTCGCCCTGATCTCCCCCGGTGCGAGGGGTACCGCGCCGATGCCCGCGCCCGGCGCGTCCCCGGCGACCGGCGGCACCGGGAGGACATACCCGGTGCCGCCCTCGCTGAGCGAGACGAGGCGGCCGAGGCGGTGGCCGCCGAGCTCGGCGTACTGCGTGGCCTTGGCGTGGGCGTCCCGGTACGCGGCCTTGCGGGCGCGGGCCTGGAGCGGGCGGCGGTCTTCGAGGTCGAAGACGACGGAGTCGATGCGGCCCGCGTCGCCCGTGGCCTCGGTGACGGCCGTGATCAGGGCGCCGGTGGCCGCCACCTCACGCACCTTGATCGAGAAGGACTGCGCGGCCCGGTAGCCCCTCAGCGTCGACTCGCCGTCCTGGTAGTCGTACACGGGGCTGAGGGAGACGTTCTCGGTACGGATGTCCGCGTCGGCGATCCCCTGCGCACGCACCGCCTTCAGCAGTGCGGCGGCCGCCTCGTTCTGCGCGTTCAGCGCGGCCTGGGTGGTCTTGGCGGTGACCTCCACCCCGGCGCCGACCACGGCGATGTCGGGCTTCGCGACGGCGCTGCCCTCACCGGTCACGGTGACGGTCGCGGGCGCCGACATGACACGCGCCGCGGAAACGGCAGGGCCCGCGGCGGCAGCCCCGGGTGCGGCGACGGCGGGCGCGCCCAGGGCCAGGAGGACGACGGCGACCGCCGTGACGGTCGTACGGGGAACGGGCATGCGCGTCCGGTCCTTCCGGGGGTCGGGTGACGATGTGCCGTCATCCCAGCACCGGCCCCGGAACCGGACCGCGCACCACTCCCGTGCGGTCACCTCACTGGTCGAGCCGCCACCGCGCGGCCCGTACCGCCGTCACGCCACCGAGGCGATCCGCATCTTGATGTCGTCCGGCGACAGCACACCCTTGGCCGTCACATGGTCGCCCGAGGACTCGCCGCGCAACCGCCGCCCGATCCACGGCACCAGGTACTCGCGCGCCCAGTGCACGTCGTCGCGCCGCACGTCGAGCGTGCCGCGCGGCGGCAGCGGAGGCCACGGCTGGTCCGGGTCGGCCGGGACCTCCAGGCCGAGCACCTGACCGGCGCGCAGCGCCACGCGCGTGTGCCCGTCGGCGGAGAGGTGGAGCCGGTCGCCGTCCCAGGCCCTGCGGTCCTGGATGGTCTTCAGGGACCACAGGTCGAGGACGGGACAGCCGTAGCGGTCGGCGACCGCCCGCACATGTCCGTTGTACGTGGCGATCTTGCCGCGCAGGTGCTTGAGCACGGGCACACCACGGGTGTCGAAGCCGGTCGTCACGATCACGGTCCCGCACGCCTCGGAGAGCCGGGCGATGGCCCGCTCGAAGCGCTCGGCGACCTCGTCGGGGTCGGTTCCCGGCCGGAGGATGTCGTTGCCGCCGGCGCAGAAGGAGACCAGGTCCGGGGCGAGTTCCACGGCCTTGGGAAGCTGGTCCTCCACGATCTGGTCGAGCAGCTTTCCGCGCACGGCGAGGTTGGTGTACACGAAGGCGCCCTCGGGCCGCCGGTCCGCGAGAAGTACCGCGAACCGGTCGGCCCAGCCGACGAACGCCCCGTCGGGTCCGGGGTCGCCGACGCCCTCGGTGAAGCTGTCCCCCACCGCAACGTACGACCCGATCACTCTTCTGCTGTCACTCTTCGAATCGTCTGCCACACCCGGCATGATTCACCTTCGAATGTGACTTACGCGACCGTAAGGAAGGGTTGACGTGCGGTGAGATAAGCCACTCCTAAAGTGTTGGCCAAGCCCGGAATACCTCTCCGATCAGCGATGTTGAGGGCTCAGCCGCCACACTCGGAAGTCGTTCAGACGGAAGTGGCTCCACGTCGTCCGGAAGGCGAAGTGCCCGCTCGTGTACGGCTCCGGGTCGGTGTGGTCGAAGACGAGGCGCCCGTTGTTCCACCACCGCTGGGTGGAGCCGTCGGAGACGATCCGGACCCGGTGGGGCGCGTTCGCCACGAGCAGCGGCTCCGTGTAGTCGTAGATCAGCGGACGGACGCCGGCCTCACCGACGTAGCGCCGCAGCCGGGTCGTGGTGTTGGTGTTGGCGCCGTAGCCGACGTAGTACGTCTTGAGGTAGTCGTACTCGGCCAGCGCCCCGCCCCGCCGGGTGGCGAAGAGGTCCTCGGGGGAACGGACGTCGACCGCGTTCCAGAAGTTGTTGAGGTCGGAGACCCGGTCGTTGACGCCGCCCTCGGACACGGGCGTGGCCGTGTACTCGATGACGTAGGGGCCCTCGAGCCGCTTCTTGAACCAGATCGTCGCGCCGGCCGGTACCTCGACCTCCAGGGTGCCGCGGGAGGCGGTGACGGTGCCGCCCTTCTCCAGCTCCACGGCCCACTGACCGAGGCCGTGGCGGAAGTCGTCGTGGGCGATGAGACGGCCGCGCCGGTGCGAGGAGTGGGCACTGGCGGTCGTGGCGGGGGCGAGGGCGGTCAGCGCGGCTCCTGCCGCGAGTGTTCCGAAGGCTCTACGCGTGGTCGTCACTGCGGACGGCTCCTTCCGGGAGGGTGATCGAGGGCTTCGGCACACGGCGGGTCTCGGTGCCGAGGTAGTAGTCGGTGTACGTCGACTGCAGATAGCCGCGCACGGTCCAGCCGAGGCGGTACTCGGCGTTCTGCGCGAGCGTGTAGATGCGTGTCCTCGTCGGCTCGGTGGTGGTGTAGAGCCGCAGCGCGGTGTGGTCGGCGGTCTCGGCGAGGATCTCCTCGCGCCAGTCGCCCAGGATGTCGCCGTAGAACGGGGTGGCGTTGCGGGCGCCGGAGACCACGCCGGACGGCTCGAAGATCTTCGAGGTGGTCTCGGTCGCCGGGTCCCACTTCTCCACGTACGTGAAGTCGAGGTTCTCCGAGGCCTTGTCGCCGTCCCACCAGATGCGGAAGTTGACGCTGGGCGTGGTCGTGGAGACCTTGCCGTCCTGGACGTTGCGGACGCCGGCGCCGGGGGCGGTGACGTCGGCGGTGGAGGTCCAGTACTCGTAGCCCGGGTGGTCCGGGTCGATGTCGCCGGTGCTGCCGCGGCCGACGTCGATGTCGGTGTCGTCGGCCCAGTCCGCCGGGTGCTGTCCGGTGACCAGCCGCTCGCCGGTGTCGGCGTCGTAGTAGTACCAGGGGAAGTTCGGGATCACACCCAACTCGGCCTGCTGGATGGCGAATCCCTCCAGACCGGGGCGGTCGGGGTCGAGGTCGGCGATGTGGAAGCGGTCGCCGTGCCCGGCGCCGTCGACGACGTACCGGAGCGTGCCGTCGCCGTTGACGACGTAGTTGCCGTCGGCGATCTCGTCCTTGCCGTCGAGGTCGACGTCGACGGTGCGGATCTGGTGGAAGCTGGTCGCGCCGCCGGCGGCGGGGACAACGTACTTCCACCGCGGTGTCAGGTCGGCGCCGTCGAAGTCCCAGGTCTGGAAGAGGATCCGGAAGGTTCCGCGCTTGGCCCCGACTCTGGTGACCGACTTGGTGACCAGGCTGGGGTGTTCGCCGTCGAGGTAGGCGATGCCGAAGTGGCCGCCGGAGGGTCCGTCGGCGACGAAGTCGTCCGGGACGGGCTGCCGGGTGCGCTCGGTGCCGGTCGGGCCGTCGATCACGGAGACGAACTGGTTCGCGGGCGAGGCCGCGGTGACCTTGGAGCCGTCCGCGAAGGTGGTGCCGTCGGCCGTGTGCACCAGCACCTCGGCCTTGCCGTCACCGTCCAGGTCGAACACCGTGACGTTGTCGTCGTTGCGGTAGCCGCCGATCGCCGTGGAGCCGCTGATCGCCGCGGGCGCCGGGTCGTTGGCGCCGTTCCCGCCGACCTGTGTGTACGAGCCGGGCCCCTGGTCGACGCGCCACAGCCGCTCGCCGGTCAGCGTGTACGCCTCCAGCAGATCGGGCTTGTCGCGGGTCCCGGAGAGCCGGCTGACGACGATCTCGTACCGCCCGTCGCCGTCGAGGTCACCAGGCCAGGCATGTTGCACGGTGTAGCCGTCGGCGGTCGCGAGCGGGATCTCGGCGTAGCCCTGCGCGAAGTCGAGCGCGGCCGGACTCCGCTTCTGCTCATGCCCGTTGACGACGGCTCGGACGGTGTAGGTGCCCTTGCCGGGCGTGTTGTCCTGGTAGGTCGTGGACTTGGTGACCGGCGTACGGTTCAGCCGCCGCCCGTTCTTGTACACGTTGAAGGCGATGGCGTTGCCGTGGCGCGCGTACTCGGTGCCGAGCAAGCGCCAACTGAGGAACGTGCCCTCTCCGGAGGGTACGGCGACGAGACCGCGGTCGAGGTTCTCGACGACCCGGCGCGGGGCTTCCGCGGCGTGTCCGGCGGGTGCGGAGAACAACCCGGCCAGCAGGGCCGCCGAGGCGACGGCGACGGTTCTTCGGCGGTACGGGCGGTGCACTAGTGCTCCTTTGCGAGAAGGGTGATGAGTCGGTCGGCCACCTTGCGATGGCCCCGGGAGCTCGGGTGGACGGTCCCGTTGAAGTCCCCGTCCGTCGGGGAGAGCCAGTCGGTCGTGTCGACGAACTCCGTCCGGGGGTCAGCGAGTTCGGCGACGACGGCGGCGATGTCCTCGGCGTGCGCGCCGTTGAACGGCCGCAGCGCGAGGATGCGCGCACGCGGTGCCGCGGCCCGCAGCCTGTCGAGGTAGGTGCGGTAGGCGGCACGGAACTCGTCCGGGCCCCACGCGGTGTCGTTGGTGCCCTGGTTCACCACGATCACATCGGCCTTGCGGTCCGCATCCGCCTTCGAGCCCGCGTAGTTCCAGCCGTACGCGTCCGACGCGGCCGGCACTCCCCCGTTGCCGGTCTGGAGGACTCCCTGGCGCCCGAAGCCGACCTGGGTCAGCGAGGCGTGCAGGGCGTCGGCGACCAGCGTGGGATAAGCGGCCGTACCGTCGGCGCAGTCGGAGGTGTTCACGTCGCACAGGGCCATGACGCCCTGGGTGATGGAGTCGCCGTAGAACGCCAACTGCCTTGCCTTGGAGGCTCTTTGGTCCAGAAGTCGCCCGCGCACGCCGGTGAGCACCACTCCGGTCTCCAGCGGCGGTGTCCATCTCTCCGCCCGCGAGAAGACGTCCTTCACGGACAGCTCGACGGTGTGCGGCCCCCGCCCGGCCGCTCTGATCTCCAGGTCGTTCCGGTCGACGGCGTACAACCGCTTCGGACCACCGTCGACCGATACCCAGATCTGCGCGGGCACGGTGACCGACGAGACGTCGAAGAGGGCGTGGACGCTGTCACCGGCGAAGCGGAAGCGCAGCCGCGCACCGGAGTTGACGGTGGTCGCCGCCTCGGCGCTGCGGCCCCAGTGACCCTCGTAGGCCAGGCGCCGGTCGTCGGGACGTACGACATCGCCGGTGGCCGCCACGGGCCGCACCGCCCCCATGACCAGCCCCGCGGTCACCGCCGCGATCAAGCAGGCACGTCTCATGACGGGATCCGGTCTCCGATCAGGGCGAGGTTCTGGATCGCGGCGAGGGCCCACTGCGCCGAGGAGTTGGTGGAGATCCACGGGATCTCCTCGGTGGTGCGCAGGACGGCCGGCGTCCTGACGGTGACCGGGTTCCAGTCGTTGGACGGGAAGTAGGTGTCACTGCCGGTGTAGAACTCGTTCCACGCGCGCTTGGCGAGCGTGGCATCGTCCTGGTGGTGCGCCGCGTAGGCAGTGATCCGGGAGTGGGCGGCGGGCAGCGCCGACTTCCAGGTGGAGCCGGTGAGTTGCCGCTTCTGGGCGTCCGTGCCGTTGTAGTACCGCGCGTAGTTCAGCCACGCGGTACGGAACTCGGGCTCCTCGTCCCCGAACAGCGACACGAGTTCGCTGTTGGTCTCGACGAGCCCGAAGACGGCGCTCAGATGCGACACGCTCACGGCGGTGCTGGTCGTGACGGCGAACGTGCCGGTGTCCGCGTCGAGCAGCCCCGTCCCGGTGAAGAAGCCGTTCGGCTGAGCGGCGATCGTCCGCACCGAGTTGACCAGCTTGGCCTTCGCCTCCGCGGCGTTCGGCCCCTGCCGCTCCCACTCGGTCAGCCAGGCCGCCGAGATGCCGCCCCAGTCGGTGCCGAAGCCGACCGACAACGCGTGCCGGTCGCCGGGCGTGTAACCGTCGGTGCGGACCTTGCGCTGCGGGTCGACCTCCAGGAACGTCCGCTCCACGTCGACGAGTTCGCTCAGCAGGTCACCGGTGCGCTCGTCACCGGTGAGGAAGTAGTGGAAGCGGCGGTTGGCGGCCGTGGAGATACGGACCTGCTTGGCGCTGTCCGCCCAGTGCTGCACGCCGTGCCGGGTGCCCAGGCCCGCCCATCTGCCGAGGTGGTAGACATCGACCTCGCCGGTGTGCCGGGTCATGGCCTCCGCGAACCGGAAGACCTCGGCGGAGCCGGTGCGCAGGAAGTGGTACCAGAGCCACAGGTCGGTGCCCAACTCCGAGTTGTCCCAGGCGTATCCGCCGATGTCGTAGCGCCAGACGTGCCGGTCGTTGTCGTAGGTGTGCTGGACGTCGCCGTAGTCCAGGAAGCCGTACCAGCGGTGCTGCTCACGCTGACCGACGTAGTAGGCGAACAGCTCGTCGAGGCGATCCTCGACGGCCGCCCGAGCCTTGTCGGAACGGTCGACGGGCGCCCAGTCGCCGAACACCCCGGCCGCGTGCAGCCGTTCAGGCGTGGCGGTGAGGAGCGGCGGCGTCGCGGTGGCGGTGGCCTGCGCGGCGAGCACACCGGCCGATGGTGTCTTCTCCACGGCCCAGAAGGTCAGTTCACTGGTCCGCGCGATGCCGTACGGCGTACCGAAGCCGGGCTCGTAGTCCTCGTAGGTGATCTCCAGACCACCGTCGGACTGCTTCTCGTACGTGTCCTGCCCCAGCCCGTCGTGGTAAAAGCGCAGGTCGAGCGGGAGCGCTTCGGGCGAGTACAGCCACACGGTGGCCTCGGCGGCCTCCGTGTGGGCGCCCCGGACGTCCAGCTGGGCCGGGTGACGCTGCCAGAAGTCCCTGAGGCCGAAGGAGAGTCCGCCGCTCGCGCCGCCGACGTAGCCGAAGCCGCCGGCGCGCCGTCCGGCCGCCGCGTGGATCCAGCCGTAACCCGCCTTGGTGCGCTTGCGGACGGTGTAGCCGTCGGCGTTGGGCTGGGTGAGTGTGTAGTCGCCCCAGGTCGGGATGTAAGCGAGGCGGCTGGAGACGCGGGTGTCCCAGGTGGCGGTGTCGGGCAGCTTCTCTCCGGCGATCTGGGCGCCGCGGACCGCCGCGCCCGGGTCGCGGCGCAGCCCCGTGATGCCCTGGACGGCCTCGCTGAACAGTCCGCCGCCGGAGTTGGCGAAGCGTATGTGCCGGTCGTAGGGCTGATCGCTCAGCGGAACGGTGAAGCGGACCCCGAGGCCGCGCAGGAAGTCGCCCTGGTCGGAGCCGGGCTTCTGTTCGCCGTCCCAGACGAAGGTGTGCACGAGGCGGAAGGAATCCGCGCCGGCGAAGAAGGAGAAGCGCAGGGTGTACGGCAGCCAGCTCCGGCCGCCCTTGCGGTGCCGGCCCTCGACGCGGACGACGGCCCGGACCGGGCCGTCCTGCTCGACCTCGACCTTCTCGACCCGGCCGGCGAAGCTCTCGACGTCCGCGCCCTCTTGCACGGACTCCTGTCGCAGGGCGACCAGCTTCCCGTCCCGCGCGATCTCGGCCGCACCGCGCCGCACGCTGCGCACGACGGTGTCGGAGCCCTTGGCGCCGAACACGGCCGTGATCACACCGGTCGACACCTCGACCCGGCCGCCGGACCGGGTGACGGTGACCCTCCGCTCGGGGGCCGCCGGGCTGCCCGCCGCGAGCTTGTACGCGGTGGCCTTCGGGGCGCCGGGCGCGATCGCGTGCGCGGTCCACTTCACCGAGCCGTCGGGCCAGTGGCCGGTGACCCAGCTCTGGACGGGGACGTCGTCGCCGGCGGCGGTCGTCAGCCGGAACCTCTGCTCCGGCGGGTACGCCCCGCGGGCCCATGGCACGCCCCAGGTGGTGCCGGCGTGGGCGTCGGGCGTCGCGCCCTCCAGCCAGCGGAGTTCGGTGTCGTCCGCTTCGGCCGCGTCGGCGGTGCGGGACTGGGCCCAGGAAAACTGGGCCGCGGCGGCCGCGGCTGCGGCGCCCTTGATGACGGTGCGTCGGTCGACGCCGGGCACGGGGACCTCCGGATGCGGATAGAAAGCGCTTGCATCGCTACGGAGATCACTGTGTCCCCACCTTCCCCTCACTGTCGACGCTTTGGACAGTCGTGCCACAAGAACGCAATAAAGTGATCATGAACTCGCAAGAGCGAACACCGAAGGCCGGACCCGGGGATCGGGATCCGGCCTTCGGTGGCACAGGGGGTGGCGTCAGCTGACGGAGACGCCCTTCGCGCGGAGGTAGGCGACCGGGTCCACGTCCGAGCCGTAGTCCGGCGTGGTGCGGATCTCGAAGTGGAGGTGCGGGCCGGTCACGTTGCCGGTCGCGCCGGAGAGGCCGACCTGCTGGCCCTCGGTGACGGTCTGGCCGGACGAGACCGAGAGCGAGGAGAGGTGGGCGTACTGGGCGTAGTAGCCGTCGGCGAGCCTGATGACGACCTGGTTGCCGTACGCGCCGCCCCAGCCCGCGGAGACGACCGTGCCCGCGCCCACGGCCTTGAGCGAGGTACCGGTCGGGACGACGAAGTCGACGCCCGTGTGGTAGCCGCTGGACCACATGCTGCCGGACATCCGGTACGGGGTACCGACGGTGGCGCCGGCCACGGGGAGGGTGAAGCCGCTGGAGCTGCTGGTGCCGGTCGTCTCGCTGCTCTGCGTCGCGGCCGTCGTGTTCGACGAGGACGACTTCGAGGATTCGGCGGATTCCGAGGACGCGGACGAAGAGGACTTCTGCGTCTCCGCCGACTTCCGCGTGCCCGCGGACTTCTCCGTGCTCGCCGCGGCCTTCTTGCCGAGGGTGAGCTTCAGACCGGGGTGGATCAGCGACGGGTCGGAACCGACGGCCTCACGGTTGTCGGAGTAGAGCTTCTTCCAGCCACCGCTGACGTTCTGCTCGTCGGCGATCTTCGAGAGGTAGTCACCGGACCGCACCGAATAGGTGCGCGCGGTCGTGGTGTTGGCGGCGCTCTTCTCCGCGGTCTTCTTCTCGGTGACCGTCTTCCCGGCGACCGGAAGGGACTGGACGGCCTTCTCCGGAACGGACTGCGGGGTGGCCGCGTGGGCGCCTGCGGCACCCATCAGCGGGAGGGCGAGTGCGGCGCCACCGGTGCCGGCGACGGCGATCGAGCGGGTGAGGCGCTGGGCCTTCGGACGGCGGTGCTTACCCTTCGCGGGCATGGCGAATTCCTCTCCGGCGCCTGCGAGGTGAGCTGTCGGGTTCGGGCTGGAGATGCCCGGCCGCACCGAGGTGCGGCTTAACCCCTAGCCGTTCCGGAGACCGGAACAGGCGGTTGTACCTGTGGGTCCCCCGCTCCTGCCGTTCACGGGTGAGTTGTGCGGTCCCCGGGCGGCGGCAGGATTGGGCGTCCGTCCGGATTGATGGCGAACGTAAGCGAGCAAGACGCAAAGGGACAAGTGAGAGGTTCCAGGTGCATGCGTTCCTCTTGATCCCCTGTGAGAATTACCGGTCACCCTGCGTGAATTGCGCACGCCTCCCGCCATGCAAAACCCCTGAAAAAGAACGGGAATTACGTGGACATGACGGGCGACGCACGGTCACGGGTATGACGCTCCTCACGTGGCACATTCACAGCTCCCCTTATTCCAGAGCGAGTTGGAATGAAGGATGAGGAAGGCGCCAATTCGGACAGAAAGCTCAGATACGACGCAGTCGGAGAACTGCCGCATCCAGGTCGCCGCGCAATCCGATGCGAAGTCCGTGATGCAGCAATACGGCACCCCTGTGAACTTCGCCCGTTTCGAGGCATTCGTACGACGCCGTCGGGTCGAGCCCGCGCAGCCGCAGCGCCGGTACGGGCTCGCCGTAGCTCTGCGCCTGGAGCCAGGCGAGCACGACGGTCTCACCCCCGAGGACGTACTGGACGGCACTGAGCCCGCCCCGCGGCGGTCGCAGCCGATGGAGGTCACCGCGCTGCACCACGGGCCGGATCTCCTTGTAGAGCTCCACCCACTCACGGGCCTCGGCGAGCTCCTCCTCGCTCCACCGCGTGAGGTCGCCACCGACGCCGAGCACCCCGGCCATGGCGCTGACGAACCGGAACCGCAGCGAGCTGACCCGGCCGTTGAGCATGGCGTTCGGACTGTCGGTGACCCAGGCGGCCATCACGCGCGCGGGATGGATCTGGCCGAAGCCGTGCTGGATGGAGAGCCGGTCGAGCGGGTCGGTGTTGTCGGAGGTCCACACCTGGTCCGTACGGCCCATGACACCGAGGTCGATACGGCCGCCCCCGCCCGAGCAGGACTCGAACGCGACCCCCGGATGGGCGGCCCGCAGCCGGTCCAACAAGGCGTAGTAGGCGTGCACATGGTCGATCCAGAGCCGCTGCGGGTAGGCCTCGCCCGGCCAGCCTGCGTCGGTGAAGCTGCGGTTGAAGTCCCACTTCACATAGTCGATCGGGGCGCTGCTCAGGAGTGCGTCGAGGTGGTCCCAGAGGTACTCCTGGACGTCCTCGCGCGCGAGGTTCAGTACGAGCTGATTGCGGAATTCCGTCCGCTTTCGTCCCTCTTGGTACTGAACCCAGTCCGGGTGCGTCCGGTACAGCTCGCTGTCCGGGTTGACCATCTCGGGCTCGACCCAGATGCCGAACTGCATGCCGAGCGCGTGCACGGAGTCGGCGAGGGGCTTCAGACCGCCCGGGAAACGGTCGCGGTTGGGCGTCCAGTCGCCCAGGCCGGCGCGGTCGCTGGTGCGCGTCCCGAACCAGCCGTCGTCGACGACGAACAGCTCGACGCCGATCGCCGCGGCCCGCCGGGCGAGGGCGCCCTGCTGCTCCTCGGAGATGTCGAACTCGGTGGCCTCCCAGGAGTTGAACAGCACGGGCCGGTCCCGGTCGGCGTCCGGGATGACGTACGCCCGCTGGTAGGCGTGCCAGGTCCGGCTCGCCCCGCCGAAGCCGCCGTCGCTCCACAGGCCGGCGAAGACGGGCGTCGTGAAGGACTCCCCCGCCGCCAGCCGCAGCAGGCCCGACTCGTCGTGCCCGACGCCGCCGGTGATCTGCACGCGCGCGTCGGAGAGCTGGGCCACGGCGATGCGCCAGGAGCCCGACCAGCCGAGGGCGCAGCCGTAGACCTCGCCGCGCTCCTCGGTGGCGTCCGTGTCCAGCGCCACCCACGGCAGGTACTGGTGCCCGGTGTGCCCGCGGCGGCTGCCGATGACCTTCTCGCCGTAGGTGAGCGGCGCGCCGGTCAGCCGGGACTCGGCGGCCCAGCGGCCGTGCAGATGGGACAGCCGCCAGTCCTCGCGGTCGGGCAGGGTCCAGGTGGCGGAGTCGGCGCGCAGGAGCTCCACGGTCTCGGGCCCCTGGTTGTCCAGGGTCACCCAGCGCTCCACCACGTCACCGCGCATCCGGTAGTGCAGCGTGATCGTCAGCCCGCCGTCACGGAACCGGAGCCGCAGCTCGGCGCCCTCCGTGTCGCCGGAGGTCTCGTGGGACTCGAAGGTCCACTCGGTGCCGCGCCGTTCGTCGGTGCGTACCGACAGCGCGGGCCGCACGAAGCGGGGGCCGCCCTCGACGGGGTACTCCTCGCGACCGTCGAGCGGGGACTCGAAGCCGCGTTCGGCGGGCAGCGGGCGGGCGGCGAGTTCCTCGGCGTCGGCGAGCTCGATCCTCGGGCCCCAGTGCAGGTGCAACAGGACGTCGTCCGCGGTGAGGTGGACGGCATAACTGCTGGCAGGCCCGGAGAGAAGCCAGGTACGGCCGGTTTCGGAGATCTCCAGCATCAAATCCTCACAGATACAAACAGGTGCGCTCAAGTGCCAACATCATCAACGGCCACGAGCCCTGGGTGCAACGCCTGTGGACAACTGATTGCCCCAGGAACCGATGTCGTATCGTCGGGGAGGTGCCCGCTGACGAGCCGTGGCGGCGGGACCGGCTGGGAGGAGCCCCCGTGACGCAGCAGATCCCGTCGACCGAGCCCGAGCTGACCGGAGTGCGCAACTTCCGGGACGTCGGCGGTCTGCCGACGGTGGACGGACGGCGGGTGCGGTACGGGGTGCTGTTCCGCAGCGGTCACCTGGCGCACGCGACCGACGAGGACGCCGCCTTCCTCTCCTCCCTGGGGCTGCACACGATCTTCGACTTCCGCAACGCGTCGGACCAGAAGCTGGAGGGCCCCGACGTCGAGCTGCCGGGCGTGCGCAATGTGAACCTCCCGCTGAGCGACCCGGCGGACGGCTCGGAGTTCTGGAAGATGGTCCGGGACGGCGAGATCGAGCAGCTGCGCGAGATCCTCGGCGACGACAAGGCGGCGAACCGGATGATCGCCTCGTACCGCAAGATCGTGAAGGAGCGCACCGCCGAGCACTCCCGCGTCCTGCACTCCCTCGCCGAGGAGAGCGTCCCCGCGCTGATGCACTGCGCGGCGGGCAAGGACCGCGCGGGCCTGTCCGTCGCCGTGACGCTGCTCGCCCTCGGTGTGGAGCGGGAGGCGATCGTCGCGGACTACCTGGAGTCGAACGCCAAGCACCGCCGCTACAAGGTGCACCGCAGCAGCAAGTCCATCGCCGCCTACTCCCCCGAGGTGATGGAGCTGCTCGGCCCCCTCTTCGACGCGCGCGCCGAGTATCTCCAGGCCGCGTTCGAGACGATCGAGGAGACCTGGGGCGACGTCGACACCTATCTGGAGCAGGGGCTCGGCCTGACCCCGGACCTCCGGGACCGGCTGCGCGAGCGGCTCCTCGACTGAGCGCCGCCGTCGGTTCTACTGCTGGGCCCCGAGCTCGAACAGCAGGTAGATGAAGGCCGCGAAGAGGTGGCCCACCGCGATGTAGATGATCAGCCGCACCCAGATGCCGCGCGGGAACCTCTCCTCCATGTCCTTCATGACGTCTCTCCAGGGGTGGGGCCCAGGCACAGCGTGGCCGTGGGGCTCTGCAGCAGGGTGTGGACGAAGAGCAGCTCGACCCCGTCGGGGTCCTGAGCCGCGATGCGGTGCGGAGTCAGCGAGTCGAAGTGCGCGCTGTCGCCCGGGTCGAGCCGGTGGGTGGTGTCCCCGAGGCGCAGCCGCAGCCGTCCTCCGAGGACGTACAGCCACTCCTCGCCGGGGTGGACCCGCACGATGTCGCCCTGCGAGCCGTGGGGGACGTGCACGCGCAGCGCCTGCATGCCGCGTCCGGGCGCACCGGCCTGCCAGTAGGTCCAGCCGCCCGCGGCGGTCGGTTCCATGTCGGCGGCGCGCACGACGGCGTCCCGTTCGGCGACCGTCTCACCGAGCAGTTCCGAGACCGTCGTACCGTAGATACGGGCGAGGGCGAGCAGCATCGGCAGCGAGGGCTGGCGCTGCCCGGTCTCCAGCCGGGAGAGATGGGCGGGCGACAGCCCGGCGGCACGGGCCGCGGCCTCCAGGGTGAGGGAGGCGCGGCGCCGCAGCGCGCGGAGCTGCGGCGCGACGACGGTGAGGGCGTCGGCCGGCTCGGGTTCCGGAGAGCTCATGCCTCCATTCAGCCGGAGATTTGCCTCCAGGGCAATTTTCTTGCCTCAGAGGCAAACCACGTCGGCTAGCGGTTCGCCACCGCCTGCTTGACCAGGGTCTTCCCGAAGTCCCACATCAGCCCGCCCCCGCCGTGCGCGTCGTCCATGATGTCCGTGAAGGCGTCGACGAACCGGTCCACCTCCCGCTCCCCGACGGTCAGCGGCGGGATCAGCTTGATGACCTCCAGGTGGTCGCCGGAGACCTGGGTGAGGATCCGGTGGCGCTGGAGCAGCGGTACGACGACCATCTGCGCGAACAGCCCCTTGCGGGCGGCCTGGAGCATGGTCCAACGGCTGCGCAGGCCCAGCGACTTGGGCCGGCCGAACTCGATGCCGACCATCAGACCCCGGCCGCGGACGTCGGCGAGCAGCTCGTACTTGTCGACCAGTGCCGCGAGCCGGTTCTTGAGCAGCTCGCCGGTGGCGCGGGCGTTCGCGGTGATCTGCTCGCTCTCCATGACGGACAGCACGGCGAGCCCGGCCGCCATGGCCTGCGCGTTGGACCCGAAGCTCGCCGAGTGGACCAGGACGCGGTCGATCGACGAGTAGACCTTCTTGAAGATCCAGTCCTTGCCGAGCGTGGCGCCGACCGGTACATAACCGCCGGAGAGCGCCTTGGCCACGCACACGAGGTCCGGTTCGACGCCGTCCTCGTGCTGGTAGGCGTAGAAGTCGCCGGTCCGCCCGAGTCCTGTCTGCACCTCGTCCGCGATGAGCAGCGCCTTGTGCCGGTGCAGCAGTTCCTGGGCGGCGCGCAGATAGCCGGGCGGGGGCTCGTGGACGCCCTTGCCCTGGATGGGCTCGACGATCAGGGCGGCGACGTCGCCCTTCTTCAACTCCTTCGCCAGGGCGTCGAGATCGCCGAGGGGTACGGCCGTGTCGGGCAGCAGCGGGGCGAAGCCGTCACGGAAGCCGTCCTCGCCGTTGACCGACAGCGAGCCCGTGGTGAGTCCGTGGAAGGCGTGGTCGCAGTACAGGATCCGCGGCCTGCCGGTGGCGCGCCGGGCGAACTTCAGCGCGGTCTCCACCGCCTCCGTCCCGCTGTTCCCGAAGAACACCCGGTCCAGGTGCGGGCTGTGCGCGAGGAGCTTCTCGGCCAGCAGCCCGGGCAGCGGCTGGCAGTCGAAGCGGGTGAGGTCGGCGAGCCCGGCGTCGAGGACGTCGTGCAGCGCCTTGCGGACGACGGGGTGATGACGGCCCAGGCCCATCACGCCGAACCCGGCGAGCATGTCCAGGTAGTCGTTGCCGTCCGCGTCCCAGAAGTAGGCGCCCTCGGCCCGCTCGTAGACCTTGTCGAAGCCGATGGTGTGCAGCATGCGCGGGAGCTGGTGGTTCAGGTACTTCGAGTGCAGCTCGTAGCGCTCGGCTCCGCGCTCGGCGAGGAGTCTGCCGAGGTCGAACTCCGTGGTCATTCAGCCTTCTCCCTGACAGGGCCGCCGGTCTGCCCGCCGACGGCCGATGTTCCCTCGGCCTCCTTGGCGGCCAGCGTCTCCTCGGCCTCCTTGACCGCCAGGCTCGCGCTGATCCGTCCGGCGACCTCCACCGGCGTGAGCCCGATGTCGGCGAGCACCTCGCCGCGTTTGGCGTGCGCGAGGAACTGCTCCGGAATCCCGAACCGCCGCACCGGTACGTCGACTTCGGCGTCGCCCAGCGCGAGGGCCACCGCGGAACCGACCCCGGCGGCACGGCTGTTGTCCTCGACGACGGCGACCAACCGGTGCTCGGCGGCGAGGCCGGGCAGCGCCGGGTCGACGGGCTTGATCCAACGGGGGTCCACGACCGTGCAGTCGATACCGCGGGCCTGAAGCAGCTCGGCGGCCTGGAGGCAGACGGGCGCCATCACACCGACGGCCACCAGAAGCACCTCGGGCCGCTCACCGCGGTGCAGCACGTCCATACCGCCCACGCGGTCCACCGCGGGGATCCGCGGGCCCACCGACTCCTTGGGGAAGCGGACGAGCGTCGGCGCATCGTCCACCGCCACGGCCTCCCTGAGCTGCGAGCGCAGCTGGTCGGCGTCGCGGGGCGCGGCGATCCGCAGGCCGGGGACGACCTGGAGGATCGACAGGTCCCACATGCCGTTGTGCGAGGCCCCGTCCACACCCGTGACACCGGCCCGGTCCAGCACGAACGTCACTCCGCAGCGGTGCAGGGCCACGTCCATCAGGAGCTGGTCGAAGGCACGGTTGAGGAAGGTCGCGTACACGGCGACCACGGGATGCAGCCCGCCGGTCGCGAGCCCGGCCGCGGACACCGCCGCGTGCTGCTCGGCGATGCCGACGTCCCACACCCGGTCCGGGAACCGCGCGGCGAACTTGCCGAGCCCCACCGGGTGCAGCATGGCCGCCGTGATCGCCACGACGTCCTCGCGCTCCTCCCCGATCGCGACGATCTCGTCCCCGAACACCGAGGTCCAGGAGGGCCCGTTGGAGGGCGCGAGCGGCTCGCAGGTGAGCGGGTCCATCACACCGACGGTGTGGAAGTGGTCCTCCTCGTGGGCGAGGGCGGGCTCGTAACCGCGCCCCTTCTCCGTCAGACAGTGGACGAGGACCGGCCCGTGGAAGCGTTTCGCGCGCCGCAGCGCCGACTCGACGGCCCCGATGTCATGCCCGTCGATCGGGCCGACGTACTTCAGCCCGAGGTCCTCGAACATGCCCTGCGGAGCGAACGCGTCCTTGAAGCCCTTCTTCGCACCGTGCAGCGACTCGTAGATCGTGCTGCCCACGACCGGGGTCCGCAGCAGTACGTCCTTCCCCCAGGCCAGGACCTTCTCGTAGCCGTCGGTGGTCCGCAGGGTCGCCAGATGGTTGGCGAGGCCCCCGATGGTCGGGGAGTAGGAGCGCTCGTTGTCGTTGACGACGATGATCAGCGGCCGGTCCTTGGCGGCCGCGATGTTGTTCAGCGCCTCCCAGGCCATACCGCCGGTGAGCGCGCCGTCGCCGATGACCGCGACCACATGCCCCTTGTCGCCCTGGACCTGGCGGGCCTTGGCCAGCCCGTCGGCCCAGCCGAGCGCGGTGGAGGCGTGGCTGTTCTCCACGATGTCGTGCTCGGACTCCTCACGCGAGGGGTAGCCGGACAGACCGCCCTTGCCGCGCAGCTTCGAGAAGTCCTGACGTCCCGTCAGGATCTTGTGCACATAGCTCTGATGACCGGTGTCCCACACAATGCGGTCGACCGGCGACTCGAAGACCCGGTGGAGCGCGATGGAGAGTTCCACCACCCCCAGATTGGGCCCGAGGTGTCCGCCGGTCCTGGCCACGGCGTGGACCAGGAACTCCCTTATCTCTTCGGACAGTTCACCGAGTTCCGCCTCGGACAGCGCCTTCAGGTCACGTGGTCCCCGGATGTTCTCCAGAATCGTCACGTCGGGCCCCCTTCGGTCCGTGCTGTTCAACTCACGGTGACGGCCGGCTCCCCCGACGCGACGCCGTCCTGCTCCATCTGTTCGGCGATCTTCATCGCCTCCTCGATGAGGGTCTCCACGATCTTCGACTCGGGGACGGTCTTGATGACCTCGCCCTTGACGAAGATCTGTCCCTTGCCGTTGCCGGAGGCGACCCCGAGGTCCGCCTCCCGCGCCTCGCCGGGACCGTTGACCACACATCCCATCACCGCGACCCGCAGGGGCACTTCCATGCCCTCCAGACCCGCCGTGACCTCGTCGGCCAGCTTGTAGACGTCGACCTGGGCGCGCCCGCAGGACGGACACGACACGATCTCCAGACGCCGCTGCCTGAGACCCAGCGACTCCAGGATCTGGATGCCGACCTTGACCTCCTCGGCGGGCGGCGCGGACAGCGAGACCCTGATCGTGTCGCCGATGCCCCTGCTGAGGAGCGCCCCGAAGGCCACCGCCGACTTGATCGTGCCCTGAAAGGCGGGACCGGCTTCCGTGACCCCCAGGTGCAGCGGGTAGTCGCACTGCTCGGCCAGCAGCCCGTAGGCGTTCACCATGACCACGGGGTCGTTGTGCTTGACCGAGATCTTGATGTCCCTGAAGCCGTGCTCCTCGAACAACGACGCTTCCCACAGCGCCGATTCGACGAGCGCCTCCGGTGTCGCCTTCCCGTACTTCTGCAGGAGCCTGCGGTCCAGCGACCCGGCGTTGACGCCGATCCGGATCGGCGTGCCATGGTCCGCGGCGGCCCGCGCGATCTCCTTGACCTTGTCGTCGAACTGCTTGATGTTGCCGGGATTGACGCGTACGGCCGCACAGCCGGCCTCGATCGCCGAGAACACGTACTTGGGCTGGAAGTGGATGTCCGCGATCACCGGGATCTGCGACTTGCGGGCGATGGTCGCGAGGGCGTCCGCGTCGTCCTGCGTGGGGCAGGCGACGCGGACGATCTGGCAGCCGGACGCGGTGAGTTCCGCGATCTGCTGCAGGGTGGCGCCGATGTCGGAGGTGCGGGTCGTCGTCATCGACTGCACCGACACCGGGGCCCCGCCCCCGACCGCCACCGGCCCGACCTGGATCTGCCGCGACAGGCGCCGCTCGGCGATCGGCCGGACCGGTACCTCGGGGACGCCCAAGGAGACGGCGGTCATGTCCTCACTCCCGGTTTCCGGAGACCGTCTCGCGCATCGCGCGCAGCGACTCCTTCAGCGAACCCATGGTGGCGAGGACGGCGGTGGGCTCGTAGCCGCAGTGCGCCATGCAGTTGGCGCAGCGCGGGTCCTTGCCGCGGCCGTACTTGTCCCAGTCGGTCTCCTCGATGAGTTCGCGGTACGTCGGCACGTACCCGTCGCTCATCAGGTAGCAGGGGCGCTGCCAGCCGAACAGCGAGTAGTTCGGGATCGCCCACGCCGTGCACGGGAAGTCGACCTTGCCCTCCAGGAAGTCGAGGAACAGGGGCGAGTGGTTGAGCCGCCACTTCTTGCGGTTGCCGCCCGCGAAGGCCTTCTTGAAGAGCTCGCGGGTCTGCTCCACACCCAGGAAGTGCTCCTGGTCGGGCGCCTTCTCGTAGGCGTACGCGGGCGAGATCATCATCTCGTCGACGTGCAGGTCGTCATTGAGGTAGTTGAGCACCTCGATGACGGTCTGCGGGGTGTCCGTGTTGAAGAAGGTCGAGTTGGTGGTGACCCGGAAGCCGCGCTTCTTGGCCTCCTTGATCGCCTCCACCGCCTCGTCGAACACACCCTCCTTCGCCACCGACTCGTCGTGCCGCTCACGCAGCCCGTCGATGTGCACGGCGAAGGCGAAATAGGGCGAGGGCGTGAACTTGTCCATCTTCTTGCGCAGCAGCATGGCGTTGGTGCAGAGGAAGACGTACTTCTTCTTCGCCACCAGCTGCCGCACGATCTCATCGATCTGCGGGTGCATCAGCGGCTCACCGCCGGCGATGGACACCATCGGCGCACCGGACTCCAGCACCGCCCCGACGGCCTGCGCCACCGGCATGCGCTGCTTGAGCACACCCGCCGGGTGCTGGATCTTGCCACAGCCCTCGCACGCGAGGTTGCACGCGAAGAGGGGTTCCAGTTCCACGATGAGCGGGAACTTGTCCCGCCTGCGGAGCTTCTGTTCGGCCAAGTATGTAGCGACCTTGATGGACTGACGCAGCGGCATGGCCATCTGGCTCACCTCCTGGGGAGCAGCAAGGAACGGTGCCATTCATAGAAAGCGGGAAGGACGGAACGAAGGACGCGGAAAGCTGATATTCCACCGCGCACCGTGCCGATCCGGACGAGTTCATGTTCTGGAGCGTCCACGACCACCCGGACGGCCGCAACGGGGCGTACCCCCGACCGCACGGCGCTGTGGAGTGTGGCCGCGGACTCCATGTCGACCGCGATCGCGCCGGTCGCCAGCAGATCGGACCGCTCGTGACCGCGTACGACGTGATCGGAGCCGGTGAGCGGTCCGGTGTGGACGGTGCGTCCGGGGACCGCCCGCAGGAGCTCCTTGACGAGTAGGTCGGTCCCGACGCAGGGAACGGTTCCGTCCGGATCCCGGGTCTCCTCGGCGACGACGAGATCGCCGGGGTGCATACCGGGGGCGAGCCCCGCACAGAAGCCGGTGGCCAGTACCGCGGCGTCGGCGAGCGCGGAATCGGTGAGGGCGCGGGTGACGGCCCGCTCTGCCGCCCTGGGGCCCATGCCGGTGCGGAGCACGGTGACCGGCCCGTCGGCGCCGGCGCGATCGCCGCTGCGCAGGGCGAGGTGCTCGATGCCGAGCGCGCAGGCGATCAGCAGCGGGGCGGAGGCCGGCCGGGTGCTCATCTCACACCTCCCCCGCCTGGGCGAACGGCTCCCCGTGGACGTACCGGCCGAGTGCCGTGAGCGGGAAGACCTGCCGGTAGAGGTGGTAGTTGATGGAGAAGTCCCACGGGAAGCCGGTGCCGGTGAAGTAGGGCTCGTCCCAGGAGCCGTCCTCCCGCTGGGTGGCCGCGAGCCACGCGACGCCCCGCTCGACCGCCTTGGAGTCCTTCTCGCCGGCGGCCAGCAGGGCCATCAGCGCCCAGGCCGTCTGCGAGGCGGTCGAGGCGCCACGGCCGCTCCACACCTTCGCCTCCTTGTAGGAGCGCAGATCCTCGCCCCAGCCGCCGTCGTCGTTCTGGACGGACTCCAGCCAGCCCACGGCCCGCCGGATCGCCGGGTGCGCGGCGGGCAGGCCGGCGGCGGTGAGCGCGGGCACCACGGACCCGGTGCCGTAGATGTAGTTGACGCCCCAGCGCCCGAACCACGAGCCGTCCTGCTCCTGTTCGGCGAGCAGCCACTCGATGCCGCGGCGGGTGCGCGGGTCGTGCGCGAGTCCCTCGACGGCCAGCATCTCCACCACATGGGCGGTGACGTCGGCGGACGGCGGGTCGATGACCTCACCGAAGTCGCAGAACGGCAGCCGGTTGGGGAACGGGCTGGTGTTGTCGACGTCGAAGGCGCCCCAGGCACCGTTCTTCGACTGCATGCCGAGGTTCCAGCGCACCCCGCGCCCGATCGCGTTCTCCACCCGGTCCGGGTCGTGGTGCCTGACGCGACGCAGGGCGAGGACGACCTCCGCGGTGTCGTCGATGTCGGGGTAGTTGTCGTTGTGGAACTCGAACGCCCAGCCACCCGGGGGAAGTTGGGGCCGCTTGACGGCCCAGTCCCCCGGCCGGACGATCTCCTCGCCGAGCATCCAGTCCGCGGCCTTGACGAGCTGCGGATGGTCGGCGGGCACTCCGGCGTCGGCGAGCGCGATGGTGGCGAGACAGGTGTCCCACACCGGCGACTGACAGGCCTCGATCATCCGGGACCCGTCCTCGCGCCAGATGGCGAAACGGTCCAGCGACTCCAGCCCCGCCCGCATGACGGGGTGTTCGAGGTCGTAGCCGACCAGATGGAGGGCGATGACCGAGTACACGGCCGGCGGCTGGATACCGCCCCAGCAGCCGTCGTTCTCCTGCCGCTCGATGATCCAGCGGGCGGCGGTGCTCATGGCCGCCTTGCGCAGCCGACGTGGCACCACCTTGCGCACCTGGTGCAGCGCCTTGTCCAGACGCTGGAAGGCACCGTCCCAACTCGCCGCCGGAGCAAGGGGCTTGGCCGGGTTGGGGTCGGCCGGGTCGGTGTGCAGTTCGTCGAGCGGGAAGGGGGCGGGCCGTACCGGCCGCTTCGCCGAGACGATCGTCAGCGGGACGATGGTCTGCCGGGCCCAGCAGCCGAAGTCGTAGATGTTGAGCGGCACCCACTTGGGGAAGTAGATGAGCTCGGGCGGCAGTTCGGGCAGGTCCTCCCACTTCCACCAGCCGAACAGGGCGAGCCAGATCCGGGTGAAGACGCGGGCGGAGGCGATACCGCCCCGGGCACGGATCCACTCCGACGCCCTCGCCATGTGCGGCTCGTCCGGTGCGTCACCGGCCAGCCGGAGGGCGACGTACGCCTCGATGGTGGTGGAGAGTTCGCCGGGTCCGCCGTAGAAGGAGGCCCAGGTGCCGTCCTCACGCTGCTCGCCACGGATGAACTGGCCGGCCGCCCGGGTGGTGGACTCGTCGCGGATACCCAGGAACTGACGGAGCAGCAGATCCTCGGCGTCCATGGTGACGTTGGTCTCCAGGTCGCCCTTCCACCAGCCCTGCGAGTCCTGCCGTGCGAGCAGGTACTCCGTGGCGCGTTGCACGGCGCGTACGGCGGCTTCTTGTACCCCGGCCGCCGCGGGGATCTCGATGTCGGTTTCGCTGGCCGCGGCAGTCCGGGGCGGCAAGGCCTCGGTGCTTCCGTCGGTCGTCGCTGTCATGGCTTCCCCTTCGTGCAGTGTGCATGTGGTGCTCTGCTGTGGGTCCGCCGTCGGCCGGTGCTCGGTTTCCCGCGACACCGGCCGGCGACTACGCGAGGGCTATTCGACCGATAGTGATCATCTCTTTCGTACGACGACGAAGTCGGCGAGCGCGGTGAACCGGTCCCGCACCCGGTCGGGCATGTCGATGGCGTCGAGCGCCTCGACGGCGATGGTGTGCTGACGGCGGGCCTCGCCGGCCGTCCAGTCCCGGCCGCCCGCCTCCTCGATGAGGGCGGCGCGGGCCGCGAACTCCTCCTCGGAGAAGTTCTCGAAGTCGCTGCTCTTGGCGTCCGCGGCGAGGATCTCGCCGAGCCGGTCGGAGGCGGAGCCGCCCGCCGCGAGCGCGGCCACGACCGGCAGGGACTTCTTGCGCTGACGCAGGTCGCTCCAGGTCTGCTTGCCGGTGGAGACCGGGTCGCCCCAGATGCCGAGCAGGTCGTCGACGGCCTGGAAGGCGAGGCCGAGGTGGTAGCCGTACCTCTCCAGGGTGTCGGCGGTGCGGTCGTCCGCGCCGCCGAGCACCGCGCCGATGGAGCTGGCGCAGGCCAGCAGGGCGCCGGTCTTGTTGCCCTCCATCTCCAGGCACTCCTCGACGCTGACGCGGTCGCGGTGCTCGTAGGAGATGTCCTGGGCCTGTCCGTCGATGAGGGCGCGGGTGGCGGAGGTGAGGCGCCGGGTGGCGCGGCCCGCCGCGACGGTGCCGAGTTCGAGGAGCACCTCGTTGGCCAGCGCGAACAGGGCGTCGCCGACGAGGATGGCCTGGGCCGGGCCGTGCACCTTCCAGACGGTGTCGCGATGGCGGCGCTGCTCGTCGCCGTCCATCAGGTCGTCGTGCAGCAGCGAGAAGTTGTGGACCAGTTCCACGGCGACGGCGCCGGGGATGCCGACCTCGGGTGCGGCACCGGTGACCTCGGCGGACAGCACCGCGAGTGCGGGGCGCACGGCCTTGCCGCCGTCGCCGGCGGTCGGGTTGCCCTCGGCGTCGATCCAGCCGAAGTGGTAGGCGGAAACGGTGTCCATGGGAGCGGCCAGGCGGTCGATCGCCGCCCTCAGCACCGGAGTGGCCAGGGTTCGGCCACGCTCCAGCAGCGCGGTCACGTCCACCGCCTCGGCAGCCGTCGAGGCCGGGGGCACAGTGGGCACAGTCTCTCCTCTTGTTGCGGTACCGGGGGTGCGGGGGCCTGCCGCGTGCTGATCGAGCATCAGGCCGCCTCCTCGATGTCGAAGAGGCGGCTGGGGCGGGGCCGGCCCAGGGCGCTCAGCGCGGCGTCCGCCGCACTCACACCACTGCGGACCGCACTCTCCATGGTCGCGGGCCACCCTGTGGCGGTCCACGCACCGGCCAGGTACAGGCCGGGGGCTCTGGTGCGGGCGCCGGGCCGCAGCCGTCCGACGCCGGGGGCGGGATCGAACGTCGCCGTCCGCTCCCTGGTCACGAAGAAGTCCCTCACCTCGGCACCGCGCGCGCCGGGCAGCAGCCGCTCCAGCTCCGGCAGATAGCGCTCGCGCAGGACGGCGACCGGCTCGTCGATCTCGTCCTGCGCGGCCGACTGGGACAGGGCCAGGTACTGCCCCTCCCTGAGCCCGGAGGCGTCGGTGCGGTCGAACACCCACTGCACCGGAGTGCCGAGGGCGGTGAAGAAGGGACGGTTCAGCACCTTGCGGTCGTACACGACGTGCACGTTGAGGATCGGCGCGGTGCCGATCGCGAGCAGCTGTTCGGGGGCGTCCAGGGCGCCGTCCGGCAGCAGGTCGTACGTCTCGCGCTGGGGTACGGCGAGGACGACCGCGTCCGCGCGCAGCGTCTCGCCGGGAACCTGAACGCTCCAAGTCCCGTTCTCGTCAGTAGAGATGGAGGTGACGCGTGTACGGACCTCGGTACGCACGCCCGCGGAGTCGAGCGCCTTGCGGGCCAGCCGGTCATGCAGTTCACCCAGCGGGACGCGCGCCCATCCGATGTCGGCCGCGCCCGGGTCGGACAGCAGACCGGTCTTGAACACCATCGCGGCGAGCCCCAGCGAGGCGTCGCCCGCGACCGCGTTGAGGGTGGCGACCCCGACCAGGTCCCACAGGGCCTCGACGGCACGCGCCGACTGACCGTGCGCGGTCAGCCAGCTGCCGAAGCTCTGTGCGTCCAGGTTCGGATCGGCGAGGTCGAGCCCCTTGAGCGCGAGCGCGGCCCGGCCCACCTTGGCCCGTTCGGCGAGCGAGAGATGCGGATACGTGGCGAGGCTGCGCCCCAGATGCAGGGGCACCGGCAGCGCGTCGCGCCGCAGCCTGCCGAGCCGCCGTCCCTCGGGCTTGTCGACGTCGACCACGGGCACGTCGAGACGGTCCTGCAGCGGCGCCAGCGCGGTGCCCTCGATCCGGTCGAGGAACCAGCGGTAGGCGGTGCAGCAGCGCAGATAGACGTGCTGTCCGTTGTCGACGGTCAGCTCGCCGCGCTGGAAGGAGAAGGCGAGCCCGCCCAGGCGCGGCCGGCCTTCGAGCAGCGTGACGCGGACACCCGCGTCGGCGAGGGCGAGCGCCGTGGTGATGCCGGCGAGTCCGCCGCCGATCACGACCGCGTCCCGCCCCGACTGATTGCCGTCGGTCATCGTGCGCCCTCCCCTGCCCGGCCGCCGTGGTACTTGAACGGTGCACAGCCGACCGTTGCAGTCAGGGACGCGCTCCCTGAGCGGAGGGTTGCGTGCCACTTTTCCCCAGCGGCATCACCTTGGACCGAATTGTCCATCAGGCGCGCCTCCTGACGGTCCGCCGCGTCACATGCCGGGCGTCGAGGCCGGAGAGGCCGCGCACCGCGACGTACGCCTTCTCGCGTCCGGGCAGCGAGACCCGGCCGCGCAGCACCGCCTGGGGATCGCGCTCGATACGGTCGAGGAGGCGGCGGTAGATGCCGGCCATGGCGGCGACACAGGCACCGCTGCGCCGGTCGAGCATGGGGAGCAGCCGGTAGCCCTCGGCGAAAAGGGCGCGGGCCCGGCGCACCTCGAAGTGCACGAGACCCGCGAAGTCGGAGCCCTCCGGTGGCGTCGGCCCGCTGAACCCGGCCGAGCAGCCGAACTTCGCGAGGTCGTCGGCCGGCAGGTAGGTGCGCCCGCCCTCGGCGTCCTCGCGGACGTCCCGCAGGATGTTGGTGAGCTGGAGCGCGAGACCGAGCGTGTCGGCATACTCCGGCGCGCGCTCGACGCCGCGCGCCCCCTGTTCCGTGCCGAAGACACCGAGCGAGAGCCGCCCGATGGCGCCGGCGACACAGCGGCAGTAGACCTTCAGGTCGTCCCAGGTCTCGTAGGTCTCGCCGCGTACGTCCATCAGGACGCCGTCGATGAGTTCGTCCAGGCCCGTCAACGGGATCGGGAAGGTCTCGGCGGCATGGGCGAGGGCGACCGCGACCGGGTCGGTGTCGTCCTCGTCGACCGCGCCCTCGCGGACCCGGGCCAGCATCGCCCGGGTGTCCTCGAGTCTGACGGCCTTCACATCGTGGTCCAGCGCGCCGTCGCCGATGTCGTCGACGCGGCGCGAGAACGCGTAGAGCGCGGACATCGCGCGGCGCTTGGGCATCGGCAGGAGCCTGATGCCGTAAGCGAAGTTACGGGCCTGCTGTCCGGTGACGGCCTCGCAATAGCTGTAGGCGGCGAGTACCGGTGCGGACACGCGTGGTTCGGCCTCCACGGTCCGGATCACCCCTCTCCTCGCAGAGTCACGCCCACCTCGCGCAGCAACTGGAGCTTGCCGGGCTTGGGCGGGCCGGGAAGTACGTCGTATTCGGCGGCGGCAATCGCATGGATCGCCGCCCTTCCCCCCGCCACGAACCCCGCGAGCAGCAGCTTCAGCCTGCCGTGGACGCTACCCACCAGGGGGGCGCCTTCATTCAGGAGACCGCGGGCGCGTTGTGCTTCGTACGCGACCAGTGCGCGCACCGATGCGCCTGCGGTCTTCGTGGCGAGATCCGCCTCCTGGACATGGAACTGTTTCATGTCCTCGGCGGGCAGGTAGATGCGGTCGCGGCCGAGGTCCTCGGCGACGTCCTGGAGGTGTTCGACGATCTGCAGGGCCGTGCAGATCGCGTCCGACAGCCGGATCCGCTCGGGGGTCGAGGTGCCGGTGACGCCGAGGACCAGGCGGCCCACGGGGTTGGCCGACAGCTCGCAGTAGGCGAGCAGGTCGTCGTAGGTCTCGTACCGCTTGACCAGCTGGTCCTGGCGGTTGGCGGCGATCAGGCCGAGGAAGGGCTCGGGGGTGAGCGAGCAGCGGCGGACCGTAGGCCGCAGACGGCGCAGCAGGGGGTGGCGGGGCTCTCCGGAGAAGACCCGTTCGAGGTCGGCCTCGAAGGCGTCCAGCAGGCGCAGCCGGTCCTCGGCGTCCTCGGCCGGCACGCCGAGCAGACGGGCGTCGGCGCCGCCGGGGGCGAGGTCGCCGTCGCCGATGTCGTCGACAAGGCGCGCGAACCCGTACACCGCCATGAGATCGGTGCGCCAGGCCCGGGGCAGGAAGAAGGGAGCCACGGGGAAGTTCTCACCCGCGGCCTTGTCCAGCGTGCCGCGCTCCGGATCGGGAGCGCCCACCGTGTCGGTTCCCGTCACCGCGGACCGCCCGGAGCGGGGACGGCACACGCGTTGAGCTGGGGAGTTTCCGTAGCCATAGCCGTCACATCTCCCGTTCTACACCGCCGACCCAATACGCACTATTTCGGACACGCCGCCCAGCCTTCCGCGCAGCCGCTCCAATTGAAGGTGTCGGGCATTATCGCCCCACTTGCCGCGATTCGGGACCGGTACAGCTTACGTTGTACAACTCAACGTGGTGAGTCGGGGTGTCCTGGACATCACAACAACACACCGATTGGCTTCAAGATTCCTACGCCGTACCGAAGTTGACGTTTCCTTTGCAGACGCGGGGCCCCGCCGGAGCAGTTCCGGCGGGGCCCTGCGAAGCGTCGTGGCCCGGTACGTCCAGGCCCGGGTGGACTACTTGCCCGTGAATTTCTCGTACTCCTTGAGGACCTCTTCGGTCGGGCCGTCCATGCGCAGCTCCCCGCGCTCCAGCCACAGGACCCGGTCGCAGGTGTCACGGATCGACTTGTTGTTGTGGCTGACCAGGAACACCGTGCCGGCTTCCTTGCGCAGTTCGCGGATGCGCGCCTCGGAGCGCTTCTGGAACTTGCGGTCGCCGGTCGCCAGGGCCTCGTCGATCATCAGGACGTCGTGGTCCTTGGCCGCGGCGATGGAGAAACGCAGACGGGCCGCCATGCCGGAGGAATAGGTGCGCATCGGGAGGGTGATGAAGTCGCCCTTCTCGTTGATGCCGGAGAAGTCGACGATCTCCTGGTAGCGCTCCTTGATCTGCTCCCGGGACATGCCCATGGCGAGCCCGCCCAATATGACGTTCCGCTCGCCCGTGAGGTCGTTCATCAGGGCCGCGTTGACGCCGAGCAGCGAGGGCTGGCCGTCGGTGTAGACCTTGCCGCTCTCGGCGGGCAGCAGGCCGGCGATGGCGCGCAGCAGCGTCGACTTGCCGGAGCCGTTCGAGCCGATCAGGCCGATGGCCTCACCGCGGTAGGAGACGAAGGAGACACCGCGCACGGCGTGCACCTTGCGGACGCCGCGCTCCTCGCCGCGCTTGACGATGCGGCTCAGCGCGGCGGTGGCGCTGCCCTTGCCGGACTTGGCGCCGTTGACGCGGTAGACGATGTGGAGGTCGTCCGCGATGACGGTGGGGCGGGGGTCCCGCTGCTGCTCAGCCACGGCCGTACCTCTCCTCGGCCTTCCAGAAGTACACGAAGCCGAACGCACCGGCGAGCAGCGCCCAGCCGAGGGCGAAGAGCCACACGTGCGGGGGCAGGTACTCCGAGCCGTATCCGTCGATCATCGCGAAGCGGACCAGGTCCATGTAGATCGCGGCGGGGTTCCACTGCAGGACCTCGGTGACCCAGCCCGGCATGTCCTTGTCGGCGAGCATCGCCGGGATGCTGAACATGACGCCCGAGGCGTACATCCAGGTCCGCAGCACGAACGGCATCAGCTGGGCCAGGTCGGGGGTCTTGCTGCCCATGCGGGCGAAGGTCAGCGCGAGGCCGGTGTTGAAGACGAAGTGCAGGACCAGCGCGGGCAGCACCAGCAGCCAGGACAGGCTGGGGTAGCTGCCGAACGCCACCATGACCACGACCAGCACGATCATCGAGTACAGCAGCTGCTGGAGCTGCTGGAGCGCGAACGAGATCGGCAGCGAGGCGCGCGGGAAGTGCAGGGCGCGGACCAGGCCGAGGTTGCCGGAGATGGCGCGCACGCCGGCGAGGACCGAGCTCTGCGTGAAGGTGAAGACGAAGACGCCCGTGACCAGGAACGGCACGTAGATGTCGTGCGGGATGCCCTTCCGGGCGCCCAGCAGCAGACCGAAGATGAAGAAGTACACGAGCGCGTTCAGCAGCGGCGTGGCCACCTGCCACAGCTGGCCGAGCTTGGCCTGGCTGTACTGGGCGGTCAGCTTCGCCCGCGAGAACGCGAGGATGAAGTGACGGCGGTCCCAGAGCTGGCGGACGTATTCGACGAGCGAGGGGCGGGCGCCGCTCACGGACAGCCCGTACTTGTCGGCGAGCTGTGCCGCCGTGAGGCCCTCGTCGGGCGACGGAGGCGCGGTCACCGCGACTCCGCCGTCATGCGTTGTCTCACTACTCACCAGGGGAAACTTTCGTCTTCGAGATGCGCAGCCTGTGCGGGCTGGGGGCAGGAACCGGGGTCCTGGGCCGGGCCCGGTGGTGCTCTCAGTTTCGAGCTTGTCAGATGACCGGGGGCCGGCCCAGTCGGGTCAGCCGCCACACCGTACGCCACTTCATCGGCCTGCGGGGGCCGCAGGCGGTGCTCCACCCCTCCCGGAACCCGCCGAACCACGCCTTCAGCGCGGGCCGCGAGGGGCGGCGCAGCAGGGTGAGCAGCATCCAGACCCCGAGGTAGACCGGGACCAGGAGGGCGGGGAGGTTGCGGCGGGCGAGCCAGACGCGGTTGCGGGCGACCATGCGGTGGTAGACCGCGTGCCGCGAGGGCGCGGTCGTGGGGTGGTACAGCACCATGTCGGACCGGTAGTCGATCATCCAGCCCGCGTCGAGAGCCCGCCATGCCAGGTCGGTTTCCTCGTGGGCGTAGAAGAATGCGTCCGGGAGACCGCCGACTTCGGCGAAGACCTTCGTCCGTACGGCGTTGGCGCCGCCGAGGAAGGTGGTGACCCGGGAGGAGCGCATCGGGTCGGCGGCGCGCAGCCGGGGGACGTGGCGGCGCTGGGTCTCGCCGGTGTCCGGGTCGGCGATGCGGAAGCTGATGATGCCGAGCTCGGGGTCGGCCTCGAAGGCCTGGCGGCACAGCTCGGCGGTGTCGTGGTTCGCGAGCAGGCCGTCGTCGTCGAGGAAGAGCAGTATGTCGACGTCGCGGCCGCTGGGGCCGAAGGCCTCGATGCCGACATTGCGGCCGCCGGGGATGCCGAGGTTCTCGGGCAGCTCGACGGTGCGCACGCCCTCGGGGACCTCGGGGACGGGCGAGCCGTTGCCGACGACGGCCACCTCGACGCGGTCGCCGTCCTGCTTGGCGACCGAGTCGAGCAGGGCCCGCAGTTCGTCGGGGCGGTTGCCCATGGTGATGATGACCGCGCCGACCTTCATGCCGCTCACTTCAGCCTGCTGGAGGCGAGGATGGACACGAGGTGCAGCAGGGTCTGGAGCAGCGCGATGCCCGCGAGGACCGCGACGCCGAGCCGGGTCCAGAAGAGGTCGCCGCGCATCTGGTCGACGATCGCCAGGACCAGGATCAGCAGGGACGCCTCGATACCGAGGATCAGCCGGTGGAACTTCAGCAGGGCGGCGGCCTTGCGGGCCAGGGCCATGCCGGAGGAGCGCATCTCCGACGCCGACTCCTGGACCGGCGGCTTGCCGGCCTGGTGCCGGGCGACACCGACGAGGTCGGTCTCCGCCTTGATCAGGATGGCGCCGAGCGCGGCCAGGGTGCCGAGGAACGCCCACAGCCAGTCGATGCGTCCGCTGCCCCACAGGTCGGCGGCGCGCAGACCGAAGCCCACCAGCACGGCGGCGTCGGTCAGGTAGGCGCCGACCCGGTCCAGGTAGACGCCGTTGAGGGAGTACTGCTTCTTCCAGCGGGCGATCTCGCCGTCGACGCAGTCCAGCAGCAGATACATCTGCACGCAGACCACACCGAGCACGGCCCCCGGGATCCCCGGCACGAGAAGTGCCGGGGCCGCGAGGACACCGAAGACGGTCATCAGGTACGTGAGCTGGTTGGGCGTGACCCTGGTGTTGACCAGGTAGCGGTCGATCCGCAGGGACACCTCGCGCATGTAGAGGCGCCCCATCCAGTGCTCACCGCTGCGCCGGTCCTTGACCCCTGCGGGGTGCACGACCGGACGGAGTTCAGCTACCGATGGTCTTGACATAGTCGACGTAGAGATCCTTGATCTGGTCGGGCTTGAGGTCGAGGTGTTCGAGGATCGTGTACCGGCCGGGCCGGGTCTCCGGAGCGAACTCCACGGCGCGGACGAACTCGTCCACGGTGAAGCCGATCTCCTCCGGCAGCACCGGCAGTCCGTGCCGGCGCAGCACGGAGGCCATGTGCGCCGACTCCTCGTGGGCACCGCGCAGGAACATCGCGAAGGTGGCGCCCAGTCCGCACTGTTCGCCGTGGGCGGCGGCGCGCTTGGGGAACAGCAGGTCGAAGGCGTGGTTGATCTCGTGGCAGGCACCCGAGGAGGGGCGGGAGTCACCCGAGACCGACATGGCGATACCGCTGAGCACGAGCGCCTCGGCGAGCACCTGGAGGAAGTCCGTGTCCCCTATGCCGCCGGGGTGCCGGAGAACCGCCTCGCCGGCCTGGCGGGCGATCGCGGCGGCCAGGCCGTCGATCTTCTCGCCCTTGACGCGGTTGGCCAGCTCCCAGTCCGCGATCGCGGAGACGTTGGAGACGGCGTCGCCGATGCCCGCGCGCACGAAGCGGGCCGGGGCCTCGTGGATGACGTCGAGGTCGATGACGACCGCGATCGGGTTCGGCACACCGTACGAACCGCGGCCCGCGTCGTTGTCGAGGGTCGCGACCGGGGAGCACAGGCCGTCGTGCGCGAGGTTCGTCGGTACGGCGACCAGCGGCAGGCCGACGCGCGCCGCGGCGAACTTGGCGCAGTCGATGATCTTGCCGCCGCCGAGACCCACGACCGCGTCGTAGTGGCCGGCCTTTATGTCACTGGCCAGCTGTACGGCGTCGTCGAGGGTGCCGCCGCCGACCTCGTACCAGGTGGCGCCGGGCAGCGAGGGTTCGAGCCGCTGCCGCAGCCTGGCGCCGGAGCCACCGCTGACGGCGATGGCGAGCCTGCCGGAGTGCGAGATGCGCTCGTCGGCGAGGACGCCCACCAGGTCGTCGAGGGCACCCGCGCGGATGTCGACGACGACCGGAGCGGGGATGAGTCGGGTCAGTAGAGGCACGCGATCTCCCGTCCGCGGGCGAGATCGTCGTGATTGTCGATCTCGACCCACTTGACGTCGCCGATCGGCGCCACGTCGATCCGGAAACCGCGGTTCACGAGCTCCTGGTAGCCGTGCTCGTAGAACTGCTGCGGGTCCGTCTCCCAGACCGTCTTCAGCGCGTCGGCCAGTTCGGCGGCGGCGTCGCCCTCGATCAGGGTGACACCGATGTACTCACCGGTGGCCTCGGCCGGGTCCATCAGCTTGGTGATCTTCCGGACGCCCTTGCCGGGCTCCACGACGACCTTCATCTCCTCGTCCGCGAGCGACTTCACGTCGTCCAGGGCGAGGATGATCCTCTTGCCCTCGCCACGGGCGGCGAGCAGCGTCTTCTCGACGGAGACCGGGTGCACGGTGTCGCCGTTGGCGAGGATCACGCCGTCCTTGAGGGCGTCACGGCCGCACCACAGGGAGTAGGCGTTGTTCCACTCCTCGGCCTTGTCGTTGTCGATGAGGGTGAGCTTGAGGCCGTACTTCTGCTCCAGGGCCGCCTTGCGCTCGTACACGGCTTCCTTGCGGTAGCCGACGATGATCGCGACCTCGGTCAGCCCGATCTCGGCGAAGTTGCCGAGAGTGAGGTCGAGAACCGTGGGTTCGCCCTCTATGCCCGCGGGACCCACCGGCACCAGAGCCTTGGGAAGGCTGTCGGTGTAGGGGCGCAGACGCCGTCCGGCGCCGGCCGCCAGCACGAGGCCGATCATGCGGGTTCTCCTTCATCGTGTACGGCGGGCGCCCCGGAGGACACCCAGAAGCGGATGCTCTCGACGAGCACCAGCAGGGCGACGGCCACGGCGAGAGCCGTGAGCGCGACCGTGAACTGCGAGGCGGTGAGCGCGGCGGCCAGGACGGTGACGAGCAGTGTCCGCCCTTCGTGCCCCCCGATGGCGCGCACCAACCAGGCCGGGGACGCGCCGGCGTTGCCGCGGATGCGGTACACCGTGTCGTAGTGATGGTAGGCGACCGCGGCCACCAGCCCGAAAGCCGCGGGAAGGGCTCCGTTCACATCGGCCTTGGCCGCCAGGACCAGGACGGTGCAGTACTCGGCCGCCCTGAAGAACGGGGGGATCAACCAGTCGAGGGCGCCCTTGAGGGGACGCTCGATGGCTTCCGCGGACGCCATGATGTAGGCGCCGGCCATCAGTACGACCCACCAGCTCGGTCCCCACACCCAGGCCCCGAGCGTCACCATGAGAGCGCCGGCGGCGGCGCTGAGGGGGGCCGTGGGACGGGGCGAGCCCGGCAGGAAGCGCGCTATCCCCTCGGCCAGCGGCCCGCTGTCGGCGAGGTCCGCCAGGGCCTGTGCCGCGCGGTCCGTCCGCTTGGCCTTGCGGGTCAGCGAGCGCAGCACCCGGCCCGCCGTGGTGTACGTGGCCGCGAAGGCACAGCCGATGAGCAGGGCGTAGAAGGTGATCCGGGGGGTCGTGGCCGCCGTCAGGATCGCGATCATCGCCCAGCGCTCGCCGATCGGCAGCACGATCATCCGGCGGATCCACACCGTCCAGCCGACGCTGTCGAGCTTGTCGGAGAGCGCGGCGGTGGGGCTGGTGTTGGCGGTGGCGTCGTGGTTCGCCTCGTTGAAGGAGAAGTCGACGACGTGCCGGCAGGTCTGCAGGATCATCGCGCCGAGCGCCAGTGCCCATACGTCGTCGCCGCCGCGGGCGGCTCCGAGGGCGAGGCCGGCGTAGTAGGCGTACTCCTTGGCCCGGTCGAAGGTGGCGTCGAGCCAGGCGCCGAGCGTCGAGTACTGGAGGGAGTAGCGGGCGATCTGGCCGTCGACGCAGTCCAGGACGAAGGACGCGATCAGCAGGACGCCGGCGGCGACGAAGCCGGCCCGGGTGCCGGTGGCCGCGCTGCCCGCCGCGATCAGTGCGGTGAGCAGGGAGGCGGTGGTGACCTGGTTCGGGGTCAGGCCCCGGCGGGCGCACCAGCGGGCGATGTAGCGGGAGTACGGGCTGATGAAGTGGGTGGTGAAGAACCCGTCGCGGGACTTCACGGCCGACTTCAGGCGTACGGCTTCGTCGTCGACGTCCGCGACGGCCTGCCGTGCCTCGTTGCGGGCCTGCGGGTCGGCGGGCACGGCGGCGACCAGGCTGCCGAGTTCGGGGTGGTGGACACCGGCGTTCTCGGCGTCCAGCGCGGTGACGATGCGGTCGGCGAGGCTGTCGACGGCGACCGTCGTCCCGCCGCCGGCGCTGCTCTCCCGGGCCATCGCACGGGTCAGGGCCTGCCGCCCGGCCGGCTGGGCGGTGACGGCGCCGGAGATCGCGGCGAGCGGGAAGCGCGGGTCGGTGAGGCCGAGGCGCAGGGCGTGCGGGTGGCCCACGAAGCGGGCGTCGACCACGGCGACCCGCTGGTCGCCCGGGACCTGGGCGAGGAGCGTCTCGGCGTCGGCGGCGTCCGAGGCGACCCGGACATCGAAGCCGAGCGACCGCAGATCGCCCTCGATCGACGATCCGGGGACCGGCTGACCGGTGAGGATGGCGGTCGACAACCGAACTCACTCCCTGGGTGCCGACGCGGGGCGCCGGTCATCTGCATGGTGGGGGCGCCCCTCGGCGTGGCTCGGCGCGCCCGGGCGGCATGTCGGCAGAGGCTATCGGATGCCGGGAAGCCCGCGTTCACCGCCCGTTCATGGGCCGATCAACGCCGTCTCCCCCGGCCTTTGCCGCGATCATCATGGGTGATCACGGGCCTCGCCCACAAACCGCGGGCCACCGGACCGGGCATCCCGGACATTGCGGGGCCCACCATCGCCTCGGCATAGGGTGGGCGACCATGACATGGCTGATCACAGGCGGAGCGGGATACATCGGGGCCCACGTGGCGCGGACCATGACGGACGCCGGGGAGCGGGTCCTCGCGCTGGACGATCTGTCCGCCGGGTTCCCGGCGCGGCTGCCGGCGAACGTGCCGCTGGTACGGGGTTCGTCGCTGGACGCCGGTCTGCTGAAGCGGGTGCTCGCCGAGCACGAGGTGACCGGGGTGGTGCACCTGGCCGCGCGCAAGCAGGTCGCCGAGTCCGTCGCCCAGCCGACGCGTTACTACCAGGAGAACGTCGGCGGACTGGCGACGCTCCTCGAAGCCGTCGCCGAGGCCGGGATCGAGCGCTTCCTCTTCTCCTCGTCCGCCGCCGTCTACGGCAACCCCGACGCGGAGCTGATCACGGAGGACACCCCGTGCGCCCCGGTGAACCCGTACGGCGAGACGAAGCTCACCGGTGAGTGGCTGGTGCGGGCGGCCGGGCGGGCGCACGGCATCTCGACCGTGTGCCTGCGCTACTTCAACGTGGCGGGCGCGGCCGTGCCGGAACTGGCGGACACCGGTGTCTTCAACATCGTGCCGATGGTCTTCGACCGGCTCACCCGCGACGAGGCCCCGCGGATCTTCGGCGACGACTATCCGACGCCGGACGGCACCTGCATCCGTGACTACATCCATGTCGCCGACCTGGCGGAGGCGCATCTGGCGGCCGCACAGGGGCTCGGGGACCGCGGCGGGGACCTGACCGTCAACATCGGCCGCGGCGAGGGCGTCTCCGTGCGCGAGATGGTCACCGTCATCGGCGAGGTCACCGGCGACCGGCGGCCCGCCGTCGTGGAACCCCGGCGCCCCGGCGACGCCCCGGTCTCGGTGGCCTCGGCCGCCCGGGCCGCCGCGGAACTCGGCTGGACGGCACGCCGCGGGGTGCACGAGATGATCGAGTCGGCGTGGCGGGGCTGGCAGCTGCACCACGCCAAGTGAGGCGGGAGCGTTCTGACCTGCGGGATCGTTTCCGCAGGTCAGGGCACACGACAACGGTGTTCAGTGCCGCGTTGCCCCATACCCCCCACCCGTAGTTCACTGTGGCTCCGGACAGGTGTTCCGGACCGACGCACAGGAGGCGGCTTCCATGGGGGCTGGGCACGATCACGGGCACGCGCACTCGCATGCGCCGGCCGGCGGTACGGCGACCGCGGCGTACCGTGGCAGGCTGCGGGTCGCGCTGTCGATCACGCTCACCGTCATGGTGGTCGAGATCGTCGGCGGCATCATGGCGGACTCGCTCGCCCTGGTCGCGGACGCGGCGCACATGGCGACGGACGCGCTGGGTCTCGGCATGGCCCTGATGGCGATCCACTTCGCGGGTCTGCCGCCGAGCGGGAAGCGCACCTTCGGTTACGCCCGCGCGGAGATCCTCGCCGCGCTCGCCAACTGTCTGCTGCTGCTCGGCGTCGGCGGATACGTCCTGTACGAGGCGATCCAGCGGTTCATCACGCCCGTCGGCACCGAGGGCGGGCTGACCATCGTGTTCGGCGCGATCGGCCTGGTCGCGAACATGATCTCGCTGTCGCTGCTGGTGCGCGGACAGGCGGAGAGCCTGAACGTGCGGGGCGCCTTCCTGGAGGTCGCGGCGGACGCGCTCGGCTCGCTCGCGGTGATCATCTCCGCGGTGGTGATCCTGACCACCGGCTGGCAGGCCGCCGACCCGGTCGCCTCCCTGCTCATCGGGCTGATGATCGTGCCGCGCACCTGGAAGCTGCTGCGGGAGACCCTAGACGTACTGCTGGAGGCGGCCCCGAAGAACGTCGACATGGACGACGTACGGGCCCACATACTGGCCCTCGACGGCGTCGAGGACGTCCACGACCTGCACGCCTGGACGATCACCTCCGGGATGCCGGTGCTGTCCGCGCACGTGGTGGTGCGTTCGGACGTGCTGAACGCGATCGGTCACGAGAAGATGCTCCACGAGCTCCAGGGCTGTCTCGGCGACCACTTCGACGTGGAGCACTGCACCTTCCAGTTGGAGCCGGTCGGGCACGCGGAGCACGAGGCGAAGCTCTGCCACTGAGACTCCCGCAAGCACGCTCGAACGTCCCGAAAGTACGTTTCAGCCGGAATGCAGCGATCCGGTGACCGGCTGCGTCCTCCACCCCACAGCACCACCCCGGACGGTTCCCCGTCCGCCGCGCCGGGCACGATCACCTGCCGGTAGTGCCGTATTTGTGCGGCACACTTGGTGCGCGAAAAACCGATGCGAAGGATGGGTATGCCGATCACACCTGCCACGGCGACACACAGTCCGTCGAGCGGCACAGCTGACGCGATTCTGCTGGAACTCGTCGACGAGGACGGCGTCACCATCGGCACCGCGGAGAAGCTCGCCGCCCATCAGGCGCCGGGGCAGCTGCACCGCGCGTTCTCCGTGTTCCTCTTCGACGAGCGGGGCCGGCTGCTGCTCCAGCAGCGCGCGCTGGGCAAGTACCACTCCCCCGGCGTGTGGTCCAACACCTGCTGCGGCCACCCCTATCCGGGCGAGGCGCCCTTCGCGGCGGCCGCCCGGCGGACCTACGAGGAGCTCGGCGCCTCCCCGTCGCTGCTCGCCGAGGCGGGCACGGTCCGCTACAACCACCCGGACCCGGCCTCGGGCCTGGTGGAGCAGGAGTACAACCACCTCTTCGTGGGCCTGCTGCAGTCGCCGCTGCGTCCGGATCCGGAGGAGATCGGCGAGACGGTCTTCGTGACGCCCGCCGAGCTGGCGGAGCGGCATGCCAAGGACACCTTCTCGTCCTGGTTCATGACGGTGCTGGACGCGGCCCGTCCCGCGGTCAGGGAGCTGACGGGCCCGTCCGCCGGCTGGTGACGCCCGCTTCCTAGGAGACCCGCGCGGGTACGAGCGGCAGGGCGGCCCAGATCACCTTGCCGCCGTTCGCCGTGTGCTCGACATCGCAGACGCCGCCCGCCTCGCGGGTGACCTCGCGCACCAGCAGCAGCCCGCGGCCGCCGGTCTGGCCGTGGTCGGCCTCCAGGGCGGTCGGGCGGTAGGGGTGGTTGTCCTCCACCGACACCCGCACCCACTCGGCGCCGACGGCGACCTCCACGGCGAGCATCGGCGACAGCAGGGCCGCGTGCCGTACCGCGTTGGTGACCAGTTCGGAGACGATCAGCAGGAGTCCCTGCACCAGGTCGTCCGAGACCGGTACGCCCTGGCGCAGCAGCAGATCCCGCACGGCGTGCCGCGCCTGCGGGACCGAGACGTCGACGGCGGGGGCGGTGAACCGCCAGACGCCCTCGTACGGCAGCGGCCCGGGCGGATCGGGGGCCGGTTCCTCGACCTCGTCGGCCGCTGGGCGTGGGCCGGACCCGCGCCCATGGTTCTCCATTGTCCGGTCGCCACCCTCGCGCTCGATTGTCACCACACGTCGAGTGTTGGCAGCGAGTCGCTCCGCGCCGGATGACTGAACAGAAGTCAGCAGATATCGAGCGTTTGTGATCGCTCTCGCATGACACGGTCGACTATGAGACTGCCCCTGTCCCGCTTTTGCCGTGTTCGTGAACTATTCGGGTTGTACGGGTTTGGCGACCGCCTCGTCCGTTTCGCGCCGCGCCCCGTCCTCGGCGGCGAGCCGCTCGGAGACCATGCCGACGATCCGCCGCCCGCCGAACCCCGTGGCGATCAGGCCGAGTCCGTCGAAGAGCAGCGCCAACGAGAAGAAGCAGCCGATGACGTACTTGCTGCTGCTCGGCCAGGAGGCCAGCACGAGGATGCCGAGGAGCAGGCCGAAGGCGCCCTGCACTAGCGTCCAGCCGAACTGCGTACCACGCACCACCAGACTGCCGACGAGCCGGAACACCCCGCCGGTCAGGAAGAGCAGCGCGGCGAACATGGTCAGCGCCTCGGCAGCCGCCTCGGGTCGGCGGATGACGACCACACCGGCCGCGATGTTCAGGGCCGCGACCACGACGCCGAGCCAGAAGAAGTTGGTGCCGCGCGCCTGGATCGCGTGCAGCAGGCCGACGACGCCGCCGATCAGCAGCAGCCAGCCGAACAGCAGCATCGAGGTGAGCGTGGCCACCCCGGTGTAGATGAGCCCGACGAGTCCGGCGAGCACCAGGATCACCCCGAGCGCGGCCAGCAGGCCGAAGTCCCGGCTCATCCTGGCGGTCTCGTCCTTGGCCATCGGCGTCTCCTCGCTCGGGCGGACCCCTCCCCGATCGTACGAGCGTCGGGGGCGGTTAGCATCCGGCCATGGAGCCCCAGCTGCTGTACAGCGTGACCGATTCGGTCGCCACCGTCGTCATCCACCATCCGGCCAAGCGCAACGCGATGACGGCCGCGATGTGGCGGGCGCTGCCGCCGCTGCTCGACACCCTCGCCGCCGACCCGGACGTACGGGCCCTGGTGCTCACCGGGGAGGGCGGGACGTTCTGCGCCGGGGCCGACATCTCCACGCTGCGGGGGTCGCCGGACGAGGCTCAGGGGCTCGCGATCGCGGCCGAGGAGGCACTCGCCGCCTTCCCGAAGCCGACGTTGGCGGCGATCCGCGGGCACTGTATGGGCGGCGGTTCACAGCTCGCGGCGGCCTGCGATCTGCGGTTCGCGCAGGAGGGATCGCTGTTCGGGGTGACCCCGGCCAAGCTGGGGATCGTGTATGCGGCCTCCTCCACCAGGCGGTTGGTGGCGCTGGTGGGTCCGGCCACCACCAAGTACCTGCTGTTCTCCGGCGAGTTGATCGACACCGAACGGGCGCTGCGCAGCGGGCTGGTCGACGAGGTGCTGCCGGAGGGCGAACTGGACAAGCGGGTGGCGGAGTTCACCCGGATCCTGGCGTCCCGTTCGCAGTTGACGCAGGCGGCGGCGAAGGAGTTCGCGAACGGGGTCGCGGACCGGGACGGTCACTGGGCCGAGCAGGCACGCGGCAACGGCGACACCGCGGAGGGCGTCGCCGCGTTCCTGGAGCGCCGGCAGCCGCGCTTCACCTGGACTACTTCAGGATGAACCGGCTCCGGGAACGGAACTCCTCGACGAGGTGCGCGGGGGCCTTCCGGGGCGAGCCGGCGTCGTAGGGCGGCTGCGGGTCGTACTCCGTCAACAGCTGGACGGCCTGGGCGTGTTCGTCGCCGGCGATCCGGCCCAGCAGGGTGAGCCCCATGTCGATGCCGGAGGAGACGCCGGCCGCGGTGACGTACTTGCCGTCGAGGACGACCCGCTCCTCCGTGGGCTCGGCCCCGAACTGCTTCAGATGGTCCAGGGCGAGCCAGTGGGAGGTCGCGCGGCGCCCGTCGAGGAGTCCGGCGGCGGCCAGCAGCAGCGATCCGGTGCACACGGACGTCGTCCAGGTACTGGTGGCGTCGGCGGCGCGCAGCCAGTCCAGGAGGGTCTCGTTCTCCATCTGCGGGGTCTGTCCGGGGCCACCGGGGACCACCACGATGTCCGGGCTCGGCACGTCGGCGAGCGTGCGGTCGGCGGTGATGGCGAGGTTGCCGGTGTCGGCGCGGACGGGACCCGTCCGCTCGGCGACGAAGAACAGCTCCGCGTCCGGGAGGCGGCCGAGGGTCTCGTAGGGCCCCACGGCGTCGAGGGCGGTGAAGCGGTCGAACAGGACGATGGCGATCTGCATCGGGATCCTTTCGATGGGCCGCCGGAAGAGGCGACCGGTGTCTTGGTGGGCGGACATCGGCGAGGAACCGACCGGCGCATCGGCGGACACGCGGCGGAGGGAACCGACCGGCACCTCAGCGGGCGGCTGCCGGAGGGGAACCGACCGGCATACAGCGAGCGGATGCCGGAGAGGAACCGACCGGCACCTCAGCGGACAGGTGGCGCAGGGAACCGACCGGCGCCCCAGCGGACAGGTGGCGCAGGGAACCGACCGGCACCTCAGCGGACAGGTGGCGGAGGGAACCGACCGGCGCCCCAGCGGGCGGATGTCGGAGAAGACGAACCGCGCCCTCAGTGGGCAGGTGCCGGGCGGAATCGGCGGCGGTACTCGGCCGGTGGTGTTCCCAGGGCTTTGACGAAGGCGCGGCGCATGGTCTCGGAGGTGCCGTAGCCGCTGGCTCGGGAGATCTCCTCGACGCCGTCGGCGGTGTCCTCCAGGAGACGGCGGGCGTGTTCGAGGCGGACCCGGTCGACGTAGCGGCCGGGGGTCATGCCCGTCTCCGCCTGGAAGGCGCGGGCGAAGTGGCGGGGCGAGAGGCGGGCGCGGGCGGCGAGCGACTCGACGTTCAGGTCGCCGCCCGGATGCTCGGTGATCCACTGCTGGACCTCCCGCAGGGGCTCCCGCCGCGCGGTCTGGGCGGCCAGCTGGGCGCTGAACTGGGCCTGGTTGCCCGGTCTGCGCAGGAAGACCACCAGATGGCGGGCGATGACCAGGGCGACCTCCCGGTCCAGGTCCTCCTCGACCAGCGCGAGGGCGAGGTCGATTCCGGAGGTGACCCCCGCGGAGGTGGCAACCGTTCCGTCCCGGACGTAGATCGGGTCGGGTTCGACGTCGATCGCCGGGTGGTCGCGGGCGAGCCTGTCGCAGTACGCCCAGTGGGTCGTCACGCGGCGGCCGTCGAGCAGGCCCGCCTCGGCGAGCAGGATCGCGCCGGTGCACACGGAGACGAGGCGCTCGGCGCGCGGTCCGTTCTCGCGCAGCCAGTCCGTCAGGCGCGGGTCGGGACGGCGGGTGCCCTGACCGCCCGGGACCAGGAGGGTGTGCGGGGCGGGCGCGTCCGCGAGAGCCAGGTCCGGTACGAGGGTCAGGCCGCTGGAGGTGCGCACGGGGGCGCCGTCCGGGGAGGCCGTACGGATGCGGTACGTGCCCGGGGTGTGTGTCTCGGCCCCGGCGAACACCTCCACGGGGCCGGTGACATCGAGGCTCTGCACGTCGTCGAAGAGGACGACGAGGACGGTTCGCTGCGTCATGCACTCGAGTCTGGGCGGGCGAGCGGACGGCCGCAATGACGAGTACCCCACCTTTCCTGCCACGTCCCCCGTCACCCCGGAGCGGCATACCAAGCGGTTGGTAACCTGCCGGGCATGACTACCGCCCTCATCGAGCTCCGGACCGTCCGCCGCTGCGCGAATGTGCTCAACTCCCTGCACGCCACCTCCTACTTCGCGCCCGAACTGGGCAAGGAACTGGCCGGGATCGGGATCACGCACCCCAGGGCCGCCAACTTCGCGGTGCGGGCCGCCGCCATGGGGCCGGTGGGCGCCGGGACGGTGACGGCGACGTTCTCCAACTACAAGCACGAGCTCGTGGCCCGGTATGTCCCCGCGGTGTGGGCCACGGCCTCGCCCGAGGCCGTCCTCGCGGCACGCGTGCGTGGCGTCGACGCGGCGCTGCGGCGGCTGCTCGGCACGCGGACGCTCGAGTCCCCGGAGATGGCGGAGGCCGCGGAGCTGGCGCTGCGCGCCACCGAGGCCTGTTCGCGCGGTGCTCGTCCGCTGTACGCGGCGCACGCGGACCTGCCGGTGCCCGAGGAACCGCACCTGGCGTACTTCCACGCCGCGACCCTGCTGCGCGAGCACCGGGGCGACGGTCACCTCGCCGCGCTGACGGCCGCGGAGCTGGGCGGCCTGGAGGCCATGGTGGCCCACACGGCGACCGGCAAGGGCATGAGCCCCAAGTGGGTGCTCACCACCCGCGGCTGGAGCCAGGACGAATGGGACGCGGCGGTCGGACGGCTCCGGAACCGCGGGCTCCTGGACGCGGCCGGTGAGCTGACCGAGCGGGGTGCGGCCCTGCGCGAGGAGATCGAGAACGAGACGGACCGACTGGACCGGGCCCCGTACGAACACCTCGGCACCGCGGGCGTGGCACGGCTGACGGAACTCGGAGCGGGCTTCGCGCGGGCGGCGCTGGCAGCGGGGGCGTATCCGGCGGACCTGATCGGCAAGGGGTGAGTGTCGGGGGGCGCGGCTGGGCGGTGTGCCTTGGCAGCGGGGCGTGGCGGGGGCGCGCCTGACGGTTGCGCGCATGCCGGGGCGCACTTGGCGGGCCGTGTGGGGGGCCTGGTCGCTGGGCCTTGTCGTGGCGGGCCGGAGGGGTGGGCCTTATCCGAGTGGGCCTGAGCACTGAGCCCTTGCCGGGACGGATCCGAGCATTGGGCCCTGGTCGGGGCGGGCCGGCGGGTCGGGCGCATGTCGGGGCGGGCCTGTTGACTGGGTGCATGTCCGGCGGGGCCAAGGGTCGAGCGCCTGTCGAGGCCTGTGGGATGGGCGCGGGCCGGGGCGAGTCCGCAGGCGTGGGCGCCTTGCGGGGGCGGGCCTGCCGACTGGGCGTGCGGGGCGAGACGCCCTGCTGTGAACGCCGGGGCATGTCGGCGGCGTCGTTGAGCATCGGGCAGGCCTGACGGCGGAGCCCTTGCGCGCCTGGTCCATGACGCGGCGGCGCCTTGTACGGAGCGCCGCCCTGAGACCGGCCCAGCGCGTGGAGACGGCACCCGCGCCCGGAGCTCAGGAGCATCCCCGCCCGGCGCACTGTGAACACCGGACGCATGCCGGGGAGGTCATGAGGTACTCGGGCTTCCCCGGTCGCGTGGCCGGGGTGACGAAAGGGGAAGTTCGTGTTCCGAGCGATCGCAGACGTACTCCGGCAGATCGGCGGCGCCGTCGCCACCGTCGTGACGCTGCCCTTCCGGGCGGTGGCCCGGCTGTTCGGCGGGGCCTCGAGTTCCACACGGAGTCGTCGGGCCTGATGCCCGCGCCCTGATCCCCGAGTGTCGGTGCCACCTGCCACAATTGCCGCGCAACCTCAGTGAGAAGGCGGTACGGCATCGTGACGACACGCGAGCCCATCGACATCGGATCCATCGAAGGAAGGATCGCCGAGGAGCTCGGCGTTCGGGAGCGGCAGGTCAAGTCCGCCGTGGAGCTGCTCGACGGCGGTTCGACGGTGCCCTTCATCGCCCGCTACCGCAAGGAAGCGACCGAGATGCTCGACGACGCGCAGCTGCGCACGATCGAGGAGCGGCTGCGCTATCTGCGGGAGCTGGAGGAGCGGCGGACGGCGATCCTGGAGTCGGTGCGCGAGCAGGGCAAGCTCACCGAGGAACTGGAGGCGCGGATCCGCGGCGCGGAGACCAAGGCTCGCCTCGAGGACATCTACCTGCCGTACAAGCCGAAGCGCAGGACCAAGGCCCAGATCGCCCGGGAGGCCGGTCTGGAGCCACTCGCGGAGGGGCTGCTCGCGGACCCGAACGTCGAACCGCTGGCCGCCGCCGCCGCGTTCGTCGACGCCGACAAGGGCGTGGCCGATCCGCAGGCCGCGCTCGACGGCGCACGGGCCATCCTCACCGAGCGGTTCTCCGAGGACGCCGACCTGATCGGCGAGCTGCGCGAGCGCATGTGGGTGCGCGGGCGGCTCGCCGCCAAGGTGAAGGACGGCAAGGAGGAGGCGGGCGCCAAGTTCGCCGACTACTTCGACTTCGCCGAGCCCTTCAAGCAGCTGCCCTCGCACCGCGTCCTGGCGATGCTGCGCGGCGAGAAGGAGGAGGTCCTCGACCTCGTCCTGGAGCCGGAGGAGCCTTCCGAGCAGCCCGGCCCGTCCTCGTACGAGGGGATCATCGCCCACCGGTTCCGGATCGCCGACCGCGGCCGCCCCGGCGACAAGTGGCTCACGGACACCGTCCGTTGGGCCTGGCGCACCCGCATCCTGGTGCACCTCGGCATCGACCTGCGGCTGCGGCTGCGCACCGCCGCCGAGGACGAGGCGGTGAACGTCTTCGCGGCGAACCTCCGCGACCTGCTGCTCGCCGCCCCCGCCGGCACGCGTTCGACGCTGGGCCTGGATCCCGGGTTCCGGACGGGCGTGAAGGTCGCCGTCGTCGACGCCACCGGCAAGGTCGTCGCCACCGACGTCATCTACCCGCACGTCCCGGCCAACAAGTGGGACGAGGCGATCGCCAAGCTGGCCCGCCTCGCCAAGGAGCACGCGGTCGACCTGATCGCGATCGGCAACGGCACGGCCTCCCGCGAGACCGACAAGCTCGCCGGTGAACTCATCACCAAGCACCCCGAGTTGCAGCTCACCAAGGTGATGGTGTCCGAGGCGGGCGCGTCCGTGTACTCGGCGTCGGCCTTCGCCTCGCAGGAGCTGCCGGACATGGACGTGTCGCTGCGCGGCGCGGTGTCGATCGCCCGTCGTCTCCAGGACCCGCTGGCCGAGCTGGTGAAGATCGACCCGAAGTCCATCGGTGTCGGCCAGTACCAGCACGACCTGTCCGAGGTGAAGCTGTCGCGTTCGCTGGACGCGGTCGTCGAGGACTGTGTGAACGGCGTGGGGGTGGACGTCAACACGGCGTCGGCCCCGCTGCTCGCCCGCGTCTCCGGCATCACCTCCGGCCTCGCCGAGAACATCGTGGCGCACCGCGACGCCAACGGTCCCTTCACTTCGCGCACCGCGCTGAAGAAGGTGGCCCGGCTGGGTCCGAAGGCCTACGAGCAGTGCGCGGGGTTCCTGCGGATCCGCGGCGGCGACGACCCGCTGGACGCGTCCAGCGTGCACCCCGAGGCGTATCCGGTGGTCCGGCGCATGGTGAAGACGGCGGGTCAGGAGGTCGCCGCGCTCATCGGCAACACGGGGGTGCTGCGGTCGCTGCGGCCGCAGGACTTCGTGGACGAGACGTTCGGCCTCCCGACGGTCAGCGACATCCTCAAGGAGCTGGAGAAGCCGGGGCGCGACCCGCGGCCCGCGTTCAAGACGGCCACCTTCAAGGAGGGCGTCGAGAAGATCTCCGACCTGACGTCCGGGATGGTGCTCGAGGGCGTCGTCACCAACGTGGCGGCCTTCGGGGCGTTCATCGACGTCGGTGTCCACCAGGACGGTCTGGCGCATGTCTCGGCGCTGTCGAAGACCTTCGTGAAGGACCCGCGGGACGTGGTGAAGCCGGGTGACATCGTCAAGGTGAAGGTCCTCGACATCGACATCCCGCGCAAGCGGATCTCGCTGACGCTGCGGCTGGACGACGAAGCCGAAGCCTCCGGCGTTGAGCGCCGACAGCAGCGGGGCGGGCGTCCTCCTCAGCAGCGGCAGCAGCAGGGCCAGCAGCGGCAGGGCGGTGGCCGTGGTGGTCAGGGGGGCGGTTCGCGCCAGGCGGCACCGCCTGCCAACAGCGCGATGGCGGATGCTCTGCGCAAGGCGGGGCTACTCGATCCGAAGAAGGGCAAGCGCTGACGGCTTCGCCGTTCGGGTCGTGGGGAGACTGCGCGTCCGTCGTGGCTGGTCGCGCAGTTCCCCGCGCCCCTGGAAGAGGCGCTTCGCGCCCTTCCGACGGGGTCGTCCCAGGAGATGGCGCAGGGTTGAGGACACAGCGCGTTGGGCCAGGTGCAGTAGCTCGAGCGGAACGCCCGATCCGGGCGGGGCGAAGCTGGGCGGGTCAGTCCAACCCCGTCCCGTCCGCCCGGAGAGCCCATGCCTGTCCGATCCGTCAGATCCCGTCGCCGTCTGGCTGTCGCCCTGCTCGCGGCCTCTCTGGCCGCACTGTCGCCGACCGCCGTCGCCACCACCACGCCTCCCGGACCGCGCCCCGGCACCGGGCTCCAGCAGCAGCTCCAGGACCTGGTCGACGCGCCCGGCGGTCCGCCCGGTGTCATCGCCGTGCTCCGGGACGGCAGGAACAGCCGGGTCCTCAGGGCCGGTGTCGCCGATCTCGACACCGGCCGCCGGCCCGCGCCCCACGACCACATGCGTATCGCCAGTACGGCCAAGGCCTTCAGCGGCGCGGTCGCGCTGTCCCTCGTCGACTGGAACACCCTGGACCTCGACGACACCCTCGGTGAGCGGCTGCCGCACCTGCCCAAGGCCTGGCATGCCGTGACACTGCGCCAGCTGCTGCACCACACCAGCGGCCTGCCCGACTACTCGCGGAGCCCCGGGTTCCTGAAGATCGTCCTCGCCGACCCCCGGCACCGTTTCGACTCCCGCAAGCTGCTGGACTTCGCCGCCGGCGAATCCCTGCGGTTCGAGCCGGGCTCCCGGTACGAGTACTCCAACTCGGACAACATCGCCGTGGCCCTGATGGCGGAGGCGGCCACCCGCATCCCGTACGAACAACTGCTGCGCAAGCTGGTGTACCGGCCGCTCGGCCTGCGGGACACCAGCCTGCCGCAGGGCTACCGGATGCCGAAGCCGTATCTGCACGGCTACGACGTGAGCCCGCCCGACCCGCCCGTGGACGTGAGTGAGGTCCTGGGCATGTCCGGCGTGTGGGCCTCGGGCGGAATCGTCTCCACGCCCTCCGACATGACGCGCTTCATCCGCGGTTACGCCGAAGGGCGGCTCTACGGCCCGCAGGTCGTGGACCAGCAGCGCGACTGGATCCCCGGCAACTCCGAGCCCAAGGGGCCCGGGCGCAACGACGCGGGGCTCGGCATCTTCCGCTACACCACCCGCTGCGGCGTGGTGCTGGGGCACACCGGCAACACCCTCGGCTACACCCAGCTGATCGCGGCGACGCCGGACGGGCAGCGGTCACTGACGTTCTCGGTCACCACCCAGATCAACCAGGCCCAGAAGCCCGACCTGCTGCGCCGGATGCGCGCCGTGCAGGAGAACCTCGTCTGCGCGCTGCTGCGCCACCGGTCCTAGCGTTCGGTGACCTTGCCGTCCGCGACCTCCAGACGGCGGGTGACATGGACCGCGTCCAGCATGCGGCGGTCGTGCGTCACCAGGAGCAGCGTGCCCTCGTAGGCGTCGAGCGCGGACTCCAGCTGTTCGATGGCGGGGAGGTCGAGGTGGTTGGTCGGTTCGTCGAGGACCAGGAGGTTGACGCCCCGGCCCTGGAGAAGGGCCAGGGCGGACCTCGTGCGTTCGCCCGGGGAGAGCGTGGCCGCCGGGCGCAGGACGTGGTTCGCCTTCAGGCCGAACTTGGCCAGCAGGGTGCGGACCTCGGCCGGTTCGGTGTCGGGGACCGCGGCGCAGAAGGCGTCCAGCAGTGATTCTGTGCCGTGGAACAGCTTGCGGGCCTGGTCGACCTCGCCGACCAGGACGCCGGAGCCCAGCGAGGCGGTGCCCGCGTCGACCGGGACGCGGCCCAGCAAGGCACCGAGGAGGGTCGACTTGCCGGCGCCGTTCGCACCGGTGACCGCCACCCGGTCCGCCCAGTCGATCTGCAGGGTCACCGGGCCGAGCACGAAGTCACCGCGCCGGACCTCCGCCTCCCGCAGGGTCGCCACCACCGACCCCGAGCGCGGCGCCGAGGCGATCTCCATGCGCAGTTCCCACTCCTTGCGCGGCTCCTCGACGACCTCCAGGCGTTCGATCATGCGCTGGGTCTGCCGGGCCTTCGCAGCCTGCTTCTCGCTGGCCTCGCTGCGGAACTTGCGGCCGATCTTGTCGTTGTCGTTGCTTGCCTTGCGGCGCGCGTTCTTGACGCCCTTGTCCATCCAGGAGCGCTGGGTCTGGGCCCGGTCCTGGAGGGCCGCCTTCTTGTCCGCGTACTCCTCGAAGTCGTCGCGAGCGTGCCGGCGGGACACGTCGCGCTCCTCCAGATAGGCCTCGTAACCGCCGCCGTAGATATTGATCTGTCCCTGCGCCAGGTCGAGTTCGAGGACCTTGGTGACCGTGCGGGTGAGGAACTCGCGGTCGTGGCTGACGACGACCGTGCCCGCGCGCAGGCCGCTCACGAAGCGCTCCAGGCGCTCCAGGCCGTCCAGGTCGAGGTCGTTGGTCGGCTCGTCGAGGAGGAAGACGTCGTAGCGGGAGAGCAGCAGCGACGCGAGCCCCGCCCGTGCCGCCTGGCCGCCGGACAGGGACGTCATCGGCTGGTCCAGGTCCACCGCCAGGCCCAGTGAGTCGGCGACCTCGGCGGCGCGCTCGTCGAGGTCCGCGCCGCCGAGGTCGAGCCAGCGCTCCAGGCTCGTGGCGTACGCGTCGTCCGCGCCCGGCGCCCCGTCGACCAGGGCCTGGGTCGCCTCGTCCATGTCCCGCTGGGCCTCGGCGACGCCGGTGCGGCGGGCCAGGAACTCCCGGACCGTCTCGCCGGGGCGGCGCTCCGGCTCCTGGGGAAGGTGGCCGACGGTCGCCGTCGGCGGGGAGAGACGGAGCTCGCCCTCCTCCGGCGTGGTCAGCCCGGCGAGCAGCCTGAGCAGGGTGGACTTGCCCGCGCCGTTGGCTCCGACCAGCCCGATGACGTCACCGGGCGCGACGACGAGGTCGAGCCCGGCGAACAGGGAGCGGTCGCCGTGGCCGGCGGCGAGGTTCTTGGCGACGAGTGTGGCAGTCATGAGGGGATCGATCCTAGCGAGGTGCCGGAGGAGGCTTCCCGCGGATTCCGTGCCGGGGGCCGAGCCGGTGCCACGGGGGGGCGACGACGCGAGGACGGCGAAGCTGCACGGACTCGCGCGGATCTCCCCCCGCGGGATGTACTTTTGCGGTCAACTTCCTTGCACCGCACGGTCATCCGACCCACATCACCCCTTCAGGAGTTCCGCGATGAGCACGAAGACGGGTCCCCAGCGCTATCCGGGCGCGAGTCGGGCGAACTGGTATCAGGACGACTTCGGCGGTGATCCGATGGAGGTCAACGTCGTCGTCCTGCACACCACCGAGGGTCGTAGCCTGCCCGGCTACGGCGGCGGTGGCTCCGCTCCGAACCTGACGGCGGTGCCGGACTTCGGCGCCAGGAAGCTGAAGTGGTACCAGCACTTCGACATCGAGACCTCGTCCAGGGCGCTGGTCAATCTGCGGGGCGGCGCGGAGACCAACACCGCGAACGTGTGCCAGGTCGAGCTGGTCGGCACCTGCGACCCCAAGACGCACGAGAAGTGGAAGGCCGCGGGCCAGAAACACATCTACTGGCCCGACGCCCCGGACTGGGCGCTGCAGGCCGTCGCCGCGTTCCTGGCCTGGATGCACGAGCAGCACGGCGTGCCGCTGTCGGGGCCGACGGAGTGGCCCGCGTACCCGGGCTCGTTCGGCAAGGGCAACGGGGCCCGGATGACGGCCGCGAAGTGGAACAGGTTCAAGGGGATCTGCGGGCACCTCCATGTCGTCGAGAACGACCACGGCGACCCGGGGGCGATCGACTTCGCCGCACTCCTCAAGTACGCCAAGGCCGAGCTGGACGTGGACGACGACACCCCCGCGCCCACCACGCCCGCCAAGCCGAAGGTCCCCGCGTTCCCGGGACGCAAGTACTTCGTGACCGGCGCCTCGAACAAGTACGTCCTCCAGCTCGGCAAGCAGCTGGTGAAGCGCGGTTTCGGCGACCACTACAAGGTCGGCCCCAGCAAGACGTGGGGCGAGGCGGACCAGCTCAACGTGCGGGCCTTCCAGAAGTCGCGCAAGGAGCTGCGCGGCGACGCCGACGGCATCCCCGGTCCGCTGACCTGGCGCCTGCTGTTCTCCTGAGTGCCCGGGCCCCCGCCGAGGCGGGGGCCCTCAGTGCGCCATCGCCTCGACCAGCACGCCCCCCGACGTCCGCGCCACCACGAACGACTCCCCCTTCACCGCCCTCGCGTCCAGCGCGATGCGATGCCGGCCCGCCTCCAGAACCCCGTCGAAGACCTCCTGGGCGTGGGTGCGGAAGAGCCGGTCGAGGCGGTACGCCGTGAGTCGGACCCGGCACGGCGAGGTGACCTCGATGCCCGCCTCGCCGTCGGCGGCGACCAGCCGGGTCAGGCGGCGCAGTTCCTGCGGGCTGCGGTCGAGGGCGTGCTCGATCTGGGCGACGAGGAGGGGCACTATCGGGGCGAGGCCGTCGACATAGGCCACCTCGACGCCTGCGCGTTCGAAGGACCGGCGTACGGCGGCACGTTCCTGCTGAGCGACCGCACGGCCGAAGGCGACGGCACCGTAGGCGCGCAGTTCGTCGGCGGGCACGCCCTCGGCGTCCTGGGTGATGTCCGCGCCGATGCCGATGGTGCGCAGGGCGGCGGCGAGCTTGGCGAGGAGGGCGACGCGGGCGCCGATCAGCAGGACGCGGCGGCGCGGGCCCGCGGAGTCGGGGCCGAGCAAGGAGTCCAGGGCCTGTCGGTACTCGGGGCCGCGGAAGCGGAAGGGGCCGATGCCGTGGTAGCCGTTGCGCTCGAGGTCGGCGTGTTCGTCGGTCTGCCAGGCGAAGTCCCGCCAGATGAAGTCGCCGTGCTCCTTGTCGATCACGGCGGTGACGGCACCGCACCCGAGGTCCTCGCACTCGGGACAGCCGTATATGACGTAGCGCCCGCCCGGAAGCGGAGCGTCCGTCTCCAGCAGCAGGCTGCGGACCTGCGCGGTGAAGATCGAGGGCGGTACGTCGGAGGCCAGCGGGGAGACGGCGTCGAGGTCGGAGAGTTGGAAGAGCAGCGGTCGTCCGTCGACGATGAAGTCCATGAAGTCCCGGTGGACCTGGAACTCACCGTTGACAAGAACTCCACCGGCACGCATCGCCGGTGCCAGACCGAAGGTCGCGTACTCGGCAGACATGCTGCGAGTATTCCCGCAGCAAGCGCGCTCTGCGCACGGCATGCGACATTCCGCTAACGTCCCGGTGTGGACGGTGATCCGAGCAGCGATGTCGTGGTGGTCGGCGGTGGGGTGATCGGGCTGACGACGGCCGTGGTCCTGGCCGAGCGCGGCAGGCGGGTGCGGGTGTGGACCCGGGATCCCGTCGAGCGCACCACCTCGTGGGTTGCGGGCGCGCTGTGGTGGCCGCACCGGATCGATCCGGTCGCGTCGGTCCGCGCGTGGGCGCTGCGCTCGCTGGAGGTGTACGAGGCGCTCGCGGCGGACCCGGACCGTACCGGCGTACGCATGGTCGAAGGAGTACTCGGCGAGGCGGACCTGGACGAGGCCACGGCCTGGGCGGGTCGGCGGCTGCCGGGGCTGCGGGCCGCCACGGCCGCGGAGTACGCCGGGCCGGGGGTGTGGGCGCGGCTGCCGCTCGTCGACATGGCGGTCCATCTGCCCTGGCTGCGGCAGCGGTTGCTGGACGCGGGCGGGACGGTCGAGAAGCGAGCGGTGTCCGACCTGGTGTCGGTCGGGGCGCCGGTGGTGGTCAACTGCACGGGGCTGGGCGCGCGGGAGCTGGTGCCGGACGCCTCCGTGCAGCCGGTGCGAGGACAGTTGGTCGTCGTGGCGAATCCCGGCATCCGGACATGGATCGTGTCGACCGGCGCCGACGGGGAGATGGCGTACTGCTTCCCGCATCCGGACCGGCTCCTGCTCGGCGGCACGGCGGACGACGGGGCCTGGTCGACGGAGCCTGATCCGGCGGTCGCCGAGGCGATCGTACGGCGGTGTGCGGCGCTGCGGCCGGAGATCGCCGGGGCGCGGGTGCTGGGGCACCGGGTGGGGCTGCGGCCGGTGCGGGACGCGGTGCGTCTGGAGCGGGTGGCGCTGCCGGACGGAAGGGCTCTGGTGCACAACTACGGGCACGGTGGGGGCGGGGTGACGGTGGCGTGGGGCTGCGCGGAGGAGGCGGCGGGGCTGGCCGCCTCCTGAGTCCGGCCCAGCGGTCCTGGTGCGTTCCGGTGCGGTACCGCACCCCGAGAGGGGCGCGGGGCCGTGTCGCCACCGCTCTCCCGGCGGCGCCTAACCGTGGTCGTGGCCCAGTGGGTCGCCCTCCGTCTCCGTGCCGGCGCCCGGGCCGACCCTGATCTCGAAGTCGCCGTCATACCTCTTGTGGCCCTCGATCACGGCGAGTTCCACGGCCTCGGAACCCATCTCGCCGCGCACGATGACCGGGTCGCGGCGCAGGTCGCGCATGAGGGCGACGCACATGCCGATCATCACGAGGACGAAGGGCGCGGCGGCCAGGATCGTGAGGTTCTGCAGACCGGTGAGGGCGTCACCCTGGCCGCTGCCGACGAGCAGCATGATGGCGGCGACGGCCCCGGTCACGATGCCCCAGAACACGACGACGAAGCGGGCGGGTTCGAGGGCGCCCCGCTGGGAGAGCGTGCCCATCACGATGGAGGCGGCGTCGGCGCCCGAGACGAAGAAGATGCCGACCAGGATCATCACGAGCAGGCTGGTGGCGGTCGCGATGGGGAACTCCTGGAGGACCCCGAAGAGTTGCCCCTCGGGGGTGTCGGCACCGCGGAGCGCGCCGCCCTCCTTCAGCTTCATCGCCGTACCGCCGAAGACCGCGAACCAGACCAGGCTGACCGTGCTGGGCACGAGGATGACCCCGCCGACGAACTGCCGGATGGTGCGGCCGCGGCTGATGCGGGCGATGAACATGCCGACGAACGGCGTCCAGGAGATCCACCAGGCCCAGTAGAAGACGGTCCAGCTGCCGAGCCAGTCCGCGACGCCCTCGCCACCGCTGGCCTCGGTGCGGCCGGCGAGCTGGGGCAGGTCGCCGAGGTAGGCGAAGATCGAGGTGGGGAGCAGATCGAGGACGATGATCGTGGGGCCCGCGATGAACACGAACACGGCGAGGATCAGGGCGAGCACCATGTTGGTGTTCGACAGCCACTGGATGCCCTTCTCCACGCCGGAGACCGCCGAGGCCACGAAGGCCAGGGTCAGCACGGCGATGATGGCGACGAGCAGCCCCTCGCTCACGTCGTCCATCCAGTCCAGCTCCTGGAATCCGGAGCCGATCTGGAGCGCGCCCAGACCCAGCGAGGCCGCCGAGCCGAAGATGGTGGCGATGATCGCGAGGATGTCGATCACCCGGCCCGCGGTGCCGTTGGCGTGCTTCTCACCGATGAGCGGGGTGAAGACGGCGCTGATGGTCTGGCGACGGCGTTTGCGGTAGGTGCTGTAGGCGATGCCGAGGCCGACCACCGCGTAGATCGCCCAGGGGTGCAGCGTCCAGTGGAAGAGGGTGGTGGCCATCGCCGTCTCCATGCGTTCCGCGGAGTCGGCGGGGGTGGTGCCGGGCGGTGGGGTCGTGTAGTGCGAGAGCGGTTCGCTCACGCCGTAGAACATCAGACCGATGCCCATGCCGGCGCTGAACATCATCGCGACCCAGGACACCGTCTTGAACTCGGGTTCCTCGCCCTCCGCGCCGAGGTGGATACGGCCGTAACGGCTGACCGCGAGCCACAGGGCGAAGACGACGAAGCAGGAGGCCGCCAGCATGAAGGCCCAACCACCGTTGTGGATCAGGCCGTTGAGCATCTTCGTGGAGACGCTCTCCAGCGAGTCCGTCGCCGTCGAGCCCCAGATCACGAATGCCACGGTGATGACGGCGGTGACGCCGAACACCACGCGGTCGGTGGTGTGGGGGCCGGGAACGTCCGTGGGACCTTCCCGACCACCCCTTTTCTTCAAGTCTTCCGTCATTTGCGGCACCTTCTCCCGAAAACCATGGGTACGGACTACCACAGGTGCCGCTGATCGATGCCGCTTCAGCAGTCGGTGTCGGGCTCCCCGACCGTGAGGTGGTACGGGCCGCGTTCGTCGAGGAGCAGCGGGACGAGCGCGCGCAGGGGCTGGCGGAGGGGGACGTAGGTGCCCTTGGTCCGCACTCCGTGCAGGGCGAGTTCGTCCTTGACCTCCGCGTACTGGGCGTCGGTGAGCCGGTACCCGCACGGCGGGTTCTCAATCACCTCGGCGGGTTCGGGCGGATCATTGTCGGCGCCGCCGACGTAGACGGGTCCGGTGTCGACCCAGCCCTGGTGACGGGCCGTGCCGGTCGCCGCCTCGATTCGCCCGCGACGCTCGTCGGCGAAGCCGAACAGACCTTTCAGCGCCCCCAGTTGGGAACTGACCCGGCGCCGGTTGTTGGTCGCCTCGTCGACGTCCGCGAGCGCGTCGACGCGGCTCTCGATGAGCAGGCCGACCGCGTGCTTGATGCCGGACATGTTCCGCAGGATGCGTTCCTGGCCGTCACCGGCGGTCTGTCTGATCGGATCGCCCGTGACGGGGTCGGTCCAGATGCCGTACGTGCCGGTCGTGTACCCGGCGTGCTGCGCGGCGGGGCGGACGTACGCCCGGGACAGGGTCTCGGCCTCGTCGTGGACCGCCTCGTCCGTGTTGAGGTTGCGGGGCCACAGGTCGAAGAGGTCCTTGTCGTAGTACGGAGGCGTGGCGCCGTACTCGTGCAGGTCGTAGATGACATCGGGCCGGTGGTCGCGGATCACGGCGGCCAGGGCCCGCCCCTCGGCCGTCTGCAGGGCCAGGTGGTCGCGGTTGACGTCGATGCCGTCGCTGTTGCCGCGGGTGTCGGCGGCCCGGCCGTCGGGGTTGGCGGTGGGCACGACGAGCACGGTGGTGCGGTCCAGGAAGCGCCGGGTGCCGGGGTCCTTCGCGTACGCCAGGTCGCGGACCGTGGTGAGACAGGCCTCGCGGCCGGACGGCTCGTCGCCGTGCTGGCTGCAGACGAGGAGCAGCGTGTTCGGGGCGCCCTGCCTGCCCAGGCGGACCAGTTGCAGGGGGCGGCCCTGCTTCGTCGTACCGATGCGGGCGAGGGAGACCCGGTCGCTCCCCGCGTCGACGGCCGCCAGGAAGTCCTGTTCCTCCGTCCCGCCGGTCCAGCGGGCCCCGTGGGACTGCTCGAAACCGGTGCGCGGCGGGGCGTCGGCCGCGTGGGCCGGCACGGCGACCAGGGATGCGGCCAGGGCCGCCGTGCTCAGGGTGAGGGCTCGGATCATCGGCCCGCTCCCGGGACGCGCTGAAGGGTCCGCGGTGCCGTCACGCCGTCGAGCGGCGCGGTCTGCGGTACGGCGGTGGCGGCGCCCTTCGTGGCGTGCGCGAACGCCGAGGCGCCGCCGACGAACGGGACGCGGGCCGAGGTGCGGGACAGGTCGATCGTGAGCGTCGGGGTGGTCGACGGCGGGTCGATCAGGTCCTTGTCCGTGCCCGCGACGATCAGCGCCAGGCGGTGACCGGCGGGGACGACGTGGTCGGTGGCCGCCAGGTCGACGGTGATCGTGTACGCCTTGCCCGGGGTGAGCGGGACGCCCTTGCCGGGGTCGGCGTAGGTGCCGAGGTCGGCCCAGCCGCGACTGACGACCTCGTAGTCGACGTCGGCGGTCTTGGCCTGCGTCTGCTTGAAGCAGGCGCTGTCACCGGCGGTGCTCGCGCCCCAGCAGGTGCGGTCGGTGAGCGTGGTGATGCCCTCGCCGGCACTCGCGTAGTCGCGGATGGTGGCGGGGCCGAGATCCACGAGGACGGCGGACAGGTGGGCCGTCGAGGTGGTCGGGGTGGCGGTGACGGTCACCTTCGAGGAGCCGGCCAGCCGCAGGTCCTTGGTGAGGGCGCCGGTGGTGAAGCCCGCCTTCTCGGGGGTGGACGTGTCGATCCGCGCGGACCAGTCGGTCTCGCTCAGCGCCGGGTCGTCGGTGAAGGTCTCGGTGCCGCGGTCGCGGGTCAGGCCGAGGGTGCCGACGCCGGGCTGGGTTCCCTGGGCGGGGCGCAGGGTCGCGGTGCTCGTGCCGCGCGGGGGCCAGGTCTTGGAGGTGACCCACTGGTCGGGGTGGCGTTCGATGTCGGCCATCGGCTCGCGGTCGATGCCGTTGTCGTAGCCGAGGAGTTCGTGGTCGAACCAGCGGTGCAGGGTGTCGACCCACTCGGCGCGACGGAAGTCGAAGGGGTCGACGTGACCGGTCTGGGAGAGCCAGATCTTGCGCTCGACGCCGTGCCTGCCGAGAGCGTCCCACCACTGGCCGAGGTGCTTCATCCGGACGTTGAGGTCCTGCTGGCCGTGGATGGCGAAGACGCTGGCCCGCACCTTGGAGGCGTCCTTGAGGTAGTCGCGCTCGGTCCAGAAGTCCGTCCAGTCGCCGGTGCGCGGGGCGCCGTCGACGATCTTCTGCTGGACGGCGTCGCACTTGGCGCGGGCGTCAGGGCTGTTGACGTAGTCGGACAGCCAGTCGGGGCCGGAGTCGTAGAGCGGCGCGCCCTGCTGGAAGTAGTAGTCGTACCAGGAGGAGATGGCGCTGATCGGGACGATCGTCTTGAGGCCCTTGACGCCGGTGGCGGCGACGCCGTTGGCGATGGTGCCGTCCCAGCTCTTGCCGATCATGCCGGTCCTGCCGTTGGTCCAGCCGGCCTTGGCCTTGGCGCTCCCGGTGCGGCTCGTGTAGGCGGTGGCCCGGCCGTTCAGCCAGTCGACCACCGCTTTGGCCGACAGGACGTCCGAGCGGCCGCCGACGTCGTCGCAGCCGTCGGAGCGGTTGGTGCCGGCGAGGTCGACTCCGACGAAGGCGTAGCCGCGCGGCACGAAGTAGTTGTCGTAGAACAGCGGCATCTGGACGACGTCGCCGTTCGCGTCGTACGTCTTGCGCTGGCTCTCGTTGCCGCGCCCGCAGCAGGAGTAGTACGGGCTGGCGTCCATGACGACCGGCACCTTGCGGCCCTGCTGGGCGAGTTCGCGGGGGCGGACGATGTCGACGGCCACGCGGTCGCTCCTGCCGTCACCGTCCCCGTCGAGTCCGGTGTCGACCCAGACGGCCTCACGGACGGCGTTCTCGTACGAATAGACGGGTCGGCTCTCACGCGGGGCGGCCTGTGCGACGACGGGCGTGAGGAACGTGGCCAGCAGGGCGGCGGTGGCCGCCGTAGCGAGCGTTCTCCAGATCGTGAAGCGCGTGCGTATCGGCATGGCGCGGACGGTACAGCGGTCAACTCCCGTGCAAAAGAGGGCCGATCGGGGCGGGCGGGATGTGGCTGGAAAGGTGCGTGGGACGTGATCGCTCATGACGGCCGAATGGCGATCGTGTGACAGGGGCGGCTGTGGACACGCCTGCGCCCACAGGTGATGAATAGGCTCCGAACAGACTTCGTGACCCTACGACTTGGAGCTTTCGTGCACCGCAGATTCATCGCGCCCGGCGCACTGGCCGCCGCGTCCGTCCTGCTGGCGATCCCGGCGTCGGCCGCGAGCCACTCCCCCGGCGCTCCGGGCATCGGCGACCCCTACTACCCGGCCTACGGCAACGGCGGATACGACGTCTCCCACTACGACCTGCGGCTGAAGTACCAGCCGGCGACGGACGAACTGGAGGGCACGGCAACCCTCCTGGCCCGCACCACCCAGGATCTGTCGCGCTTCGACCTGGACTTCCTGCTGGACGTCGACGAGGTGCGGGTCAACGGCGCCAAGGCGTCGTTCGCCACGTCGGGCGAGCACGAGCTGGAGATCACGCCGAAGACACCGCTGGCGAAGGGCACGGCCGTCACCGTCGTGGTGCGCTACAGCGGGGTGCCGTCGTCGAAGCAGGCGTACGGCTTCACCAGCTGGCACCGCACCCCGGACGGCGGGGTCGGCGCCAACGAGCCCGAGGCCGCCTGGTGGTGGTTCCCCAGCAACGACCACCCGCTCGACAAGGCCACCTACGACGTGTCCGTGCTGGTGCCGGACGGCACCCAGGCCATCTCCAACGGCACGCTCCAGTCGACGAGTTCACGACTCGGCTGGACCCGCTTCAACTGGCGGTCCAACAAGCCGCAGGCCACCTATCTGGCGACGCTGGCCGTCGGGAAGTTCGACATCACCACGGGCCGGACCGAGAGCGGGATCCCGGTCGTCAACGCCTACAGCAAGGACCTCGGCGACAACGCCGGTGCGGCGCGGGCGAGCATCCAGCGGACCGGGGAGGTCGCCGACTGGCTGAGCGAGTACTTCGGGCCGTACCCCTTCAACGCGCTCGGCGGGTACGTGCCGAACACGAACACCGGGTACGCGCTGGAGACGCAGACCCGGCCCTTCTACAGCCCGCGCCAGTTCGCGAACGGCTCCAACACCTCCGTGGTCGTGCACGAACTGGCCCACCAGTGGTACGGCGACCTCGTCTCCGTCGCCGGTTGGAAGGACATCTGGATCAACGAGGGCTTCGCCCGGTACGCGCAGTGGCTGTGGTCCGAGCACGAGGACGAGGGCACGGCACAGGAGATCGCGGACTACGTGTACGCCTCGCACCCGGCCGACGACCCGTTCTGGACGGTGAAGCCCGGTGACCCGGGCCCGGAGAACCAGTTCGACATCGCCGTCTACGACCGGGGCGCGCTGGCCCTGCAGGCGCTGCGCAACGAGATCGGCGACGACGCCTTCTTCGCGGTCCTGAAGGGCTGGCCGCAGAAGTACGCGTACGGCAACGCGACGGTCGCCGACTTCCGGACGTACGCCGAGGAGGTGTCGGGGCAGTCGCTGTCGGCGCTCTTCGACACCTGGCTGTTCCAGCCGACGAAGCCTGCCGCCCCCGCGGCGGCCGACGCGTCCATCGCCAGGACGGCCGGGGCCGGGGCGGCGCCGGTGCAGCCGAAGTCGTGGAAGAAGATCGCCGCGACGAACGACGTGCACGAGCACTAGTTTCCCAAGTACGGCGGGGCGGTCCCTGTCATCCTTCGACTCCGGTCGAGGTGTGGGCCGCCCCGACCGGCCTGGACTCCGGCGAGCCACGCCGGCGGAGCTTGACGGACAGGATGGCCATGGACGCCACGGCGAGGAACTCGGACCGCCAGTTCCGCAGGGCCCGGTAGCGGCCCACCTGCTGAAGTCGGACGACACGATTACCGGCGTGCCGAGGCGGCGCACCTTTCTCACAGGGCCCGGGCACCCGATCCGTCCGCGGGCAAAGAACCGGCCACACGGGCGTGGAGTGCGTCCCGGTCGATCGCGTCCGTCTCCGTCGAGGGCACCGTGCAGGCGTGGGCGCCGGCGACCGCGCCGTACAGGGCGCACCGGTGCGGGGGCTCGCCGGACAGCCTGCCGTACAGGAACGCGGCCGCGAAGGCGTCGCCCGCTCCGTTGGAGTCCACGACCGGGGCGGTCGGTGTGACGGCGGGGATCCGGGTCAGCTCGTCGTCGGCCAGCAGATACGCGCCCCCGGCGCCCGCGGTGGCGACGACGACCTCGGCGCGGCCGCGTTCGGCGATGCGGCGCATGGTGCGCTCGGGGTCGGTCAGGGCGGTGGCGGAGAGGAAGACCACGTCGGCCGTGTACGCGAACGGCTCGTGGTACGGGTTCTCGCCGTCCCAGTCGTGCAGGTCGGTCGAGATGCTCACGCCGCAGTCGCGCAGTGCGGGCAGCGCGTGGGCGCAGGGCTGGGTGATCGACACATGTGCGTGCCGGCTGGCCGTGGCGAGTTCCCGGACGGTCACCTCCGGCAGCCGGTCGTCGGGGTGGCCGCGGCTGGTGTCGTACAGAGACAGCCGACGGCCGTCGGGGCTGACGAGGTTGACCGCCCGCTTGGTGCCGGCCGGCTGCGGGACGGCGGTGAGAGCGATGCCCTTGTCGCGGTGCAGGGCGCGGACGAGGTCGCCCTCGGGGTCGTCGCCGAGCATGTCGATGTGGTGGGTGCGCAGGCCGAGCGCGCCGAGGGCGACGGCGACGAAGTCCCCGGTCTGGCCCGCGCGGGTGCGGATCCCGGAGTCGATCATGTAGCTGTCGGCGTACGGCAACGGCAGCCGAGGCACGTACACGATGGTGTCGACGCCCGCGCCGCCCAGTACCAGAACGTCGGTGTCCCTGCTCAACTCCGGCCCTCCCCATGGTCGTAGACCGTGACCGCGATCCCCTTCCCGACCAGCCGCTCACCGATGAGCGGCTCGACCCGGGACCACTTGCCTCCGGCCAGTCCGCACCCTATCCGTGGCATGTGCACGGAGGCGCCGAGTTCTGTGGCCTTCGCCGCGAGCTTCTCCAGTGCCGCGTCGATGGCCTCGTAACGCACCGGCACACCCTTGCTGCCGGTGCGTGTCCCGCGCTGCCCGACCATGTTGGCCACCCACACGTACGGCTCGACCCGCACGAACTGGACGGCGCCCAGACCGAAGTCGTTGGACGCGCGGTCGCGGTGCCAGGCGCGGTACGCCTTCTCCGGCGCCGGCCAGCGCCGCGACAGCGCGAGCACGAAGCCCTTTCCCCATCCCCCGATGTCGTTGCAGACATGGGCGATCACCTTGACGCCCTTCACCGACGGTGCGGTGGCGTCACCCCGGACATAAGTGATCTCCGACATGACGCCACCGTAGGCGCTGCCACTGACAGTGGGGTTGGCCTTATTCGCCGAGGCCGGACAGCTCTCGGTCCTCGGTCTTCGTCGACCGGTGACGGATGGCGTACCAGCCGGCGATCAGCATGGCGGCGATCACGGGGATCAGCAGCAGGGTCTTGCGGCCGACCTCGGGATCGTTCGCCATCATGCCGAGGCAGGCCAGGAGGAAGGCGATCGTGGTGAGCTCCGTGACCGGGCTGCCGGGGAGGCGGAAGGCGGGGCGGGTGAGCAGGCCGGCCCTGGCGCGGCGGACGAAGGCCAGGTGGCAGATCATGATGATGACCCAGGTCGAGATGATGCCCAGAGAGGCCACGTTGAGCACGATCTCGAAGGCCTGGCTCGGCATGAGGTAGTTCAGGGCGACGCCGAGGACGCAGACCGCGCAGGTGAGCAGGATGCCGCCGTAGGGGACCTGGCTGCGGTTCATCCTCGCCGTGAACCTCGGGGCCGAGCCGGCCATGGCCATCGAGCGCAGGATGCGGCCGGTGGAGTAGAGGCCCGAGTTCAGCGAGGACATCGCCGCGGTCAGGACCACCAGGTTCATCACGTCGCCCGCCGCCGGGACGCCGATCTTCGACAGGACCGTGACGAAGGGGCTCTCGTCGCCCGAGTAGGCCGAGCCCGGCAGCAACAGGGCCAGAAGGACGACCGAGCCGACGTAGAACAGGCCCACCCGCCACATGATCGAGTTCACCGCGCGCGGGACGACCTTCTCCGGCTCGGCGGTCTCGCCCGCGGCGACACCGACCAGCTCCAGGGCGGCGTACGCGAAGATCACGCCCTGCATGACGAGGACGACGGGCATCAGGCCGTGCGGGAGGACACCGCCGTTGTCGGTGATCACACCCGGGCCCGGGGTCCGGCCGCCGACCTCGTGCCGGGTGGCGAGCAGGAAGATGCCGACGCACATGAAGGCGACCAGCGTGGCCACCTTGATGATCGCGAACCAGAACTCCATCTCGCCGAAGATCTTCACCGAGATCAGGTTGACCGCCAGGACGACCGCGAGGGCGATCAGGGCCAGCGTCCACTGCGGGATGTCGGTGAACAGGCTCCAGTAGTGCGTGTAGAGCGCGATCGCGGTGATGTCGGCGATGCCGGTCGTCGACCAGTTCAGGAAGTACATCCAGCCGGCGACGTACGCGCCCTTCTCGCCGAGGAACTCGCGCGCGTACGAGACGAAGGAACCGGACGACGGGCGGTAGAGGACGAGTTCGCCGAGGGCGCGCACCACGAAGAAGGCGAAGATCCCGCAGACGAGGTAGGCGAGCGCGAGCGCCGGGCCCGCGTTGTGGAGGCGTCCTCCGGCGCCGAGGAAGAGGCCGGTGCCGATCGCGCCTCCGATGGCGATCATGTTGACGTGGCGGGCCTTGAGGTCCTTGCTGTAGCCGGCGTCGCCCGCGTCCGCGGGTGTCCCGTCCGCCGGGCTGGGGCGGGCGGCCTGTGCCGTGTCCACGGCGTCCTTGCTCACGAGTGGTACCGCTCTCTGGTGCGCCCGAGCGGGTCGCGCTCGGCTGTCCGGACGTACGTACGGCCTGTGCCCTCGGTACAGGCACAGACCAAGAGGCCGCCTTCCCCGTCCCGTACCGGTCACGCGGTGGCGGACCTCACACAGCGGGCGTCTCACATGATCGACAGAGGTGCTCGCGAGGTTTCACAGCACTGGTGAGACAGCGATACTGCTGCACATGACGACCGAACCGACCGAGATCGACGCGACCGACCTCACGATCGACGAGCTGGCCGCGCGGGCGGGCGTCACGGTCCGCACGGTCCGCTTCTACGGCACCAAGGGGCTGCTGCCGCCGCCGGTGATCGGTCCGCGGCGGGTGGGGCACTACGGGCAGGAGCACCTCTCCCGGCTGGCGCTGATCGAGGAGCTCCAGCACCAGGGCATGACGCTGGCGGCGATCGAGCGGTATCTGCGGCAGCTGCCGCCGGGCCTGAGCCCGCACGACCTCGCGATCCACCGTGCGGTCGTGGCCTCCTGGGCGCCGGACACCGCGCAGAGCGCCACACGGGTGGAGCTGGAGCAGCGGGCGGGGCGGTCGCTCACCGACACGGACGTGGAGCGGCTGGCCGCGATGAACGTCGTACGGGCGGAGGGCGACGGCTACCACTTCGACTCGGGGCTGCTGCGGCTCGGCGTCCAACTGCTCGACGTGCCGCTGTCCTTGGAGTCGATCCTCGCGGCGCGCGGCGTGCTCGTCGAGCATGCGCGGGCCGCGGCGCACGAGTTGGCGGAGCTGTTCCGGGGCGAGGTGTCGGAGCGGGACACGCAGGACGTGAGGTCGTTGTCCGCCCATATGCATCCGATCGTGGTGCAGGCGCTGCTGACCACCTTCCAGCGGTCGTTGCGGGAGGAGCTCAGCGAATGGGTTCCGTCCTCGTCCGGTCCCTCACAAGTAGGCCGATCCTCCTGACACGTTGAGGGTCTGCCCGGTCAGGAAGCCGCTGCCCTGGTCGACCACGTACAGCAGCGTCGAGACCAGGTCGGCGGGTTCCTGGGTGCGGGTGACGGCCTGGCGGTCGCGCACGAACGCGAAGCCGCCGTCCGCGCCGACCGTCCGTTCGGCGGTGGCGGTGCGGACCATGGTGGGGGCGATGGCGTTGACGGTGATCCCGTACGGGGCGAGCGCGGCGGCGAGTGCGCGGGTGAAGCCGATCAGGCCCATCTTCGAGGCGACGTAGGGGACCATCGTGGGCGGCGCGGTGAACACGGCCGCGGAGGCGATGTTGACGACACGGCCCCACCCGGCCGCCTTCAGATAGGGCAGCGCGGCCTGCGTCACCAGGAACGGGGCCTCCAGGTTGACGCGCAGGACGTGCCGCCACTCCTCGGCGGTCGTCTCCTCGAAGGGCTTCGACGGGTAGACGCCGGCGTTGTTGACGACGACGTGCAGGGTGCCGAACCGGTCGATGACACGCTCCAGTTCGGCCCGTACGACCTCCTCGTCGGTGACGTCGCCCACCAGTTCCACATAGTCGAGGATCCGGCCCGCGGTCTGTGGCTGCGGGACGAGATCGAGCCCCGCGACCCGGTAGCCACGCCTTGCCAGCGCGACGGCGAACTCCTGCCCGAGGCCCTGTGCCGCTCCGGTCACCAGGGCGGTACGTGTCTCCATGGAGCGAGTGTGATGACCCGTCAGGCGCCCGGCAAGCGCGCATTCCACTCGCTGGAACGCCCGTGTTGCCGCCCGCGCCCGTGGGGCCGACGCTGCGGCCAGTCGCCCGTGGGGGCGGCCTTCAGCTGCTGCCGTACGGGAGCCGTGCCCGATGACCGAGACCGAGCGTGCCGTGGACGACGCCGAGCGCGCCCGCGAGCAGGACCCCGCACCCCGACGGCGGTGGCCGCTGCCGCGCCGGCTGGTACGAGACGAGCTGGGCGTCCTGCTCGTGCTGGGGCTGCTCGTGCTGGCGATCGGCATCCCGTACCCGGACTTCTTCGACGCGGACAACCTGCTGTCCACCGCGCACAACTCGGTCTACATCTCGCTGATGGCGTGCGGCATGGTCTTCGCGCTCGCCATGCGCGAGGTCGACCTGTCGGTGGGCGGCACCTACGCGATGGTGCTGGTCGTCGGGGCGCTCCTGGTGCGGGACGGCTGGGCACCCTGGTCGGCGGTGCCGGTGATGCTGCTCACCGGGATCGCTTGCGGGATGTTCAACGCGCTGGTGACGACCCTGCTCGCGCTGCCGTCGTTCATCGTCACGCTGGGCACGCTGATGCTCTTCCGGGGTGTCGGGCTCGCGCTGGCCGACGGCAGGCAGATCACCGACCTGCCGCTGGACGACTCCTTCTTCACCTTCGCGGGCGGGGATCCGGGCGGGGTGCCGTTCGCCCTGTGGATCCTGCTCGCGGTGGTCACCGTGCTGGCCGTGGTGCTCACCCGTACCCGGTTCGGGGCCCGGGTCCGGGCCATCGGCTCCAATCCGGACGCCGCCGCGTTCAGCGGCATCCCGGTCGTGCGTACCCGCGTCCAGGCCCTGGCGCTCTCCGGCCTCACCACGGCCTGCGCCGCCGTACTGGCCCTCGCGTTCTACGGCGCCGGCGACCCGACCCTGGGGCAGGGCTACGAGCTCCAGGCCATCGCCGCGTGCATCATCGGCGGGACACCACTGGCCGGGGGGCGCGGCTCGGTGGTCGGAGCGGTGGCGGGGGCGATGATCCTGGCGGTCGTGGCCGCGGGGCTCGTGTTCTTCGAAGTACCCATCAACTGGACGTCGTTCGCGACCGGCGGGGTCATTCTCGTCGCGGTCGCGGCGGACAGCGCGCTGCGCCGCACGGGACGGCGGCGGCGGTGAACATCCGGTCGGCACATGGCTCCTGGAGGCCCCTGATGCATCCTCGATTCCGTACGGTGGCCGCCGCCCTCGGCGTCCTGGCACTGCTGGGCGCCTCCGGGTGCGGTGAGAGCGAGGGGTCCGGCGGCAAGGGCGGCAGGCTGGACATGGGCATCGCGGTGGCCAACATCTCCCTCAACTTCGCCCACGAGATGGTGCTCGGCGCCGAGAGCGCCGCGGAGCGCGCCGGGAACGTCGACTTCCAGGCGGTCGGCCCGCCCAACACGGACGGGCCGGCCGAGGTCCAGCTGTTCCAGAACCTCCAGACGACCGCCAAGGACGGCATCGTCCTGGAGAACCTCGACCCGCCGATCTTCACCCGCCCCGCCGCCCGGGCCGTGGACAAGGGCATCCCGATCGTCGCCCTGGACACCTCCCCCACCGACGGCAGCAAGGTGAACTTCTATGTGGGCAACGACAATTACGCGCTCGGTGAGCTGATGGCGAAGGAGGCGCTGAAGCGGCTGGGCGACGATCCGAAGGGCGAGATCGTCATCGGGGTGCCGAACCCGGGGACGCCGGTGCTGGACAACCGGGCGGCGGGCATCAAGGACACGTTCGGCAAAGAGGCGCCGCACGTGAAGGTGCTCGGCCCCTTCCAGACGTACAGCGATCCCGGCCAGAACTACAGCTCCTGGTCGGCGCAGGTCAACGCGCATCCGGACGCGCTGGCGTTCCTGGGTGTCGGGGACGCCGACAGCTACAACCTCGCCAAGATCAAGAAGTCGGAGAAGGGGGCGTGGCTGACGGCAGGCTTCGACGTCGACCCCAAGACCCTCGACGCGGTCGAGGACGGCTCGAACTTCGTCGCCATCGACCCGCAGCACTTCCTCAAGGGCTATCTGTCCACGGCGATCCTGATCGCGTCGGTGCGCGAGAACGACGGCACACTGCCCGACGGCTGGTTCCTCTCCCCCGGCGGGGTCGTCGACTCGTCCAACATCGACGAGATCATCACCCGGCAGAAGTCCCCGGAGGCGGCCTACGACTGGTACAAGCCGACCATCGACAAGCTCCTCGGCGACCAGGAGGGACAGCTGCACCCCCTGAAGGACGCGCGCTGAGATGGCGCACGGTGACATCCTCGTGGCCCAGGGCCTGGTCAAGTCATACGGCGGGGTGCGGGCGTTGGACGGGGCCGGGGTCCGGCTGCGGGGCGGCGAGGTGCATGCGCTGGTCGGGGAGAACGGCGCGGGCAAGTCGACGCTGGTGCGGATCGTGTCGGGGACGCCGGCGGCGGAGGAGGGGACGATGTGGCTGGCGAAGAACACCCGGATCGCCACCGTCTCCCAGGAGTTGAGCCTGTTCCCCGACCTCACCGTCCGGGAGAACCTCTTCCCCCACCAGCCACCGCGCCGCCTCGGCCTGCTCGACCGGGGCGCCATGGACCGGGCGGCCCGGCCGGTCCTCGCCGAGCTGGGCCTCGACGTGGACCTCGGCACGGAGATCGGAGAACTTCCCCTGGCCGATCAGCAGTTGACGGAGATCGCCCGGGCCCTGCTGCGCCGTCCCCGGCTGCTGATCCTCGACGAACCGACGTCGGCACTGCCGGCCGCCGCCGTCGACCGCCTCGAAGGCGTCCTGCGCACGCTGACCGGGCGGGGTATCGCCGTCCTGTACGTCACCCACTTCCTGGAGGAGGTGATGCGGTTCGCGCAGCGCGTGACGGTGCTGCGGGACGGACGGGTCGCACTCGCCGGGGTGCGCCGCGAGGAGGTCGACGTGCCCGAGCTGGTGACGGCGATGCTGGGCGGCCGGCCCGAGCAGCGGACACGCCGGACGCGGACCGTGGTCGATCTTCCGCCGCCCGTGGTGCTGTCGGGGGTGAGCGTGCCGGGCAGGCTCACGGACGTGACGTTCACGGTCCGGGCGGGTGAGGTGGTCGGGGTCGGGGGGCTGCAAGGGGCGGGCCATCTCAGCGCGTTGGAGGTGGTGTGCGGCCGTACGGCGATCTCCGCGGGCCGGGTCGACGTCGGGGGCCGGGGCCTGCCGCGCTCGCTGCGGGACGCGGTGCGGTCGGGGGTCGCCTTCGTGCCGAGCGACCGGAAGCGGTACGGGCTGATGGTCGACCGGGAGGTGTGGGAGAACACGACGTCGGTGAGCTGGCTCGGGCTCGGGCGGGGCGGCATCGCGCCATCACGGTCGGAACTGGTCCGCCGTACCGTTGACTTGACCGAACGGCTACGGCTGCGCGGCGGTCCGCACGACGTGGTGGCCCGGCTGTCCGGCGGCAACCAGCAGAAGGTCGTCCTCGCCAAGTGGCTCGCGACCGAACCCGGGATCGTGGTGCTCGACGACCCGACGCGAGGCGTGGACGTCGGCGTGCGGGCCGAAATGCACCGGATCGTGGGCGAGTTGGCCGCGGGCGGTGCGGCGGTACTGATCGCGTCGACGGACCTGGCGGAACTGACGGAGGTCTGCGACCGGGTGCTGGTCTTCGTGCGGGGCCGGTTGACGGGAGAGGTGCACGGGGCCCACCTGACGGAGCACACGCTGGCGGTGGCGATGCAGCAGGGGGCGTCGACCTCCCGCTAGCCGGCGGATGTGTCCCACACCGGGCGGCGGTCGACCGCGCTCATGTGGCGCGGCGACGGCACGGGTCTGCCGACCGCTCACGCCGACAGGGCCCGCGTCAGCGCCCTCGCCGCCGCACAGACCCTTGCGCCCACCCGGTCCACGTCCAGGCGGCGGGTGCCTCCCGTCACCGAGATCGCCGCGATCGGGCGGGGGTCGCGGTCGTGGGCGTAGACCGGGGCCGCGACCGCCGAGACGCCGATCTCGGCCTCCTCCAGGTTGACGCCGAAACCCCGGGCGCGGGTCAGGGCCAGGTCCCGGGCCAGCTGGCCCGGCAGGACCAGGGTGCGGGGGGTCAGGCGGTGCAGGGTGCGGTGCGGCGGGCGGGGGTCCAGGGCGAGGAAGACCTTGCCGGTGGCGGTGCAGTGGGCGGGCAGGCGGCCGCCGGTGCGGGAGACGATCGGGGTGGCGCTGCGGCTCGTGATCTTCTCCAGGAACAGGGTGTCGGTACCGTCCGGGACGGCGAGGTGGACGTTCTCGTGGGTGGCCTCGTGCAGGTCGCCCAGGTACGGCAGCGCCGCGTCCCGCAGTTCGCGCACCGACGGCGCGGACTGCCCGAGGACGAAGAGCCCCAGGCCGATGCGGTAGCGGCCGTCCGGGGTGCGCTCGACCAGGCCGAGCCGGACCAGTTCGCCGATCAGCCGGTGCGCGGTGGGTTTCGGCAGCCCGGTGCGCAGGGCGAGTTCGGCGAGGGTGAGGGCGGTCCCGGAGTCCCCGCAGGCACGCAGCAGGGTCACTCCGCGTGCGAGCACCGACTTGGGCAGAGGACCGTCGTCCGTCATGGACCGAATGGTGATGCCTGGGTGTGCGGGTGGCAAGGTGTGCGTCGCTGTGAGTGGCGGATCATCGCCTCGGCCGCGGGCGTGGTTCCCCCCGCGGTGGGGCTCATTTCCGCAGCGGTACGTCGACCAGCATCGGGCCCTTCAACTTCCCTGCCCCGGCGACCAGTTCGCGCAGATGCTGCGCGCTCTCGGCGCGGACCGCGTCGACGCCGAAGAAGGCGGCCGCCCGGGTGAAGTCCAGGGGGCCCAGCTCGGTGCCGGGGCACAGGCCGGAGCCGCCCATCGCCTCGTAGGTGTCCTGAAGAGTGCGGTAGGCGCCGTTGCCCATCACGACGAACAGGACGGGCGCCGACTGCCGTGCGGCGCTCCACAGTCCCTGGAGACCGAACAGGGCGCAGCCGTCGCCGAGCACGGCGACCACGGGGCGCCCCGGCTCGGCGAGCGCGCGACCGACGGCGGCACCGATGCCCCAGCCCAGCCCGCCGCCGACGGTGTGGGTGTAGCTGCCGGGGCGGTCCAGGCGTACGAGACGACGGAGCAACAGCCCGGTGGTGATGGCCTCTTCGACGATCGCCGCGCCGGGCGGCAGACCCCGGGCGACGGCGTGGGCGGCGGCCCAGGGGGCGAGCGGGGCCGGGGAGTACGCGGCGCGGGCGGCGGACTCGGCGCGGTCGCGGTCCGCGGCGTGCTGTTCGCCGGCGCGCAGGACGCGGCCCTTGGCGGTGTGGTCGGGCACGCGGTCGCGCAGGAGGTCGGCGAGGCGGTGCAGGGAGGGGCCGAGGGAGCCGACCAGCCCGGCCTCGGCGGGGAAGTTGCGGCCGATCTCGTCGGGGTCGGAGTCGAGTTGGACGACGGTGACGCCGGGCGGCAGGGCGGGGCCCGGGGTGTAGTGGTGCGGGGTGAAGGCGTGGGCGCCCGCGATCAGCAGGACGTCGTAGGGAGCGAGTGCGGTGCGGATGGCGTCGTGGCGGGGTGGCAGCATCCCGGCGTAGAGGGGATGGGTGGTCGGGAAGTTCAGGCAGTCGGCCATGGGCTGGTGGTGCACGGTCGCGCCGCAGGCCTCCGCCGCGCGGACCAGGGCGGCGACGGCGTCCTCGCGGCCGACGCCGTCGCCGGCGACGATCGCGGGGCGGGCGGCGCCGCCGAGCAGGACGGCGGCGCGTTCGATGCCGGGGGCCGGTCCCGGCGGGGGCGGCGGGGTGCGGGCCGGGACCTCGACCTCGATGTCCTCGGCGAACACGTCCATCGGGATGGACAGGAACACCGGTCCCGCGGGCGGGCGTACGGCGAGGGCGAAGGCGCGGCGCAGCGCCAGCGGCAGGTCGCGGGCGTGCTGGACGTCGTACGCCGCCTTCACCGCGGGCGTCGCGAGGCCGACGAGGTCGCCGCTGAGCATGGGGTCCTGCTGGAGGTGGCGGCGGTCCTGCTGGCCGGCCGTCACCACGAGGGGGGTGCGGGAGCGGCGGGCGTTCAGGAGACCGATGAGGCCGTTGGCGAGGCCGGCCGCGACGTGCAGGCTCACGAAGGCGGGGCGGCCGGTGGCGCGGGCGTAGCCGTCGGCCATCGAGACGACGGCGCCCTCGTGCACGCCGAGGACGTACTCGGGGGCGTCCTCGGTCTCGCCGAGCGCGGCCAGGAAGGGGAGTTCGGTGGTGCCGGGGTTGCCGAAGACCCGGTCCACGCCCTCGCCGCGGAGGATGTCCAGGAAGGCGAGGGCGGGACGGGTTCCCATGGGGGGCTCCTCGGTGGGGACGGGGACCGGTTCGCGGGTCAGCGTCGGCGTTCCGCCCCCGGGGAGCAAGGGCGTCGTGTCGCTCAGCGGTACGGGGTGCCCGGGACGGTTTCTCGCCCCCGCCGCCCCTACCCGTTCCCATCCCCAGGGGCGTGCCGCCCCTTCGACCCCGCTCCCAGGGGGCGCTGCCCCCTGGACCCCCGCTCCTCAAACGCCGGAGGGGCTGAAAAACCCAGCCCGTCCGGCGTTTGAGGACGAGGCCCGTTCAGGGCCGAAGCGGGGGTCTGGGGGCGCAGCCCCCTGGGATGGGACGGGTAGGGGCGGCGGGGGCGAGGAAACCTCGTCGGCGCCCCGTCACGCGTCCCCGAACCGCTCCCCCCTCTCCGCCTTCTCCACCAGCAGCGCCGGCGGCGTGAAGCGGTCCCCGTAGCGCTCGGCGAGTTCGCGTGCGCGTGCCACGAAGCCCGGGAGGCCGCCCTCGTAGCCGTTGATGTACTGGAGGACGCCACCGGTCCAGCCCGGGAAGCCGATGCCGAAGATGGAGCCGATGTTGGCGTCGGCGACGGAGGTCAGGACGCCCTCCTCCAGGAGCTTCACCGTGTCGAGGGCCTCGGAGAAGAGCATGCGTTCCTGCATGTCCGCGAAGGGGATCTCGGCGCCGGGCTTGGTGAAGTGCTCGCGCAGGCCCGGCCACAGGCCCGTCCGCCTGCCGTCCTCGCCGTACTCGTAGAACCCGGCGCCACCGCCGCGGCCCGTGCGGCCGAACTCGTCGACCATGCGGTCGATGACGGCCTCGGCGGGATGCGTGGGCCACACCCCGCCCGCCTCCTCGACGGCCCGCTTGGACTCGTTGCGGATCTTGCGCGGGAGCGTCAGCGTGAGTTCGTCCATCAGGGACAGCACCTTCGCCGGGTAGCCCGCCTGCGCCGCCGCCTGCTCGACGGACGCCGGCTCGATGCCCTCGCCGACCATCGCGACGCCCTCGTTGATGAAGTGGCCGATGACGCGGGAGGTGAAGAAGCCGCGCGAGTCGTTCACGACGATCGGCGTCTTCTTGATCTGCCGTACCAGGTCGAAGGCCCGGGCCAGGGCCTCCTCCCCCGTCCGCTCGCCCTTGATGATCTCGACGAGCGGCATCTTGTCGACCGGCGAGAAGAAGTGCAGACCGATGAAGTCCGCCTGGCGCTCCACGCCTTCCGCCAGCACGGTGATCGGCAGGGTCGAGGTGTTGGAGCACAGCAGCGCGTCCGGCTCCACGACGTGCTGGATCTCCTGGAACACCTTGTGCTTGAGCTCGGGGTTCTCGAAGACGGCCTCGATCACCGCGTCGCAGCCGGCGACGTCGGCGGGGTCGGACGTCGGTGTGATGCGGGCCAGCAGCGCGTCCGCCTTCTCCTGTGTCGTACGGCCCCGGGAGACCGCCTTGGCGCAGAGCTTCTCGGAGTAGGCCTTGCCCTTGGCGGCCGCTTCCGCCGACACGTCCTTCAGGACCACGTCGATGCCCGCGCGGGCGCACGAGTACGCGATGCCCGCGCCCATCATCCCGGCGCCCAGGACGGCGACCTTGCGGACCTCGCGCGGCTCGATGCCCTGGGGGCGGTTGGCACCGGAGTTGACGGCCTGGAGGTCGAAGAAGAACGCCTGGATCATGTTCTTCGAGATCTGGCCGGCCGCCAGCTCCACGAAGTAGCGCGCCTCGATGACCTGTGCGGTCTCGAAGTCGACCTGGGAGCCCTCGACGGCCGCGGCGAGGATGTTGCGCGGGGCAGGGTAGGGGGCGCCGCCCGTCTGCTTGCGCAGGTTGGCCGGGAAGGCGGGGAGGTTCGCCGCGAACTTGGGGTTGGCGGGGGTGCCGCCGGGGATGCGGTAGCCGGGCTTGTCCCAGGGCTGCTGCGACTCGGGGTTGGCCTCGATGAAGGCGTGGGCCTTGGCGAGCAGTTCCTCCTGGGTGGCGGCCACTTCGTGGATCAGGCCGTTCTGGAGGGCGCGCTGCGGGGTGTACTGGGTGCCCTGGAGGAGGACCTTCAGCAGGGCGTCGGTGATCCCGAGGAGGCGGACCGTGCGGGCGACACCGCCTCCGCCCGGGAGCAGGCCGAGGGTGACCTCGGGACAGCCGATCTTGGAGCCGGGCGCGTCCAGGGCGATGCGGTGGTGGCAGGCGAGGGCGATCTCGTAGCCGCCGCCGAGGGCCGCACCGTTCATCGCGGCGACGACCGGCTTGCCGAGGGTCTCGATGCGGCGCAGGTCGCGCTTGATCGCGAGGCCGCCGTCGAAGAGCTCCTGGGCGGTCTCCGGGGTGACCCGGATGAGGTCGCGCAGGTCACCGCCGGCGAAGAAGGTCTTCTTGGCGGAGGTGAGGATGATGCCGCGGATGGAGTCCTTCTCGGCCTCCAGGCGGTCGGTGACGACGGCGAGGGAGTCGCGGAACGCCTGGTTCATGGTGTTCGCGGACTGGGAGGGGTCGTCGAGGACGAGGGTGACGACGCCGGACCGGTCCTGTTCCCAGCGGATGGTGGTGGACTCAGTGCTCATGTGGAGGTGCTCCGTGTGATCCGTCGGGAGGGGGGTCAGATGCGCTCGACGATGGTGGCGATGCCCATGCCGCCGCCCACACAGAGCGTGGCGAGGCCGTACCGCTTGTCCTGGCGCTCCAGTTCGTCGACGAGCGAGCCGAGGATCATCGCGCCGGTCGCGCCGAGGGGGTGGCCCAGCGCGATGGCGCCGCCGTTGACGTTGACCTTGTCCAGGGACAGGCCCATGTCCTTCACGAAGCGCAGGACGACCGCCGCGAAGGCCTCGTTGATCTCGACGAGGTCGATGTCGTCGATGGTCAGCCCGGCCTTGGCGAGCGCCTTGCGGGTGGCCGGGGCGGGGCCGGTGAGCATGATGGTCGGCTCGGAGCCGGAGACGGCCGCGGAGATGATCCGCGCGCGCGGGGTCAGGCCGTAGCGCTCGCCGACCTCCTTGGAGCCGATCGCGACGAGCGAGGCGCCGTCGACGATGCCGGAGGAGTTGCCCGCGTGGTGGACGTGGTCGATCTTCTCGACCCAGTGGTACTTCTGGAGCGCGACGGCGTCGAAGCCGCCCAGGTCGCCGATGTCCGCGAAGGACGGCTTGAGCCTGGCGAGGGAGTCGGCGGTGGTGCCGGGGCGCATGTACTCGTCGTGGTCCAGTACCACCAGGCCGCTGCGGTCCTTCACCGGCACGACGGAACGGTCGAAGCGGCCCTCCTTCCAGGCCGTCGCCGCCCGCTCCTGCGACAGCGCCGCGTACTCGTCGACGTCCCGGCGGGAGAAGCCCTCGATGGTGGCGATGAGGTCGGCGCCGATGCCCTGCGGCACGAAGTTCACGGACAGGTTGGTCATCGGGTCGTTGAACCAGGCGCCGCCGTCCGAGGCCATCGGCACCCGGGACATGGACTCCACACCGCCCGCGAGGACCAGGTCCTCCCAGCCGGAACGGACCTTGGCGGCGGCCATGTTGACCGCCTCGAGACCCGACGCACAGAAGCGGTTCTCCTGTACGCCCGCGACGGTGTCCGGGAGTCCGGCGGCCACGGCGGCGATCCGGGCGATGTCGGAGCCCTGGTCGCCGACGGGGCCGACCACGCCGAGCACGATGTCGTCGATGGCGGCCGGATCCAGGCCCGGGAAACGGTCGCGGATCTCGTGGATGAGTCCGACGACCAGGTCGATGGGCTTGGTGCCGTGCAGGGCGCCGTTCGCCTTGCCGCGACCGCGCGGGGTGCGGATCGCGTCGTACACGTACGCTTCGGTGCTCACAGGGAGGCCTTTCGGGGGTGAGGGTCAGCCGTGCGGAAGGGCTTTTCAGCCGAGCAGGGAACGCCCGATGATCTCCTTCATGATCTCGGTCGTCCCGCCGTAGATGGTCTGGATGCGGCCGTCGGTGAAGGCCCGGGCGACGGGGTATTCGCTCATGTAGCCGTAGCCGCCGTGCAGTTGCAGACAGCGGTCGGCTACCCGCTTCTGCAGCTCGGTCGACCACCACTTGGCCATGGAGGCGTGGACGGCGTCGAGCTGCCCGTTCGAGTGATCCTCGATGCAGCGGTCGAGGAACGTGCGGGTGACGGCGCACTCGGTGGCCATCTCCGCTATCTCGAAACGGATGTGCTGCTTGGTCGCCAGCGGCCGGCCGAAGGCCTCGCGCTCCTTGACGTACTCCGTGGTGATCTCCAGCAGGTGTTCGGCGGCGGCGATCGCGGAGACGGCGATACTCAGGCGCTCCTGCGCGAGGTTCGTCATCAGGTGGACGAACGCGCCGTCGAGCTCGCCCAGGAGGTTCTCCTTGGGCACGCGCACGTCGTGGAAGAACAACTCGGCCGTGTCCTGTGCCTTCTGGCCGATCTTGTCGAGGTTGCGGCCGCGCTCGAAGCCTGCCATGCCGCGCTCGACGACGAGCAGCGACAGGCCGTGCGCGCCGCCTTCGGGGGTCGTCTTCGCGACCACGATCACCAGGTCGGCGAGGATGCCGTTGGAGATGAAGGTCTTGGAGCCGTTCAGGACCCAGTGGTCGCCACGGTCCTCGGCGTGGGTGCGGATGCCCTGGAGGTCGGAGCCGGCGCCGGGTTCGGTCATGGCGATGGCGGTGATCAGGGTGCCGTCGCAGAAACCGGGCAGCCAGCGCCGCCGCTGCTCCTCGGTGGCCAGGCCGGTCAGATACGGGCCGATGATGTCGTTGTGCAGGCCGAGAGCTAGACCGGGTGCGCCCGCGCGCGTGAACTCCTCGGCGAGGACGGCGCTGTAGCGGAAGTCGGCGGTGCCGCCGCCCCCGTACTCCTCGTCCACGGCGAGCCCGAGCAGACCCTGCTTGCCGGCCGCGCGCCAGGCCTCGCGCGAGACGATGCCGTCCTTCTCCCACTGGGCGTAGTACGGCTGCACCTCCCTGGCCAGGAAGGCACGCACGGTCTCGCGGAACGCGTCGTGCTCGGGGGCGAAGATCTGCCGCTTCATGCAAGGCCCTTCGTCGCGGGGCCGTCCGGATCGGGGCCCTTCAGGAGATCGGGTACGTCCCAGTCGCGCGCCACGTCCCCGGTGTCGGCGCCGGGCCGGGCGGGGCCGGTGCGTACGGCGGTCGGGGTCGCGGAGAAGCGCGGGGCGGGCGCGGGCTGGGTGAGGCCGCCGTGGTCGGTGAAGGTGCCGCGCGCGGCGAGGTGCGGGTGGTGCGGGGCCTCGCGCAGCGACAGGACGGGGGCGACGCACGCGTCCGTGCCGTCGAAGGCGGCCGTCCACTCGTCCCGCGTACGGGACTTGAAGCGGGCGGCGACGGCCTCGCGCAGCTCGCCCCAGCGGGTCCAGTCCTTGCGGGCCCCGGCGTGCTCCTCCAGGTCGAGCAGGCGGACGAACTCGGCGTAGAACTGCGGCTCCAGCGGCCCGACCGCCATGTACTTCTCGTCGGCCGTCTCGTAGGTGCCGTAGTACGGGCAGCCGCCGTCCAGGAGGTTGGCGCCGCGCCGGTCCTGCCAGCCGCCGGCGGCGAGCATGCCGTGGATCATCGCCGAGAGGTGGGCGGTGCCGTCGACGATGGCGGCGTCGACGACCTGGCCGGTACCGGTGGCGCGCGCGTGGTGGAGGGCGGCGAGGACGCCCACGACGAGGTAGAGGGAGCCGCCCGCGTAGTCGCCGAGGAGGTTGGCGGGGGCCGGTGGGGGCCCGTCGGGGCTGCCGATCATGCCGAGGGTGCCGGTGAGGGCGATGTACGCGATGTCGTGGCCGGCGCGCTGGGCGAGGGGGCCCTCCTGCCCCCAGCCGGTCATCCGGCCGTAGACGAGCCGCGGGTTGCGGGCGTGGCAGGCCTCGGGGCCGATGCCGAGGCGCTCGGCGACGCCGGGGCGGTAGCCCTCGATCAGGACGTCGGCACGTTCGGCGAGGTCGAGGACGCGGGCGGCGCCGTCCGGGGCCTTGAGGTCGATGATCACCGAGCGCTTGTTGCGGTTGGTGATGTCGAACTCGGGGTCGATGGCGAGTCCGGGGCCGCCCGGCCGGTCCACGCGGACCACGTCGGCGCCCAGGTCGGCGAGGAGCATGGCGGCGAACGGGCCCGGTCCGATACCCGCCAGCTCGAGTACGCGCACGCCGGTGAGCGGGCCCTGCCCCGGCGTCGTTGCCGTCGTCATCCAGCCCCCATTGGCGTGACACAACCGATGTAACACCAGTGATGCTAAGAACCTGTTCCACCGGGCACAAGACCTGAACGAGCAAGCGCTTAGACAATCAGCCTCTCACTGCGCGTCCAGCTCCGCTATCAGCCGCTTCGGCGCGATCACGCGATAGCTCTCCTCCACCCAGTCGCACAGCAGCTCCGCGGCCGGGGCGCCCTTCTCCGCCAGCGGGACGCGCACCCAGCCCGCCTTGCCCAGCCCGTATCCGGCGGGTTCGGCGCCGGGGCAGGTCAGGGCGTGCGCATGCGTCTCGTCGTCCTTGAGCTTCAGCGTGACGCCCAGCGGATAGCTGCCGTCGTCGACGCCGAGGAAGACGAACACCTTCTTGTTGACCTTGGCGACCGACTCACCCCAGGGGAACTCCTCGACGGCACCCGGCATCCCGAGGGCGAACTCGCGCACCTTTTCCCACTTCTTCAGGGCATTTTTGGGCACGGCCACCGCGCACCTCCGGCCTCGTCGTCGGGCTCCGCACTCCTCACGCTAGCCTCGGCCACCGACAACGGCGCGTGGTGCGGAACCGAGGGGTGTCATGAGCAGGCTGAACAGGTCGGAGCGTCCGTACGACATCGTGCTTTTCGGAGCCACCGGGTTCGTGGGGGCGCTCACCGCCGAGTACCTCGCCGCGCACGCGCCCGAGGGGCTGCGCTGGGCGATCGCCGGTCGCAGCGAGGAGAAGCTCCAGGCGCTGCGGGAGCGGCTGCCGGGCGGCGCGGAGGTCGGGGTGCTGCGGGCGGACGTCGCCGATCCGGCCTCGCTGCGGGAACTCGCCGGGCACGCGCGCGTGGTGGCCACGACGGTGGGCCCCTACGTGGCCTACGGCGAGGAACTGGTCGCGGCCTGCGCGGAGAGTGGGGCGGACTATCTCGACCTCACCGGTGAGCCGGAGTTCGTGGACCGGATGTACGTCCGGCACGACGCACGCGCGCGGGAGACCGGTGCACGGCTGGTGCACGCCTGTGGCTTCGACTCGGTGCCGCACGACCTGGGCGTGTACTTCACGGTGCGGCAGCTGCCGGAGGGGGTGCCGCTCCGGGTGGACGGTTTCGTGACGGCGGACGCGACCTTCTCGGGCGGCACGTTCGCCTCGGCGCTGGGCCAGTTCGCGCGCGGGCGGCAGATGATCGCCGCCGCGCGGGACCGTGGCCGGCACGAGCCGCGGCTGGTGGGGCGGCGGGCGTCGACCCCGAGCGGCGCCCCGCGGTATGTCGGGGAGGTCGACTCGTGGGCGCTGCCGCTGCCGACGATCGACCCGCAGATCGTGGGGCGGTCGGCCCGCGCGCTCGAGCGCTACGGCCCCGACTTCCGCTACCGCCACTACGCGGCCGTACGCCGGCTGCCGGTCGCCGTGGGCGGGGTGGCGGCCGTGGGCGCACTGTTCGCCGCGGCCCAACTGCCGCCCGCGCGGCGCTGGTTGTCGGACCGGCTCAAGCCCGGGGACGGGCCGAGCGCCGAGAAGCGCGCCAAGAGCTGGTTCAGGATCCGCTTCGTCGGCGAGGGCGGCGGCCGCAAGGTGTTCACCGAAGTGGCGGGCGGCGACCCGGGCTATGACGAGACGGCGAAGATCTTCGCCGAGGCGGCCCTGTCCCTGGCCTTCGACGACCTCCCGCCCACCTCCGGCCAGGTCACGACGGCGGTGGCGATGGGCGACGCGCTGACCGAGCGGCTGCGGCGCGCGGGGATCGTCTTCCGGGTGGCCAGGAGCCGCTGACAGCGCCCTACAGCGGCCAGGTCGCCACGGTGTAGATCATCCCGCAGATCCACGCGAGCCCCGCGAGCACGGCCAGGATGAGCGCGGCCATCACCGCCCGCTCGACGGGGCGGTTCGGGTCGGCTAGCGGCTTCGGGGACCGGTGCCGGGGCATGCGGTGCGTCGTCATGGGGCACAGCCTGCCGACCGGGGCGGGGCGCTCACATCCGTACGGATACTCAGATCGGGTACTCAGTCGGCCGGTGCCCGCGCCGCCTCCTTCAGCGCTGTCCGGCACAGTGAGTCCGCTCGGCGGGTCGTCTCCGGCAGGCGGTACCGCGGGGTCAACGCCAGTGTGTGGGCGCAGGCGTTGTCCAGGGTCACTCGGTGGCCGACGGAGACGAAGACCGGCTTGACGCTCTCGCGGGTGCGGAGCGCGCGGCCGACCTCCTCGGTGCCCGCGAGGAGCGGGGAGGCGCTGCCGCGTGGGGTGTCCGGGTCGTCGTAGATGAAGGTGAAGGGGTTCTTGGCGACGCCGATCGTGGGGAGGCCCGTGAGGATTCCGAGGTGACTGGCGAGGCCGAAGCGGCGGGGGTGGGCGAGGCCGTAGCCGTCGCAGACCACCAGGCCGGGCGGACACGGGAGGGCGTCCAACGCGGCCATGACCGTGGGGATCTCGCGGAAGGCGAGCAGGCCGGGGACGTACGGGAACGAGATCCGGCCGACCGCCGTGGCCTCGGCGACCACTTCGAGGGTTGCCGAGTCCAGCACGACCGCCGCGGCCGCCACGACGTCCCGCTCGTCGTCGTACGCCACGTCCACCCCGGTCACGTGCCCCGTGCCGGGCGGCGGGCCCGGCTCGTCGAGCACCACCTGCGTCCGCAACTCGTCCTGGACGGCGCGGGCCTGCTCCTCGGTCGCGGGCCAGCCCGCGGGAATGCTCACTGTCCTCATGGTGGGACGAGCCTACGTCGGCGTAGGCTCGCGATCATGTTCGTACTGGAGCTGTCGTACACCGCCCCGCTCGATCAGGTCGACGCCGTGCTGGAGGCGCATGTGGCGTGGCTCGACGCACAGTACGAGCAGGGTGTCTTCCTCGCCTCCGGGCGCAAGAACCCCCGCGACGGCGGAGTGATCCTCGCCGTCGCGGGGGACCGTGCGCGCATCGAGGGGATCGCGGCGACCGACCCGTTCGTCACGGCCGGCGTCTGCGCCTACCGCATCACGGAGTTCACGGCCACGAAGACCGCACCGGAGCTGGAGCGGTACCGCGAGTCGCCCTCCTGAAGCGTCACGTGCCGAGCGCCCGCTGCAACTGGCTCTTGTTCATGTCCGAACGGCCGCTGATGTTGCGGCGCTTGGCCTCCTCGTAGAGCTGGTCGTAGGTCGGACCCTGAGAGCCCTTCCCGGACCGCCGGCCGCCCCTCTTCCCGGACGACATGTCCTGGGTCGAGGTGCGGCTCGCGGACTTCGACTCCCCGGAGCGGGCGCGTTCCTTGTTGACCGTCCGCGCGGCGATCTCCTCCGCGCGCTTCTTGCTCTCGCCCCGGTCCTGGGCGCTCTCCTTGATGTGCTCGTACTGGCGTTCCCTCTTCGGGCTCGAACCACGTGGCATGGGGGGATCACTCCTTCCGCGCTCGGCGACCGGGTACCCCCATTCCGGCTCAGCTCTCCAGCCGGGCCACCCGCCCCTTCTCGCCGGCCGCCCAGCAGCCGAGGTCGGAGGTGCAGTCCACGGTGTCGTACGAACCCGTGTCGACCGTGCGCCAGGTGCGGCCGCCGTCCGTCGTCAGGTCGGTGCCGGTGGGGCCGACCGCGAGGCCGGCGGTGCGGCTGTGCGGGAGCCAGGCGACGCCCGAGCGGTAGGCGGGCGGCGGTGTCGCCGCGGGCAGCCAGGTGCGGCCACCGTCCCGGGTCACGGCGCCGGCCCGCGGGGACGCCTGGTCGGGGCGGTAGTCGCCGCCGACCGCCAGGCCGTGGGTACGGTCGCGGAAGGCGAGCGCGAAGACGCCCTTGGCGGGGTCGCCCGCGGGGATCGGCGTGTCGGTGGCCGTCCAGGTCAGGCCGCGGTCGGAGGAGTGCAGCACGCGTGCGCGTGCCGCTCCGCCGGTGGCCAGCCAGACGTCCTTCGGGCCGGAGGCGACCAGGCACTGGCCACTGGCCGCGAACCCGGCCTCGCCCTCGAGCGCGGCGGGCATGCCGTCGTTCGGCAGCACCTTCCAGGAGCGGCCGCCGTCGCTCGTCGACAGGATGCGGAACTTCCCGTCCACCGGGTCGCTCATCGCCAGACCGTGCTTGCGGTCGAGGAAGGTGAGGCAGTCGTAGAAGGCGCGGGCGTCGGTGTTGCGGAAGGACTCGGTCCAGGTTGCTCCGCCGTCGTCGGTCCGGTACACCCGGGACGCCTCGCCCTCACCGATGGCCAGCACGACGGCCCGGCGTGCGTCGAACGCCTCGATGTCCCGGAACTGGAGCTCGCCGGCGCCGGGCGGAGAGACGTTCCGCCAGGTCGCGCCGGCGTCCGTGGTGCGCAGGACCGTCCCCTGCGTGCCGGAGACCCAGGCGGTGGTCCGGCTGACGGCCGACAGACCGCGGAAGCGCACCTCCGGGGTCCCGCTGTCCTTGAGTTCCCAGTGCGGCGCCCGGTGCTGCGGCTGCGCCTGTGCGGGTACGGCCGTCAGCGCGGCCAGCGCCGCCGCGCACGCCACCCCCGCGGCGAGCCCTCTGCCGGTACGTCCCCTGTGTCGCGTGCGTCGCGTGCTCCCCATGCGCCTCATGGCGGGCGAAGCTAGTCCACGCGCCCGTGGCCGTCCAGACCGCCGCCGGGACGGGGCGGCGGTCGACACATGTGCCCTTCGCGGCACGGAAGGTGGCCTGCGCCACTTGCGTGCATGAAAAACGGTGACCGAGGTCACTCGACTTTCATGTACACGGATTGGCCGATTCCGTCGTCTCTACCAGTACCCGGCCCCATCCGCCCGGAAGTCAGTCCAGCCGTCACTAGGGAGCAACGCGTTGTCCACTGTCATCGAGCAGCCCGTTGAGGCCCGTCTCGTCGCCGCCGCGCCGCGGATGCCGAGCATTCCCGCCACGCTGCACTACGACCGGCGCGATCCGTTCGCCGTCCGCATGACCTTCCCGGCTCCGGCCACGCTGGAGGGGGTGGAGGTCTGCTGGACCTTCTCCCGCGAGCTCCTCACCGCGGGCCTCCAGACCGCCGAGGGGCACGGCGACGTGCGGGTGCGGCCGTACGGGTACGACCGCACCGTCCTGGAGTTCCACGCGCCCGAGGGCACGGCCGTCGTGCATGTGCGTTCGGGGGAGATACGACGGTTCCTTCAGGCCACGGCCGAGCTGGTGCCGGTCGGGCTGGAGCACCTTCAGCTCGACCTGGACGAGCAGCTGGCGGAGTTGATGCGGGACGCGTGACGCTCCGCGGAGGTGCGTCTAGCGTGCCGCCCCCAGCAGCTCGTTGAGCCTGCCGTAGTCGAGACCGCCCTCCAGCGACTCGTACGTGCCCGCACCCAGCAGCTCCCTCGCGGCGCGGTGCACCAGGGCGAGCGCGGCCTGCGCGATGCCCGAACCGGCGCTCACGCGCGCGACGCCGAGCGCCGCCAGTTCCGCGACCGGCGGGGCGCCCGGGCCGGCCATGACGTTCAGCGGGCCGTCGATGCCGTCGACGAGCAGCTTGACGGTTCCCGGGTCGACGGCCCCGGGGACGAAGATCCCGTCGGCGCCCGCGGCCCGGAAGGCGGCGGCCCGCTCCAGGGTGAGGTCCACGTCCCCGGCGCCCCGCAGGAACGTGTCGATGCGGGCGTTGACGAACAGCGGCACGCCCTCGGCGTCGGCGGCCTCCCGGGCGGCGGTGATCCGCTCGGCCTGTGCGGCCACGTCCCGCAGCGGCCCGGTGCCCTCCCCGTACAGCGCGTCCTCGATGTTCACACCGACCGCTCCCGCCGTGAGCACCGCGCGGACGGTGGCGGCGACACCCGCCGGATCCTCGGCGTAGCCGCTCTCGACATCCGCGCTGACGGGCACGCCGACGGCGGCCACGATGTCCGCGACGACACCCAGCGCCCGCTCCCGCTCCACCCGGTCGCCGTCCGCCGCGCCCAGCGCCCAGGCGAGCCCCGCACTGGTGGTCGCCACGGCGGCTGCACCGGCGTCCTCGACGACACGGGCGCTCGCGGTGTCCCAGGCGTTGGGCAGGACCAGCGGCCGCCCCGGCACGTGCAGGGCGTGGAAGGCGAGGGCGCGGTCACGGGGCGAGGTCCGGTTCGTCATGACGTCCAGCCAAGCAGCGGGAGCCGGGAGGGTCCGGCAGGAATCCGACATGGACGTTCCTACGCCTCGACACGGTCCACCGCCTGGAAGGGCCCGGGCGCCGGCCGACCCCCTCAGACCCCCGTCGGCATGGCGGTCGCCGTCAGCGCCGTACCCAGCTCGTCCATGATCTTCCGCAGCCCCGGCGCCGCCGCACCACTGCGCTCCCCCAGGTCCGCCAGCCGTTCCTGGTACTGTCCGCGCTCCTTGCGGGCGACCAGGGCGCTCACCCCGGCCGCGGCCGCCAGCACGACGACGGCCGCGTCCCGCTCGGAGACGTCCGCGGGCCGCACGGGCCCTTCGAGGACCTCCCGCGCCTCCTCGCGCAGCGCGTCCACGACGGCGACCCGTTCCAGGGCGTACTCGACGGTCGGGAAGAGTCCGAGGGCCCGGCGCTTGTCCGCCCTCAGGTACCCCTCGGCGGCGAGCTGTTCCCGTACGGCCTCCGCCGTCACGCGCGCGTGCAGCGGCACCCAGCCGCGCCACCGGTGCGGCCTGGACTCGCGTACGAGTTCCAGGAGCCCGTCGAGGACGGCGTCACCGGTGCGGGAGTCCATGTCGACCGGGGTGGCGATGCCGTCGTCGTCGACGAGCAGACCGCGCTGGGCCAGCTCGGTGAGGGCGCCGGCCCGTACCAGGTGGGGGGTGCCGGCGAGCTCGTTCCTCGTGGTGTCCCAGGCCAGCAGATAGAGCCGGGCGGGCAGCGACAGCGAGCCGTTGGGCACGGGGCCTCCTCAAGTGCGATCGGGTCTCACGTTAATTCGTTGACAGCCTTCACGCCCTCTCCTACGGTGTATGACGGTCCTGTTGCCGCCGATTGGAGAAGGACGTTGCTCGTCTGAGGTCCTGAGACACCGCGTCACACACCACCTGTGTGTGCGCTGCGTGCGACCTCGGCGTTCGAGCCGTCCTCCGGTGCAGGGCTCTTCTCATGCCCGCGGAGTCCGGCTCCTCCTTGGTCCCAGGTGTCTCGATACGCGTTTGCCCCCTGTCGCATCGAGCAACCGCGAGGCCTGTATGTCTACTTCCCTCACTTGCACGTCCCTCTCCTTCGCCTGGCCCGACGGCACCCCCGTCTTCGAGGACCTGGACATCGCCTTCGGCCCGGGCCGGACCGGACTGGTCGGCGTCAACGGGTCGGGCAAGTCCACCCTGTTGAAGCTGATCGCCGGTGAACTCACCCCCGCCGACGGCGCCGTACGCGTCGCGGGCGAGGTGGGCTACCTCCCGCAGAGCGTCACGCTCGACACCGCTTTGAAGGTCGACGAGGCGCTCGGTATCGCCGACCGGCGTGCCGCGCTGCACGCCATCGAGGCGGGCGACGTGGCGGAGGCGCACTTCGAGACGGTCGGCGACGACTGGGACGTCGAGGAGCGCGCCCTGGCCACACTCGGTGAACTCGGCCTCGGCCACATCGGGTTGGACCGGACGATCGGCGAGGTGTCCGGCGGCGAGTCGGTGCTCCTGCGGCTGGCCGCGCTGCTGCTGCGCCGCCCGGACGTACTGCTCCTGGACGAGCCGACGAACAACCTGGATCTGTACGCCCGCCGGCGGCTCTACGGGGCCGTCGCGTCCTGGCCGGGCGTCATGATCGTGGTCAGCCACGACCGGGAACTCCTGGACCTGGTGGACCAGATCGCCGATCTGCGTTCCGGCGAGGTCACCTGGTACGGCGGCACCTTCTCCGCCTACGAGGAGGCTCTCGCCGTCGAACAGGAGGCCGCGGAGCGGATGATGCGGGTCGCCGAGGCGGATCTGAAGAAGCAGAAGCGCGAATTGTCCGATGCCCAGATGAAGTTGGCCCGCCGCAAGCGGTACGGGCAGAAGATGTGGGACCAGAAGCGCGAGCCGAAGATCGTCATGGGTGCACGCAAGCGCGCGGCGCAGGAGTCCGCGGGCAAGCACCGCATCATGCACGAGGAGCGGCTCGCCGAGGCCAGGGAACGGCTGGACGAGGCGGTGGAGGCCGTACGGGACGACGACGAGATCCGCGTCGAGCTGCCGTACACAGCCGTACCGCCGGGCCGGAACGTCCTGACCCTCATGGATCTGGAACTGGCGTACGGGGCCCGGGTGAGAGGCGGCTTCGACCTGCGCGGACCCGAACGGATCGCGCTGATCGGGCGCAACGGCGCGGGCAAGACGACGCTGTTGCGGACCGTCGCCGGGGAGCTGGAGCCGGTGGCGGGCGAGGCGACGGCCCATGTGCCGCTGCGTTTCCTGCCCCAGCGTCTGGACGTTCTCGACGACGAGCTCACCGTCGCCGAGAACGTGGCCCGGTTCGCGCCGGGCGCCACCAACAACCGGGTGCGGGCCCGTCTCGCCCGCTTCCTGTTCCGGGGCGCCCGCGCCGACCAGCAGGCGGCGACCCTGTCCGGCGGCGAACGCTTCCGGGCGGCGCTGGCCGCGCTGATGCTGGCCGAGCCGGCACCGCAGCTGCTGATGCTGGACGAGCCGACGAACAACCTCGACATGGCGAGCGTGCGGCAGCTGACGACCGCGCTGGAGTCGTACGAGGGGGCGCTGATCGTGGCCAGCCACGACCTGCCGTTCCTGGAGTCGATCGGCATCACCCGCTGGCTGCTGCTGGACGGGGAACTGCAGGAAACCACGCCGGAGGCTGTCGGGTATCCCGCCTAGCGTCGGGCGGGTGCCCGATTTCCCGTCGGCCTGGGGCCGGAGGGGGCGAAGTGATCTTCGAGGGGGCGCCGCGGGATCTTCTCGCGGCGCCGGGCTCGGTTACCGCCGCGTATCTCAGGAGGGCCACAGCCTGGCACCGGGGGTTTTGTGCACGCGGGAGCGCCCTGCATGATGGCTGACCGGTGCCGCTTTTCCGGGGTGCCGTCCATGCCGCCGTTACGGAGTCCCTGTGCCCAGCAAGAAGGCCCTCGTCCGCCGCCCCAGCCCGCGCCTCGCCGAAGGACTGGTGACGCACATCGAGCGCGAGAAGATCGACCTCGATCTCGCGGTCGAGCAGTGGGAGGCCTACGTCGAGACCCTGAGCGCGCACGGCTGGGACACGGTCGAGGTGGATCCGGCCGACGACTGCCCGGACTCCGTGTTCGTCGAGGACACGGTCGTCATGTACAAGAACGTCGCGCTCATCACCCGGCCCGGCGCCGAGTCCCGGCGCCGGGAGACCGCGGGCGTCGAGGAGGCGGTGGCCTCGCTCGGCTGCTCGGTGAACTGGGTGTGGGAGCCCGGCACACTCGACGGCGGCGACGTCCTGAAGGTCGGCGACACGATCTACGTCGGGCGCGGCGGCCGGACCAACGCGGCCGGCGTACAGCAGCTGCGGGCCGCCTTCGAGCCGCTCGGGGCGCGGGTCGTCGCGGTGCCGGTGAGCAAGGTGCTGCACCTGAAGTCGGCGGTCACGGCACTCCCGGACGGCACCGTGATCGGACACATCCCGAAGGTGGACCGGCCCTCGCTCTTCCCGCGCTTTTTGTCGGTGCCCGAGGAGGCCGGCGGCCACGTCGTGCTGCTCGGTGGCCATAAGCTGCTCATCTCGGCGAGCGCGCCGAAGACGACGGAACTGCTCGCCGACCTCGGCCACGAGGCGGTCGTCGTCGACATCAGCGAGTTCGAGAAGCTCGAGGGATGTGTGACATGCCTCTCGGTCCGGATGCGGGAGCTGTACGCCTGACCGAGTGAGCGGATCACCCGTTCAGCCCCGGGACCTGCGGTCCTGGGGCCTTTGGCGTAGGCCCCGGAACACTGGCTGATCAGGGATCTTTACAGCGCATTTAACCTACGGTCTCGTAACCTACGGATTCGTAGCCTACGCTTTCGTAAGTTCCGTAGGATCCGGCAACCGCTCGCCGGTTTGTTCAGCTTTGTCACACGTCCCCCTGGAGTCCCCGTGACGATCGCCACCCCTCACCTCGGCAGCCCTTCCGTCTGGACCGACGCCAAGCTGCTGTACGCCCTGGAGGAAGTGGTCGAGAAGGAACTCAACCGGCACCTCAAGGTCACCAAGGACTGGATGCCGCACGAGTACGTGCCGTGGAGCGACGGCCGTAACTTCCCCGGCTTCTTCGAGGACGGCGAGGCCTGGGACAAGGAGCAGTCGAAGGTCACCGAGATCGGCCGCATCGCGCTCGTGGTGAACCTCCTGACCGAGGACAACCTCCCCAGCTACCACCACGAGATCGCCTCGCTCTTCGGCCGCGACGGCGCCTGGGGCACCTGGGTGCACCGCTGGACCGCCGAGGAGGGCCGCCACGGCATCGTGATGCGCGACTACCTCCTCGCCTCGCGCGCGGTGGACCCGGACAAGCTGGAAGCGTTCCGCATGTCCCACATGAGTGAGGGCTTCGAGTCCGACAACCGGCACTCGATGCTGCACTCGGTCGCCTACGTCGCCTTCCAGGAGCTGGCGACCCGCGTCTCGCACCGCAACACCGGCCACCAGTCGGGCGACCCGGTCTGCGACCGCATGCTGGCGCGCATCGCGACCGACGAGAACCTCCACATGGTCTTCTACCGCAACCTCCTGAAGGCCGCGTTCGACCTGGCCCCCGACCTGACCATGCAGGCCGTGCGCGACGTCCTCGTCAACTTCCGCATGCCCGGCCACGGCATGCCCGGCTTCGAGCGGTTCGCGGCGCAGATGGCGATCGGCGAGGTGTACAACCTGCGCATCCACCACGACGACGTCATCCAGCCGGTGCTGCGGTTCCTGAAGGTCATGGACATCGACGGTCTCGGCCCCGAGGGACAGAAGGCGCAGGACGAGATCGGCCTGTACATGGGCGCTCTCGACTCGGAGGCCTCCAAGTTCGACGAGAAGCTCGCCGCGCGCAAGGCGCGGATGGCGGCGCGCGCCGCCGGCTGACGTCACCCGGAAACACACGAGCCGGCCCGCGCGGAGAAATTTTCCGCGCGGGCCGTCTTGCACGTGCGGCATCATGCGGCCATGCGGCAGAACAGCACGGTGGAACAGGCGGTCGGCTCTCTGCTCGGCCTGGTCGACGGGGAGACCGCCGAGCGGGTACGGGCACGGATCGGGATGCCCTCTCCCGAGCGGTCCAAGGCCACCGCGGAGCGGTTGCGACGGGCATGGACGTGGGCGACGCAGCTGCCGGCCTCGGTGGCGCTGTGGATTCTCGAGAACGACGATCCGGCGCTCAACGCCGTCGTGTGGAGGTACCTCGGTACCGACTCGGGGCTGCGCAGGGCCGTCGCGCGCGGCGTGCCGTTCGGTCCCGGCCGCACCGGGACCATCCGCGTCGACCGCACGCTGCCGGGTCAGGAGCCGGAGATCCCCGAGAGCTACGTCCGCCATGGCCTCGTCGGCAGTCTGCGCGAGGTGGATTCCATGGCCGCGGGACGCGCCGCCGCCTCCATGGTGCTGACGCGCGCCGACTGGCAGGCCGTCGGCGAGGCCGACGGCGAGCACCCGCTGCCCGGCTACACGCGCTGGGCGCTCTCCGTACGCCCGGACTGCCCGCCTTCCGTGCGCGCGGGATTCGGCTCGCACGCCAAGTTCACCCATCGGCTCCGCCAGGCGGGCGTGTACGACGGTCCCGCCGAGTACGTGACGTCCGAGGGGCCGGCCGTCCGCGTCCTCGAGGTGCTCGCGATGGGGCACGTGCTGTTCCCGAACCGCGTCGAGGAGGCGGAGGCCGCGCTCCGCCCGCTGGTCCGGGAGCACTTGGGCGACCGTGAGGAGGCGTGGGCGGTGCTGGCCCAGCTGATGGAGAGCTTCCACGGGAACGTGCCGGAACTGGTGGTGACCGCCGGCGCCATCGCCTAGGCCAGGCCCAGGGGGGCGGGGCGGCTGGATTCGAACCAGCGTGTTCTGGTTTTGGAGACCGGTGCGCCTGCCTCTGCGCTACGACCCCGCCCTTGACGCCAGATCGTAATGCCTTGGCCCGATGTCAGTGCGCCCTGGTACCAATGAGGCACGGGGGCAGGCCAGTACGGGGGGCACGAGATGGCGTACGGAGAGCGGGGGCGGCGTCCCCCGGTGGTCGACCTCGGCGACCGCAGGGCACTGGAGGCGTACCGCCCGGCGGATCCGGAGGTGGTGGAGGAGGCGCGGCGGCTCAAGGAGGCCGCGCTGCTGGACTTCGGGCTGACGCAGTCGGCGGTGGCGTCCTGGCTGTACGCCAAGTGCCACCACCAGATCCCGACGACCGCGATCGACACGGCGGCCGTGGTGGCGTCCGGCGACGGCACCTGTCTGCTGCTGTTCAACCCGGACTTCTTCGTCGGACTCGGCCTGGACGGCGTGAAGTTCGTCCTGTTCCACGAGGCCCGCCACCTCGTGCACCGCCATCTGTTCGCCGACCCCGAGCTGCACGACGACCCGGTCTTCGAGCTGGCCGCCGAGGTGTCCATCAACCATGTGGCACTGATCCGGCTCGACAGGCGCGAACTGCCGCTGCTGGACGGGCGGCCGACGGGCATCGACCCGCGTGGGGTGTACGAGCGCTACCGCGCGGACCTCACGGCCCACGGCCTGGAGCCGGTGTCGTACGAGACGTTCACCGAGACGGACCTGCGGGTCTACGGCGAGCTGAAGCGGATGCACCGCCCGCCGGTCCCGGAGCGCCGGCTGTGCGTGCGTCTGGCGGAGGGCGCCCCCGTCCCGGCCGACCAGGAGACCGTCGACGCGGTGACCTCCTCCGCGCTGCTCAACTCCCTGCTGGCGGCCCGGCGCGGGCACGCGGGCGCGGAGCGGGAGCTGCTCGACCTCATGGACCGGACCCAGGACGGCAACGCCCGGGCGGCCCGGATCTGGGGGAACCTGGGCGCGGGCATGCTGCGCGGCGAGACCACGCGCACGCGTACGGTCGACTGGTGGCAGCGCTGGCTGGTCGACGTCCTCGGTTCCAGACTGCGCGACGGTGAGCGGCTGGTGTACCCGAAGAAGCGTGGCGCCCTCCTCGCGGCCCTCGGCCAGGATCCGATGCTGGCGCGGCGCGGCCCGGTGCGGGACAAGGTGCTCGTCGTCGCGTACGACACCTCGGGCTCGATGCCGCACCATGTGATCACCTGGCTCACCGAACTCGTGGGCAGGATCGACGGCGTTCAGGCGCACTGGCTGTCCTTCGACGCCGTCGTGATGCCCTTCGTGCCGGGCGAGCGGGTCTACGGCGGAGGCGGCACCAGCTTCCAGGTCGTCGCGGACTACGTGGAGGGCCGTACGGAGGTGAACGGGCGGCGTTTCGAGGAGACCCCGGACGCTGTCGTGGTGCTCACCGACGGATACGCGCCGACGATCACGCCCGCCGAGCCGGACAAATGGATCTGGCTGATCACGGAGGGCGGCGACGAATGGCCCGAGAGGCACACACCCGCGATGGACTGCCATCGCGTCACCACGGGATCGCGGTAAATGACCACGGAAACAAGGCAATCGACGACCGTCTCGCGGCTCGAGTCCTTCATCGACGCGATGATCGACATGGGCCAGACGGGCCAGATCTTCGGCGAGCACGGCATCGGCAAGACGGCGACGTTCTTCTCGCACCTCGCCCGCGCCCACCCGGACACCGCGCTGGTGTACGTGCCGGCGGCGAACCTGACGCCGGACGACCTGCTCGTCAACGCGCCGGTGCGCGATCCGCACACCGGTGAACTGGTGCTGCGCCAGCTGGTGATGAGCCAGCTGAAGCCCGGCACACCGTTCGTGCTGCTCATCGACGACTCGCTGCAGGCGGGCGACACCATCCAGTCGCAGCTGATGCAGATCGCGTGCAACTGGACGCTGGGCGAGCACGATCTGCGGGCCCTGGGCTGCGTCGGGGTGTTCCTGACGGACAACGAGTCACTCGCGGAGACCTCGTCCCGGCGCGGGGACCTCGCGCTCCTGGACCGCATGGTCACGATGCGGATCACGGCTAACGACACGTCCTGGCGCAGGCACCTGGCGGCCAAGTACCGCCCGTGGGACCTGCGTCCGGTGTTCTCGCTGTGGGCGTCCCTCTCCCCCGCCCTGCGCGAGCGACTCTCCCCGCGCACCCTCGACCATGTCCTGGCCAACGCGAGGGAAGGCTTCCCGCTGCGCTGGGGCCTGCCCCTGGTGGACGGTGAGCGGCTGCGGCTGGCGGAGCCGGGCCCGGACGGCAAGCCCGGCCAGAACCGTACGCACGAGATCCTGGACCGCATCGCCGAGTCGCTGGGCGTGGCCAACCCCTCGAGGATTCCCGACCCGGTACGGCAGGTGGTGCGCGCCGCGCTGCGCAACCGCTGGACGGTGCTGCTCCAGGGTCCTCCCGGGTGCGGCAAGACGGAGCTGGTGCGGGAGACGGTGCGCGAGGGGCTCGGCCGGGACGCGCTGTACTTCTCGCTGCCGGTGACCAACGTCGAGGACCTGTGCGCGCCGATCCCGTCGGCGGACGGCACGCTGGACAATCTGCTCGCCGCGCACTTCACGGGTCCGGATCCGAAGGTGATCGTGTGGGACGAGTACAACCGGCCCAAGGACAAGGCCGCGTTCGCCAAGCTCATGGAGATTACCCAGGAGTGGTCGCTGGCCGGGCGGCGGATCGAGAACCTGCGCGCCCAGATAGCCGTCCAGAATCCGCCGTACCACCTCGGCCGCAAGCTGCTGGTGTCCCGGAACAACATCGCCCAGGCGACGCGCTTCACGGCCTCGCTGACCGTCGAACCGGAGGACATCCCGGCCAACGAGTGGCTGCTCGCCCACTACGGCTCCGACGCCGAGACGGTCCTGGAGTGGTGGAAGCACGACATCGACGACGACGGCCGGGCCTGGATCACCAAGCGCACGCTGGAGCGGCTCATCAAGCTGCACCGGCGCGGGCTGCCGCTGGAGATGGGCACGGTGTATCTCGGTGACGGCGAGTACGCGCCGGTTCCGCTCACGGCCCTCATGGATCGCTTGAAGGGGCGCCAGGTCACGGGCCTGCGCGAGCTCGCCCGTGACGCCGACGCGTGGGAGGCCCGACTGCGTCGCGCCGCCGCGCACTCCGACGAGGGCGGCGACGACAGCGACGTCGTCCACCAGATCCTCGCCAACGCGGAGCTGTCCCAGCTGAAGAAGCACCGCGCGGTGGTGGCACGCCTGGTCGCGCTGCTGCCGGCGAAGCTGCGGGCGACGTATCTCGTGGGGGCGTCGGAGCGGCAGCAGCGGTTCTGGACGGAGGTGTTCGTGGGGATGCGGAAGCGGTGAGTCTCAGGCGTCGGGCGGGGCCGTCCTGTGCACGCTCCGCACGGCGGCCACGTCGGAGGGGACCGCCGGCCGCGGAAGGTGGGCGCTGAGCGCCTCCAGGCGGCGTTTGACGCTGGCGGCGATGCCGTGGCCGAGGACGAAGCGCGTGGCCGTGACGGCGCGGGGTGCGGTGTCGAGGAGGCGGTGGGCCTCGCGGCTGCGCATGCCGGTGTGGGTCAGGACCAGGTGGGTCAGCCGGTGCTCGGCGGCGGCCAGGGTCTCGGCCATCGTCTCGGCGGCCGTCAGGTCGATGTGGTTGTCCACGGCGCCCAGGACCGCCGCCGCGCGTACCCGGCCGAGGTCCAGCAGGGTGACCCCGGCCGTGGTGGCCGCCGTCACCAGCCGGGCGGCGGCCCGCGCTCCGATGCCGTTGCTGGCGACGGCGAGACGGGTGAGCCGTCCGTGCGGCGCCCGCTCCAGGGCGTCGGCCAGCCGGAGCGCTCCCGCGTCCCCCAACCGGGCGGCGGACACATACAGTTCGTCGATCGCGCCCGCCGCCACGACCGCGCCGAGCGCTTCCGCTCCCGCCTCACCCAGCGGGTTGCCGCCGACGAAGAGCCGTTCGATACGGCGCCCGTTGCCGGCGGCCGCCAGCAGCGCGTCGGCGAGGACGACGGCACCGGCCGCGTCGAGGCCGGTCTGCACGAGGTCGAGGGTGCGCAAGGACCGTGCGGACTCGATGAGTTCGGCCGCGGCCCGCCCTCCCCCGGTGCCCAGCGGATTGCGTTTGAGCCACACCCCGGTGACGACCTGCGGAGAGGCCCGCAGCTGGTCGGCGATCCGGCAGGCGCCGCCCGCGGTGATCCCGTTGCAGCCGAGGTAGAGCGTCTCGACGTCCTCGCTCGCCCCGGCCACGACGGCCGCCCCGGTGTCGCCCAGCCCGTCCGTGCCGAGCAGCAGATGCCGTACGGGAGAGGGCCCCTGGGCCAGCGCCTCGGCGACCAGGGCGGCGCCCTCCGCGCCCAGCTCCTGCTTGCACAGGTCGAGGCGGCCGTCGGGCAGCGCCGTACCCGCCGGGAAGTCCAGCCGTTCCCCCGCCGGGCGCCCGGCGCGCAACCAGTCCAGCAGCGGGGCGAGTTCGGCGACCGGGCGCGGCACGACGGACGGCACACCGGCGAACCCGTCCGCCGCCGGCCGTTTCCCCTCGTCCGATGTCACCACTGCGCCTCCCGATAGTCCTTGAGGAACACCCCGGACACCGGGTCGCCCGCCTCACCCCGCACGATCGGGTCGTACACCCGGGCCGCCCCGTCCACCACGTCCAGCGGTGTCCGGAACCCGGCCTCCGCCATCCGCGCCTTCTTCGGCGCCGGGTTCTCGTCGGTGATCCAGCCGGTGTCGACGGCGCACATGTGGACGCCCTGCTCGGCGAGTTCGGCGGCGCTGGTGCGGGTGAGCATGTTGAGGGCGGCCTTGGCCATGTTGGTGTGGGGATGACCGGCCATCTTGTTGCGGACGGCGAAGCGGCCTTCCACCGCGGTCACGTTGACCACGTACCGGCGCGGCCGCGGCGAGGCGAGCAGCAGGGGCAGCAGCCGGTCGCACAGCAGGGCCGGGGCGAGGGCGTTGACGAGCTGGGTCTCCAGCACCTCGGCCGGGTCGAGGGCGCCGAGCCGCGCCGACCAGGAGTTCTCCGGGGACGGATCGGGCAGCAGTCCGGCCTCGTCGGCCTCGCGCAGGGCCGCCGGCAGGGACGCGGCGCCGCTCTCCAGCATCCGCATCGGCGTGAAGCCGGGCGCCTTGCGCGCTCCCTCGGGCAGCGTGTCGTACTCCCCGGAGGCGAGCAGCGCGTACGACTCGGGCGGCCGCCGTACGGTCTGGGCGGCGTTGTTGACGAGGATGTCGAGCGGCTCGCCCTCCTGCCGCAACTCCTCGCACAAGCCCAGCACTTGACGCGGGTCACGCAGGTCGACGGCGAGCACGCTCAGCCGGTCGAGCCACTTCCCGCTGCCCGGCTCGGCGCGGAAGCGGCGCACGGTGTCGTGCGGGAAACGCGAGGTGACCAGGACCTCCGCGCCGTCGCGCAGCATCATCAGCGCCAGCTGGAAACCGATCTTCACCCGGCCGCCGGTGAGCAGCACGCGGCGCCCGTCGAGGTCGGCGCTCAGAGCCCGCCGGGCGGAGTTGTCGGCGGCGCAGGCGGGGCAGAGGCGGTGGTAGAAGGCATCGACCTGTTGATAGGGCGACTTGCAGACATAGCAGGTGCGCGGCTTGCGGAAGACACCGGGATCGCCGGCCCCGGCCAGGGGCGCGTCCTCGCGGCGGCTCAGCGCGCCGGTCGCGGTCGCGGCCATGGCCCGCGCGTCGGCGGCGGAGGCTTCGGCGCCCCGCGTCTTGCGCCGCCGCAGCCGTCCGTCGCGGGCGAAGGAGGCGGCGACCTGCTCGGCGCGCAACCGCACCGGGTCGTCGACGGGCAGGGCTCGCAACTTGCCCATGACCTCGTGGAAGGCGGCCAGTTCGGCCTCGGTGACCGCCTCGTGCCCCGGAACGGACAGTCCCGCCTCCATGATCGCCTCGCCCCTGTCCCGTCCCCGACCGTCACCGTCGTACCGCGGTCCCGACCGGATTCGAACCGGCGTATCCGCCCTGACAAGGCGGCGAGTCTGCCTCTGCTCTACGGGACCCCGCGCACGCATCCGAACGACCGGATTCGAACCGGCGTGGTCGCCTGAGCAAGGCGGTGCGCCTGCCTCTGCGCTACGTCCGGACGCGCCCCCGGATCCTAACCGCACCCCGAACGGCCGGTCGCACCGATTTACGGGAGGCCCCGTCGGTGCAACGGTGCCCGAAGGGGGTGACACACCATGGCCCAGACCCATGAGTGGATGTTCTACGAGGTCATGTGGCGCGCCTGGGCGGGTCGGGAACAGGTCCCGTACCCGGTGCCCTGGTGGGCGCAGCAGGCCTTCCGACGCTGGAGCGACGACTTCGACTCCGGCACCTACGAGTCCAAGGAGGCGGCCTTCGCCTCCAACGCCCTGTACCGGTACTGGCACATGGTCGGCGTCAAGGACCACCGGCAGGAGTCCCTGATCGGCCAGGCGGGCGAGATCGAGCCGGTCTACGACAAGTACAGCCTCTGCTTCTTCCTGCACGATCCGGCCACGGGCAAAGTACGGCTGCCCCAACTCCCGGACAGTGGACGGGTGGAGCAGCGGTTGGAGGCACCGCATCTGCCGGTCGTGCTGACGACGTTCCGCACCGCGGACGACGTCGAGTTCGTGCAGCGCACCTTCGGCGGCACCGTCGGCGCGAGCCAACGGGACCTGGTGGTCACGCGGGTGACCGTGGGCAGTCCGACGGGACAGGAGCGCACCGGGCTGCTGTGCGCGGCGGTACTGCCGGCCGGGCCCAGCGGCTTCCAGCGGCACGACCGCAACGGACGGCAGATCACCGACCGGCGGCTGACGTTCCTGCGGCATCTGCCGAACGAGCAGCGGGTGGAGACCAACGCGGGCTGGGGCCCGGTCTTCGACACCGCGCCCCAGCAGTACGGGGTCTACGGCAACCCGGACTTCTCCTCCGACCCCGCCTCGTATCTCACCCGCAGCGCCTTCCACGACCTGGCCGTCGGCGGCAAGCTGAACGGCGCCCTGGAGGCGCAGGACCAGGTGGCGGGGCTGTGCAGCGCGGTGTTCGCGTGGCCGTTCCAGATCGCCGAGGACGAGGTCTTCGAGATCGACGTACGCCTGCCCGTCGACCAGTTCTCCGGCTCCACCGACCTCGCCGAACTCAGGGGCACGCCGGGCACCGAACTGGAGTCCGCCAACCGGGACTTCTGGACGGGGAAGCTCCTCGGGCAAGGCCTCCAGCCGGGGCTGCCGCGCCCGGTGGCGCACCTCGCCGACCAGTTCCGGCAGGCGCGTTCACAGCTGCTGATCCTGTCCGACCACGGCGAGATCCATCCCGGTCCGACCGTCTACGACTCCTTCTGGATCCGCGACTCCTCCGTCGAGGCGACGGCATGCTCGCTCGTCGGTGACTCGGCACTGGCCGAAAGGCAGTTGGGAACCCACTACCCGCTCAAGTTCAACCGCGGGACGGGCCGGATCGGTCCGTGCGCCGAGTACGGCTTCTACGGCGGCCCGCACGAGAAGGACGACCGCGAGTGGGACAGCAACGGCCAAGCCCTGTGGGCGATCGGCCGGTTCGACCGCACGAGCGGCCGACGGGCGGCGTTCGGGGCCAAGTTGTACGTCCCCTATGTGCGCGACGCGGCCCGCTGGCTGCGGGACAACCGCGACCAGTACGGCCTGTTGCACAGCGGCTGGAGCGCCGAGCATCTCGGCGAGCGCGACAAGCCGCACTACTGGGACGACTTCTGGGGCCTGGCCGGGCTCTACGAGGCAGCGCGGCTCGCCGAGCGCATCGGTGCGCCGGAGGCCGGTGAACTGTGGTGCGCCTTCGACGACTTGAAGCGCGCCACCGCCGAGTCGATCCGCTGGGTGCTGGGCGAGCAGCAGCGACGCGGTGCCTGGGAGACGTACATCCCGACCGGTCCCGGCGACGTCGGACGGCGCGACTCGACGATGATCGGCGCGGCCGCCTACTTCCACCCGCTGCGTCTGCACATGGGCAGCAAGCTGGGCGACGACATCGACCGGGCGGCGCGCTTCACGCTCGACACCATGTACGCGCACTTCGTCACCGGCGGCTTCCGGCACGACGCCGCCTGGAACGCGTACGGGCCCTATCTGACCATGCAGTTGGCGCACGCCTGTCTGCTCGCCGGTGATCCGGGGCGGATGGACGAGCTGCTCGGCTGGACGATGGACGCGGGCTTCCCGAGCGTGGCCGGGCGCGCGGCGGCGCTGGGCGCCTGGAACGAGCAGCACGCGTACCCGGTGGCGTCCGACTTCGCTGAAGCCCCGTTCAGCCGCTGGTACATGGGCGACATCCCGCACGGCTGGGCGGCCGCCGAGTATCTGCTGCTGATCCGCGACATCCTCTTCTTCGAGGCCGACGAGGACCACGACCCGCACCTGTACATCGCTCCCGGCGTACGACCGCACTGGGTGCCGGGCGGCGAACGGATCACCGTGGCCGAGGCCCCCACGCTCTTCGGCTCGCCGTTCGGCTACCGGCTCGCCCACGACCCGGCCGCGCGGACGGTGACCGTGGACATCACCCAGGCGCCGGAAGGGGTGCGGTTCGTCTATCCGTGCCAGTTCGGCGAGGTGCGCTCGGTCGAGGCGAACGGGCAGGAGCTCGCCGTGACCGGCCAGGACGTGCGGGTGCCGGCGGGGACGTGGCGGTTCGGTGTGACGTACGCCTGATCAGTGAGATGTACGCCTGATCTCCAGGCGTTCCTTCTCCGACAGGCCGCCCCAGACACCGAAGCGTTCGTCGTTGTCGAGGGCGTACTCCAGACAGGCGGAGCGGATCGGGCACAGGCCGCAGATCCGCTTCGCCTCCCGTACGGAGCTGCCCGGCTCGGGGAAGAAGAAGTCTCCACCGGTCTGCGCGCACAACGCCTCGTCCTGCCAGTCCAGGCCGGGCGGGGTGATCGTTTCGATGAGCATGGTGAGGATCGTGCCGGGCGGCGAAAAACGTTCGATCAACGCGGGATCAACGCCGCGTGCGCAGGCCCCCGGCAGCCTCGATGGTCCTCCGCCGCACGGCGTGGCGCACGGCGGCGCGCGGAATCGCGGGAAAACTGGGAGAGGCCTGCCGGACACGGATGGTCACTGCCCGGGGCGATTGTCAGTGGGCGGTGCAAGACTCGGCAGTGCAGTGGACGGGACCCTTCAAAGGAGGGCAACGATGCTCACCACCCGTTATGTCACCGGCGCCCCGAACTGGCTCGATCTCGGCACCCCCGACATCGACGGCGCCGCTTCCTTCTACGGCGCGCTGTTCGGCTGGCGGTTCCAGCCGGGGCCGCCCGAGGCCGGCGGATACGGCTTCTTCCAGCTCGACGGGAGGACGGCCGCGGCCGGCATGCAGAACCCGCCGGAGCAGGGCCCGCCCTCCTGGACGGTGTACTTCCAGACACCGGACGCGGACGCCACGGCGAAGGCCGCCGAGCAGGCGCACGGCGCGGTGCTGATGCAGCCCATGGACGTCATGGACCAGGGCCGCATGGCGATCCTCGCCGACAAGGCGGGGGTCGCCTTCGGCATCTGGCAGCCCGCCCGGAACAAGGGCCTCGACGTCGTGCAGGAGCCCGGCTCGCTGTGCTGGCTGGAGCTGTACACACCGGACCAGCCCGCGGCCGCGTTCTTCTACAACGCCGCCCTCGGTCTGGAGACCTACGGCGTCGACTTCCCCGGCGGCACGTACACCACCGTCAACCCCGCCGGTGCGTCCGAGGACGCCATGTTCGGCGGCATCGTGCCCCTGGCCGAGGCACCAGGGGAGACGGATCCGTACTGGCTGCCGTACTTCGAGGTCACGGACCCGGACGCGGTGGTGTCCACGACGCGGGAGCTCGGCGGCACGGTCCGTATGCCCGCCACGGACGTGGCGGGCGTCGGCCGCGTGGCCAAGCTGGCCGATCCGTACGGTGCACGGTTCGCGGTGCTCAAGAGCGACCCCGGGCAGGGTTGACGAGGCCGCGAGGAGGCCGGTCGGTGCGCGCCCGTAGCCTGTCGGGATGTTCAGGACGTTCACCGAGCGCCGGGCTCGGAAAGAGCAGGAGCGGCAGCGTGAGCTGTCCGTACGGCTGAGGTCGCCCGAGCCGGAGGTGCGGGCGACCGCCGCCGGCGAGATCGCCCAGGAGCGGGACACGGCCTGGGCGATACGGGAACTGGCTCAGGCGATGGACCGGGAGCCGTCTCCGGCCTGGTTCGACGGCGTCGCGGGGCCGTTCTGCGATGCCGTGTGCCGTGATCGGGTGGTACGGGAACGCGTGGAGCGGATGTTCGCCGCGCACGGCGATGCGCCGGCCGACCTGGTGCGTGCCTGGACCGCCTTCCTGGCGGAGTTCGGGGCGGGGACCGCGCTGGACACCGTCGACGACGAGTTGGCCGCCGAAGTGGGTGCTCGGCTGCGGCGCGTGGGTGAGCAGGGCGGAAAGTTCCGTGAACTGTCCGGGACGGACTCGGACTCCCTCGACTACGTGGTCACGTTCGGCGTGACCGTCGAACTGCTTCATGACGCCGTACGCCGCTACGCTCCTCTTCCCGCGGACGACATCGACCGTGCGCGGCGCGCGACCCGGGAGACGCTGGAGCGGGCCCTCGCGCACCCGGCGGAAAGCGACGACCGCTACGGGCTGCTGGTTTCCCTCTGTGAACGGCAGGATGACGAGACCTGGGCGGACCGGCAGCTGGACGCCCTGCGCATCAGGGAGGCACTCGACCTGTGCGGGAGCGCCGCACCGGACCGCGTGGCGCTGGGCGTGGAGACCCTCGCCATCATGCTCCACGTCCACGACGCGTGCCTGCACGACGTCGTCCGCGAGACGCTCGACCGTCTCTGCGTGCCGGACCAGGATCCGTTCACCTTCAGCGAGGTCCTGAGCTGCTATGCCGCGCTCCACGCCGACCGACGCCTGGACGACCCGCCGGTCGAGCTGTTCCTCGCGGCGCTCGGTCACCCCGACCCGCTGGTACGGGCGAACGCCGCGGCCGGGCTGGACACCATCGCGCCCGGACTGCCCGAGGAGTCACGGGCCGTCGCCGCCCTGATCGAGGCCATGGAGCACGACCCGGACATCGAGGTCGTGCGCTCGGCGGCGTACGCCCTCGCCACGATTCGCTGTACGGAGGAGGCCGATACCCGTGCCGCCTCCGCGGCACTCGCGGGCCAGGCCGGATCGCCGGACCCGGGTCTGCGCGTGGCGAGCGTGGACGGAGCACTCCACCGCGACGAGCCCGGAGCGTACGACCTGCTGACGGCCGAGCTCCGACGGCCCGATGTCGAGGCCCGGTTCATCAGCTCCGTCGGCTTCTTCCTGGATATCGGAAAGCAGCCTTCGAAGGATGTGACCGCGCAATGGACTCGTCTGCTGGAGGCGCTGCGCCAGGGCGGCTGGACCGACCGGCCGAACGAGCACGAGGACGGCGACGACACGGAGCCCGACTTCCGGGCGGCGCTCCTGGAGCTGACGCTGGACAAGCTGCACGCCCACACCTAGGCGGACGCCCGCCGCACCAGCGTCGTCCGCAGCACGACGCTGGACGCGGCGCCGGCCGTCCCCAGCAGCAGCCGGGCCATCAACCGCCCCATCTCCTCGATGTCCTGACGGATCGTCGTGAGCGGCGGATCGGTCTGCTCCGCCACCGTCAGCATGTCGTCGAACCCGATCACGGCCACGTCGTCGGGCACGCGCCGGCCCCGCTCACGCAGCACCCGCAGCGCCCCGGACGCCATGAGGTCGTTCGCGGCGAACACGGCGTCGACATCCGGGCAGCGCTCGAGCAGCTCCCGCATCGCCCGTTCCCCGCCCCCGGGAGTGAAGTCCCCCTCGACGACCAGCTCCGGACCGGTGTCCCCCACGACGTCCCGGTACCCCTCCAGCCGGTCCACCGCCGACGTCTGGTCCAGGGCACCGGTGATGTGCGCGACGCGCGTGCGGCCGAGGCCCAGGAGATGGCGTACCGCGTCCCGTGCCCCGCCCCGGTTGTCGCTGTCGACGAACACCACGTCACGGCTGCCGTCGCTCCACCCGGGCCGCCCGCCGAACACCGTCGGGATACCGGCCCGCTGGATCAGTCCGGGCAGCGGATCGTCGAGGTGCAGGGAGAAGACGAGCGCCCCGTCGACATGGCCGCCGGAGAGGTAGCGGCCGACCCGGGCGTGGTCGTCGCGCCCCTCGGTCAGCAGCAGCACCAGCTGGTTGTCGTGGGCCGTCAACTCCTTGCTGATTCCCCTGAGTTGCAGCGCGAAGAAGGGGTCGGCGAAGACCCGGGTCTCCGGTTCGGCGACGACGACGGCGATCGCGTCGTGCCGGCGCGTCACCAGGCTGCGGGCGGCCTGGTTGGGCACGTACCCCAGCTCCTCCACCGCCCGCCGGACCCGCTCGACGAGCGGTTCCCGCACGCCGTCCCCGCCGTTCACCACCCGGGACACGGTGGCCCGCGAGACCCCGGCCCGCTCGGCCACGGCCTCCAGCGTGGGACGCGGCGCTGTCTCGGTCACTTCGGGGCCCTCCTCGCGGTTGCGGATCAGGATAGCCCTGGCCGGAGGAGTCGTGAGAGCGCTCTCCGGGGACCGGAATCCGGTTGCTCCCGAGGTCGACACGGCCAGACCATCGGCGTATGACCACGAGAAGGGCCCATGCCCGCTGACCGCCACCTGGCCCCGTACGCGCGCCTGCCCCGCGCGTACCGCGACCGGGAGGTACTGCACAGCACCGTCGACGCCTTCGGCCGTGCGCATTGGCTGCTCTGCGGCACTCGGAGCCCGCACGGTCCGTACGACGCACTCGTGGTCACCGTGGAGGACGGCTACGCGGACGAGACGCGTCTGAGCGCGGTGGAGCCACGTCACCCGATGATCGACGCCCTGCCGGACGGCGGATTCTTGCTGGCCGATGTGCGCAGCCGGGCCGGGGACGACCAGGTACAGGTATTCGACGCGCTGGGTCGCCCTTCGGGCAGGTTCCGGGTGGGCGACGGCATCGAGCACTTCCTGACCGACGCGTCGGGGCACGTATGGGTCGGCCACTTCGACCAAGGCGTCCTGGGCGACCGGCTCAGCGAGCCCGGCATACGTCGGTGGAGCAGCGCGGGAAGGCCGCTGTGGGAGTACGACGCGGCTCCCGGCGACCAGCCCGTCCTCGACTGTTACGCCCTCAACGTGGATCACCGCGCCACCTGGGCGTACCCGTACACGGACTTCCCTCTCCTGGAAGTCCGGGAGGGCCGACCGACCCGCGTCCGCACCACACCGGTCAGGTACGCCCACGGCGTCGTCGTCCACGGCAGGCAGGTCGCCTTCTTCGGCGGCCCCGGCGACACACACGACCGGCTCGTCACCGGCCGGCTCACCGCGACCACCGTCGAGGCCCTGGAGATAACCCGGCTCACCCACACGGACGGCACCCGACTCGGAGGCTGCCGTGTCGTCTGCCGCGGCCCCCGCCTCTACCTCCAGGAGCAACCCGGCACGGAATGGACCCTGTTCGACCTCTCCCGTCAGTGATCGTGCTCGTGCGGCTCGTACCCCGGAATCGTGCCGTCCGTCTTCTTCACCAGGAACAGCCCGACCATCCCCATGTCGGAGTGGCTCTGGACATGGCAGTGGTACATCCACGCGCCCGCCCCGACGCCCTCCCCCGCGATCACCTGGAAGCCGAAGGAGTCCGCGGGGCCCACGATCTTGTTGTCGATGACCTGGCTCGGGTCGTCGGGGCCGGTGAGCATGCCCGTGCGGTTGTCGGCCCAGCGGTGACCGTGCATGTGGAACGTGTGGTAGTACTCGCCGTGGGTGATCATCACGAACTCGACGCGATCGCCCACCGTGGCCTCGAAGTTCGGCCCGGAGTGCGCCGGCTTGTTGTTGATGAGCATGTCGTTGAAGACGATCGTGTGCGTCTTGTCCGGGAGGACGTCGCCCTTGCGCCGCACGATCACCGGACCGTACAGCCCTTTCCGGATGCCGACGGTGCCGTGCTCGGTCCCCACCACGTGGTCGTGGTAGTGCCAGTAGCCCGCGCTGCCCGCCCGCCAGGTGCCGTCCTTGCGGCGGCCGGGGGCATGGGTGCGCCAGGTGTAGGTGCGGGTGCCGCCGGGCTCGACGTCGCTCTTGTTCAACTTGGTGCCGTCGCTGGTGATTTCGTAGTCGAGGCCGTGGACGTGGAGGCTGGCCGCGATGTCCATGGTGTTCTCGAACTCGATGTGCAGCGTGTCGCCCTCGTTGAGTTCGATGAGCGGGCCGGGGATCGTCGCCTTGCCCTTCTCGAAGCCGTAGCCCAGCTGCCCGTCGGCGAGCTTCTCGGCGTACAGCTTGATGTGTCTCACCTCGCCCCCGGCCGGTGCGGTCCTGGCCGGCCCGTCGGCGCTGGCAGCGTCCGGCGCCAGCGACAACGATGTCGCGACAGCCCCGCTGCCCACGACGGCCGCGCCGCCCAGCAGTACCCGTCGATTGAACCCGCGTCTGTCCACGTGGAACTCCCCACCCTGATACGGAACTTGCGGAGACGCACCTGTGATGAACCTGTGAGACGGTACCGGCCGTTCCGCTGTTTTTCCACGCTCAGGACAAAGTTGGCCCCAACTCGGTCATAGGTATTGGCGAGTTGCGCAAAGAGGTCTAGCTTCCATCGCGCTGTTGCTGTGACCGAGGAGGTGCCCATGCACTTACGAGGACTGAGCGCGAGAAGACGGGTCGGCGTGGCGGGCGTGACCGCCGGGATCGTCGTCGCCGGACTGCTGTCGGGTCCCGCCGCCAGCGCGCGTCCGGCCCCGGAACCACCCCTGACAACGATGTCCGTGAAGTCGCCGCCGGGCGGCGCGAATGTACGCGTACTGGTCTTCTACGGTTCCGCTGCGGCCGGGGAGGAGTCGCCGGTCGTGAACGCGGGGATCGAGACGATCGAGAGGATCGGCCTGTCCGGGCCGACGGAGCAGCGGTTCACGACGGTGGCCACCGACGACGCGTCGGTCTTCACCGACGAGACCAAGCTCGGGCGGTACAACGCGATCGTCTTCCTGACCGGCGGCGGTGACATCCTCGATCCGGAGCAGGAGGCCGGCCTGGAGGCCTACATGGAGGCGGGCGGCGGTTTCGTCGGCGTCCATGACGCGGCACGCGCCGAGCCGTACTCGGACTGGTTCACGGGCCTGGTCGGCGCCCGTCCGGCGGCCTCCAGCCCAACGGCCGTACAACGGGCCGTCGTCGAGGTCGGGGACCGCCGGCATCCGGCGACCAAGGATCTGCCGGTGCAGTGGAAGCGGCCCGACCAGTGGTTCAACTGGGCCAAGAACCCCTCCGGCGAGGTCCACACCGTGGCCCGGGTCCGCGAGTCGACGTATCAGCCGGGAGCGAGCAAGAACGGCTGGGACCATCCGGTGAGTTGGTGCCGCGACTACGACGGCGGCCGTTCCTTCTACACCGGCATGGGCGGCACGGTGTCGTCGTACGACGAGACCGACTTCCGTGCGCATCTGCGCGGTGCCCTGCTGTGGACCTCACGGCTGGTGCAGGCCGACTGCAAGGCGACCATCACCGCCAACTACAAGGCGGAGCGCCTCACCCAGCCCAACCAGGCGGGGCAGAACGACCAGATCGGCGAGCCGCACGGCCTGGTCACCGCGCCCGACGGCCGGGTGCTCTACATCGGCCGGGGCGGCGCGGACTCCTCGCAGCCCGTGGTCACCGACTGGAACAACCCCGACATCGGCAAGGGCAAGGGCGAGATCCATGTCTACGACCCGAAGACCAGGAAGGTCACCCTCGCGGGGGCGTTGACGGTCTTCGGCAACAAGGGCGGCGGCGACGAACTGGTCAAGGTCGAGGAAGGGCTCCTCGGCATCGAGCTCGATCCGCGGTTCGAGGACAACGGGTGGGTGTATCTGCACTACACACCGCACGCGCAGATCAACCGCGAGACGCGCATGGCCGAGCGCCGGGTCTCCCGGTTCACCCTCGACCTGGCCAGCAACAAGCTGGACCTGGGCAGCGAGAAGGTGCTGCTGAAGTGGCCGGTGCAGATCCACAGTTGCTGCCATGCGGGCGGCGGGATGACCTGGGACTCGAAGGGCAACCTGTACATCGCGACCGGTGACAACAACTCCAGTGGATTCAGCGGTGGTTACTCGGGCAACAACCCGGAGCCCAACTACAAGGGCGTCTCCTTCGCCGACGCGCGGCGCACCGCCGGCAACACCCACAACCTCAACGGCAAGATCCTGCGCATCCACCCGGAGCCGGACGGGACGTACACCCTGCCCGCCGGGAACCTCTTCACCGGGCAGGAGACCGACGAGGGCGGCGGCAAGACCCGCGGCGAGATCTATGTGATGGGGGTCAGGAACCCCGCCCGTATCTTCGTCGACCGGAAGACCGACATCCTGTACGCCGGCTGGGTCGGCCCGGACGCCTCGGCGCCCTCGACGACCTGGGGCCCGGCCAAGTACGACACGTTCGCCGTCATCACCAAGGCGAGCAACCGGGGTTGGCCGTACTGCATGGGCAACAAGCAGCCCTACCGCGACCGCAACCTCCCCGACCCGACGAAGCCGCTGGGCTGGTACGACTGCGACCACCCGAAGAACGAGTCCCCGAACAACGACGGCCTCGTCAACCTTCCGCCGGTCACCGGCAACAACATCTGGTACTCGCCCCAGGGCGGCGCACCGGACTTCCCGCGCGACGCGAACGGCATCCCCTCCTACAAGCAGGAGGAGTCGACGTATCTGCTGCCGTGGCTGAAGGGCGGCGGACAGGCCGCGATGAACGGACCGGTCTACCGGTACGACACGGAGAGCGCCAGCGAGGTCAAGTGGCCCTCGTACTGGGACGGCAAGTGGTTCGTCGGTGACTTCTACGACGCCGACCAGCCGCGCAACGCCGTCATCACCGACCCGAAGACGCACGGGGACGGCGGACTGCCCGTGCACTCCGAGTCATTGAAGAAGATCGTGCCGATCGGCAACGACGGCATCAAGAACCTCATGGACTGGAAGTTCGGTCCCGACGGTTCGCTGTACGTGCTCGACTACGGCCGCGGCTTCTTCACCTCGGACGCCAAGTCGGCGCTGTGGCAGGTCACTTACAAGGGCGGCGGTCCCACTCCGGCTGCCGGTCAGCTGGCGAGGGGGGCCGCTCGGTGACACAGCGACGAAGAATCTGGACGGCCCTGCTGGCCGCCGTACTGATCATGCTCGGGCTGCAGACGGCACCCGTCTCCGCCCAGCAGCCCGTGGCGCAGGGGGCCGCCGCCCAGACACTCACCTGGACGGCCGGCGACGACATCACCAAGTACAACTCGGCGCCGACGACCGCGGTGGCGGGTCAGGCGACGATCGTCTTCGAGAACAGCGTGGCGACCGGCAACACCACCGGCATGCCGCACACGTTGACGTTCGTGACCTCGGACCCCGAGTTCAACAGCGATGTGCAGCTCAACATCCTCGCCAACCCGAACGACGACATGGGCGGCCGCCACACCGCCGAGGTCACCCTCACCCCGGGCCGGTACTTCTACCACTGCACGATCCCGGGCCACGGACAGATGCAGGGCATCCTCGTGGTGACCGAGGGCACCGGCGAGGACACCACCCCGCCCACGACAGCGGCGCAGGTGAGCGGGACACAGAACGCGCAGGGCGAGTACGTCGGCTCGGCGAGTGTCGCGATCAGCGCGACGGACAACGAGGGCGGGTCCGGGGTCGACGGTATCCAGTACGCGGTCGGCGATTCGGGCGACTGGCTGCCGTACACCACCCCGGTCGTCGTCGACCAGGTCGGCAGTCACACGATCCGGTACCGGGCGCTCGACAAGGCGGGCAATGTCTCCGCCGAGAAGAGTGTCCGGTTCACGGTGGTCCCGCCGCCCTCCGACGACACCGCTCCCCCGGACACCTCGGCGACGGTGACCGGCGAGCGGAACGCGGACGGGGCGTACCTCGACATGGCGACGGTGACCGTGTCCGCCTCGGACACCGGCTCCGGCGTCAACACCATCGAGTACGCCGTCGGCGACGGCGCCTGGCAGACGTACACCGCGCCCGTGATGGTGCACCAGCTCGGCACCCACACCGTGCGCTACCGGGCCACCGACAAGGCGGGCAACGTCGCCGCCGAGAAGAGCGTGCGGTTCACGGTCGTCGCGACACCCACCCCGGACACCACACCGCCGGTGACGGGTGCGACCGTCGAGGGCACGAAGAACTCGGCCGGGGCCTATGTCGGCAACGCCAAGGTGACCGTGAGCGCGACGGACGAGCACGGCTCCGGTGTCGACCGGATCGAGTACTCGATCGACGGCGGACCGTACATCGCCTACACCACACCGGTGATCGTCGACCGTGCCGGCACCCACACCCTGGCCTACCGGGCCACCGACAAGGCGGGCAACACCGCCGCCGCTCGCACGGTGACCTTCACCGTCGTGTCCAGCCAGGTCCCCGCACCCAACTGCCCCGAGTTCGACGAGCGGTTGACGGTGATCGTCGGCGAGATCGACTCGGGTGTGCCCAACCGGCTCACCAACAGCCGGTGCCGTATCAACGAGTTGATCGAGGACGAGAAGGAGTGGACCTCCCACGCCCTGTTCGTCAAGCACGTGAAGACGGTCCTCGACAAGCTCCTCAAGGAAGGGGTCGTCGACCAGCGCGAGTACAACGCGATCCACAAGGCCGCCCGGCAGTCCGGGGTCGGCAAGCCCGGGCAGACCGAGGGCTATCGGAAGATCCTCGACGGCAGCGCCGAGTCGTTCGCCAAGTGGCAGCAGGTGGGCGGCGGTTCGTTCGCGCTGAACGCCGACGGGTCGATCACCTCCGGCACGACCAAGGACGGGCTCGGCATGCTGTGGTTCCCGGAGCGCAAGTACGGCGACTTCTCGCTGCGGCTCCAGTGGCGGGACGACGCGCCGGGCACCGGCAACGCCAACTCGGGTGTGTTCGTGCGCTTCCCGTGGATCCACGACCATCCGGAGGAGTCGAGGCCGGAGTGGGTCGCCATCAAGTACGGGCACGAGGTACAGGTCCTGGACCGGCCCGACGGCGACATGTACAAGACGGGCTCGGTCTACGGCTTCGACCGCGTGGGCCTGGCCGGCGCGGGCGTGACCCAGAAGGGCACCTGGAACGACTACGAGATCCGGGTGGTCGACCAGCACTACTCGGTCTACCGCAACGGTGTGCTGATCAACGAGTTCGACAACATCGGCGGCCAGGACTTCACCCCGCCCCGCTCGGACGACCCGGGCACGGACGGGCGACGGTTCGCCTCCGGCTACCTCGGACTCCAGGTGCACGGCACCACGGACGTGGTCTCGTACCGGGACGTCAGGATCAAGGAGCTGTGAGCGCCGCTCTGCGGTGATTCCCAGGGGTGGGGGGCCCCCCCGGGGGGGGGGGGGGGGCCCCCCCCCCCGGGGGGGGGGGGGGGGGGGGGGGGGGGGGGGGGGCGGTGCCGGAGAGAGGACGGCGCCCGACGAGGGGAAGCGGTGCGTGTCGGCGGTGTGCCGTACCCACGTACGAGTGTCATGCGGAAGAGC